>NZ_JBOHHW010000060.1:0-32062 GCF_050725575.1 Sphingomonas sp. | reverse complement strand
CAGCAATTGCTGGCAGGGCGCACGCGGTCGACGGCACGCCGTCGAGCTGCCGTCCGCCATGGTTCGACACGACGATCCCGTCCGCGCCGAGCGCGGCCGCCTCGCGCGCATCCTCGACATCGAGCAGCCCCTTGATGATCAGCGGCCCGGTCCATTCGGTGCGGATGAAGTCCAGGTCGCGCCAGGTTACGGTCGGATCGAAATTCGCCCGCATCCAGGCGAAGAAATCCTCGAGGCCCGTCTTGCCCGCCAGCACCGAGGCGACATTGCCCAGGCCATGCGGCCGCCCGCGCACCCCGACGTCCCACGCCCAGCGCGGATGCATCGCCGCCTGCCCGAAGCGCCGCAGCCCGCCGTACAAGCCGGGCGCGCCGGCAAGGCCGGACCGCAGGTCGCCGTAACGGCTGCCCGGCACCGGCATGTCGACGGTGAACACCAGAGCGGTGCAGCCGGTGTCGCGCGCCAGTGCGAGCAGCTCGCGCATGAAGCCGCGGTCGCGGATCATGTAGAGCTGGAACCAGAAGGACTGGGGGCTCGCCGCCGCTACCTCGGCGACGGTGCACACCGATACGGTCGACAGAGTGAAGGGAATGCCCGCCCCGGCGGCGGCACGCGCGGCCTGAGTCTCGCCGCGCCGGGCGTTCATCCCCGCCAGGCCGATCGGGCCAAGCCCCACCGGCATCGCCTGGCGCGCGCCGAACAGGCTGGTCGACAAGTCGATCGATCCGACATCGCGCAGCACGCGCTGGCGCAGCGCGATCGATTCGAGATCGGTCACGTTCCGCCGCAGCGTGGTCTCCGCATAGGATCCGCCATCGATGTAATCGAACAGGAAGCGCGGCAGGCGGCTCTTCGCGAGCGCACGATAGTCGAGGATGTTCGCCGCCTTCACGCCGCCACCGCCACGCCAGCGATGCGCCGGCGCCACAGGTCGCGATAGCCGGAGAGATCCACGTCGAGCGGCGCGACCCGGTCGAGCGCCGCGGGCGGCGCGAGCGTCGCATCGACCAGCCGGAGCGCGCCATACGACACATCGTTATGCGCAACCCCGGTGTAGACGGCGGTATCCGGCCGCAGCGACGCCAGCGCGCGCACGAACACCTGCGCCTCGGCGAAGCGTCCCTCGATCAGCAGCCGCCCGCGCGAGCCGATCAGGTCGAGCGACGCATCGGCGACCAGGGCGGCATAGAGGCATGCCGCGGCGCGCACCGCATAGGGATCCTCGGGCTCCACCACCCACCCGCCCGATCCCGACGGGAAGGGCCCGACACCGGGCATCATCGACGGCAGCGCCATCGCACCCGCCGCCACAACTGGCTCGACCGCGTCGATCAGCGCCGGCTGGTCGGGCTTGATGTCGACGCGGCGCGTATCGATGCCGCTGAGCAGCTCGATCTCGCGCCCACCCATGAAGCGCGACGACGGCACCAGCGCACCGCGGACATCGACATTGACCAGGCAGTCGCGCGCCTCGGGCAGGTCGGCGATGTCGACCACCGCATCGGCGCCGGGCGAGCGCATCGCCACGAACCAGGTGCCGGTCGACAGGATCGTCGCTTCATGATCGCCAATCTCGGCAAAGGCGCGTGCAGCGTGGAGCGCCGCGTTCGAATCGTGCAGCCCGGCATGGATCCGGACATCCGCCGGCAAGCCGGTCCGCGCCGCCATCGCCGGGGAAATCGTCCCGATCGCATCGCCGGCGCGGGCGAGCGGCGCGAACAGCGCCGCCCAGCCGCGCCGTGCCGCCATGTCCGAGGGCCGTTCGTCGGCAGGACGCCACAGATCGCTATGACAGCCAAGGCTTGTCACTTCCGACACGGCGACGCCCGACAGCAACCATGCCCAATATTGCGCCCAGGGCAGGATCGTCGCGCCGTGCGTCAGCAATGCCGGATAAAGCTCGTCAAGCAGGTCGAGCTGGGCACCGATATTGAGCCCGGCCGGCAGTGCCGGCGAGCCGGTCGCGGCAAAGGGGTCACGCCCCGTATCATAGCGCGCGCGCCGCTCGGCCGGCAGGCTTTGCTCATAATCGATCGGCGGCACCGCCAGCTGCCCGTCGCGCAGGATCGCAATCGCGGCGCCATGCGCGACCGGCATGATCGCGCCGATTTGGCCAAGTACGGCGAAATCGGCCAGCACCGTCACCATCCATGCCTCGATTCCCATCGAATTGAGAGCGGTGTAATGCGGTCCGGCAACGATCTCATTGGCGCGCGTGCGTCGCTCGAGCAACGTCCCGCCGTCCCACAAAGTGAGCTTGGACATCGTCTTTCCGACATCGAGCACCACCGTCAACACCGCTTTTCACCCTCTTCCTAGATTAAATCTGATCATTTTTTATCGAACCTGATTGTTTACGACCATAGCCTGTTGTAGAACGCCGTCAAACGAGAATGAGGGGATTCGACCGATGGCCGATCGTACATCACCACTGCAGCCCGGTCAGGAAAGTCTGGCGTTCGCCGTCCCGGCCAATCTCTGGTCGGAACCGACTGCAGCCGCGCTGTCGCCGGAAAATCTGCTGCTGTATCGCTCCAATCTGCTGGGCAGCGACCTGACCATCACCAATTTCGGCGGCGGCAACACCTCGGCCAAGCTGGACGAGACCGACCCGCTGACTGGCGAGACGGTGAAGATACTATGGGTCAAGGGATCGGGCGGCGATATTGGCTCGATGACGCTGAACGGCTTCTCTACACTCTATCTCGACAAGCTGATCGGCCTCGAACGGCTTTATCGCGGTGTCGAGCATGAAGACGAAATGGTCGGCTATCTGCCGCACTGCACCTTCAACCTCAATCCGCGCGCGGCATCGATCGATACGCCGCTCCACGCTTTCCTGCCCTTCGCGCATGTCGACCATGTCCATCCCGATTCGGTCATCGCTCTGGCCGCGGCACAAAATGGCGAGGCCGCAGTGCAGGAGATCTGGGGCGGCTCGGTCGGGTGGCTCGGCTGGAAACGTCCGGGCTTCGACCTTGGCCTGCGGCTGCGCGACCATGTCGCCGCCAATCCCGGCTGCATTGGCGTGGTGCTCGCCGGGCACGGCCTGATCTGCTGGGCCGACACGTCGCGCGACTGTTACGACCGCACCATCGGCCTGATCGCCGACGCCGCGGCCTATCTCAACACCAGGCTCGCGCTGCGCCCCGATTTCGGCGGCGAGATCGCCCCGACTCTTCCGGCGGCCGAGCGCAAGGCGGCGGCGGCACGGCTGATGCCGCGGCTGCGCGGGCTGATGACCGGTGAGCAGTCGAAGGTCGGGCATTTCTCCGACGATGCCGGGTCACTGCAGTTCGCCGGGTCAGCCGATTTCGCCCGGCTGGCGGCAATCGGCACCTCCTGCCCCGACCATTTCCTGCGCACCAAGATCGCGCCGTTGGTGCTTGATCCGACGCAGCTTGACGACGATGCCTATCTCTCGGCGCAGCTCGGCGCGTACCGCGACGGCTATGCCGCTTATTATCAGCGCTGCGTCCATCCCGGCGATCCGGCGATGCGCGATCCCAATCCGGTCGTCGTGCTGATCCCCGGCATTGGCCGCATCACCTTTGCCGCCGACAAGACCACGGCGCGGCTGGCAGGCGAATTCTACGGCAATGCAATCAACGTGATGCGCGGCGCGGAGGCGATCGGCGGCTATCTCGGCCTGCCCGAGCAGGAAGCCTATGACATCGAATATTGGCTGCTCGAGGAAGCCAAGCTGCAGCGCATGCCCAAGCCCAAATCGCTGGCGGGCAAGATCGCGCTGGTCACCGGCGGCGCCGGCGGCATCGGCATCGCCAGCGCGGAACGGTTGCTCGCCGATGGCGCGTGCGTGATGCTGCTCGATCGCGATGCCGAGACACTGGCGGGCGCGCAGCAAGCGCTGGAGCGCAAATTCGACGCCGACCGGGTGCGCGCCTCCCTGTGCGACGTCACCGACGAGACCCAGATCGCCGCCGCTTTCGCCGATTGCGCGCGCGAGTTCGGCGGGCTCGACATCCTCGTGGTCAATGCCGGCATCGCGTCTTCTGCGTCGATCGAGGACACCACGGTCGAGATGTGGGGCCGCAATTACGACGTGCTGGCGAAAGGCTATTTCCTGACCTCGCGCGAAGCCTTTCCGTTGCTGCGCGCAGCGGGCGGCGGGTCGATCGTGTTCATCGGATCGAAGAACGGCATCGCGCCGGCGACCAATGCCTCGGCCTATGCCTCGGCCAAGGCGGCGGCACTGCATCTCGCGCGCTGCCTCGCGCTCGAAGGGGCGCCGCACGGCATCCGCGTCAACACGGTCAATCCCGATGCGGTGATTAAGGGATCGCGTATCTGGGACGGCGACTGGCGCCAGGAGCGCGCCGACGCACACGGCATCGATTCGGGCGAAGAGCTGGAGGCGCATTACCGCAACCGTTCGATGCTCAAGCGCGACGTCCTGCCGGCGGATGTCGCCGAAGCCGTGGCCTTTTTCGCATCAGCGACATCGGCCAAATCAACCGGTAATCTGCTCAATGTGGATGCCGGCAATGCGCAGGCCTTTCCGCGCTGATAACGTGATAATTTGAGGGAGATACAGGATGGCGAACGGCCCCGCGCTGACGCTCGACCAGATCGGCACCCATAATGCCGAGCGCATCGATGCGCTGGCGGAGGATTATGCCGCGCTCGATCGCCAGCTGGCACGGCGCGGTATCGACATCGCGCAGGTGAAGAGCGCGGTCGCGACCTTCAGCGTCGCGGTGCCGAGTTGGGGCGCCGGGCGCGGCGGCACGCGCTTCGCCAAATTCTCGATCCCGGGCGAACCGACCAATATCCATGAAAAGCTCGAGGATTGCGGCCTGATCCAGCAACTCGGCCAGGCCACGCCGCGGGTCAGTCCGCATTTTCCATGGGACAAGGTCAGCGATTATGCCGCCTTGCGCGAAGAAGCAGCGAGCCTTGGCCTTGGCTTTGACGCGGTCAATTCGAACACCTTCCAGGATCAGCCCGGCCAGGCGCACAGCTATCGCAGCGGCAGCCTGTCCTCGACTGACGCCGATGTTCGCGCCCAGGCGATCGATCATAATATCGAATGCATCGAGATCGGCCGCCAGCTCGGCTCGCGCGCACTGACCGTGTGGGTCGGCGACGGCACCAACTTCCCGGGCCAGCAGCATCTCGGCCGCTCGCTCGACCGCTATCTTGACGCGGCGACAGAAGTCTATGCCGCGCTGCCCGATGACTGGCGCATACTGCTCGAACATAAATTGTTCGAGCCGGCCTTCTACTCGACGGTCATTTCCGACTGGGGATCGTCGATGATGGCGGCGCAGGAACTGGGTCCCAAGGCGATGTGCCTGATCGACCTTGGCCATCACGCTCCCAATGTGAATATCGAACAGATCGTCGCGCGGCTACACAAGGCGGGCAAGCTTGGCGGCTTCCACTTCAACGACAGCAAGTACGGCGATGACGATCTCGACGCCGGCGCGATCAACCCGCACCAGTTGTTCCTGATCTTCAACGAGCTGGTCGAGGCAGCACTCGAGCCGCGCACCGGGTTCGACCCGGCCTATATGATCGACCAGTCGCACAATGTGACCGACCCGATCGAAAGCATGCTCTGTTCGGCCGAAGCGATCGTCGGATCCTTCGCGAAAGCACTGCTGGTCGATCGCGAGGCGCTACGCGACGCGCAGGAGTCGAACGACGCGATCATCGCCTTCCGCGGGCTGCGCCGGGCCTATGATACCGATGTGGCGCCGATCGTCGCGCTGGCGCGGGCCGAGGCGGGTGGTGCGATCGACCCGCTCGCGCTGTATCGCACGCTGGGCTGGCGCGAACGCAAGGCGCAGGAGCGCACTACGGTCGGTCTGGGCGCCGGAATCGTCTGATGATCGGATATGCTTGCATCCGCGCGGATCAGGCCTGATACCTGCCGGGATCCTTAAAGGCCCTTTAATGCACGCAGAAGATCGCGACCGACTGATCCTGGAATTGATGCGCGAACGCGGATTCGTATCGTTCCAGGAACTGGACCGCTCGCTCGAAGCATCCGGCGCGACCTTGCGCCGCGACCTCGACCGGCTGGAGACGAGCGGCAAGATCGTCCGCGTGCGCGGCGGCGCGCGGCTGGTCGACGTCCCTGACGCGACTGGCGGTGGTGCGGGCGCCAATGACGGCCATCTGCGCGGCGTGCCATTCCACGAGAATGTCGAGCGCAACCGCGCCGCCAAGGAGGCGATCGGCCGCGCTGCCGCCGCCTTGTGCGGCGCGGGCGAGACGGTGATCATCGACGGCGGATCGACCACCTTGCAGATGTGCCCGCTGCTCGCCCCGCTTGAGCTGCATGTGCTGACCAACTCGCTGCACATCGTCAGCGCGCTGATCGGCCAGCCCGGCACGCATATCTCGATGCCCGCCGGCACGCTGTTCCGCGAACAGAATATCCTGCTCCCGCCATTCGACGATGACGGGATGAGCCGGTACCGCGCGTCGAAACTCTTCATGGGTGCGGCATCGATCGGCCGGCATGGCCTGATGCAGACCGACGTCCTGCTGGTCCATGCCGAACGCCGCCTGCTCGACCGTGCCGATGAAGTGATCGTGCTGGTCGACAGCAGCAAGTTCGGCGCCCCCGCCGGCCATGTCGTGTGCACCGCCGACGAGCTCGACGTGGTGATCACCGATGACGGCATCACTGACCGCGATGCGGCGATGATCGAAAAGGCCGGGATCAAACTGATCGTCGCACCGACCCCTTAGAACGGCAGCAATAGTTCAAAGAACAGGCGTAGCGCCCTTATTGTTTCGCAGCCGAAATGTCCGAGCCGTTAACTTAAATCCATATTGGCTCTTTACGTAGATTGCGCATTTTAACACACGCGCAACTCGAAACATGAACAATTTGTCATTTGACTAGCCTTTCCATGCACCTGCATCCTTCGAACGCCACAGGATCTCGAATCCGGTGGCTTAGGAGCAGAAAAGGAAGGGTAGTATCATGACGTTCGAAGAAATCAGTACGATAGACGCACCGTCCGATGCAGAATTCTGGGCAGGTGTCGCCGGCGGCGCCCTGGTTACGGTTGGAATAGGTCTGCTTTTCATCTCGTAATATTTCCACCTTACCAGAAGGAAACCTTACAATGACTTTCGAAGAAATCGATATCGTCGATGCACCTGTGTCGGATCTGAGCGCCGGCATTGCCACGGGAATCGGCATTGGCCTCGGCATCCTCGGGCTGATGTTCGTCAGCTGACGGCCAGAAATGCATGGACCGGGGCGTGACGACTTGTTGCGCCCCGTACCCGACGGAGCAGGTCGCCCGATGCTGAAGGTAAAAGACAGTCTGGAATTCTACGCCCTTGAGGGCGGGCTGTTCCATATTTACGACGTATCGACCGCGCGCCATTTTAAACTGGGGCAGCAAGAGGTCACCTGGCTGAGGCTGCTCGACGGTACCCGGTCGCAAGAGCAGTTGGCGGCCCGGATTCCGTTCGAATATTTCCAGAAATTCGTCGCGACGGTCGCGCGCATGGGCCTTCTCGAAACGGCTGCGACACCGAAAAAGGCGATCTCGCCATTGAAGATCAAGGTGCTGAACGTCGACCCGGCCTGGCTGATCGACGCGCATCCCCGGTTCGCCCGATTTTACCGCGAGATGCTGGGCTGGACGACGCTTCCGATCTTCGTGTTCAACCTGCTCCTGATCGCGGCGCTGTTCCCGATCGCACGGCCAGCATTGGCTGGCTTCTCTATCGGGTTCGGTATCATTCCTTTCTACCTGGCCTCGATCCTCGTTGTCGGCCTGGTGCATGAGCTCTCCCATGCGTTCGTCGCGCGCTCCTATGGCGTGAAAGTGCCGCGGATCGGCCTGATGCTGTTCTTTCTCCACCCCGCCTTCTACGCCGATGTCAGTGCCATCAACATGCTGACCGACCGGCCCAAAAGGTTGCGCACGCTGTTCGCGGGTATCCAGGCGAATAATCTGCTCGTGACGGTCGCGCTGGTTGCGGCCCTGTTCCTGGTCGGCACGCCGGCATTTCCTTATGCCATCATGTTCGCCGGCCTCAACGCTATCCTGATCTTCGTCAACCTGATCCCGTTCGTCGAATATGACGGCTACTATATCTTCCAGGAGCTGGTCGGCGAGCCGAACTTCAATCGCAATGCCTTCGTCAATGTGATGGGATCGGCGCAGCGCAGGGCGGACTATGTCCTGTATTTCGCGGTCAGCCAGATATTTCAGGTGGCATTGGTCCTCTCCGCCTTGCTCGTACTGCGGACCGGGGCGAACCGGCTCTGGCCCAGCACGATCGTTGATGTCGGGTTCCTGATCCTGATCGCCCTGACACCGCCCATACTGGGCATGCTGCGCTTTCGGGCGATGAAGTAACGCTCATGACCGATTATCACCTGAACCCGTTCTGCTTTGTCACGGACACGCCGGGCGGCGTAATCCTGAATGCGGTGCCGGATCTGCGCGTGACATTCGCGCATGAGCACCGCGCGATCGTCGATGTGCTGATCGCTCGCGCGAGTGTGTCGGAACAGGATATGCTGAAGCTGATCGCGCCGACGCGGCTGCGCGAGCTGGTCAGCAAGAAGGTGCTGCTGGAACGCCCGATCGAAGGGCTCGACGGGCGCTATTCGCGGCAGCTCGGCTATTTCTCGATGACATCGGACACGCCCGAGGCGCACGGACAAACGCTGGCGAACGCCCATGTCCTGATCCTCGGGGTCGGCGCGATCGGCAGCCATGTGCTGTGGAACCTGGCCGCGATCGGTGTTGGCCGGATCACCATCCTCGACTTCGACGTGGTCGAGGAAAGCAACTTCAACCGCCAGCTGATGTACACTCCCGCCGACCTCGGCCAATTGAAAGTCGATGTGATTGCGGGCGCAATCCGCAAGTTCAATCCCGAGATCGAGATCGTCGCGCTCAATCGAAAGATCGAATCGGAGCGCGACGTCAGCGACCTGCTCGACGGCGTCGATCTGGTCGTGAAGGCGATCGACACGCCCGAGGAATCGAACAACTGGGTGAATTCGGCCTGCGTCGCAGCCCGCGTGCCCTTCGTGATCGGTGGCTTCCTGGACTATGTCGGGGTGGTCGGACCCAATTATATTCCCGGCCGGTCAAGCTGCTATGCCTGCCTCGGCGACCCGGGCCAGATCCGCCGGCTGCATGGCAAGGGAGCGACCTTCGCGCCGCTGACGACCACCGTCGCATCAAAGATCGCCATGATTGCGTTCAAGATCCTGATTGGTGACGACGAGAATTTCGCCGACAAGATCTACAGCTACGACACCCGCCTGGGTCGATGGTTCGTCGAAGACGTCATCCCGGCGGCACAGTGCCCGGTGTGCAGCAGCGCTCCCATCGCACGCGAGGCGGCCGATCCCCGTCGCACCAACACGATCCTGTTCCGGTCACTGATGACGGTCGCCATGCTGATCACGGTCGTCCTGCGCGAATATTTCGGCCAGGAGCTGATCGGCGTGCTGACGTTCGTCGCCGTGCTCATGTCGATCCCAGTCATCGATGCGATCCAGGGTCACGACGCGGTGCGGACACGCCGCGAATTCTTCGTCATCAGCGCAATCTATATCGGATCAAGCCTGCTGGCCCTGATCCTGGGCGCAATCAACCATAACGATGTGATGCTGCCGCACAGCATGGCGCAGCTGTTCGATACCGTACGCGCGATCTGCATCGTCGTCACACAGGCCGCAATCGGGGTTACCGCCCTGTTTATCGGCATGTGCGGGCTGCTCGAATATGCGCCGAAGACCCTGTCTTTCTTCAATCAGGATATTTGAGAGGAATAGTATGATGCAACGCCTGAAAGTCTTGATCATCTGCCTGGCCGCGCTGCTGACCATCCTGGCCGCAACTGTCGGAAAATGGAGCAGCCACGTCGCTCTGACCGATAACCAGGCGCTCGGCGCGATCTTCGCGGCTGAATTCCTGCTGTTCATCGGCCTGATCTACTCGATGCGGCACCACGCCGCTTGATCGCCCGCGTCCGAACCGCAGCAACGCAGGAGGGAGCCAGCGGCATGTCGTTATTGACAACCTATCTCGTCATGCTCTTCGACCCGAGAAGGGCATTTACCGCCGCACTGTCCAGAAAGGTCTGGACGCTCCTCCTGCCGCTTGCGCTTGCGATTCTGTTCACCGCTTTACTCAACATCTTCTATTTCTATCATGTCGATCTCGCCTGGCTCCGCGACCAGATGACGGCGACCATGCCAAAGGCGCAGCGCGATATCGCATTGCCATTCTACACCCGTGGGCGGCTGATCGGCATCAGCCTGTTCGGCGTGGTGCTGCTGGCACTGGTGGTCAATCTGGGGCGCGCCTTCATCTTCTGGATCATCTTCAAGGTGCGCGGCGGCGATACCCAGCGCTTTACCCGCCTGTTCGCGATCGTGATGTGGTCGACGGCACCGCTCGCGCTGATCCTGCCGGCAGGCATATTAAACATCATGCTCGCGCCCGAGGGCCGGCTGGCGGGCAACGATGTGAATCCCGTGTCGCTGAACCAGTTACTGTTCCACCTGCCGCCGAGTTCGGGCTGGGGGCAGCTGCTGTCGACATTCAGCCTGATCAATATCTGGGAAATGGTGCTGATCGCGATCGGCCTGCAGGTCTTGGGCAATTTGAAGTTCACGCGCGCGGCGCTGATCGCCATCGCCCCAGATGCCCTGGTGTACGGCATCTGGGCGGCCGCCCTGTTGGCGAGCGGTTCCGCCTGAGGATGAATCGCCGCATCCTATTGCCCGTACTGGCGGCCTTTATCCTGGCCTCACCCTTCCTCGTCCGGTTCTTCGCGCGATCGACCGCGACCCAGGTCGAGGTGGAGCCGGTCCGCCCGCGCGATATTCGCGAAACCGTGCTTGCGACCGGCAATCTCATCTACCGGCAACAGGCGCTGCTTTCGCCGGAAATCATCGCGCGAGTGAAGACCGTGCTGGTGAAGGAAGGCGACGAGGTGACGCAGGGGCAGGTGGTGATCACACTGGAGGACGAGAATCTGCGCCAGGCGGCCGCGCAGCAGCGCGCCCAGATGGCGATCGAAAACGCCAACCAGGCACAGCAACGCTTCAACGTCAGCAACCTGAAACTGCAGCTGGACCGCGTCGCAAACCTTGCGGACAAGGGGTTCGTGTCGAAGGCGGCCTATGACAGCGCCTATTATGCGCTGAATGCGGCCAAGGCGAACCTGGCCGGCACCGGGATGGCGGTCACGCGAGCGACCGCCGAGCTCAAGCAAGCCAAATATGTACTCGATCGCACGGTGATCCGCGCGCCAATGTCAGGCACGGTAGTCTCGGTCAACATCAAGACCGGCGAAACCGCCGTTCCGAGCGCGACCGGCATCCCGGGATCGAGCCTGCTGACGATCGCGCGCAAGGAAACGATCATGGTCGACCTGAACGTCGATGAGAATGATGTCGGCCGCCTGGCGCTGGGCAGTGAGGCACAGATCATCTGCCCGATGCTGCCCGATCGCGGCATCACCGGCCATCTGCGCGAGATCGCGCTGGCGCCGCGCCGCGCCGCCGAGGTATTGCCGATCAACGACGCAACTGGCCGCGCCTATTCGGTCAAAGCCGAGATTACCGGGCCGCAATCGGGGCATTTGCGCCAGGGCATGTCCTGCCGCGCGAAAATCTATACCTCGAACCCCGCCCCGATCCTGGCGGTGCCGGTACAAGCAGTGCTGAGCGACCAGACAACGGACGATGACGGCATCAGCCTGCCACAGGATCGCCGCGCCGGAATCCGCAACTATGTCTTCGTAATCGACGGCGATCGTGTCACGCGCCGCTATATCCATATCGGCAATGCGGACGATGCCTATCAGGCCGTCACCAGTGGTTTGCGCCGGGACGAGAAGGTGGTGGTCGGGCCCTATGCGGTGCTGAAATCGCTCGTCGACGGCGCGAAGGTCTTGCCCAAGCTCAGCCAGGGGGCGACCAATGGCGCCACTGATTGAACTCCGCACGCTGAAGCGGACCTATAGCGTCGGCTCAGAAACCATCTTCGCGCTGGACGGCGTGGATATGGCAGTCCGCCGCAACGAATATCTTGCGCTGATCGGGTCGTCGGGCTCGGGCAAATCGACCCTGATGAACATTCTGGGCTGTCTCGACCGGCCGACATCGGGCGATTACCTGCTCGATGGAACCGATGTGGCGGCGATGTCGGAACGCGCCCTGTCCGAGATACGCAATCGCCGGATCGGATTCGTATTCCAGAACTTCAACCTGTTGCCGCGCATATCGGCGCTGAAGAATGTGATGCAGCCGCTGATTTACCGGCCAGGATCGCGCAAGGACCGCATTGCCAGTGCCGAGCGCGTGCTCGACCGCGTCGGGCTGCTCAACCGCAAGAACCATTTGCCCAACGAGCTGTCGGGCGGTCAGCGGCAACGCGTGGCGATCGCTCGCGCGCTGGTGACGGCACCGTCGCTCCTGCTGGCCGATGAACCGACGGGCAATCTCGATTCGACCACGGCAGCAGACATCCTGCAGCTCTTCGACGAACTGCACGGCGAAGGCCAAACGGTGATCCTGGTGACGCATGACGAAGCGATCGCACGGCGATGCCAGCGCCGGATCACCCTGCGCGACGGCAGGATCCTGTCGGACGAGGGCTGACGCGCATGGGCATGGTGCTGCAATGCCTGTTGCTCGCGCTCGACAGCATCCGTACGCGTCCGTTGCGGAGCGTCATCACATCCCTGGGCATCGTCGTCAGCGTGGCATCGGTCATCGCGGTGGTGTCGATCATCCAGGGCCTGTCTTATTCGGTGATCCGCAATTTCGAAGGGCTCGGCACGAATGTGTTGACGATCCAGTCGTCGACGCCGTTCCGCGAGCAATTGCTCGGCCAGTCGAACCGGCTGCAGATGAAGGATTATCTGCTGATCAAGGCGAAGTTCGGCGATATCGGGCGGATCGTCCCCTCCTTTGCGCCCTTTGGCCAGTTCGGCGCCCGAATCTCCAGCGGCGCGGAAACCAACCAGACGCGGATGCTGGCCGCGACCGCGACATACAAGGATACGATCCGGGTATTCCCGCGGATGGGGCGGTTCGTCACCGACAGCGACAACCGCTCGGCCCGCCAGGTCTGCGTGATCGGCGAACAGGTGCGCAAAAATCTGAAGCTGGCCGCCAATCCGATCGGCCAATTCGTCGAGGTCGGCGGTTTTTCGCTCAAGATCGTCGGCATCATGGAAACGCGCGGCGACCTGCTCGGGATCAGCCAGGACGATTATATGGTCGTGCCATTCGCGATCGGACAGCGGATCATGCCCAATGAAAGCCTGCAGGACATCACGATTCTGATCGACGTCACCGATCTGTCGCGGCTCGGCGAATTGCAGCGCCGCATTGAGGGAACGTTGCGTCAGGCCCATGCACTGTCGCCGGGCGAGGACGACGATTTCCGCGTGCAGACCGCGCAGCAGCTGACCAGGTCCGTGTCCTCGGTGACGGATTCGATTACCTATGTACTGGGCGGCGTCGTCGGGATCTCGCTGCTCGTCGGCGGGATCGGTATCATGAACATCATGCTGGTGTCAGTGACGGAGCGGACACGCGAGATCGGCATCTGCAAAGCGCTCGGTGCGCCGCGCCATGTCATCCTGCTCCAGTTCTTGTTGGAGGCAGTGATCCTGTCGCTGATGGGCGGCGTGATCGGCGTGTTCGCCGGCTGGATCATCGGGCTGCTCGGCACCCTGTTCATCCCCGGCCTGCCCCCACCGATGATCCCGGGCTGGTCAATCGGGCTCTCGCTCGCCTTCTCGACCATGGTCGGCCTGCTGTTCGGCGTGGTTCCCGCCGCCAAGGCTTCCGACCTCGATCCCCTGGCGGCACTACGCTATGAGTGAGGCGCCGGCGAGATGCCTAGGTCCCGGTCCCGGAGTCAGGGCACCCGGGCAGTCCCGGTGATCTCGATCTCCTTCACCGCGCGGATATCGTCCGATGCCGCGCCGATCATTAGCCGGTAGCGGCCGGGCCGCACCATCCACGCCTTTGTCGCCACGTCATAGGATGCGAAGGCGCGGCGATCGAGCGTCAGCGCGACCGGCTTCACGCCGCCGGCCGGTACTGCGACCTTGGCGAAACCCTTGAGCTGCTTGACCGGCTCAGTCGCGGCACGATCGATCGGTGCGACATAGAGCTGCACAACCTCCATCCCGTCGCGCTTGCCGGTGTTGCGGACATCAAGCGTGACCTTCGCCGTGCCGCCCGCCTTGATCCGCGCCGGTGCGACCGCCCTGGCGTAATCGAAGCTGGTGTAGGACAGGCCGTGGCCGAAGGCGAAGAGCGGCTTTACCGCGCGTGCGTCGAAGCTGCGATAGCCGACCAGCAGGCCTTCGCCATAGGTGCTGGTGCCCGCCTCAACCTTGATCACATCATCGCTATCGCTCGCCGGGAAGGTGACCGGCAACCGGCCTGACGGATTGACCTTGCCGGTCAGCACGCCTGCCAATGCGGCCGGGCCGGACTGGCCGGTGAGCCACATATCGACGATCGCCGGCACCTCGTCCTTCCACTTCATGGTCATCGCCGCACCAGCATTGACCACCACCACGGTCTTCGGATTGGCGGCGGCGACCGCGGAGACGAGCTTGTCCTGGTCGCCCGGCAAGTCGATCGAGCTGCGATCATAGCCCTCGCCTTCGGTCAGGCTGTTCGAGCCGACAATGACGATCGCGGCGTCCGCCGATTTCGCCGCGGCGACCGCCGCGTCAAGCGATGGCCGCGGGACGCGCACGCCAAAATTGAGCGATTCATAGATCGACTTGCCGTTCGCATAGTCGAGCCGGATCGGATAGGCCTTGCCCGCCTCGAGATCGACCGCGACGGTACGGCGTCCGACCGGGAAGCCGATCACGTCGCGATTGTCGGGGACTGCAGGGGTCGATGCATCAATCAGCGGCTTGCCGTCGAACAGCAGATTGCCCTTGCCAGTGCCGCGAATGCTGAATTCGTAGCGACCGGACACCGGTGCCCAGAACAGCCCTTCCCAGCGCAGCGACAGATAATTGGCCGATTGCGGCCCGGCGACATTGCCGCTGATCCGCTTCAGAAAAGCGGTGGCAACATCGGTCGCGACCGGCGCGCCCGACTGATCCGCCGTGGCATAATAGCTTTGCATCAGGCCCTTCCGGCTGCGGCCGGCATCCGGGCTGAACATCGTCGCGTCCGCCGCCGGCGGCACTTCCTCGCTGTCGACGCCGGGCTGAAAAGTGATCGTCACGCCGGGCAGCGCCGCGCGGAGTGCATCGAGCGGCGTGGCGATGGCGTCAAACGGCTGCACTGCAGAACTGCCACTGCCCTGGATGCGCGTCTTGGCGGCATTGGGACCAATCACCGCAAGTGTCCGGATCGACGGATCGAGCGGCAGCACGCCGCTATTCTTGAGCAGCACGATCGCTTCCTCGGCGGCGCGCTGCGAGATCGCGGCATGTGCCGGACCGCCGACCTTGCCTCCGGTGCCCGCGGCACCCTCGATCACGCCACTGCGCACGATCAGGCGCACCATGCGCCGCGCGGTTTCGTCAATCTGCGCCGCGGAGACTTCGCCCGCTTTCGCGGCGGCGAGCAGCTTGGCGCCGAAATGCTGCGGCGGGCCGGGCATTTCCAGGTCGAGCCCGGCATTGATCGCTTTGGCGGTGGTGTGGGTCGCGCCCCAGTCCGACACGACAAAGCCCTTGAAGCCCCATTCGGTCTTCAGCACATCGGTCAGCAGCCAGCGATTCTCGCCCGCATAAGTGCCGTTGAGCTTGTTGTACGACGCCATCACCGACCAGGGATCGAGCGTCTTCACCACCGTTTCAAAGGCGGGCAGATACAGTTCGCGCATGGTCCGCTCATCGACCGCGGAGTTGGTGAAGAAGCGGTTGGTTTCCTGGTTGTTGGCGGCGAAATGCTTGATCGAGACGCCGACACCCTTGTCCTGCACGCCGCGGACGTAGCCAAGCGCAATCTGCGTGGTCAGCCAAGGGTCCTCCGAATAGGTCTCGAAATTGCGCCCCCAGCGCGGCGTGCGCACGATGTTGACGGTCGGCGCGAGCAGCACCGATGCGCCATATCCGCGCGCTTCCTCGGCGATCGCGCCGCCGACCTGTTGCGCCAGCGCCGGATTCCATGTCGCGGCGATCGCCACGCCGACCGGGAAGACAGTCGCCGGCTGCCCCTCGGGCGAGCGCACGCCAGTCGGCCCGTCAGTCATCTTGACCTCGGGAATGCCGAGCCGGGGGACAGCCTGGCCGGTCATGCCGGTCGCGCCGGCCATCAGCGAGACCTTCTCCTCCAGCGTCAGCCGGGCCATCAGATCATCGACCCGCGCCTCGACCGACGCGGCGGGATCGCGGAACAGCATCCGATCCTTATCCTGCGCGGTACCGGGCGTTGCAATCAAAGCGCAGGAAACAAGCAACGCCGTCCGCGACAGGAAAACCCGCATCGTCATTTGATCGCCGCGAGATCGGCAGCAACCTGGGCGAGCTTCTCGGGCGTCAGCGCGCCGTTCGAGAACGGCACGACCTGGTTGAGGCTCGCGCCCTTGAACGTGTCGAACTGCTCGAGCGAGGTCAGACCTGGCAGGTCCTTGTCGATCACGGCCTTGCCCGCCGGATCGGCAACGATATCGGCAAGCGGCGTATCGAGCGTGAACTTCGCGCCCGCGGCCGGAGCAGCCGGAGCGGCCGGCGTCGCGGGGGCGGGTGCCGGCGCAGTCTGGGCGGTAGCGGTGGCGGCGATCGAGAGCGCGATCAGCGCGGCAGCATATTTCATAGGACTTCCTTTTCCTGGGATTGGGAGAGCTCGGCGACCATCGCCTCGCGGATGAGATATTTCTGGATCTTGCCCGTCACGGTGGTCGGGAAAGCATCGACGAAACGGATATGGCGCGGGATCTTGTAGTGCGCGATGCGGCCGCGGCAGAAAGTGCGGATCTCGTCCTCGTCACCGGCGGCGCCTTCGCGCAAGCGGATCCAGGCGCAAAGCTCCTCGCCCATGCGCTCATCGGGAACGCCGACCACGGTCACGTCCTCGACCGACGGATGGCGGTAGAGAAACTCCTCGATCTCGCGCGGTGAGATATTCTCGCCGCCGCGGATCACCATATCCTTGAGCCGGCCGACGATGCGGCCATAGCCATCCGCATCGATCACCGCGAGATCGCCGCTGTGCATCCAGCCATCGGCATCGAGCACGTCGGCGGTACGATCGGGATCGTCCCAATAGCCAAGCATCACCGAATAGCCGCGCGTGCACAGCTCGCCGGTCGCGCCCGTCGCAACAATCGCGCCGGCGGCGTCGATCAGCTTGCATTCGAGATGCGGCTGGACTCGCCCGATCGTTCCGACCCGTGCGTCCATGCCATCACTCATCGCGGTCTGGAAGCTGACCGGGCTGGTCTCGGTCATGCCATAGGCGATCGTCACATCGCGCATGTTCATCCGCTCGATCACCTGGCGCATCACCGATTCGGGGCAACTTGCCCCCGCCATGCAGCCGGTGCGCAGCGATGAAAGGTCGACGGGCGTACGATCGAGTTCGGCAAGCTCGGCGATGAACATGGTCGGCACGCCGTACAGGGCGGTGCAGCGCTCGGCCTCAATCGCGCGCAGCACCGTCGCCGGATCGAAGGCGGGGCCGGGATAGACCATCGCTGCGCCCAGAGTGATGCTCGCCAGATTGCCCATCACCATGCCGAAGCAATGATAGAGCGGCACCGGGATGCAGATGCGATCCTCCGGCCCCAGGCCCATCGCGCTGCCGACGAAAGAGCCATTGTTGAGGATATTGCGGTGCGACAGCGTCGCGCCCTTGGGCAGGCCGGTGGTGCCGCTGGTGAACTGGATATTGATCGCGTCGCGTGGATCGAGCGTCGGCCCGATCTGCGCGAGACGATCATGGTCCGCCGGCGTGGCGTGGCCGGCGATCGCATCGAAGTCGAGCCAGCCGGGACGCGCATCGCCGCCGATCTTGGCGACGATCGCCAGGCTCGGCTGTCCCGGTGAGTGCAGTCGCCCGGGCGCCGCTGCCGGCAATTCCGGGCAAAGCCGTTCGACCATGCCGACATAGTCGCTGGTCTTGAACTCGGCCGCGACGACCAAAGCGCGCAGCCCAACCTTGGCAATGGTGAAGCCGGCTTCCTCGACGCGGTAAGCGGGATTGATCGTGACCAGGATCAATCCCGCGCGCGCTGCGGCGAATTGGGTCAGCGTCCATTCCGCGCAATTGGGTGCCCAGATGCCAATCCGGTCGCCCCGCGCCATGCCGAGCGCGATCAGCCCCGCCGCCAGCGCATCGGCCCGCTCGAGCAATTCCGCAAAGCTCCAGCGAATGCCCTGTGCGACCGACACCAATGCATCGCGCTCACCCCAGCGACGCGCGGCGATGGCCAGCGCGTCGCCGATCGTGTGTTCGATCAGCCGAGGCGCATCGGCGCCATGGACATGAGCAAGAGCGAGCGGTTCAGACAGCGGTACGGACATGGCTCAGCTCGGCGCGACACAGTCGAAATTGCCCGCATCGTCAGTCGACCCCGTGCCTTTCCAACGCGCGACCTTGGGATAGGCGCAGAGCGGCCGGGTGCCGAGCGCCTTGGCCGGCAAGCCGAAATAGGCGAAGATCGGATTGTCGTAGCGGGTCGCAACCATCTGCTCCGGTGCCGGACCACCCTGGCGCCACTGGTCAAGCGCGGTCAGCGGATCGAAGCCGGTAGCCCCTGGGCCGCCCAGGCAATGCGACATGCCGGGCACCATGAACAGCCGGGTCGACGACGCGGCCTGGCGCTGGGTGCGCTTCACTTCCTCATAGTAATTGATCGTGTTTTCCGGCGGGATCGCGGCGTCATACCAGCCATGATAGAGGATCAGCTTGCCGCCGCGCTTGTAGAAGGCGCTGAGGTCAGTGTTAGCGTCCAGGATGCCGGCAAACTTCTTCGCCGCCAGCTTGGGATCGGCGATCGGATCATAATCGGTCGGCTGCCAGGCGGGGTTCGCATGGACCATGTAACGGTAGAATTCGGTCCCGAAGCGGCCATGCTGTGCATTCGCGCCGGTCAGCCACAAATCCCAGGTACCGGCCACAGCCTCGGCGCCGGGCATATAACCGGGGAAGATCGACTTGCCCTTCGCATCGACCGGGCCGCGATATAGCGCGCGCGCGGTTTCGACCTGTGGCGCGGTCAGGCAGTCGGCGGCGTCGCCCGCCTTGCATTGCAGCACGCCCGGATCGAAGCCGCATTTGCGCGGATCGTCGATGACATTGTCGGTGACGCCGTCCGCCGCATCGCATTTCGCCAGCGACGCGGCCTGCAACAGCTTCAGCTTGGCATTGGGAATGATCGAGTCGGGCTTGCCGAACGCGGCGCGGTGATCGGCCATGAAGCCGGTCATCAGCCGCGTCCAGGGATTGGCCGGCGCGCCGGCGATGATCGCGTCATAATCGGTCGGATAGCGCTGCGCTTCATTCAGCGCCTCGCGCCCGCCATCTGAGCAACCATGGAAATAGGCGGCGGCAAGCGGCTTCGGATAATAGGAACCGACCACCTGCTTGGCGAGCAAAGCCGCGAGGTGATTGGCGCGGTGGCCGAAATCGACGATCTTCTCGGGCTCGTTCAATGCCCATTTCGCATCGACGTCGTTGCTGAGATGTCCCATGTCGCTGCCGGTCGCGGCATAGCCCTTGGCAATGCCGGTGCGCATCGTCAGCGCGGGCAGCGTCAAGGTGCCGCCATAACCACCATTGCCGGCGCCGAGCAGCTTGCCGTTCCAGGCCGCCCCTTCAGGCAGCCAGACCTCGATCTTCACTTCCGAACGCGGCGTCGGCTTCAGCACCGCATGAACGCGGCAGAAAGCGGCGGGGGCGGGCAGGCCTGGCTTGCCGGCCTCAGTGGTGATTGCCTCGCCCTGTTTCACCATCACGGCGCTGTCGATCTTGCCATCGGCGATGGTCAGGCCAGTCAGTGACTCACACGATCCGGCTGGCGCGGCACGGACGCTTTCGACCGGGGCCAGCACAGCGACCGCGGCCATGCCCATGGCCGCACCACCAAGCAATGCGATGCCCAATCTCGGGCTCAAACCTGTCATTTGCGGAGATATCCTTTCGCATCGAGCCATTGTTGCAGCCGTTCGGGCCAGACATCGGAGGCCTTGCCGGTCTTGGCCATGCCGAAGCCATGGCCACCATTCGGCACGGTGACATAGGTCGTATCCGCGCCCGCGGCCTTCCACGCCTGTTGCAGTTCGTCGGCCTCCGGACGGACGATCGGATCGTCATCGGCGACCAGGTCGAACAGGGGCGGCGCATTGGCCGGCACCGCCGCATGACCGGCGATCAGTCCGGGATAGATGGTAATGAGGAAATCCGGGCGGCTGTCGGCATGATTGGCCAGCGTGGTCCAGACCGACACTGCGCCGCCGGCGGAAAAGCCCATCAGTCCGACGCGATTCGGCTTGATCTTCAGCTCCTTGGCATGCGCCCGCACATAGCGAACCGCCTGCTCGCCATCGGCGGTGACCAGCGGCTGCAGCGGGTTGACCGCGCGCATCATCGCCGAGCGGTTGAGCAGCCGGCCGATCAGCGCAGTCTGCACATCGTCGCCGGTCGCGATCAGCCGGTATTTCAGCACGATCACGGTCACGCCCAGGCTGTTGAGCCATTTGGCGACGGCAATGCCCTCATTCTCGATGCTGAGGATATGGAAGCCGCCGCCGGGCGCGACGATCATCGCGGTGCCGTTGGCGATCTTCGGATCGGCCGGATAGACCAGCAGTCCCGGCGCAGTGACGTTGCGCATGATCGTGCCCGGATTGGATGCGCGCAACTCGGTGACCTCGGCCGGCATGTCGGGCAGGCTGCCCGGCGCGCCCTTGGGCCAGAGCGGGATCACTTTCTTGTCGATCGTCGTCGGCGTACCGGCGCTTGCACAGGCGGCCAGGCTCCAGGTCGCGGCCAGACCGAGCGCGATGGCCCCACCCAGGATGGAACGGCGCATCATTTCTTTTCTCCATCACGAAGCTTCGCAAGCGCATCCAGGCCTGCGTCAGCGGCAGGGCGCGTGAGGGTGTCGCTATTGCCGATATGCAGCGCGACCGGCGCCTTGGCTGTGTAGCGGTCCCAGCGCGGCGCGCCCTTGCGATTGGGGTCGCCGGTTCTGGCGAAGTCACTCCAATAGGTCGATACCAAAGCTGCAGCAGCGCGGTCGGCGGCGCTCGGCGCCGGCTTCAGCGCATCGAGCGTGTCGAACACATAGTTGATGTCGGAGGCGTGCGGCGCCCCCTTCAACTCGGCGCGCTTCGCCTCTGGCACATAGCCAAAGCGATAGACCCAGGTCGGGTTGCCGTTCGCGGCGTGGCGCCGGGCGAGCGCGATCGACGGCTCGATAAACACCACGTCACCGGCGATGCGATCGTCGAACGATGCGCCATAAGCGGTGCGCACCGCGCTGACATCGCCAAGCGGCTTGATGATGCCGGCAGTGGCGGGCCCCTTGAACGGCGCCGGCAGGAAACCGAGCTCGTCGCTGTTCGCGCCGACGATATAGGGGATTCGCGCTTCCTTGCCCGCCGCGAAGATCGCGTCGACGCTGTCGGTGACGATCTGGCCGTCGGTGATTCCGCCGGAGAAGGTCGCCTCTTCATTGTTGAGCAGGCCGATCTTGCCGCGCACGACATCGGTCGGGATCGCACGCAGCGACGCGACATCGTCACCCGCCCCGACCGACTTGGCAAAAGCAACGCCCTTGGCCTCGGCGGTGGCGAGGTCGGGCCATTTGTCGCGCCCGCCGCCCGACGAGGCGATGCCGCGGATGAACAAGCCGCGCGCCAGCGGCGAGGCCATCAGCCGGTTGACCGAGGCGCCACCGGCGGATTCACCGAAGATCGTCACCTGCGCCGGATCGCCACCGAACGCGGCGATGTTGCGCTTGACCCAGTTGAGCGCGGCGATCTGGTCCATCAGGCCCCAATTGCCGGTCGGCGCGCCATTCGCTTCCCTGGTCAGTGCGGGATGCGCGAAGAAGCCGAGCCGGCCGATGCGATAGGTGAAATTGACCACCACCACGCCATGCTTCGCCAGCCGCACGCCGTCATAGGGTGGCGACGCACCCGATCCGTTGACGAAGCCGCCGCCATGGATCCACACCATGACGGGCAGGCCTTTCGCTTGCTTGCCCAGCTTTGGCGTCCAGACATTGGCGTAAAGGCAATCCTCACTCATCGGCTGGCCGCTCATTGCGGCATCGCTCGGCATCCAGGTCTGCGGGCAATCATTGGCGAATTGGGTCGCGTCGCGCGGCGTCACCCAAGGTGCGGCCGGCCGGGGCGCGCGCCAGCGCAGGTCGCCGATCGGTGGCGCCGCATAGGGAATGCCCCGGAATACCGCGATACCGTCCGCCGTCAGGCCCTGCAGCGCACCGGTTTCGATGGTAGCGGCAGGAGCGGTCTGAGCCTGAGCGCCAACGGCGGTGCAGGACGCCATCAACACAGCAAATAGAGAACCGCGCGCGAAACTCATTGGCTTGCTCCCGCCTCGAAGACATGATGCCCGGCCGCGACCGCATAGACCGCAAAACCGTTGGTGGTGCGGACCAGTGTCGCACCATTTGCGGCTTTCCGCACCGGCCCGAAGCGCATTGGCACCCAGACTTCGCCACTGGTATTCGCAGGGATTTCGGCCGTCAGCGTCATTACCCCATGCTCGACCGTCCACTCGGCCGCGGCTCGGCCACGGATCGTGTCCATGGTTGCGCTGGCCGAGGCGAGCCCGGTAGGGATTTCCGGCCGCACCAGCACGCTGGCATAGCCGGGCTGGCCAGGCCGCAGGCCGGCCAGGCGCTGGCGCATCCAGTCAGCGATCGAACCGAAATAATGATGATCGCGCGAGCGGCTTTCGAGGCTCCAGCTTTCGAACATGCTGCCGTGGCCATTCTTGATCCACCAGCCCCAGCTCGGCTCGTCAGTGCGCGTCGCCACCTTATAGGCGAGATCGGGATGGCCATAGTCACTGAGGACCTCGAGCAGATAGCGCGTCGCATAGACACCGGTGCGCAGCCCGTTCTTCTCGACATCGGCGGCGATCGTATCGGCCACCACCTGTTCCGCGCCATCCGGCACCATGCCCATCGCCAGCGGCAGGATATTCTGGATCTGAGTCGGCGCGCCCGCCACGCCCTTCGCGTCGGCCGTGCGATAATGGCGTGCGGTGCCATCCCAATAGCGTCGGTTGTACGCATCGCGGATCGCGCGGGCGAGCGTACCGTAGCGCTCAGCATCGGCCTGTTTGCCGATCACCGCCGATGATTTCGCCAGCAGATCGGCCTCAAGGAAATAATAAGCGCTGGCAACCGCATCGACCCCGCCGCCGCGCTGATTGACGAAATCGGCCGCGCCGGGCGACGACCATTCACTCAGCTCAAAGCCTTCGCGGCGATAGTCGGGCGCCTTGAACCACCCGCCGGTATAATCGACCAGCCGCGCCTGCGTGTCGTGCATCCGTTCCAGAATGCGGCTGTCGCCATAGGTGGTGTAGAGTTCCCAGGGCAGGATCATGGTCGCCACGTCCCAAGGCGGCGTCGGGCCCCAGATCATATTCCAGCCCGGGCTGTTCTCATAGCCATAGAGCGGGGTCGCCGGCACGATCTCGGGGATCTCGCCTTTGGCCGATTGCGCGTCGCGGAAATCGCCGAGCCATTTGGTCCAGACGCGCGCGACATCCATGCTGCGCGCCGCCGCCCCGGCCGATGCCTGTGCGTCGCCGGTCCAGCCATTCTTCTCCAGCGTCGGCGTGTCGGTCTGGAAGCCGTGCATATTGTTGCGGATCGTTGCGATTGCGGCGGCGTCGATCTGCATCAGCAGTGCATTGCTGCTGCGGAACTCGCCGGTCGCAGCCACCGCGCTATGCGCAATGCGCGCGGTCAGTGCATCAGGGCCCGGCGTACCGGGAAAGCCGTCGAGCTGGACATAGCGGAAGCCGCGATAGCCGAAGCGCGGCTCCCACTGCTCCACGCCCCCGCCCGCCAGCGTATAACGATCGGTCTGCAGCTGCGCGTCGATCAGCCCGGCCGCCGGGACGACCAGGCCATCGGCACCGATGCGTTCACTGGACAGCATTGACACCGTCTGGCCGCGCGGCCCCGACACGCGCAGCGCCGGCCAGCCGGCAATGATACGACCATAATCCAGCACCCAGGTGCCGGGCCGGACCTGCTTGATCGTGACCGGCTTGAGATCGGCAACCGGGGCGATCGGCTCGACATTAGCGGCGACCAGCGTTCCCGCCGGCCCGTCTACCACGCGCGCGGATGCCCAGCGGCGGTCGGCGAAGCCGGGCTTGTCCCAGCCATTCGGATGCAGCCGCGCATCATAGCGCTCACCGCGATAGATCGAGTCCGCCAGGGTCGGCCCGAAGGCGGCGCGCCAGCTCGCATCGGTCGCGACACGCTGGCTCGATCCGTCGGCAAAGTCGATCTGGAGCTGCGCGCGGATCGCCGGATCGCCATGCCACGGCGCCTGTTGCCAATACCATTCATTGGGCTCGGTCAGCCCGTACCAGCCGCGCCCGAGTTCCGCGCCAATCACATTGGCGCCGGGGCGCAGCGCAGCGCTGACATCATAGGTCTGGTAGAGCACGCGTTTGTCATAAGCGGTGTAACCGCTCGCCATTGCCGACGCGCCGATCACCTGACCGTTAAGGCTGAGGCGCGGCCAGCCCGCGCCCGCGACATAGAGCCGTGCGCGAGCAATCGGCTTGGCCGGCAGGGAGAAGGCGCGGCGCACCAGCGGGGCGGGCGCTTCGATCGGCAGAACGATATCGACCTTGGGCACGCCGCCCGGCACGACCAGCCCGTCTTTCATCACGTCGCCGCCGGTGAAGGCATTGTCGTTGGCGCCGAACCGGGTCTCGAACGGCGCCGCGCCGGTAACCCGAACGCGGTGGACGATCGCAGCCCCGGGCTCCTTCGCGGTGAAGCCGATCGTGCCATGCGCGACCGATGCGTCAGTCAGCGTATCGACCGTGACGCCGTCGATCGCAGTGGTCAGGCGGTCGCCCGCCGCCGTGATCGACACGACATGTCGCCCGTCGCCGAGCGCCGTCGCCGGCAGCGCCACGCGCTTGAGCTCGGTTACCTTGACCGCGGAGGAATTGCCGCCGGGATAATGCCGGACCTGCGCGATCAGCGCTGGTCCCTTGTCGGTCTGCGTGAGCGTCCAGACATAGGCCTCGCCATAGGTCTTGCCGATCGGCTGGGCACGGAACAGCAGGTCAACTGACTTGCCGGTCAGCGTCAGGTCAGTGGTGAAAGTGAAATCGCGCCAGTCATGATCAGCGCGCTTCGGCCCCGAAATCCACTGCGCCGTCCAGTCGGCGGGCTTGAGCAAACCCATTTCCCACCAGCCCGGCGCGCTCCAGCCGCTTGCCTTGCCGGCCTCATCCCAGGTCTGGACCTGCCACACATAACGTTTGCCGGAGTTCAGCACCGGACCGGCATAGGCAATCTGGACATTGGCGGCGGACACGACCTTGCCGCTGTCCCACAGCACCCGGTCACTCGCCAATGCGACTTCACTGTCGCCGACGCGGATGCGATAGGCGGTCTGGCGCGCTGCCGGCACATGCCAGGACAGGCGTGGTGCAGCCTCGTCGAGGCCCAGCGGCGCGGCGCTATATTCGACACGCAGCGCATCCGGCGCATCGGTCGTCGCGGCAGCGTGGCCGTTCGCGCCGATCAGCGCGAAACACAGGGCAGACAACGCCGACAACCGGTAACGACGGCCGCCGGTGATATGCGGATTGCCGCTCGTTACACGATAGGCCGGCTGGCGCCGCACTCGCCTCTCCTCAGAAACTGAACTCGAAACAATAACGTCAAACCGGCCGCCATCCCATTGCTGGAATGGCGGCCGGGCAAAGGTCAGCACGTGTAGGTTTGCGTCTCGGTATAGGTGATCACGCCAAAGAGGAACTGCGCGTGCTGAAAGGTTCCGTCACAGAACACCGTGTCGATGGAAATCAACTGATAGCCATAAGCGGTCATGCCATAGTTGAACGTTGCCGCCGATGGCGGGCTGAAGGCCAGCGCCGTGCCCGGGACAAGACCGGCCCCAAACACCATCAGCGCCGCGATCAACCCGGCGAATGTCCGGGGCAGTTTTTTCGCAATCATCAGACGTCCGAGTTTCATGTCACTCTCCTGCTTGAATCACACGGGTTCAGAACTTCTTGCGCAGACCGACCGAGACCAGCCGCCCGAGCGTGCTGCCATTGGCGTAGCCGGCCAGCGTGTCGGAATAGGGTGGGTCGCGATCGAACACATTGTCGACGTTGAGCGTCAGCATCGTCCCCTTCAGGGCGCCCTTGTCCGGCAGCGCATAGCTGAAGAACAGATCGACCGTCGTGAATGAGCTAATCCGCGACTGGGTGGGCAGGCCGAGGATCGGGTAGCCGTCCCGATAATTCAGCTTGGCCAATGCGGTGAAGTCACCGATCGTGCCGCCGGCATTTGCCACCAGCGCAAGCCGTCCGGTGCCGTTCTTCAATTCATCGCTGAACGGATCCCCCTTCACCGCCTGGTTCTTGCGGCTCAGCGTATAGGTGCCGCTGACACCCAGATTGATCGAACCGAAGCCGGTCGGCCGCAGATAATTCACATTGAAATCAATGCCGCTGACCTTGATCGCGCCGATATTGTTGCGACGTGCATCGATCAATACATAAGGCCCGCCGAGTGCGTACAATGACTGGATGCTCGGCGCACCATTCAGCGGCAAGCTCCCGACCGCCGCCAGCGATTGCTGGAGTGTCGGGTTCAGCGTGTAGAAGCTCTTATAGCCGGGATTCGAGAAGAATATCGGCGACGTGAACGGCGGAACCTGGATCGCATCCTTGAAGTTCACATTGTAATAGGTTGCGCTGACGACGAGCCCAGGGGCGATGGTCGGCTTCCAGTCAAAACCGGCGGACCAGGTATGGGCGGTTTCCGGTTTCAGGGCGGGGTTGCCGCCGGCAAGGACGATCGTGGGACGCCCTAATTCGGCGGTCGGGCTGCCGCCTGCGCGGAACGGGCTGAACAACAGAATCTGCGCGCGCGAATCCGATGTGCTGGTCGTATCCGCGAGACTTGGCGCGTGGAATGACGTGCCATAATTGCCGCGAATGGTCAGCTGATCCACTGGCTTCCAGGTCACCCCGACCTTGGGATTGGTCGAGCCGCCCTGGTCGCTGTAACCGTCATGACGGATCGACCCCGACAGATTGAGCTGGCGCAGCCCGGCCACAGCATTGTCCGCCCCGAAGATCGGGATCAGCAACTCCGCAAAGGCCGACTTCACGTTACGCGACGAGAAGGACCTGATGGAGTTGGAAAGATCGCCGCGCGGACTTTGGCTGATCTGCGACCGGAGATTTTCATAATGATATTCGCCGCCGATCGCGAGACGGATGTCCCCGCCGGGAAGCCGCGCAAGCGACCCATCCAGCACGACCCGCGCTTCGGCCAGTTCCTGCACGGCATGCCCATAATTCTGGAAATCACGGATCGCGGCAAGCACTGCCGCATTGGTCTCTTTCAGATTATAGGGATTGAGGGCGGTGTCCTTCGTGAGCCCGGCGAGCGCATTGGTCGCCGCCGTGGTGTTGATCGTGTTGTCGAGGACCAGATTATCGCTGCGCCCGAAATTCGCTTCGGTGCGCAATTGCCAATTATGGCCGAGATCGAACTTGAAGCTCGGCGTCACGCCATAGGAGTCGAAACGGGATTTGCTCGTTACCGTCGGACCGAACACGTCATCGAACGAGATGGAGACGGATTGTACCGGCGATAGACTGACGCCATGAAAATAGGGATTTATCGGCCCGAGCGGCCCGAATATCGATGGTCCCCAGATCAAGCCCGTGATGCCCGGCTGTTGCGTCAGTGTCGTCGTATCGCGGCGCGACCAATAAGCGGTCGCCGAGAATTCGACATGATCCGAAAGATGCTGCGTCAGCGACGCGAACACCGTGTGACGCTCTTCACGCGGATAGAAATCCGAATTGGCGTTGGTATCGCATTTGTTGACAGCGCCCCGAACCAACCCGGGCATGGCATAGGGGATGTTCCCCGGCAGGAAAGACAGGATTGGAACGCCGCTAAGGGGATTGAGGGGATTGTCGATCACATTCCCCGGTGAGCAGACCTGCGAGCGGAAATCCTGCCCGCCGCGGCCGCTATGGTCCGCATTGGTATAGTCGCGATCGCGGTTCTGGATATTGTCATGCCAGGCATAGGCATAGGTGACGAGCAACGACCCGCTGCCCCAGTCCTTGCCCGCGGTCAGGCTGCCGTCGATCGTCTGGTAATTATCAGC
The DNA here is from genome assembly GCF_050725575.1 of Sphingomonas sp. Classification (GTDB taxonomy): domain Bacteria; phylum Pseudomonadota; class Alphaproteobacteria; order Sphingomonadales; family Sphingomonadaceae; genus Sphingomonas. The sequence goes on along the minus strand of NZ_JBOHHW010000060.1, from coordinate 3,712 downwards.
GAAGCCATAGCGGATATTCGCTGCGAGACCATTGAAGCGGTTGCGCGTGATAAAGTTGATGACGCCGCCGATCGCGTCGGACCCGTAGATCGCCGAACCGCCGTCGGGCACCACCTCGACCCGGTCGATGACTTCCGGTGGCAGGACCGAGGGATCGACCGTGGTCTGCAGCACGCCGGCACCGACCATGCGGTGACCGTTGAGCAGCACCAGCGTCGAACTGCCGCCCGCCGCCGCAAGATTACGGATGTTCGGCCGAACGATTGGCAAGGCGAACGATCCCGTGCCGACCGGCACCGTGCCGAAATTACCCACCTGGGGAATGTTCGCAAGCAGGTCGTTGGCGGACGCTGCACCGGTTTTCAGAATATCTTCGCGATTCACGCTGACCACATTGGTGCCAACCGGCGCAACGCCGCGCAGCAGAGTACCGGTTACGATGATATCGCCCTCGTCCGCGATTTGATCGAGGATCACTTCCTGATTGCCGGAGGCCGAATCGATCTGCGCACCATCAACCGGTTGTGCGGGTGTGGTCTGCGCAAAGGCCGGGCCCGCCATCGCGGCGATCGCGACCGCCGCGGCGGAAACGCCGGCACGCAGTGCGTAAGTCGCTGGTGACAGGACCGAATTAGTCTCAGGCCGCTTGATCATCTTATCCTCCCCAATCGCCGGGCCATCGCGCCCGATCGTGACCGCTGACTGCCGCGCCGGTTTCTCCGGCGTCCGGTCAACGCAATTTCATGCTGACAACCGTTCTCTTGTCAGCTCCAAGCATTATTGCTCTTTCACGATCACGTCAACGATCATTTTCGATCATTACGAGAGGGTAAGGATCGTAGGATCCCACGTTGCAGCGCCCGAAAACCGACGAAAACTCTCGTGATCAATGGCCGCCGCGACTCAGCCCGCGAGTTGGGACCATTCGAGTCCAAAACGCGCGAGATACTTGCGCAGGCGATCAGCGTCGTTTGCCGAGGCGCGCCGCGTCCGCGACATGGCGAACAGGGTGCGCCCGGCTTCCGACAGCGACCGGCTACGGCGGCAGACCGCGACGACATGCGCAAGCTGCACGCGGTCGAACGGGTCCAATGCCTCGATCATCCCCGGATCGAGCAGATCATCCAGATCGTCTGCCTGCCCCGCGCTGCCTGCGCTCCACAGGCGCGCCAGACGCCCGATCTCGGCATCGACGCATTCGACATCGATCCGGCCCTTGGGCGAGAAGGTGGCCATGCGCGTGACGCTGGCGGCGAGATCGCGGAAATTGCCCTGCCACAAGGCGGCTCGCCCTGCAGCAAAGGCAAGATAGCGATCGCGCGCCTCCTTATTGAAGGTGACACGGCTCCCTTCGCGTTCGGCAAAGCGGTCGAGTTCGTAATCAAGATTGGGGGCGATATCCTCGCGCCGATCAGCCAGTCCGGGCAGCGCAAAGGTCCATAGATTGAGCCGCGCGAACAAATCGTCACGGAACCGTCCTTCCGCGACGGCGCGGCCGAGATCGCGATTGGTCCCGGCGATCAGCTGGAAATCGGACGCGCTTTCCTTGTCGGCACCGACCGGCAGGAAGCACTTGTCCTCGATCGCGCGCAGGATCATCGCCTGTTCATCGAGCCCAAGCTCGCCGATCTCGTCAAGGAACAACATGCCGGTGTCGGCAGTACGCAGCAGCCCGAGCCGGTCGGCCGCCGCCCCGGTAAACGCGCCTTTCTTGTGCCCGAACAGCGCGGACATCGCGCCATCGCCTTTCAGCGTCGCGCAATTCACTTCGACGAACGCCCCCTTCAGCTGATGCCGCGATCGCTTCAATTCATAGATGCGCCGCGCCAACTGGCTCTTGCCCGCGCCGGTTGGGCCCATCAGCAGTACCGGTGCCGTCGAACGCACCGCCACCTGTTCGATCTCGTCGATCAAATGGTTGAATGCGGCATTTCTGGTGTCGATACCCGATTTCAGGAACGATGTGCTTTCCGCACTGACCGCAGCGAAGCGCGTCGCGATACTGTCATAGCGCGACAGATCGAGATCGATCACGTTCCAGCTGCCCGGCGCGCCGCTCGGCGCACCGCGATGCGGCTGGGTCTGCAGCAGCCGGCCGGGCAGGTAACGTGCCTCGCTCAGCAGAAAGAGGCAGATCTGCGCAACATGCGTACCGGTGGTGATGTGGACGAGATAATCCTCGACATCGGGATCGAACGGATAGCTGCGCGTGAAGTCGAGCAGTTTGCCATAAACCTCCTCGAAATCCCATGGATCGTGGAAATCGATAATGTGTCGATCGAGCGTCGTCTCCGGCGACACACTCGCGATATCCTTGGCGATATGCTGCGCGAGCCGAATATGCGGCGTGCCGTGCAGCATGACGAAACGATCGATGCGCAGATCCTCATGCATGGCGAGTCCGACCGACGGCCGCCACTTGTTCCAGCGTTCCGGGCCGAACTTGCCGGAATCGAGCGTCGAGCCGAGAAATCCGATGACGACTAATGATTTCATTATTATCCTATAGGATAAAATACGAGCATCATCTATCAAAAATCATTTGCCCATCACACGGCCATGCGATGTACGCTCGCCAAAGGCGAGGCAGTATTATCTCTACATATCAATACGATACAAATTTTTAATCGCGACGCCCCCTGAACTGGCACGCCTGCTGCAATAGTTATCACGTCATGCTGGTTAGTCGAACATCCAGCGGGACGGCGCGGCAGGGGCGGTCGGAATGGGCCGGCCGCCCCGGATCGCCGCAGATGAGATATCAGGGCGTAGCTCAGACAGGCAGAGCACCGGTTTTGGAAACCGGGGGCCGTTGGTTCAAATCCAGCCACCCTGACCAGTTGATAGCGAGCCGCCCCGGCGGCTGGACGCAGCAAGGAAGTGATGATGACCGAAGCGAATTTCGATTACCAGCATGTCGAGGGTGGCGTGCCGATCAAGATGTGGACGCGCGGCGTGCCGGTCGACGACAAGGCGCGCGCGCAGCTCGCGCGCGCGGCGCAGATGCCGTTCATCTTCAAGCATGTCGCGGCGATGCCCGACGTGCATGTCGGCATCGGCGCGACCGTCGGCTCGGTGATCCCGACCAAGGGCGCGATCATCCCGGCCGCGGTCGGGGTCGATATCGGCTGCGGGATGATGGCGGCGCGCACTTCGCTCGTCGCCAGCGACCTGCCCGACAATCTCGAGGGCGTGCGCGCGGCGATCGAACGTGCCGTGCCGCATGGCCGATCGGTCGGACGCACGAAACGCGACACTGGTTCATGGGGCGATCCGCCGCCGGCGATCGTCGAGGCATGGGCAACTCTGTTCGCCCGGTTCGAGGCGATCACGGCGAAATATCCGCGGCTGAAGAACACCAACAACCTGGTGCATCTCGGCACGCTCGGCACGGGCAACCACTTCATCGAAATGTGTCTCGATACCGAGCAGCGGGTCTGGGTCATGCTCCATTCCGGGTCGCGCGGCGTGGGCAATGCGATCGGGACGTTCTTCATCGAACTGGCCAAGCAGGACATGCGCAAATGGCACATCAACCTGCCCGACCAGGATCTGGCCTATTTCCCGGAAGGGACTGACCATTTCGACGATTATGTCGAGGCGGTCGGCTGGGCGCAGGATTATGCGGCGCTCAACCGCCGCATGATGATGACCAACGTCATCCGCGCGATCCGCGGCGTGATCGCCAAGCCGTTCGACGCCGAGTTGGGAG
>NZ_JBOHHW010000059.1:0-32319 GCF_050725575.1 Sphingomonas sp. | reverse complement strand
GCTCAATACCGCGGCTCAGGAGTGGAAACGGCCACCGCGTGAGTGGGCCGAGGCAAAGACCCAGTTCGCCGTGATCTTCGGCGAGCGGTTCGTCATCTGATGACGAGAACGGCCTCGCGCACAAAATTCCTGACAGTCCCCTATGACCTGCGCGGCTTGCAAACCTTTGCGCGGTTTTCATCAGCGAGCGGCATCGGAATTACCAACGCATATGACGGCTTCGGTAAACTCACCAGCACGACCAACAATATGGGCACGACTACCCGGACGTTGAGCTTCACATATGATGCCGACGGCAACCGGTCGCAGTTGACCTATCCCGACAGCTCGTTCTTCACTTACGTCTATGACGGGCTCGACCGGCTGACTGCGATTAAGGAAGCGGGAACGACCGCAATTGTGTCGTCGGTATTCGACACCAAGGGACGCATCGCGAGCCAGACGCGGGGCGCTGTGACGACCACGCTGGGATACGATCCGTTATCACGCCCTACAAGCTGGACGGATGACCTCGCCAACACGACAAGCGATGTCACGAGCACTTTCGCGTACAATCCTGCAGGCCAGATCGTAACCAAGACGCGATCGAACGACGCCTACCGGTTCACTGGCTATGTGAATGTCAGCCGTGCCTATGCGGTCAACGGCCTTAATCAGTACGCTACCGCAGGGCCAGCGAGCTTCAGCTATGACGATAATGCCAACCTGACCGCCGACGGCACCAATAGCTATGCCTATGACGTCGAGAACCGGATGAAGGCGGTGACGGTAGGCGGGGTCGGGGTGGCGCTCAATTACGACCCGCTAGGCCGGCTGTGGCAGGTGGTGACGTCGGCCGAGACGCTCGAATTCACCTATGACGGCGACTCGCTCGTCATGGAGATGAACGGCGCCAACCCCTTCCGATATGTGCATGGCCCGGGCGACGACGACCCGATGATACAGTATAGCGGCACCGGCTATAGCACGCGCTATAGCTATCAGGTCGATTATCAGGGATCGCTCGTGTCGGTGGCCGATGCGATTGGCGCCAAGTTCGCCATCGACACCTATGACGAATATGGCATCACGCCGACGTCCAATTATGGCCGGTTCCAATACACCGGCCAAGCATGGATCAATCAGCTCGGCCTCTATTACTACAAAGCCCGCATGTATTCGCCCACGCTCGGACGGTTCATGCAGACGGATCCCATTGGATATAAGGACCAGAATAACCTGTACGCGTATGTCGCCAATGATCCGGTCGATGGACGCGATCCGACTGGAACAGAGACTGGCCAAGTATCCTACGACAGCTCGTTGATGCTCGCGGAGGCAGCGAAAAAGAATCCGCCAGACCCGACGATGGCTGCGCTAATGTTGGGTGGAACGGCCGCTGCCGTAACCTGCGCGGTGGGCTGCGAAGGAGTTCCTGCATTTTTGGCTTGGGCCGGCCGAACACTCGGAGTCGTGAGGACTGTTTCGGCTATTGAACGGGCGAACATAGCCGCAAGTGCTTTCAAGGCGGTCGCAGAAAAGGCCGGCACAACCCTGCCTGGCGTGGGCGAGATGGTTGGATGGGGCGGAGGTCGGAACGCGGTTGCTAATGCGATCGCTCGGACGGCTGAGGTCGATAGAGCTGCTGTCGCAGGTATGCGCGGGGTCGGTTTGACCAAGAAACTCGCTACCGCCGCCCGTAACCTATACAGAGCAGCTGCTGAGACGGGCCGAAAGGGCGGAGAGGTCGCGGTCCAACGCGCCAAGTTGATGGATAAAGTCCTAAAGAACTGGTGATATATGCTGAAAAGAATCGTCATTCGTAATAAGTCCAAGGAAGAGCTTGGGATAATGTTAGAGCCTTGGACGGACAGGGAGGATGTTGCGTCCGGACTCAGCCTCATATTGGAGGTTGATTTCAGCGATGAGGAGCTCGTTATTGACGTGGGTGATGATACATTCTTGTCAATCTGGAGCCCCCCTGGGACAAAGATGAAGGTAGGCTAGCTTAGGATCAGCTAGGAATTCCGCTCATGGACTCCGCGTGCGCCTTTCGCGATTGGCCGCGTTCTAAACCTGAAGCACATGGCACTGCCCGTGTGACGCGATGCGAGTGCTTGACCGGGATTGGTCAATCGAAGCTCTATGAGCTCATCAAGTGGGCGAGATCAGCACCATCAAGGTCGGCGCGATCACGCTGGTACCGGTCGGCGTTTGAGGGAGTTTATTCAGGTGCGCACATCAAGCGCCCGCTAGGCGCCCCATTCCGAACGTCAAAAGGTCATCCCCGGTCGTTCTGATGGAGCCGCTACGGCGCTTGCAAACACGGCGCTAGCCGTGTTCGTGGGACAAAATGCCCGCGTTGCCTACCCCGTTTAGGGTCGGAGGTGGTGCGGCTGCTCAATTTTGTGCGTTCTGAGTAGCGGGTATCGCCACCCGCTGAGGCTTCGGAAGTTCCGCGTTGAGGCGTGCAACTTTAGCAACGGTTTTCTTCTCTTTGGTCCCGCTCCAACTCCCGGGCTTTGCGACAGGTGTCGGCTCTCAATGCTCGAGGCGCAACGGTCCGAGGTCGGAGCTGTGGCCTCTGCCTTTAGAGTGCGAACGGATCACTGCCTCGAGCGCGGCTTCGGTCTGGTTGCCGGTCAACGTCGCGCCGCCGACAATGAAGTGGGGCACGGTTCGAACCCCCTTGGCAGTCCCGGCCCTTATCTCTGCCTCGGTGAGCGTCAATTCCTGCGCGTCGCAAACGAGGCGAAGGGCCTCCGGGCGGTCAAAGCCATAATCCATAGCGACATCGGCAAGCAGATCGGGTGACGCGATATTCGCCCCATTGAGAAGATAGTCGTCGATCAACCGCCTCGCGAGCGCGTGTTGCGTACCGCGCGGGCCCGCTAGCCGAATTAGCGTATGTGCCCTGCCGGTCGGATAAGCCATGGCAACCTTGCGATGATCAAAGGCAATGCCCGACGATCGAGCCTCCGCCTCGGCCGATGCCCAGGCCTGGGCAGGATCGCTGAGGCCGAAACGGGTACGGATGAATTCCGCCATGTTCATGCCTTCGGCCGGCAGCCCCTGCATGAGCAATACCGGATGATGCTGGATGTCGATGCTCTCTCCCGGAAAGCTGCCCGCGAGGACCCGGTCCAGCCGATGGTGACCGATCAGACACCAGGGACAGGCAAGGTCGGAGTAAAGGGTGATCTTGAGTGTCATGGGGCTTCTTTCCGCGATGGATGCTCATCCTGCTTTACTGCCGCCGCCCTTTCAACCATAAATGAGTGGTGACTCAGTACTTATAATTATAGGCATGCGCGTTTTAGCGTTCGTGCTGCCGGTCGAGGAGAAAAATGTGACGGTCGATCAATCAAGAACGGACCATGGCGCGCGACCCGGACTTGTCCGGGGCTGGATGATGGTGGCAATCGCCTTCTGCCTCCAGGGCATTGGGATCGGCAGCCTCTATATGTCCGGCCTCCTGGTATCGGAACTGCGCAGCAAAATGCACCTGTCCACCGGTGAAGTGCTGATGTGGACTGCCGCGCTCCTGCTTCTGGCAATGGCGGCATTAATGCCGGTTGGCGGATATGTGCTGCGCCGGCTCTCGGTGAAGGCGCTCGCGACGGGTTCGATGTTGTCCCTGCTGATGGGTTATGTCGGCCTCGCTTATTCCGATCAGGTCTGGCATCTGGCAATTATCTTCGGCGTGTTTTTGCCAGTTGCAGCTGCCGGATCGATCGTTTCAGCCAATACGCTCGTCTCGAACTGGTTTGTCACCGGACGTGGGCTGGCACTGGCCGTGGCGACGGCAGGCATTATGACCGGCGGGGCGATTGTGCCGCCGTTCGCTGCGTATTTGCTCACAAATGGCGGCATTGCTCATATGTCGTTCGTCTTCGCCACGATAGGCGCCGCCCTCTTGCCGGTTACTGCGCTCCTGATCATCGATGCGCCGGAGCAACGCGGATGGCATCCCGACGGATTGCCCCACCCGCCAGTGGCCGAGCCGTCCGCACACGCCGCCCCGGCCAATGGCTGGACGCCACGCAGCATCCTGGGGCATGGCGGATTCTGGGTCGTGATGGCGATGATCGCGATCTTTTCCGCGATCACGACGGCGATTCTCTCGAACTTTGTCCCTTTTGCCGAAAGCCTTGGCATTGCCAAAGACAAGGCAGCCTGGCTGGTTTCCGCATCATCGCTTGCCGGCGCGGTCGGTATGATCTTTCTTGGCAGCATGCTCAACAAAGTCGGTCCCAGGACCATCGTTGGTGTTCCGATGCTCACCGCCGGCACCGCAGCCGGCCTGATGGCATGGTGGCCCGAATATCCCCTGCTGCTTACAGCAAGCGTCTTTATCGGTCTTGCCAACGGCGCGACCAGCGTTTCACCTGGCATCATTGCCGGGCAGTATTTTGGCCGCGCCGGCTTCAGCTTCGCATTTGGCGTCGCGATGTTCGTGCAGACGATCCTGACCGCCTTCGCAATCCCGATCTTCGGTGCGGGCTATGATGCATTGGGCCGATATGAGCCGATCTTGTTCTCGGTCGCCGGGACGATGCTGGTGCTGGGCCTGCTGGGCCGGCTCTTGCCGCACCGCTTCCACAGTGTCGATGGCAGCGCGCCACATGCGGCCTGACTGATCACCCAGTCACCCGGCCCGCATCGGCGGGCCGGGCATTGCGTTTAAAACAGAAGATAGCCGATACCCGCGGCGAGTACCAAGGGTGCGATCAAATGCGAAAACTGCCGGTGCCAGAGCAGCGTCAGGATCGCCGCCACGGTGATCACGACTGCCAGTTTGAGCCCATAGACCCGGGTCGAGGCAAAAATCATCAGGCCCGCCGCAGCGACTTCGAGCAGCCCCGTCACCAGATGGAAGTTCTTGGGATAGCGCCAGCCGACATACGCCTCGCGGATTGCCTTGCCACCGCCGAGATGAAGGAGGCCGACCACTCCCAAAAACACGATCACGATCCACAGCACGATAAGATGCGCCATAATTCAGTCCCCTTTTTTACATGCCAATCATGTCGACAGTGCCCCGCCAGGCGAGTTGACCGCCATCGATCAACCAGACCACGCCGTTGACGAAACGCGACTCCTGGCCAGCAAGGAAGCAGACGAGCGCGGCGACCTCCTCGGGCTGGCCAAGCCTTGGCACGAGTTGCGTCTTGACGAAGGAGCGTATGAGTTCGTCCGGATTGGGCACGCTTTCGAGATAGCGTCCAACCAGCCCGGTCTCGATCACGCCGGGGCAATAACTATTTGCGCGGATGCCGAGCGGTGCGAGCTCGACGGCGAGATTCTTGGTGAGCGCGGCGACCCCGCCCTTGGACGCGCCATAGGCCAAGGTCGACGGGTTGGCGACGAACGAGGCGGTGGAAGCGGCGGTAATGATCGAGGCATTGGCCGATTGTTTGAGCCAGGGGAGCGCCGCCTTGGCCGCGAACATCGGTGCGGTAAGGTTGACCGCGATGACCATGTCCCAAACCGTCCGGTCATATTGCTCCAGGCCGATCCCGGCCTGATCGCCGAACTGGGAATCAATAACACCCGCGTTGTTATGCAAGATGTCGATGCCGCCCATTCGGGCAGCGCTGCCGTCCATCAACTCTGCCAGTTGAGTATCATCAGTGATGTCGCAAGGCAGGAACCAAGCTTCACCGCCGGCCTGGCGGATCGACGCCGCTAGCGCTTCGCCTTTCGTGACGTTGATATCGGCCAGGCAAACCCGGGCGCCCCGGGCCGCCGCCATCCGCGCGGTCGCCGCCCCCATTCCTTCAGCAGCGCCGGTGATGACGAACTTCAGACCGGCGACGCCCGCGGGCGGGTCCGTCGCCATGTCAGCGCAGATAGGTATGACCGCCATCGACCATCAGGGTCGAGCCGGTGATGTAGGAGGCAGCAGCGGTGACGAGGAAGAGGATTGCCTCGCCGACATCTCTTTCAGGATCACCCATCCGCTTGAGCGGAATATGCGCGGTAAATTTCTCGGCAAAGCTCGGATCGTTCTCGCAAGCCGCGTCATAGGCAGGCGAGGCGGAAAGCGGCACGAGAATATTCACCCTGATGCCGTCCGGCGCCCATTCCATCGCCGCTGCGCGGCTGATCGTCTGGACCGCCGCCTTGGCTGCGGCATAGACGCCGTAATCCTTTGGATTCCACTGCGACCCGGTACCGAAATTGACGATCGCGCCACCGCCGGCCGTCTTCATGTGGGGATGGCAGGCGCGCATGAACGCAAGCGTCGCCATCGGCCCCGATGACCAGAGATCGGACATCACCGCCTCGGTGACGTCGAGCAACGGCCCATAGCGCAGATCGGGCGATTGTGCCGCATTGACCAGTATATCGATCCGGCCGAACGCCTTGATCGCCTCATCGACAACATGATCGATCGTTGTGCGCTCAGTGATGTCGCCAGCGACCGCCAATGCCGCACCGCCCGCCGCCCTGACCTCGTCGGCAACCGTTTCGAGCTTGCTCAGCGTGCGGCCGACCACGACGATCGACGCGCCTTCGCGCGCCATACAGAGCGCCGCACCGCGCCCTGTACCCTGGCCGCCGCCGGTGATGATTGCGACTTTGCCGGCAAGCCGGCCACCTGCTTCATGCGTCATGCCATCGGTCCGTCTTCAAAATTGGAGGAGTGCGCCATCCGGCACGGGGCCATCGCCGTCAGCCCTCGCGATCACCGAACACGTCGAACGTGCCGAGCATCACCATCAGCTCTTCGGTGAAATGGGTGAACCGCCACTTGCTGTCCTGCCGGACGAGATCACCCGAAAACACGCCCAAGGTTTCCTCGAACAAATGCGCGCGATCGCCCACGCCGGCATGATGTGCGCGAACGCGGCATGCCCCCTTGGCACGGTCTCCATTGATGGTGGCGGTGTAATTGCCGAGGATATGGTGCGTGCCGACTTCCTCGACCCAACTGCGGACAAAGGCAATGATCTCGTCACGGCTGCTTTGTGACCATTGATTCTGGAACCAGCTTGCTGTCGCTTCCGGCACGAACATGTCGTCCAGATCGCTCCAGCGCTTATAGTCGAGTGCATCGACATAGGCATTGAACAAATCGGTGATCGCCTGTTTATCGATGAGTTCCTGCAGCTTGGCGTCGGACATTCATTCTCTCCTGGGTTCGTGTTTTTATAATCAAGCCGCCAGGCACTGCCGCCCGATCCGATGAAGATCCGATCGCCTCCGCCGTCGCGAGTGCCATCGCTGGCGAGCCCGCATCCCGGACGGCGCATGCAGATATGGCCGATATCAGGCGCGCTCGCCGAGCCGCGGTTCCTTCAGTTCGATAAGGATGCCGCGATATGGCTTCTCACCAGTATTCTTCGCAGTCTCGAAGCCACCGCGATCGACCCAGAACCATTGTCCCGGCGTGACGTCCATCTCAAACGTCTGGCGGTAGGTGCCCCCCGCCCCCTCCTCGATCAGACCGGAAATCTTGTCGCCTTCCAACTCGATCTGCACATAATCCAGCGCATGCCGGTGAAGCGCGGTCGCCTCGCCCGGCGCGAGCGACATATCCCAGATCCGTACACGATCATTCTCGAACAGGACTCCGGTAGCAACAGGTCCAACTTCGCGGCCATCGCTCGTAATTTCAGGGGTCGTCGCCATCGAATCTCTCTCCTCGGCCGCAGCCATTAACGTATTTTAATGAAAGATGAGCCACCGCTCATTATCTGTCAAGCCGGTCCTGATGAGTCGATGGGTATATTTTTTGCGGCAGAGCCGGAGGGTTTCGCAGGACCATCCTGTTGCCAGCGCTCAGGAGCGCTGATCAGACCCTGATCGCACCGCGCGATAGCCGCACCAGCAGTGAAGTGATCAAACCGGCTCAAGACCGGCGGCCGCCAGGGTGCGCCGAGCCTGATGCAGGTGCAGCCGTTCGACCATTTTTCCATCAAGCCGGATTGCCCCCCGATCCGCATTGGCGGGTTCGTCAAAGGCGCCCAGCACTCTGTGCGCCCAATCGATCGCCGCGGCGTCGGGAGTAAAAGCGGTGTTACACGGCTCGACCAGGCGAGGATGGATCAGCGTCTTGCCGTCAAAACCGAACTTCACGGCCTGGCGTGCCTGCGACACGAAGCCAGACTCATCATCGATATCGTTGAAGACCCCATCGAGAATAACGAGACCATAAGCGCGCGCGGCAGCGACCGCGAAACCCAGCGCGCCGATAAAGGGCTCGCGCGACAGGTCGAGTTGCGCGCCCATCTCCTTGGCCAGATCATTGGTGCCCATAACGAGACCAGCCAGGCGGCCATGATCATTTCGGCCGGCAGATGCGATTTCGTCGAGGCGCAACAACGACAATGCCGTTTCCACCATCGCCCACAAAGGCGTCAGCGTGCCATCGAAGTGCCGTGCATAGGCTGCGATGTCAGCAGCGGTGCTCACTTTTGGCACCAGGATCGCATCGGGCGTCACAGCGGCCAGTGCAGCGCAATCCGCTTCGCCCCATTCGCTATCGAGCCCGTTCACCCGCACGATCAATTCGCGCGACCCAAAACCGCCGTCACGGACGGCCGCTATCGCGTTCTCGCGAGCGACAGCCTTGGCGTCAGGCGCCACGGCGTCTTCGAGGTCGAGGATGACAACATCGCAAGGAAGCGTTCGCGCCTTGGCGATCGCTTTCAGATTCGAAGCCGGCAGGTAGAGCGCACTCCGGCGTGGCCGTATTGACATGATCGTGTCCTTCGGATGAACGCCGCGCACGACGGCTGAATATTGCAATGTCGATTGGCACGGCGAGCGGTCACCGCTGTGCTGGATCCTGTCGGCCGGCCTGGCCCAGCGCGCTGCGAACATATCTGGCCAAGCGATCGGCGGCGGGCCGCAGCGGTGCGCCGCGCCGAGTGAGTATCCCGATTTTCCGCATCAGCGCTGGCTCGGCGATGGGCAAGGCGACCACATCATCCTCAAGGCTGGCAGGCAGCGCGAGGCGGGGAACAATCGCCGCGCCCATCCCCGCCCGCGCCATGCCGATCGCTGTCTGGACGTGACGGACTTCGGCGTGCGAGCTGAGCCGCATGCCATGGGCATTGGCCTGCTCCTCCAGCAGATTCTGGAGAAGAACCGAGCCGGAAAGCGTGATCAGTTGAAGCGATACCAGAGCGTCAAAGGGCACGGCCTGACCGAACGCGGTCGCATCGCCAGCCTGGAGCAGGACGCATAATGGTTCTTCGGTTGCGACGGTAAAATTTATGTCAGGCGGTGATGGCTCGATACAGGGCCCGATCCCGAAATCGATCGCCGCCGCGCCGATCGCCGTGACGATCTCCGATGAGGTCAGTTCCTCGACATCGATCCGCGTTGTCTTGTCGCGACACCGGTAGGCGGCGAGGATGGATGGCAGCAGCACACTCGACAATGAAGGAACGCAAGCGATGACAATGCGGCCGCGTCGATCATCACCAAAATTGCGCGCCGCACCCAAGCCGTCATGAATCAGCCGGAGTGCCTCGCTGACGGCCACCGCCAGCGCCTCGCCCGCTGCAGTGAGCGCGACCCGGCGCGACGTTCGTTCGATGAGCATGACACCGAGTTGCTGCTCCAGCTCACTGACCTGCGCACTGACCGTCGATTGAGTCCGCTTCAGGTCGATCGCGGCACGCGTGAAGGAACGGTGACGCGCGACCGCTTCGAAGCTGCGCAGCAATTTGAGATTGATATCGGTGATCATCGGTCCGTCAGCGCGATAAGAGTGCGCCACGCCGCACGATCGGCCAAGAAGGGCAAGTCAATCAGCCTTCCAAGCTGCATATCCCGAAAGCGACGCGCGCGGTTGATATCTCCTTGAGCGATGGCCAGGATCTGCCGATCCATAAAAGTCACGGCATAAGCGACGGTGAGCAAAGCCAGCGCATCACCACCGCCAGCCGACGGCGCGGCACAAGGGCCGGGTTCACCAAGGCCTGTCTTGCTGGCCGCCGCCGTCACGCAATCTCTCCCCTGCCCGCCACTCACTGACGGCACCGCGGTTACTTGCCCTTTGCCTTCAGGGCGCGTCAAGATAAATGAACAATGAGCCGTTGCTCATTTTAGAATTGACGCGCTTCACAGGCAAGCTTAGCCCAAGCGTTCCTGGATAAAACCAGGCGCCCGGACGGAGAAAGCACCCCCTGGTTCCCCTGCGAAATGAGGATTTGGTTGTGAATGCCGCGATCCAGGGGATGCCCACGAACCGGTGACAGCCTTGATGTAGGACAAGCGCTCCGCAGCGGAGAGATGAGATGACAGGCAGAATGACCGGGAAGGCCGTGCTCGTGACCGGCGGTGCCGCGGGCATCGGCAAGGCGATTGTCGAGCGCTTCTCGGCGGAAGGCGCCAGCGTCATGATCGCAGATATTGATGCCACGGCCGCCGCCACACTTGCGACGTCGCTCGGCGCCGCATCGATCGGGATGGATGTCGCGGACGAAATCTCGGTCGCGGCAGCGATCCGGGAATGCGTCGAGCGCTATGGCCGGCTCGACGTGCTGATCAACAATGCCGGCATCGGCGCGCCAAAGGCGCTGCTCCATGAAACCTCGTCAGAGGTCTGGCGCAAGGTCGTGACCATCGACCTTGAAGGTGTATTTCTGTGCATGAAGCACGGCATCGCCCAAATGCTCGCACAGGGTGATGGTGGAACGATCATCAATACCGCCTCGGTTTCCGGGATGGTCGGCCAAAAATTCTTCGCACCCTATGGTGCCGCCAAAGCAGGCGTGATCGCCCTGACCCGCACGGCAGCACTCGAATATGGCTCTCACAATATAAGAGTATGCGCCGTTTCGCCGACAGCGGTGATGACCGCGCTGGTTCAGAAGCTGAAGGACGCATCCACCGATCCGGACACCTTCCAGAGCCATCTCGAGACGTTCAACCCTTTGCCAGGCATGGCCCAGCCCGACGATGTCGCTGCGGCGATGCTCTTCCTTGCCTCAGCGGACGCCCGCTTCGTTTCAGGCGTCATTCTGCCCGTGGACGGCGGTTACACCGCGCGGTAACACGGTCACCGCATCTGCAACATGTCGCGCAGGACCGATCGTGGTGCCGTGGTCAGTGCAGCCGCTGACATGCCCCCGCTTTCCGAGCCGCCATCATGGTATCAAAGCGGATAGCAGCTCGGACGCCCTCACGCCTCCATCAGCGATCAGCCCCCGACGGGCGGTCGCTGCAGACCGAGATTCTCGCGGAGTGTGGCCCCCTCGAAATCCTTGCGGAACAGACCACGGCGACGCAGCTCAGGGACGACTAGGCGGACGAAATCATCATAGGCGCCCGGCGCATGGCTGGCGGCAAGGACGAAACCGTCACAGGCGGTGCCAAACCATTCCTCCATCTGATCCGCGATCTGCTTGGGCGATCCCATGAAGACCGGGAACTCGTCGAGCGTGCCGCGACGCGTGAACTCGACGAAATCGCGCGGCGTAGGATTGGCGCGGCCGCTCAGCGCCACAACCCGGTCGCGGAATGCCTGGATTCCGGAAATGCCGTCCATCTCCTCGGTGGTGAAGGCCTCGTCATAGCCCTTTTTCGCAAAGTCGAAATTGAGCACTTCGGACAAGAGCACCAGCCCATCGATCGGCTTGACGAGATTATCGATGACCGCGCGGCGATCCTCGGCCTGGGTCTGGGTCTCGCCGACAACGGTGTAGATCGCTGGCGCGATCTTGACCGAATCCCGGCCGCGCCCGGTCGCCTCCAGCACATCCTTGAATTCGGCATAGGATTTCTGGCCGACCTTCAGATTGGGATAGATCACAAAGACCAGATCACCCCATTTCGCAGCAAAGCTGCGGCCGCGGCCGCTCTGTCCGGCCTGGATCAGGATCGGCTCGCCCTGAGCCGAACGCGGCACGGTGAAAGGCCCGCGCGACTTGAACCATTCGCCCTGATGATCGAGCCGGCGGACGCGCTCGGGATCGGCGAACATGCCTTGCTTGTCGAGGATCAGCGCATCGTCGTCCCAGCTGCGCCAATGACCGCGCACGATTTCGAGAAATTCCTCGGCACGGTCGTAGCGAAGGTCATGCTCGAGCACGAGATCGCGACCGAAATTGACCGCCTCCGAGCTGTTGAGCGACGTCACCACATTCCAGGCCGCCCGGCCCTTGGTGAGCTGATCGAGCGTCTGGAAAGTGCGCGCGACATGGAACGGCTCATAATAGGTGGTCGAATAAGTGACCCCGACGCCGAGCCGCTCAGTCGCATTGGCAAGCGTCAGCGCGCACAGCATCGGATCGAGTTTAACCGCACGGATTCCCTCGCGGATCGTCATCTTGAAATCATCGGCATAGACATCGGGGATCGCGAGGCGATCGTCGAAAAAAGCGAGATGGAACTTGCCCTCCTCAAGGGTCCGGCCGATCCGCTGATAATATTCGGGCGACATGAAGTCAGCCGCAGCCGCCGGATGCCGCCACGAGGCGGGAAAATTCGTGCAATTCTGCGCTTGCAGGAAGGCGATCAGCGTCATCTGACGGTCGGTGGTCATCATGGTTCTCCTATTCGGTCCTGCAGCGTCAGATCACGCCGCGATGCTTGAGGTCAGTCAGGGCGTCTGTGGTGAGGCCGAGCAATTCGCCGAGAATCTCGACATTGGCGCTGCCAAGCGCAGGGCCCGCGGAGTGAAGTTCGGGTGGCGTGCGGGACATATGCGGCAAAGGGCCCGGGACGGTCAGCGGGCCGATACGGGGATCCATGATTGTGCGCAGGTTGCCGCGTGCCGCATATTGCGCATTCTCAAAAATGTCCGCGATGCTCAGCAATTTGGAAACCGGGGCTTCATTCGCTTCGCATGCCTTGAGCACCTCCACAGCATCGAGGCTCCCGACCCATGCGGCCACCAGTGCGTTGACTTCCGAACGATGATCGTCGCGCGCCTTTGGCCGCGCATAGCGTGGGTCCTGAGCAAGTTCCGGCCTTCCCATCGCTTTGGTCAACCGCTCCCACATGCGGTCGTTGGAACAGGCCAGGGCAACCCAGGCACCGTCGCGCGTCTCGTAATGGCTGTGCGGCACGATATTGACGGTATCCGGCCCCATCCGCTCGCGTTGATAGCCGGATCGGGCAAAGGCCGGCGCAAGCTCGTCGAGCACGCGGAAAATCGATTCATACAGGCCGATGTCGATCGACTGTCCTTCGCCGGTCTGCTCCGCATGGCGAAGGGCGATGAGCACCCCGACCGCACCGAACAAACCTGACATATAGTCGGCGAGCGAAGTCGAGCCGGGTACGACCGGTGGGCGGCCGGGTTCGCCCGACAGATAGGCCAGGCCACTGAACGCATGCGCGATGCGCGCGAAGCCCGGCTTGTCCCGCATCGGGCCCGTCTGGCCATAGGCGCTGACCCGCAGCATCACGAGCGTCGGGTTGATCGCGGCGAGCGCGTCATAGCCCAGACCCCATTTCTCCAATGTGCCGGGCCGGAAATTCTCCAGCACGACGTCGGAGCGAGCGACGAGCTTGCGGAACAGGTCGGCGCCCTCGGGCGTGCGCAGATCGAGCGTCACCGATTTCTTGTTGCGCGCCTCGCTGAGCCAGACGAGCGTATCGCCCGCCTCGGTCATGGTGCCGAAGCGACGCAATGAATCCCCCTCGCCGGGCTGCTCGATCTTGATCACCTCGGCACCGAATTCGCCCAGAATCGTGCCGCAGAACGGCGCTGCGACAAAGGTCGCGATATCGAGCACGCGGATGCCGGCAAGCGGGCCGGCCATCAGTGCACCTCCAGGCCGGCGACACGCGCGCGCCGCAGGATCTTGTCCGACAGGAGCACATGGGCGCGGTCGATCAGCACGCCCTCAAGTCCGATCGCGCCCTTTCCCTCGCCGGCGGCGGCATCCATCTTCGCGGCAATGTCGCGCGCCCAGGCAATCTGGCCGGCGCTGGGCGTGAAAACCTCATTGGCGATCTCAACCTGGCTTGGATGGATCGCCCATTTTCCTTCAAAGCCGAGTGCCCGGGCGCGCGTCGCACTGGCACGATAGCCGTCAGGGTCACCATAGTTGGTGAAGGGACCGTCGATCGGCCTCAGGCCATAGGCGCGGCAGGCATTGGCGATCCGCGCCAGTGCGAAATGCCATTGATCGTTCCAGTGATGCTCGGGCGGCTTGCCCTCCGCGCGCGCCAGCACGGCATAATCACCGTTCGACGCGCCGAACACGGTATCGAAATTCTCCAGCTCGATCGAATAGTCACCAACCCCGAAGATGATCCCTTCGAGACGGGGTGACGACGCAGCGATCGCCTCGACATTGGCAAGGCCTTTGGTGGTTTCGATCAATATCTCGATCCCGAGCGGCCGGGCGCGCGGCGTTTCCAGCTCCAGGCCGGTCAGCAACCGGTCGAGAAAGATCACGTCACCCGCGGTCTCCACCTTGGGCAACAGGATCATGTCGAGCCGCGGACAGGCCGCGACAGCGAGGATGTCCGAAATAGCCCAAGGTGTGGTCAGGCCGTTGACACGGACCGAGGCGGTCTTGCTGCCCCAGTCGACCTCGCCGAGCGCCTTGACCGCTGCTGCCCGCGCCTCGATCCGGCGATTGGGCGCGACCGCGTCCTCCAGATCGAGGAAGAGCGAGTCGGTCGGCCCCCTTGCCGCCTTTTCGAAAAACTTCTCCGAGGTCGCCGGCACCGCCAGCTCGGACCGCTGCAACCGGAAGCCCGATACACCTTCCGCAATGGCAACCATGTCGCATCCTCCTGAAATCAGGTGCGATGCATCGGCCGCCGCGGCGCGTCGGGAAATAGCGAACTGGATCGTTATCTATCGATGTTTTCGATGCATTCGATCAGCAATCGGCAGCTACCTTGCCGGGCCTGTTTCCCGGAGTCGAAAGTCATCAAATGGACCAGCAAGACACACCGCTCATCGTCGCGATCGGCGGAACCCAGCGCCTTCACTCGTCAAGCGCGTCGGCGCTGCGCTTCTGCCTGGCAGTGGCCGAGCGACTGAATGTCAGAACGCGGCTTTTCTGCGGATCGGACATCCTGCTCCCCGTCTATGACCCGGCGGACCCAGAGCGCAGCCCTGAAGCCAGCGCGCTGGTGGCGGCGCTGCGCGAAGCGGACGGCGTGATCCTCGCTTCTCCCGGCTACCATGGCGGCGTGTCGGGCCTGGTCAAGAATGCGATCGATTATATCGAGGACATGTCGCGTGACGACCAACCCTATCTGAGCGGCCGCGCGGTTGGCTGCATCGCCGCAGCCGCCGGCTGGCAGGCGGGCGGTGCGGTTCTGTCCGGCCTGCGCGCCAGCGTGCATGCACTGCGCGGCTGGCCGACGCCGCTCGGTGTCCAGCTCAACACGGCGGAGCCACTGTTCGATGCCGAGGGCGGGTGCCTGAATGATGCCGCGGCCGGACAATTGGTCGAGCTGACCCGGCAGATCATCGAGTTCGCCGATATGCGCCGGCGACGTGCCGCCGCATGACCGGTTCAACGCTGCCCGGTCGTGTGATTGATCAGGACGGTCTTGAGCTGGCTATATTCGATCAATCCCTCGACACCCTTTTCGCGGCCATAGCCTGAGCGTTTATAGCCGCCGAACGGCAACTCCACGCCACCGCCCGCACCGTAGCTGTTCACATAGACCTGCGCCGACCGCAGCTTCGGGATCAACCGGTGAGCGCGTGAAATGTCCTGCGTCCAGACCGCCGAGATCATACCATAGTCAGTGCTGTTGGCGAGCCGGACAGCGTCGTCCTCGTCGCGGAACGAAGCGGCGGCGAGTACCGGACCGAACACTTCCTCACGCCAGATCGTCGCATCGGCAAGCACGTCGGCGAACAGCGTTGGACGGAAGAAAAAGCCATCCGCCAGATCGCCCGTAATCACGTCGCTGCCGCCTGTGACGAGGCGCGCCTCGCGACCGGCGGCATCGACCAGGGCGGCCACCCGGTCGCGCTGCTTTTGGGAAATCAGCGGCCCGATCGCAGGATCGTCGAGTCCGCAGCCAAGCCTGAGCCCCTCGAACGCCTCACCGATCTGTTCGATCAGCCGCTCATAAAGACTCGCATGCACCAGCAGCCGCGACCCCGCCGAGCAGGTCTGCCCGGCATTCTGGATGATCGCGTTGACGATCGCCGGGAAGGCCGCATCAAGGTCTGCATCGGGGAACACGATGTTGGGCGACTTGCCGCCAAGCTCCAGCGTGACGGGCACGATATTGTTCGCAGCCTCCCGCGCGATGAGCGTGCCGATCGGGCGCGATCCGGTGAAAGCAAGATGGTCAATTCCGGGATGCGCGCTGAGCGCTGCTCCAGCCTCGATGCCAAAGCCGGGCACGACATTGAGCACACCGGCGGGAAAGCCCGCATCAAGCGCCAGTTCGGCAAGGCGGATCGCGGTCAGCGGTGCCTCCTCAGCGGGCTTGAGGACGCAGCAATTGCCCGCAGCCAGCGCCGGGGCAAGCGTGCGCGAGGCGATCTGAATAGGATAGTTCCAGGGCGTGATATGCGCTGTGACACCGAATGGCTCGCGCACTGAATAGGCAAAGGCGCCGCTGCGTACTGGGATGGTATCCCCGCGCAAGGTTTCGACCACGCTTGCATAAAAGGAGAAATAGCGAGCCGCGACTTTCACGTCGGCGCGCGCCTGAGCGAGCGGCTTGCCCGCATCCTGGCTCTCCAGTCGCGCCAATGGCTCGCTGTCTGCCAGAATTGCTGCCGATAGTGCGCGCAGCAGCGTCGCGCGATCGGCAGCTTCCGACACACGCCACCCGGCCTCGGATGCCTCGCGTGCCGCCGCGACCGCTGCATCGACCTCGCCTGCACCGCATCGCGCCGCCTGCGCAAACGCCTTGCCGGTGGCCGGATCGATCACATCGAACCAGGCGCCCGACTCGACTCGGCGTCCGCCGATCACTGCCGCATAGCGTTGCTGCTCCATCCCCGTCTCTCCCAACGCTCCGCCAATAAGGCATGAGCTTCACTCTATGCAAAAATTCAGCGACTTTCCTGTTTGGAAGGCGCAGAAACGCTCAGTCGCGCAGCCTCTCTTTAATACAATGAATGATGAGCCATCAATCATTTTCTTGACGCACGCGGGCTGCTCTGCAACTATGAGGCAAGCTTGCGAATGGAAGCAGGCAGACGGCGGAATGGCGAACTTGTCAGATGCGCCAGGGAGAGGAACTCAAGTTGAAATCGTCCTTGCCACTCTATCGCCATGCGATCGACTGGGCTGCTTTCGAGCAGGAATTCCCGCCGCCCGACATTTATGCGAACACGGTTTTCACTTGGTCGCGTGATCAGCTTCGCGATCTGCAGGACCGGCGTTTCCGCGACATCATTGAGCTCGCCTGGACCAATCGCTTCTACAGCGAGCGCTGGCAGGCGGCCGGCCTGACTCCGGCAGATATCCGGTCGCTGGACGATATTGTGAAGCTACCCAGCTTCACCACCGACGACATCAAGGACGACCAGACCCGCCACCCGCCATTTGGACATATCAGCGGCATCGATGTGAAGCGGGAGTTGCTGCACAATCCGATCAAGGTGCAGACCAGTAGCGGCACGACCGGCAAACCGCGCCCTTCCCTGCTCGGCGCGCGCGACTGGGAGCTGATTGGCCTGCAGACCGCGCGGACCCTCTATATCCAGGGCGCGCGGCCCGGCGACGTGCTTCAGATCCCGGCAACCAACGCCCTCGCCCAATTCGGCTGGGTCTTTTACAAGGCTGCGCACGACTATCTGGGCATCATGCCGATCACGACCGGTTCGGGCGTGGTCACCCCGGGTGCCAAGCAGATGCAGATCGCGTTCGACTATGGCACCACGATCATCGCCAGCTTTCCCGAATATCTGACGACGCTGGCGCGAACCGCGCGCGAGGAGCTGGGCCGCGATGTCCGCGACCTCGGCCTCAATTTCCTGCCGACTTTCCTCGGGCCGGACACCGAGGGCGCATTGCGCGCCGAGCTCGAGCGCCTCTGGGGCTGCCCGGTCTATGACAATTACGGCACCAACGAAATCTCGATCGCCGCGTTCGAGGGCCCCGACAAGGACGGCCTCTATTTGATGGAGGATCTGGTCTATCTGGAGGTGCTCGATACCGAGACCGGCCAGCCGGTCGCCGATGGCGAGACAGGCAATCTCGTCGCGACATGCCTCTCGCGCCGTATCCCGCCGATCATCCGCCTCAACATGCGCGACGTCAGCCGCATCCTGCCGTGCGGGACGAGCGCGCTCGGCAGCAATTTCCGGCGCATGGATCATTTCCTCGGCCGCAGCGACGACATGGCCAAGGTCCGCGGCGTCAATATCTATCCCGCCGCCTGTCTGAGCGCGGTCCGCAGCGACGACCGCACCACCGGCGAATGGATGTGCCTGGTCGACCGCGCGACGGTCGACGGGGTGATCCGCGATGACATGGTCGTACAGATCGAGATACGGCCTGATGCGTCGGGGCTGGACGGACTGGAGATGGCGCTCGCTGGGCGCCTCAAACAGGATCTCGGCTTGAAGGTTCGAGTGGAACTCGTCGCCCAAGGTGCGCTGAGCGAGGTCACCAATATCGGCAAGGAAGGTAAGGCGCGGCGACTGATCGACCGGCGCTTTGCGAAATGAGCGGGCGATGAACGTCAAATCCCTCTATGATCTTAGCGGGCGCATCGCGATTGTCACCGGCGCGTCGCGCGGGCTCGGCTACGGAATCGCCGAGGCGCTGGGCGAGCTTGGCGCAGGCGTAGCACTGGTTGCCCGCAAGCCCGCTGAACTTGAACACGCACGCGACACATTGCGCGCTGCAGGCATCGAGGCCGAGGCTTTTCCTGCCGACATCTCCCGACAAGACGGCATCGCGCCACTGGTCGATGCGATCTTTGCGCACTTCGGGCGCATCGACATTCTGGTCAACAATGCGGCGGCGAGCTGGGGCGAGCCGGCGGAAAGCCATAGCATCGATGGCTGGCGCAAGGTGATGAACGTCAATGTCGAGGCGGTCTTCCTGCTGACTCAGGAAGTCGGCCGCCGCGCCTTCATCCCACAGGGCAGCGGCAGGATCGTCAACGTCGCATCGATCGGCGGCCTGCGCGGCAATCGCCCCGAGCAGGAGGCCTATACGCTGGCCTACAACACCAGCAAGGGCGCGGTGGTGAACTTCACGCGCGCGCTCGCGACGGAATGGGGGCGCTACGGGATCGCGGTCAACGCACTCTGCCCGGGTTTCTTTCACTCCAAACTCGCCGCCGGCCTGCTCGATCGCATCGGCGATCAGATCACTGCCGCGACGCCGCTGCGCCGGCTGGCCGAGGCCGAAGACTTCAAGGGGGCCGCTGCGTTCCTTTGCTCCGATGCGTCGCGCCACATGACGGGGCAGATGCTCGTGATCGATGGCGGGTTCAGCGCATGTTGACCCCCTTCCCACCCTTTTCCACAGCAAGCGAGCAGGCACGCCGTGACTGACAATCTTTGCTTCAAGAACATCCGCATCGAGCGCGCCGAACGGCGCGCCACTATCCAGCTCAACCGCCCGGAGAAGCGCAATCCGCTCGACTGGGACACGGTACGCGAATTGCGGGACGCCGTTATCGCGCTTGAGGCGGAGCCCGGGCTGATGGCAGTGGTCGTCACCGGCAGCGGCGATGCCTTCTCGGCCGGCGGCGACCTGGAGAAATACCTCACCCTGTTCCGCAGCGCGCCCGATTTTCGCGGGTTCATGGAAGATTTTTACCAGCTCTTTCGGGCGATCGAGCGGTCCAGCGCTGTCTATATTGCCGCGATCAACGGTGTGTGCGTCGCCGGCGGGCTCGAACTGCTGCTGGCCTGTGATATCGTCATCGCCACCGAGAATGCGCGGATCGGCGACGGCCATCTGAATTTCGGGCAGCTCCCAGGCGCAGGCAGCTCGATCCGCCTCTGGCGGTCGATCGGCGCACACCGCGCCAAGCATCTGATGTTCACCGGCGATCTGCTGACAGCACGGGCCTGCGAACGGATCGGCTTGGTCAACGAAGTCCATCCCGGTGAAGACTTCGATGCCGCGATCGAAACGCTGGTCGGCAAGATCCTCGCCAAGAGTCCCGTCGGGCTCAGTGGTGCCAAGCATTTGCTCAACACAGCGATCCGGGAGGACCTGGAGAGCGGGCTGCGCGCCGAGATCGAGTTCGTTCAGAATTACGCCACCACCGAACGCGATCCGATCGAGGGCCTGATGGCCTTCAAGGAGAAGCGCAAGCCGAACTTCGGCCCCCAGAAATAACGGAAGACAGACCATGTGGACCCTGAAGGACAAATACGCGATCGCCGGTATCGGCTATACCGATTTTACCAAGAATTCAGGCCGCACCGTGCGGGCGCTGGCATCGGAAGCCTGTCTTGCCGCAGTCAATGACGCCGGTCTCGACCTTAGCGAGATCGACGGCTTTTGCAGCTTCAACATGGGCGATTCCGCGCCGGGGATCGCGGTCGCCACAGAGCTCGGCATCCCCGATGTGCAATGGGCGGTCGACCTCTATGCCGGCGGCAATGCGGCAAACCTGATCGTGTCGAACGCGGCGGCCGCGATCGAGGCTGGCATGGCGACGAACGTGCTGTGCTTCCGGGCAATGAACGGCCGGTCGGGCTTCCGCTTCGGCGGCGGCGAGCAAGCGCTGACGGCGGCCGGTCCAAGCCAATATTCCGCGCCGTTCGGGCTGATGACCTATGCTCAGATGATGGCCATGTGGTGCCAGCGCTATCGCAGCAAATATGGCCTGACGCCGGAGCAGCTCGGCACGATCGCAACCACATTCCGCGACAATGCGACGCGTAATCCGCGCGCCATGATGCGCACGCCCTTATCGATGGACGATTACCTCGCCTCGCGCATGATCGTCGAGCCGTTCCGGATGTACGACATCTGCATCGAAAGCGACGGCGCTTGCGCGGTGCTGGTGACCTCGGCGGAACGCGCGCGCGACCTGAAACAGAAGCCGGTCTATATCACGTCGGCGGTCTATGGCGGCGGACCCAATCAGGGCGATGATCTGTCCGACCTGTTGCGTTGGCCCGATCACTCGCACAATGCCTTCAAATATCTCGCCGACGATCTCTGGGGCGCGGCCGGCATCGCCCCGAAGGATCTCGACTTCGCCCAGATCTATGACTGTTTCACCTATAGCGTTCTGATGGCGCTCGAAGGCCTTGGTTTCTGCAAGGAGGGCGAAGGCGGCGACTGGGTGCAGGGCGGGCGTATCGCGCGGGGCGGCGAGATGCCGCTCAATACCAATGGCGGCCTGCTCTCCGAGGCGTATATCCACGGGTTCAACCATGTCATCGAAGCCGTGCAACAGCTGCGCGGAGATGCGGGTGATCGCCAGGTCCCGGGCGCCAAAATCGGCCTGACCACCGCGGGTGCGATGACCTGCGGCGGTGCCCTCATCCTCAGGAACTGAACCATGCTCGATCGTCCCATCCCCGTGCCCGACGCGGATTCTGAACCCTTTTGGCGCGGCTGCGCCGAGGGACGCCTGATGCTGCAGCATTGCGGCGACCATTATCAGTTCCCGCCCTCACGCTTTTGCACCACCAACCCGAACGTGCAGCCCGAATGGGCCGAGGTCTCCGGCCGCGGCACGGTCTATAGCTGGATTGTCGTGCATGTCGGCATTCCGCGGAACATCTATGGCAGCCAAGTGCCCTATGTGACCGCGCTGATCGCGCTCGACGCAGGCCCACGCATCTGCGCCAACCTGGTCGATATCGACCCGGGCGCGGTCCGCGCCGGCATGCCGGTCGAGATATTCTTCGACAAGGTCGCCGACGGCAGCGTCACTCTGCCCTTCTTCCGGCCAGCCGCCGCATGAGCGCCGCCGAACTGACCAAGGTCCGCATCGGCAACGAAATCGATGCCGGTGCGCTCTCGGCCTATCTCGAGGCGCATCTCGATGGCTATGCGGGCCCGCTCTCGATCCAGCAATTCGCTGGCGGCCAGTCCAACCCGACCTTCCTGCTGGAAACACCCGGGCGCAACTATGTGCTGCGCAAAAAGCCCGGCGGCACGCTGTTGCCCGGCGCTCATGCCATCGAGCGCGAATTCTACATCCTGGCAGCGCTCGGGAACACGGATGTGCCGGTACCGGAGGCGTTGCTGTTGTGCGAGGATCCGGCAATCCTCGGCACGCCCTTCTATCTGATGGAGCATGTCGTCGGCCGGGTGGCTCGCCACGCCTCGCTCCCGGACAGCGACCCGGCCGACCGTACGGCAATCTATGATGCCATGAACGCCACCGCGGCTGTGTTGCACGGTATCGACTGGTCCGCCGCAGGCCTTTCGGGCTTTGGAAAGCATGGGGACTATATCGCACGCCAGATCCGGCTCTGGTCACGTCAATATGAGGCGTCAAAAACCCATGACATCCCGGAGATGGATCGGCTGATCGCCTGGTTGCCGGAAAACATTCCGACCGGAGACGAGACGACCATCGCGCATGGCGACTTCCGGCTCGAGAATCTTGTCCTCCATCCGACCGACAACCGGGTGATCGCGATCCTCGACTGGGAGCTGGCGACGCTCGGCCATCCATTGTCGGACATCGCATTCAACTGCATGGTCTATCACGTCGCGCCCGATTTCCCCGGCCTGCGCGGCATTGCCGGGCTCGACCTGACAGCACTCGGCATCCCCAGCGAGCAAGAATATCTCGCCGCCTATTGTCGCCGCACCGGCCGCGAGCGGATCGACGCATGGGACTTTTATCTCGCCTTTGCGATGTTCCGATCCGCCGCCATTCTTCAGGGCGTTTATGCGCGCGCGCTGCAGAACAACGCCGCCAACCCCGACGCATTGACCGTTGGCCAGGCCGCCGGCCCCCTCGCCCGCATCGCCTGGCGACAGGTCGAACCCCGGACGCGCGGCTAAATCACAGGATTCGATGGCATGTATTTTGACTATAGCAACAAAACCAAGTCGATGATGAGTGATGTCTCATCATTCATGGATGAACATGTCTTTTCCGGCGAACGCATCTTTGCCGAGCAGCATGCCGCACAGGAAGATCCATGGGACATCCCGCCCATCCTCGAAGAATTGAAGAGCAAGGCCAAGGCTGCGGGCCTGTGGAACCTGTTCCTCGCCCACAGCAAGAACGGCCCCGGGCTGACCAATCTGGAATATGCCCCGCTCTGCGAATTGATGGGCCGATCCTGGATCGGCCCCGAGGTCTTCAACTGTGCCGCCCCCGACACCGGCAATATGGAAACCCTGGATTTGTTCGGCAACGCAGAACAAAGAGAGCGCTGGCTCACCCCCTTGCTCGAAGGCAGTATCCGCTCTGCCTTTGCGATGACCGAGCCGGCCGTGGCATCATCGGACGCCACGAACATTGCGACCAGCATCGTTCGCGATGGCAGGGACTATGTGGTCAACGGCCGCAAATGGTGGTCGTCGGGCGCTGGAGACAAGCGCTGCGAGCTTCTGATCGTCATGGGCAAGACCGACCCATCCGCCCACCGGCATCTGCAGCAGTCCATGATCCTGATTCCGCGCGACACGCCCGGGGTGACGATCGTCAGGCCATTGCCTGTCTTCGGTTATGATCACGCACCATTCGGTCATTGGGAAGTCTCGTTCGACAATGTCCGCGTACCGATGTCGAACATCCTGCTCGGCGAGGGCCGGGGGTTCGAAATTGCGCAGGGCCGGCTCGGGCCGGGGCGCATCCACCACGCGATGCGCGCGATCGGCTATGCCGAACGCGCACTCGATTCAATGATCGCCAGGGTCAAACAACGTATCGCCTTTGGCAAGCCGCTCGCCGAGCGCGGATCGATCCGCGAGAATATCGCTTGGTCGCGCATCGAGATCGAGCAGGCTCGCCTGCTCGTGCTCAAAGCGGCGCATATGATGGATACGGTCGGCAACAAGGCCGCCCGGTCCGAGATCGCGATGATCAAGGTGATCGCGCCGCACATGGCCCAGCGCGTTTTCGATCGCGCGATCCAGGCGCATGGCGGTGCTGGGGTCAGTGACGATTTCGGGCTGGCGCATCAATGGTCGATGAGCCGCTCGATGCGCATTTTCGATGGTCCCGACGAGGTTCATCTCGAAGCCATTGCACGGCTGGAACTCGCGCGCGAAACGGCATTGTGGAGCGCCTGACAATCGCGCCTTGGACACATGCGCATCTGCGCCAAATTACCGTATCGGGAATAGGGGAACCCCAATGAACTTCCTGGAATCAGATGAGATTCGTGAGCTGCGCCAGAGCCTGTCGCGCTTCGTCGAGCGCCACATGCCACGCGAGGCGGCAACCGATTGGGACAAGCGCAATTACTTTCCGCGTGATGTTTTCAAGAAGCTTGCAGAACTCGGCGTGATGGGCCTGACCATCCCCGAGGAATATGGCGGGCTCGGCCAGAATATTCTAGCTGCGATGATCACGATCGAGGAGCTTTCCAAACGCAGCCTGGCCGTCTCAGTGCCCTATATCATGGCGGCTTGTTATGCCGGCATGAATATCGTCGAATGCGGCACCGAAGAGCAGAAGCGGACCCTGCTGCCCCGGATCGTCGAAGGTGACTTGCTGTTCGCCTATGGCTGGAGCGAGCCGGATGTCGGCGCCGATGTCGCCAGCATCAAGACCAAGGGCGAGCGCCGCGGCGACATGCTCGTGATCAATGGCGAGAAGCGTTTTTGCTCAGGCGCGGCGATCTGCGACTATATCTTCACCCTGGTTCGCACCGGCGATGCCCAAGACCGCTACAACAATATCTCGATCGTCCTGATCCCGCCGGACACCAAGGGCGTCACGATCACGCCGATCGACGCGATGGGCATGAAGGGTGCGGCCACGACCGATGTGATCTTCGACGACGTCGAGGTACCGGTTACCAATCTGTTCGGCGGCGAACAGGCTTGGAACCGGGGTTGGAGCATCATCACCGGCAGCGGTCTGAACGTCGAGAAGATCGAGGTTGCCGCAATCGCGGTCGGCGTTGCCCAGGCCGCGCTCGATGATGCCTGGGCCTATGCACATCAGCGCAGTCAGTTCGGCAAGACGATCGCCAATTTCCAGTCGATCAAGCACAAGCTGGCCGACATGGCGACGCAAGTGCAGGCGGCGCGGCTGATGCTCTATCAGGCGGCCTGGACCGCCGACCAGCATCTGCCCTGCACCAAGGAGACATCGATGGCGAAGCTGTTCGCAACCGAAGTCGCCAAGACCGTGGCGCTTGAATGCCAGACTATTTTCGGCGCCTATGGCTATGTCAAAGGCTTCGACGTCGAACGCTATGTCCGAGATGCCTTGCTGCTGCCGATCATCGGCGGGTCATCGGCCATCCAGCGGAACAACATCTTCAAGCAACTCGCGGCCTGACCTTTCACCGATGCTGCGGAGGAGTACGGTTCAATGAGAGGAAAAGGTAAGTAAATGACCGATGAGTCATTTCTCATATTTGGACTTGTCTAGATGGGCGATGATGCAATATCCGGGGGATCGATGGCAAAGACTGAAATCAAATCCAAGCCGGGCATCAAGCAATCGGGCGATATCAAGGTAGCGCCGCTGCCGGTACGCTTGAAGCCGAAGCCCAAGCGACCTCCACGTGAAGAGCGGGCACTCCTGTTGCGAGAGCGCATCCTCAATGCCGCCGTCGAAGTGGTCGGCGAGCATGGCTATCAGAACGCATCGGTCGGGCGGATCGCGATTACCGCGGACATCGCTCAGGGCACGATCTATTTGTACTTCGAGACCAGGCAGCATCTATTCGATGAGTTGCTGCCGCATGCCGGCCAGCACATGATGGCTTATATCGGCGAACGCCTCCACGGCGCGAAGACCTTCATCGAAGTCGAAGAGCGGGGCATTCGCGCCTTTTTCGACTATCTTAGTGAACATCCGGGCTTTTACCGGCTGCTCAACGAGGCAGAATTTGCCGCGCCACTGGGCCATCGCAAGCATTTCGAGCAGCTGGTTGATCATTATGTCGCATCGATGAAGCGCAGCAGCCAACAGGGCAGGATTAGCGAGTTCGATGACGACGATATGCGAGCGATCGCTTATACGATGATGGCAGCGCGCAGCTATTTCTATCTCGGCTACGTCAAATATGGCGAATATCAAACGCCACCCGAATATGTGATCGAAACCTATATGAAGCTCGTTCGGACCAGCCTGGAATAAGGCACCAGGTACGGCACCCTCCGGCCGGGCGGAGAGCGCCGCTATTTACACTTGCCCCAGTCCGCCATCGACCGCGATCACGCCGCCGGTAAGGTAGGACGCATCATCCGACGCGAGAAACAATACCGCCTTTGCCACTTCTTCGGGCTTGCCCCAGCGGCCGAGCGGCACCAGCGATTCGATATAGGCATTCACTTCCGGAATGTCGGTCGCTTCCCTGGTCATCGGCGTCTGGATTGGCCCCGGGCTGACGGCGTTGACGCGTATCTTCTTGGCCTTGACATCGTCATCGGCAGCAAAGGTGCGCGCCATGCTCCGCACTGCGGCCTTGGTCGCACCATACAGCGCATCGCCCGGTTGCCCGCGCTCGGCGATCACCGAGCTGGTAAAAATCGCTGAAGCCCCGTCGGAGAAATAGGGCATCGCCCGGGTGAAGCAAAAAAACACACCCTTGATGTTCACGCCCACGATCGCGTCGAATGAGGCTTCGTCCGTTTCGAACAAGGGCGGGCAATGCGAGACACCGGCATTGGCGAAAAGGATGTCGATCCGGCCATAGGCGGCACTCACCTGCGCCAGTGCCAGTTCGACCTCAGCTGGCCGTGCCACGTCAACCGCAACGGTCAGCGCGTTGTCGTTGAATTCGGCTCGTACCGCTTCCAGCGCGGCAGGGTTGCGATCGAAAATGGCAACCGTCGCGCCTTCTGCCTGGAACAGCCGTGCGGTGGCCAGTCCGATGCCGCTCGCGCCGCCGGTCACGACCGCGATTTTGCCTGATAGCTTACCCATGGTCGATGATCCTCATTGTGGTTTAATTGATCGGTGAGGCCGCGGCCAAACGCGATCAGGCATAGGCCCGGCGAAGCTCTTGGGTGACGAGATCCAGCGCTTCGAGCGCTTGGGGCTTCGGACCGTTATAGGTAAAGCCGTGGTCAGCCTCGGGATATTCCCGTTCGATCACCTCCACGCCCGCTGCCAGCAGTCGCTTCGCAAAGGCACGGGAATCAGTCACGATCAGGTCGTGCGCGCCTGAGATGACGACCGCGCGCGGCACGCCGGTGAGGTCCGCCGCCATCAATGGCGAAGCGAGCTCGTTTGCGCGATCCGCGGCATTGGGCAGATAGAGGTGCATGAAGAAGTTCATAAGGTGGGGGCCGAGAGCCTGATTGACGCCAGGCATCACATTCTTGCTGGCCAGAGGCTGCGACCAGTCGAAGCAACCAAAGATCAGGATCTGCGCCTGGATGCGGAGGTCGGACAGATTCCGCGCCAGCATGCACACCGATGCGGCGATGGCGGCACCCGCGCTTGAACCGCCGATCGTGAGACGCGAGGGATCGATGGCAAGCGCGTCGGAAGACGCGGCAACCCATTTCGTCACTTCGAAGCTTTGCATCACTGCTGCTGGAAAGACATGCTCTGGTGCCAGCACATAATCGACATTGATAACAACGCAGCGCGCAAGATTGGCGAAGTGGCGGCAGTAAACATCATCCTGCTCGGGATAACCGATGATGAATCCGCCCCCATGGAAATTGATGTGCACCGGAAGCTGTGCACCGTCTGAATCGACCGGACGATAGATTGTGAGCTTCGCTGCACCATGCGGTGTATCAATGCTGCGCCGGCTGATCAGTGCCGGCTGCACCGCGATGCCGAGCGACTTGTTCACGCCCGCGAAGAATGGAATCAGCGCTCGGAACAACACCAGCTGGATGCGTCCTGCAACCGTGATGCGCGACACGCCTCCCCGCTCCGTCCAGCCGGTGCGGGTGAGCATCACCCCGATCAGAACAATCAGGCCCACGGCGATCAGGCCGCCAATTATCCATTGGGTCATCACAGTCTCCTGCTCTCCGCGTCTGCCGCGGCTTGAAAAGCCCCGATATCCGGCGTTGCCGATGCTCTATCGCACCACAATCAAGAAAAGGGAAGTTACTTTCTTATTGCACTAACATTCCTTATGCTCTAGCCGAACCTGTGATGGTCGAAGATGCGGTTGGAGCCGCAATTCGGGCGAAAAACATGCAAAAGGAGCGGGAAATGGGAAGAGTCGACGGCAAGATTTGCCTGGTGACCGGCGCGGCGATGGGTCTGGGCAAGGCCGAGGCCGAAGCCCTCGCCGCTGAAGGCGG
Source organism: Sphingomonas sp. (assembly GCF_050725575.1). Classification (GTDB taxonomy): domain Bacteria; phylum Pseudomonadota; class Alphaproteobacteria; order Sphingomonadales; family Sphingomonadaceae; genus Sphingomonas. Next base: position 4,087 of record NZ_JBOHHW010000059.1, on the reverse strand, counting down.
CACCGTCATTCTGTGCGATATCGACGAAAGCGCCGGCCAAGCAGCAGCCACTGCAATCGGTCACGGCGCCGTCTTCATGCGCCTCGACGTGTGCGACGAGCAGCAATGGCAGGACGTGATTGCCCGGATTCTCGCCCGATTCGGCAAGCTCGATGTGCTCGTCAACAACGCCGGCGTCATTGACATGGCGGATATCGAGGCCTGCACATTGGAGAGCTGGCGCCGGATCAACGCGGTGAGTGTCGAGGGCACGTTCCTCGGTGTGAAGCATGCGCTGCCGGCGATGCGACAGTCCGGTGGCGGCTCGATCATCAACACATCTTCGAGCGCCGCATTGCAGGGTGTTCCCCCTGTACCCGCCTATAGCGCAGCCAAGGCCGCCGTCGCAGCAATGACCCGGACCATTGCGGTGCACTGCATGCAGAAGGGAGACGCGATCCGCTGCAATGTCATCCATCCCCACAATGTCGACACGCCGATGATGCGCGCCATGTTCGAACAGTTCCTTGCCGACGTCCCGCTCGATCAGCGACCTGAGCTCGAGGGTGCGCCCTCGACATCGGTCGCGAAGACCGTCCTGTTTCTCGCCTCCGACGAGTCGAGCGATCTCAACGGCACCTCGATCAATCTCGACCGCGGCGCAATCTGCGTTCCCGCGGGCTGACGACAGAGATTCCCCGGGGCGGGCATCCGCCACCGGGGAAACCGCCGGCTCCACGCCCGATTTCGGGCACTTGGCGACTCGCACCTCGATATTTCAGGTTTGATCCCAGGGCGTGGGCGCGCTTTGCCCATGGGTGATTGCCTGCTAAAGGTAACTCGCTTCCCTTTTCGATTGACAACCAGTCGAACCAAGCTCACCTTTTGCATTATGAGCAGCGGCTCATGATTCATTGTTGACAAAAAGATCAACAAGATGGGCGCTGCGGGTAGAGGAGAGAGGCCGATGACGGCAGCATGCGGAAACCCGGCATACCGGTTGTACCTGATTGCGCCCACGCATCGATGAAGCATCCGGTCGCGCAAGCGGCCCGAAGGCGCCCTGAGCGCAGTCACCAGATCAAAAAAAAGAAACCACTCAGTGGGGGAGAGGAAATTATGAAAATCCATAGAAAGAGCTTCGTCACCGCATTGCTGCTCGGCAGCGCCTTTGCCGGCGCCCAGCCTGTTTTTGCGGAAGATGCCCCAAAGGATAGCGCAAAGAGCGCTGACCAGACCAAGGCGGACGATATGACGGCGGACATCATCGTCACCGCCAACAAGATACCCGAAAAACTCCGTGACATTCCGATGTCCCTGAGCGCGATCACCGAGCAGACGCTCTCGCGGCAATCGGCCCAGAGCTTCCAAGATTATTTTCCGACGGTCCCGGGCCTGCAGGGCACGTCCGCCACGCCCGGCCAGACGCGCGTCATCCTTCGCGGTATCAATAGCGGGGGTCTGAGCGCGTCCACGGGGATCTATATCGACGAAACGCCCTATGGCTCGAGCAGCAACCTCGCCAATGGCGCGCTGACCAGCCCAGACCTTGATCCATTCGACATGCAGCGTGTTGAGGTGCTGCGCGGGCCGCAGGGCACGCTCTACGGCGCAAGCACATTAGGCGGTCTTGTCAAGTTCGTGACCAATGCGCCGGAGCTCGGCACCTTCGGCGCACGCGGGGAGGTCACCGGCGTGACCGTCGCACACGGCGACAGCGGCGGCAGTGTCAAGGGAATGATCAATGTCCCGCTCGGCGACAAGGTGGCGCTGCGCGTCGTTGCCTATCATCGGTACGATCCCGGCTATGTCGATGATGTCCTGCGCGGCAAAAAGAACAACGACTCGGTCAAGACGACCGGTGGCCGGGCGACGCTATTGTTCCAGCCGACCGATACGCTTTCGTTCAAGATCAGTGCGATCCTCCAGAACCGGAATCTGGCATCATCGTCGGACGTCGATCTGGTCATGGATGGCCCGACCCACATCGCCGAACCATTCCAGCTCACTTATGGCCCCTATGGCCAGGGACGACAGCTCGACGAATATCTGAAGGATCAGACCCGGGTCTATAACGGCACGGTCAACTGGGATTTTGGTGGCGCCAGCCTGATGTCGTCAACGAGCTACGCGACCACTCATATCCTGTCCGCCTATGACGAAAGCGGTACACCACTCGGCGACGGCTCGTATTTCGACAATATCCTGAACGTGAAGAAGTTCACTCAGGAAGTGCGGCTCTCCTCGTCCGGAAAACCGACATTGGAGTGGATCGTCGGCGGTTTCTACACCCATGAAAAGGGCGACTCAGTCGCGAAGATCCTGCTGCAGCCGGGCTATTTCGGTACGACCAACTTCGCGCCCACGACGGGCAGCTATCAATTGCTCTCGACCTATCGCGAAGTCGCGTTTTTCGCCAATGCGACCTATCACCTGACCCCGACATTCGACATCGCGCTTGGCGGACGCTGGTCACACAACAGCCAGACCGGAGACGGCGCGACCGATACGGTCACCGACCTGAGCCTGTTACCGCCCGAATTCTGGCCTCCTGGCACCAGCGCCACCGGGCAGTTCCCATTGTTCAACGAATATATGGGCAAGACCAGCGAAAGTGTCTTCACCTATTCGGTCGCGCCGCGGTGGCATGTCACACCGGACACGATGCTCTATGCCCGGGTCGCCAAGGGCTACCGGCCGGGTGGGCCCAATATCCAGCAGCCCGACGCCCCCTTCCCTGCCTTCACCAAGGCGGACTCGCTGATCAATTATGAGCTTGGTGTGAAGACCAGTCTCTTCGACAACAGCGTCTCGCTCGATCTCGCGGCCTTCTACATCGACTGGACCAACATCCAGTTGCTCGAATATTCCGGCCAGTTCTCGGCGACCGTGAATGGCGGCAAGGCCCGGAGCAAGGGCGTCGAGTGGAACATCGAATGGCGCCCTATGACCGGCCTGCGGCTTGGTACCAACGGCGCCTATAATGAAGCCTATCTGACCACGGACGCACCGGCAGCCGGTGGCCTGAAGGGATCGCCGCTCGCCTTTGTGCCGAAATGGCAGACATCGACCTCAGCCGATTATTCGATCGACGTCTCGGCCAAAGCCAAGGCCTATGTCGGCGCGACATGGAATTATGTCGGCGCCCGGTTCGGCAGCCTGAGCCCGACGGTGCAGCAAGTTCGCGTGCCCGGCTATCACACGGTCGATCTGCGCGCAGGCCTCGATTTCGGCCGTTGGTCGCTTCAACTCTTCGCCAAGAATGTCGCGGACAGCCGGGGGATCAACACCGTCATTCATAATTTCTCGGCGGCGTCCGGAGGGATGGGCGACGATGGTGGCTATTCACTGATCCGGACGAGGCCCCGCACGCTCGGGGTCACGCTGGCGGTCGATATGTAGGGTTCCCTATCCACGACCCTCCTCATGGCTGCGGCGTTCTCCAGACGCCGCAGCCATTGCTTTTTCCAAGCGGCGCAAGCGCACGCCACTTGACAATCGCGCACGCAATTGTCACATCACGATAAAGATACAGTCAATGTAGTTTTATCTTTACTAACCTAAGGAGCCGAAAATGCCCGATCGTACACAGGTGCTCAAGCTGCCCTATTCGACGATGGACCTGAAACCCGTCCCGCGCGAGGAGGTCGAGGCTTATCTGGAGGCCTTTATGAAGGTGGCCGACCCGCTCCAATCTGACGGCGAGAACGACAAGACCGATCGAATGGATTGGGATGCGTGGCGCGCCCTTCGCCAGGACGATTATTTCATCCAGTGGAATATCCATCAGAGCGGCTTCCGGATCAGCCGCGAGGAATATCTTGAGCGCTGGAAATGGACCCCGCGCACCGGCCGCGGCTGGGAAACGATGGATGCCAAGGTCCATATCATCGAGACCGGCTTCATCGTTGAGGCGATCCTGCGCTCGACCCACAAGGACGAGAAGGGCGAGCATATCGTCCTGAACCTGTGCGAGACCTATCATATCCAGGACGGCAAGGCGGTCTGCTCCAACGAGTATATCGATCCAACCGACCTGCGCCGCACCGAAAGCGACATTCCCGGCGGCTGGTAAGACGAGGGGCCGCGGCGCTCGCCAGAGCCGCCG
>NZ_JBOHHW010000058.1:0-34622 GCF_050725575.1 Sphingomonas sp. | reverse complement strand
TCTGCGTGGCTATCTCGACCACCCCGAAGCACCGCTTGCCAAGCTTTCCGGGCTCTCGATCGATGCATTGTCGAGCGTTCGCTTCGTCACCCTGCTCGACATCGCCTCGCGAGTCGGAGTCGCAGAAGCAATCGAAGCGGTGATCGCCGGCGGTCATCCCAAAGCCGTCTCCGCCACCATGCTGGTCAATCGGGGCGAGCCGGTGCCGGTGCAGATTGGCCTGGCCGCGCTACGGCGTGGTGCGGCGATCGAGGCCGTGTCCGCCATGATCGTTTCCCGACACTCTGGTTGAGACAGGATTAATCGCCAGTACACCAGGTCTTTACGTGCTTCGGTATATCCCCTGACCCGACACAGGAGCGCGAACCGGAATAGTCCGGTTCGCGCATGGAAAATTCGGGGGATCATGGCTTTTGATTCGGCACATAGCGTAAGGCGGGACAGCGGCTGGGGCATCATTGCCTCGCTGGCCGACGCCGATGGCAGCGCCACGCATCCGATGCCGCGAACGCTCGGCAACCGGCACGTGGCGGTACGCGATTTCGCGGATTGTGTTCATGCCCTTTGCGCCCTGCATGGCCGCCATCCTGGCGTAATCGATCTTGCCGCCGACCGTCATGTGCAACCGCTGGCGCAGGACTGGTTGATCGAGGCGGCGGAAGGATTCGCCGTCGAACGCACCTATCTCGCGACGCTGACCGCTGCGGCAGGGCCGCTGCCCTCAACGCCGGGCCAGGCCGAGTCGGAAGCCGCCGTGATCGGCCAGCGCCATGCCCTGGAAATGCTCGCCCAATCCGACCGCGCGGGATGCGCGACCGGCGCGGCGATCGCGCTGGTGCTCGACTGGGCAACGATTCGCATGACGCTTGATGCCGCCGCCAATCGTTTTGGCGTCACCCCGCCAACATCGGCGCTGCCGATCGAGGCGGAGATCGCCACCGTGGCCGCCTCGCTTGGCGACACGCCGGGTGTCGAGCGGGCAATGGCGTTCGGTGCGCAGCAATTGCTGGCGCAACATCGCGGGTTGTGGGACCTGCTGGAAGCCCGGGCGAGCGCGCGCAACCATCTCTGACTTTTGAATCGCGCGCTTGCGCCGCGAGCCGAATCCCCTCTATCGCCAAACCCGGTATTCAAATGAAACGGGATTGCGGCATGAAGCGCTTCGAGGGCACCCAAAGTTACGTCGCGACCGACGATCTGAAGGTCGCAGTCAACGCGGCGGTCACGCTGCGTCGCCCGTTACTGGTCAAGGGTGAACCCGGCACCGGCAAAACCGTCCTCGCTTATGAAGTCGCCAAGGCAATCGATGCCGAGCTGATCGAGTGGAACATCAAATCCACCACCAAGGCGCAGCAGGGACTGTACGAATATGACGCGGTGGCCCGCCTGCGCGATGGTCAGCTCGGCGACGAGCGCGTCCACGACATCTCCAATTATATTCGCCGCGGCAAATTATGGGAGGCATTCACTCGCCCCAAGCCGCCGGTGCTGCTGATCGACGAAATCGACAAGGCGGACATCGAATTCCCCAACGATCTGCTCCAGGAGCTCGATCGGATGGAATTCCATGTCTATGAGACCAAGGAGACGGTGAAGGCAGCGGAGCGCCCGATCGTCGTGATCACCTCGAACAATGAAAAGGAGCTGCCCGACGCGTTCCTGCGCCGCTGCTTCTTCCATTATATCAAATTCCCCGACCGCGACACGATGCAGGCGATCATCGACGTTCACTTCCCCGGCATCCAGAAAATCCTGGTCAACAAGGCGATGGACATTTTCTACGACGTTCGCGACGTGCCGGGCCTGAAAAAGAAGCCGAGCACCAGCGAGCTGCTCGACTGGCTCAAGCTGTTGCTGCACGAGGATATGCCGCTCGAGGTGCTACAGAATCGCGACCCGACCAAGGCGATCCCGCCACTGCACGGCGCGCTGCTCAAGAACGAGCAGGATGTGATGCTGTTCGAGCGGCTCGCCTTCATGGCCAAGCGTCAGCAAAACAAAGGATAATCGTTGACGGCTGGGCTGGCGGCCGTTGGCCCTGGTTACGGCACGACATTCGACCGACAATATATGACGTTTGGCTGACGTCTCGACGCAGAGACGCGCGATCGACCTATGCAAACAGCCTGATCAGGGAGGTTTGCCATGCGGTTTATGCACTTATCATTGGGCGCACTGGCCGCCATTCTCGCGGCAGCGCCAGCGGTCGCAGAAAAATCGGATCGTGCGAATGCGCGCCCTGCGAAGGAAAAGAAGGTCTGCCGCCCGGTCGTCGGGACCGGCACGATCCTGGCGCGCCCCTATTGCCTGACCAGGGCCGAATGGGCGGAAATGGACGAGCGCAACCGGCGAGACCATGAACTGGTTGAGCAGCGAAAATTCAACAATATGAAGAAGCCGACCCCTTTTGAAGCTTATTAGGCCGAAACCTTCGGTCAGAGCTGCCTGCCCCTGATTTCCTGCTACTCCTGCCTGAATGCGCCGGTCACCCAGATCGACCGGCGAGGAGATTTTGGTGGAGCCAGTCGACAGTCAGTTGCCTCGCAAGAATGATGGTGCGGTAAGCGAACCGCCGCTTGCCGTACTACAGTCCGGTGCGACCCGATTCACCCAGGTGCGCGCCCGTCTCGAAGCGGCGCGGCCCACACGCGGCTGGACGGCGGCACTCTACGAATTCTTGCTGTTCGGCTTCAAACAGGGCTGGGCCTGCCTGTTCGGCGCGCTAATGCTCGCGATGCTCTTCGCGACGCATTTCTTCTACCCCGCCGATGCGCTGATCGCGCGCTATGATGTGCTGACGATCGGCGCGATCCTGATCCAGGTGGCAATGCTCGTCTTTCGCCTCGAAAGCCTGCGCGAGGCGAAGGTCATCCTGATCTTTCACATCGTCGGCACCGTCATGGAAGTGTTCAAGACCGCGCACGGATCCTGGGTTTATCCCGAGCCGAGCCTGTTGCGCATCGGCGGCGTGCCGCTCTTCTCGGGATTCATGTATGCGGCGGTGGGCAGCTATATCGCGCGGATCTGGCGCATCTTCGATTTCCGCTATGATCATTTCCCTCCGCACTGGATGACGATCGCTCTGGCAACGGCGATCTATATCAACTTCTTCGCGCATCACTGGCTGCCCGATGCGCGCCTGCTGCTCTTTGCGGTGACCGCGATATTGTTCTGGCGGACACGTGTGTGGTTCACCCCTTTTCGCAAAGCCCGGTCGATGCCGTTGCTGATCGGCTGGTTCCTGGTCGCGCTGTTCATCTGGTTCGCCGAGAATATCGGTACCTATACCCGTGCCTGGGCCTATCCATCACAAGGGCCGGAATGGTCGATGGTCTCACCGCAGAAGCTCGGCGCCTGGTATCTGCTGATGATCATCTCGTTCGTGCTGGTGTCGCTGCTGCACCGGCCGGAGCGGCCCTCCAGCGTTATGGTAACTGTGTCCTAAACCACGCCTCCCAACGCTTTCCGCACGCGAAATCGGCGAGGATTTACCGGTATGGGACGCTTATCCTCCCGCCTTGCCTGGCTCGCCATCGCGGTTTCGACCGTCAATGCTCCCGTGAGCGCGAAATCCCTGCTCGATTATGTCGGCGAATGCGTGCCCTTTGCGCGCGCCGCCTCAGGCATCCAGATCTACGGCGATGCCTGGACCTGGTGGGACGCGGCCGAGGGCAAGTATCGACGCGGCGACACGCCGAAGGTCGGCGCGGTGATCGTGTTCCGTCAGTCGCCGCGGCTGCATCTCGGCCATGTCGCGGTGATCAGCCGTGTCGTGACGCGACGCGTGGTGATGATCACCCATGCCAATTGGTCGCGCCGGAATGGCGAGCGCGGCCATGCCGAACGGGACGTGACCCTGACCGACGTGTCGATGAACAATGACTGGAGCGAAGTGAAAGTCTGGTACCGCGACAGGGACGGTCTCGGCAGCACCGTCTACCCCACCTATGGCTTCGTCTACGGCATACCGGACAAGGTGGCCGGACGCGCAGTCGTCAGGGCGCATGCCGCGTCTGAGCTTAGCGGCAACGATCCCGACGATGTCGGCGCGCTGATCGACGCCTATCGCTGACTGGCTTGCGCGAACCGGCCGGCCCGGCACGCTGTCCTGACAACGGGAGAAGTGCGGATGAAATTGCTGGTTGTCGATGCTCTCGTCGCCATCGCTCTCTTCCTGTCGGCGCCCGCCATAGCAGCCGAGAAGCCGCTCCTCAGCTGGCAAGCCTCGGGCGATCGCATCGCCATGCCGACCGCTCACCTTTCATTGTCCAAAACTGCGGGTTCTGCAGTGATGACCAAGACCGATGAGTTTTCGCACAAAGGCGAAGGATTGGACAATGTCGCGCAGTTCGAAACGCCCGATCGCAAGATCTTCGGCACTGCCTATGTCTATCTGCCGGCCTATCCTGACGCTGCGCTGACCGCATATCAGACCGATAAAAGTATCCGCGATCGTTTCGGCGCGGTCACCTTCACCGATCAGAGCGTGGTCGCATCGGATGGGCACCCCGGCACCGTCATTCGCCTAGTGTATTCCGACGGCAGGGCCGAAAAGGTCAATGGCGGAGAGCCCGTCGCAACCGCAGCCGCCTTTCTGCGCGTGTCGGGATGGATCGTGAAGCTGCGCGCCAGCGGCCCGGCTGAGCGCCGATCCGAGGTGATCGCCGTGCTCGACGGGCTCATCGCGGGGCTGCGCTTCGACAAGGGTGCCTATGTTCATCCGGTCGGCCTGTTTCAACTCGCGCCCCCCTGCCCCGCGGCCGATCGTCCAGCGGCGCTCTCTCCCAAAACCGACAAGACGTCGACCCGCGCTCTCGGCGCAGCAATTGGCTTGTCCGCCGCCATCATCGACCCCAAAGGCAAGAAGGACGATCTTCCGCGACCGTTTCCAAATAACGGCCTCCAGCAAGCCTGTGTGCGAGGCACCATCAAATATGGCGATAGCTCGATCGACTTGCTTCAACCGGTCGGATCTGCGGATCCGAGCGCGATTGTCGGCGTGATCAACGATGCCGGGTCGATGCTGGTAATCGAAAAGGCGCTCATTCCGCCCGGCTATGATTTCAAGACAACCCAGATCGGCGTCGCAAATATCTATGGCAGTTATGATGCCATTCCGTCTGTCACTCAAATAAATGCCCTTTTTTCCGGCACGGCGACCGAGGGCACCACGCGCCAGGCAAGCGTGAAGTTTAAGGCGACCGGTGATACCAGCATCGAAATAGCCATGGACGGCGCGAAATGATCTCTCGCCGGGCGAAGGATTTACAATGTTCCTGAACTTTCTCGACGAGCTCCGCGCTGCCGGCATTCCTGCCAGCATGAAAGAGCACCTCCTATTGCTCGAGGCCCTCGATGCCGATGTGATCGACCGCACGCCGGAGGATTTCTATTATCTTTCGCGTGCCGTGTACGTAAAGGATGAAGGGTTGCTCGACCGGTTCGACCAGGTCTTCTCCAAAGTCTTCAAGGGCATCGCCACCACGTTCGGCCAGGCGCCGACCGACATTCCCGCCGACTGGCTCAAAGCCGTCGCCGAGAAATATCTTTCGCCCGAAGAGATGGAGGCGATCAAGTCGCTCGGCTCGTGGGACGAAATCATGGAGACGCTGAAGAAACGGCTCGAGGAGCAGCAAGGCCGGCACCAGGGCGGCAACAAATGGGTCGGGACGGGCGGCACCTCACCCTATGGCAATAGCGGCTATAATCCCGAGGGCGTGCGCATCGGCGGCGAGAGCAAACACAAGCGCGCGCTGAAGGTGTGGGACCAGCGCGACTTCAAGAATCTCGACAGCACGCGCGAACTCGGCACGCGCAACATCAAGATCGCGCTGCGCCGTCTGCGCAAGTTCGCGCGCGAAGGCGCCGCCGACGAGCTTGATATCGACGCCACGATCGACGGCACCGCTCGCCAGGGCTGGCTCGACGTCGTGATGCGTGCCGAGCGGCGCAATGCGGTCAAATTGCTGCTGTTCCTCGATGTCGGCGGCTCGATGGATCCGTGGGTCAAGCTGTGCGAGGAGTTGTTCTCGGCGGCGACGAGCGAATTCAAGAATCTCGAATTCTTCTATTTCCACAATTGCCCGTACGAAGGCGTGTGGAAGGACAATAAGCGCCGCTTCACCGAGCGGACGCCGATGTGGGACGTGCTGCACAAGTTCGGCCATGACTATAAGCTGGTGTTCGTCGGGGATGCCTCGATGAGCCCATACGAGATCACCCACCCCGGCGGCTCGGTCGAACATTTCAATGAGGAATCGGGCGCGGTGTGGATGCAGCGCATGACCACCACCTATCCGGCGGCGGTATGGCTCAATCCGATCCCGGAACAGCAATGGGGCTATTCGCAAAGCGTGCGCATCATCCGCGAGCTGATGAACGACCGCATGTATCCGCTGACCCTGGCGGGGCTGGATGACGGGATGCGCGAGCTGACGCGGAAGCGGTAAGGGCTAGAGACAGTGGTGGGGATGTTCGGAAAGCTACTCGGAAAAAAGCCCGAAACCCCAGCGTCGGATGAGCCGCTCGTGCCGCATCCAATCCCCGCGCTGGTGACTATCCTATATCGGCTCGAACAAGACAAAGGCACCGCGCTGACCGAAGCGGAGGTGGTCAGTGCTCGAGACAAGGCCGTATGCATCATGCTGCCGCTTTCGCGAGCGGTACAACTGGCCGAGATGCGCGGCTATGATGATGTCGACTTAGAAAACGTATGGGAAAGCTGGTGCCAGTACCGCACGGGAATTGCGCCGGCAGGGAGCAACCCGCCAGCGACGTGAGTGACATGCATCAACCTTGGAATATCAGGCGTTCAATGCCTCAAGCTTGGCCTGAAATTGCTGCGCCAGCGCTAACCTGCGATTGCGCGCCTCGGCGGTGACAGCTGTCCGCGCCGCCGCATGTTCCTGCATTGCGCGCCGCGCATAATAATGAAGATTGGATTCCACTGAATTTCGTCCCCGCAAACGACTTCCCAGTCGCCAGCGTGATGCTGCAGAAATATTACCAAATATAATATTTTGGGCCAAAATGTCGCGAATCCGCGCCGAATGGTTGTCCGACAAGTCAATAAAGCAGGAATCGACCCCGTTCGGCCGTCCAGGCCGCTTCATCGGGGCCGGTGAGCGCATCAAGGTCGCCCGAGTCGGCAGCAACATTATCGACCCATTCGCGCAGTCCCGGACCGGCATTGATCACGTCGATCGCGAGCTTGCCGAATTCATATTCGTACGGAAAATCGCGCCACAGATCATAGTCCGGATAGAGCCGCCGGATCGCCTTGAAACCCAGCGCCTGCACCCGCCACGGCCTGAACGCCTGGTGGTCGTATCCCGGCCCCTCGGCATGGATGAACACGCCACTGCACAATTGCCCCACATGCTTGTGAAAGGTCGGCTGGAACCAGATATCGCGCAACGTGCAGCCTGCCAGCCACCCCGGTGCAAAACGGCGCATTTCGGCAATCACCGCACGCGCATCGATATCGGGCGCGCCGAACAGTTCGAGCGGCCGCGTGGTCCCGCGTCCTTCCGACAGAGTCGTGCCCTCCAGCATCACCGTGCCGGCATAGGCGCGCGCCATGTTGACGTTGGCAGCGTTGGGACTCGGATTGATCCACACGCGATCGGCAGGCCAGCCGAAACCCGGCGCCGTATCGGGTTCCCACCCCTCCATCGCGATCACATGGTAGTCCACATCAAGCTTGAAATGGTCGATGAACCAATGGCCCAGTTCGCCCAATGTCAGCCCGTGGCGCATCGGCATCGGCCCGGCACCAACAAAACTCTCCCAGCCCGGCAACAGCGTCAGCCCCTCGACCGGCCGCCCCGCCGGATTGGGCCGGTCGAGCACCCAGACCGATTTGCCATGCTGGGCCGCCGCTTCCAGTACATAGAGCAGGGTCGTGACGAAGGTGTAGATACGGCACCCGACATCCTGCAGGTCGACCAGTATCATGTCGAACGTGCCCATCGATTGCCCGCTCGGCCGGCGCACTTCGCCGTACAAGCTGAACACCGGCATGCCGTAAATCGGGTCCGTGAAGTCGGGCGACTCCATCATATTGTCCTGCAGATCGCCGCGCACGCCGTGCTGCGGACCGAAAACGGCGGAGACGTTGAGCCCGCTCGCGACCAGCGCATCGATTGCATGTGTCAGGTCGGCAGTGACCGATGCGGGATGCGCGAGCAGCGCGACACGCTTGCCCTCCAGCGGTTTGCGCAGCGCAGGGTCGGCGAGGAGACGATCGAGACCGAATTTCATGCGGCCGTCGGTGCCGCGAGCTCAGCGGTAAAGCAATCCCGGTTGTGGAAATCGGGCACTTCGGACGTGTCGGCCGGGTGCGCGAGCGCCCAGAAGGATTTAGTGCCGTCTTTCGCTTCGATCACGGCGGTCAGACCGAGATGCCATAGCGGCCCTTCGGCAAGCAAAGGCAGGGTAAGTGATACCGTCAGCTCGGCCCCTTCCGGCGTCACGCGCCACCCTTCATTCTCGTACCGCGCGGTTTGCGAATTGCGCATCCCCTCTCGATAGCCGTCGAATTCATAGATCGCCCATCTGCCCGACGGCGACGCGTTGAGTTCGGTGTAATCGTCACCGGCGCCCGGCGCGATGAACGCCTCGAAACAGCTATGCTGCCACAGATTGTCGGCAAAGGCCGGCTCAGCCGGTGTGGGCCATAGTACGGCATCAATCGCGCCGGTCACATGATAGCGAAGGGACAGCAGATCGCGGGACGGCCGATCGACGGTAACCCTCACGCTGTCCAGAGGGCCCCGGGGTAAGGCGGGATGCGGGATCAATTCGAACTCGGCCATAATGCTCCACCATTGGGGCCGATCCTGCCGACCCCGCCTTTGTCACTCTATCCACTCATCTCCGATGAAGTCGAGCAAGCTTGCCGTTCGCGCCGCAATTTGCTGCCCGAGCGAACCGCGAGCAAGGCGCCGCAGCATGGGTCACTAGAAAATCCCGTCATAATCGCCTATGTGCCGCGCTTCCCATGGCAACAATCCTCCCCACCCCGCCGAAAATCGGCATGGTTTCGCTCGGCTGTCCCAAGAATCTGGTCGACAGCGAACGCATCCTGACCAAGCTCCGCTCCGACGGCTATGCCATGTCGCCCGACTATGCCGGCGCCGACGTGGTATTGGTCAACACCTGCGGTTTCCTCGATTCGGCCAAGGAAGAGAGTCTGGAGGCGATCGGCGAAGCGATCGCCGAGAATGGCCGCGTCATCGTCACCGGCTGCATGGGCAAGGAAGCGGAGACGATCCGTGCACGCTTCCCCAATGTGCTCGCTGTCACCGGCGCGCATCAATATGAGGAAGTGGTCGGCGCGGTACACGAGGCAGCCCCCATGCCGCCGAGCGCCTTTCTCAACCTGGTGCCCGAAAGCGGCCTGAAGCTCACCCCGCGCCACTACAGTTATCTGAAGATCTCCGAAGGCTGCAACCATCGCTGCGCCTTCTGCATCATCCCGTCGCTGCGCGGCGATCTGGTCAGCCGGCGCCCCGACGCGATCCTGCGCGAGGCCGAAAAGCTGATCGAGGCGGGCACCAAAGAGCTGCTGGTGATCAGCCAGGACACATCGGCTTACGGCGTGGATATCCGTCACCATCCGCGGATGTGGAAGGGCGAGGAAGTCCGCGCCCATATGACCGATTTGTCGCGCGAGTTGGGCAAGCTCGGTGCCTGGGTACGGCTGCACTATGTCTACCCCTATCCGCATGTCGACCAGGTCATTCCGCTGATGGCCGAGGGGCTGATCCTCCCCTATCTCGACATCCCGTTCCAGCACGCCAGCCGCAACGTGCTGAAGCTGATGAAGCGCCCGGCGAACGAAGCGAAGGTGCTCGAACGCGTCAAGAACTGGCGCAACATTGCCCCGGATATCGCGATCCGCTCGACCTTCGTGGTCGGCTTCCCCGGCGAGACCGAGGATGATTTCAAATATCTGATGGACTGGCTGGAAGAGGCACAGCTCGACCGTGTCGGCGCCTTCCGCTTCGAGCCGGTCGAGGGCGCAGCGGCCAATGCCCTGCCCGACCAGGTGCCGGAAGAGATCAAGGAAGAGCGCTACGCCCGATTGATGGAGCTGACCGCGCGGATTTCCGCCGACAAGCTGCAAGCCAAGATCGGCCGCACGCTCGACGTGATCATCGACGCGGTGGACGAGGACGGCGCGACCGGCCGCTCAAAGGCCGATGCGCCGGAAATCGACGGCGAAGTGCATCTGCGCGATGCCGGGCATCTCAAGCAGGGCGATATCGTCAGCGTCGAGATCGAAGACGCCGACGAGCATGATCTGTTCGGCGTGCCGCTGGCCGCCTAGCCGTTTTCGGGTTCGTCCAGCGGCGAATGCTGATGGGCGGCCAGTTTCCACCCGTCATCGCGCCTCAGATACAGCGATCCGATCAACGCCTTGTAAGGCTTGCCGTCGGCGTGCCTGACGCTGGCGGTGTAGCTGAGGAACGCTACCCCCTCGGTCGGCTGCAGCAGGAACGGGCTGCTGATCTCCAGGTCCTGCCAGCGTTTCGGATCGTGCGCCGATGCGGCGACGTCAGCCTTCGGATAAACGCCCTGCATCTGGGCGAAGACCAAGGCGCATTTCTCATCGACATGGTTCAGGAAAAACTCTTCGTCTCCGAGCCAAAAACCCTTGTCGATGGCGAGCAGATCATCCTGCAGTGACATGGCTTTTGTCCATCATTGCCTATTTCGGCAACGCATAAGCCACCACTTGGTCTCCGATCGGCGTTTCCATGAAATGGTGCCCGCCGGCCATGATGACGAGATATTCGCGCCCGCCCTGCTCATAGACCATTGGCGTCGCCTGCCCGCCAGCCGGCAGCACGTCGGACCACACGACCTTGCCGGTGCGGAGATCGATCGCGCGGATCAGATTGTCGGTCGCAGCAGCAACGAACACCAGCCCGCCCGCGGTCACCACCGACCCGCCATTATTGGGCGTGCCGATATTGATCGGCAGCATTGACGGGATGCCGAACGGTCCGTTGGTCCGCGCCGTGCCGAGCGGGCGATCCCAGATCGTCTTGCCGGTGCGGATGTCGATCGCGCGAATCCCGCCATAGGGCGGCTGCTTGCACAACAGGCCCGTGAATTTCATCCGCCAGCCGGCATTGACGTCGACCGCATAGGGCGTGCCCGCCTGCGGATCGCCCGCCCCTTCCGCGCCCGGGGTCGGACCACCGGCCTGCTCGCGCGTCTTCCAGCCACGCTGGTCGGCGATCTTGCGCGGCACCAGCCGGACATGATTGGGCATGTCGTTGTAATTGGCGATGATCACGCCGCGCTGTGGATCGACCGCAATGCCGCCCCAGTCGCTGCCGCCATTATAGCCGGGATATTCGACGGTATATTTGCCGGTTTCGGGTGGCGTGAAATAGCCGGCATAGCGCGCCTGGCGGAACTGAATGCGACAGAACATCTGATCGATCGGCGACATGCCCCACATGTCGCGCTCGGTCAGCGGGTCCTTGCGCAATGTATGCCAGAGCGAGACGATCTGGGTCGGCGAACGCTCCGCCGGCTCGATCCCGCCGCCGGGGGCCTTGATCGTGCCGATCGGAGTCAATGGACGACCGGTCCGACGATCGAGCACATAGATATCGCCCTGCTTCGACGGCAGCAGCAGCGCCGGCACGCCCGAATAATCGATCAACGTCGCCTGGCTGCCGAGATCATAGTCCCACACATCCTTCTTCACGGTCTGGAACGACCAGCGCGGCTTGCCGGTCGCAACATCGATCGCCACCAGCGAATTGGCAAAGCTGTTCTCAGTCGGCGTGCGCAGTGAGCTCCAATAATCCACCGCCGAATTGCCCAGCGGGAGATAGACCAGGCCGAGCGCTTCATCGCCCGAGGCGGTGGTCCACATATTGGGCGTGCCGCGCGACCATTGCTGGCCCGCCGGCGGGGCGCCGGTCCAGTCGGGCTTGAGCATGTCCCAGCCCCAGCGCAGCGCGCCGGTGACCGCGTCATAGCCCTGGATCACCCCCGACGGCGCATAACGTTCCTGCCCGTCAAGGATCTGGTGCCCCGTCACCACCACGCCGCGCACGATGGTCGGTGGCGAGGTGATCGAGACCAGCCCGGGATAGACTTCGCCCATGCCGATCTTAGTATCGACCTGGCCATTGGTACCGAAATCGGCGCAGGGCTTGCCGGTCGCCGCGTCGACCGCAATCAGCCGCGCGTCGAGCGTCCCCTCGATCACCCGCGTTGCACAGGCCTGCCCGACGGTCGCATTGGGCACGGCATAATAGCTCACCCCGCGGCACGCGGCGGTATAGGGAATCCATTTGTCCGGCACCTTGGGATCGAAGCGCCATTTCTCAGCGCCAGTCGCGGGATCCAGCGCAAGCATGATGCCCTTGGCCGAGCACATGTACAGCGTATCGCCGATCTTCAGCGGGGTCGTCTCCGCGCCGTACATCTTGGCCGCGTCGGGAGTCGCCGGCATGTCGCCGGTATGCGCCAGCCAGGCGCGTCTGAGCTTGCCGACATTGGAGACGTTGATCTGCGTCAGCGGCGAGAAGCGACGCGCGCTATAGGTGCCGCCATAGGCTGGCCAGTCCGCGCCGACCGTCTGGCCCGAGCTGTCGGCCATGCCGGGCGCTGTTTGCGAGGGCAAAGCGGCCATGACCGGGGATATCGCACCGCGGCCGATCACCACGCCACCGATCAGCGCGACAAGCAGCACGGCAGCAACCGCACCAAGCCCGATCCGCCAGCGATTGACCGCCTGGCTCAGCGTCGGCATCACCAGCAGCACCGCGATCAGCAGCACCAGCGGCGCGATCACGCGCGGCACCAGCGCCCAGGGATTGGTTCCTACTTCCCAGAATGCCCAGAACAGGGTCAGCACGAAGATCGCGACGTAAAGCCACACCCCGGTCATGCGCCCGCGAATAAGCTGCGCACCCGCCGCAAGCATCGCCACACCTGTCACGAGATAGTAAAGCGATCCGCCCAGCACCGCGAGCCAGGCCCCGCCGATTGCCAGCACCAGTCCGATCAGCCCGATCACGAACCCCAGGATCATGGCGGCCCAGCTGCGGCGGTTCGGCATGGCGAATGTCCTTGATCGAACGTGTGGGGGTCAAACGAAAAGGGACAATAACAGTTCCCTATTTTACGCTGGCCAAGGCACGCCGATCGCACAGGCATGACAGGGCCGAAAAACGGCTCACAGTCCCGCTTATGTCGATCGGCAGCGCTCCGCCGGCGACGAAAAAAGCAATGAAGGGAGACGGCATCCGAAAATGCCGCCTCCCTCCACCACAATGGGCGGCTCAACCCTTGTTCGTTAATCCGCCTATGCCGTCGACAATGCTGCCGACCAGGATACCGCCGGCGAAAGCGGTGACCGTCGTGGCGAAGAAACCGGCGTCACCGATCACCGGCTTGAATATGGCCACCGCGACGATCCCGCCGACCGCACCAGCGATACTGACAATCCACCACCATGGGTCGGGCTGTGGGGGCCGCGGTCCGCGCCACCATCCGGGCCATTTCGTCCCGCACCAGCCCATCATCGCCAAGAATGCATATTCCATGACAACCTCCCTGCCTTGGTGAGCATCGATTTGTCTCTGCAATGCCCCAGCAAACATCATCCTCTCATTCGAGGGCGATTCAAGGAAAGTTGGCACCGATCTGGTGTTGATTTGCACATTACTTGTAGTTGCTCTTGCGAGGATGGCACCTCATCTTCCCGTCGACATTCAACTTACTATACCACCAACGATCGCCGTTCGCTGCGATAATAGCAGAAGGTCAGCCACAGCGCCGCGGCACCGAGCAGGTGCCAGGCAGCATGGCCCTGCCACAGGCTTTGCGGCGAACAGACTGCGCCGTGCTGGTCGAGATTCCAGATCGTGAAGGCGACTGCCTTGGTCACGATACCACCGAAATAGAATCCGGCCTGCACCGCCGGCCGTTTCGGGCGAGCAAAAGCCAGCTCGACGATGATCGCCACGATCAGCAGCACCGCGAACAGCCAGCGCCGCATCTCCGGCACCGCGATCAGCATCACGACCAGCGCCGAGCAGAGCAGCACATAAATGACGATCGCGGTTCGGTCGGGGATCCGCAGCCACCGGCTCAGCGCACTGATCAGCATGAACGATCCGACGAGATACATGCCGAGGACGTCGAAGAACTGGCCCCACAAGGTCAGCGTCGCATGCATCAGCACCGATCCCAGACCGACGAAGATCGCGGTGATGCCGAAAATGATCGCAGCGGCAGGCGGCATGGCCGATTGCCACCCCTTGCCGCGCGCCAGCACGATCATCAGAAAGCCGATAAAGACATAACCGTAGGACGACCAGCTGTTCGCCGGCTGCTCGATCAGCGCGCCGATCCTCGGCGTTTCGCAGAAGCATCGCGTCGCGGTGCAGGTGGCGGCGGCATAGACCCGCCAGTCGGCGCCAAGCAAAGACAATAGCAACATGATGCCAAACGCCGAAAGCACCGCGAGCGCCAGCGCCGTCAACACATGACGTGACGTGATAGCCTGATCCAAGTCCCCGCCCCTCTTCCTATTACGGCGCGATGCTAGAGGAGTTATCGGGCATCACTAACACGCTCCTCCCGGGACAGGATCGCAGAGGGACTGGAAGCGGAGGTGCGCCTCGTGCATCTATGGCGCTCCGTATCTTCCCAGAGGATCTTGATGACGCTCCGCCCGCTGCTCTCTCTCGCCCTGCTGGCCGCCGCGCCCGCTGCTCATGCTCAGACCCTGACTCCGGCCGAAACGACCCAGGTCGATGCGCTCGTCACCGAGACGCTGGCACGGACCGGCGCGCCTTCCGCCTCGGTCGCGATCGTACGCGACGGCGAGATCGTCTTTGCCAAGGCCTATGGCAAACAGTCGGAGACGATGCCGGTGGCAAGCGCTGATGCGCCGTATCAGATCGCGTCAGTCTCGAAGCAGTTCACCGCGGCGGCGCTGTTGCTGCTTGAAAATGAGGGCAAGCTCAGCCTCGACGACAAGGTCTCGAAATATATTCCCAACATCACCGATGGCGACAAGATCGCGCTGCGCCAGCTGCTCAGCCATACCTCGGGCCTGCAGGATTACTGGCCGCAGGATTACAGCTTCAAGGCGATGGCGACGCCGGTCACGCCGCAGGGCATCGTCGATCGCTGGGCGAAAAAGCCGCTCGATTTCGTACCCGGCACGCAGTGGCAATATTCCAACACCGGCTATGTCGTCGCCGGGATGATCGTCGAGAAGGTTTCGGGCGAATCCCTGCTGTCCTATCTCGACGCCAGGATCTTCAAGCCGCTCGGGATCAAGGCGATCGACCAGGATCTGGCGGTCGGCAAGGGCTATCCGCAGGGCTATGGCCGCAACGCGCTCGGCCCGGTCCGCGTCGCCACGCCCGCCGCGCATGGCTGGCTGTTTGCGGCCGGCGAATTGTCGATGAGCGCACGTGATCTCGCCAAATGGAACGTCGCGCGGCTCAACCGCTCGATCCTCCCGCCCGAGGACTGGGCCGCGCAGGAAACCGCCGTGCGGCTGAGCGATGGATCGACCAACGGCTATGGCCTGGGCGTCTCGACCGGAAATTCGAACGGACGCCGCTATGTCGAGCATAGCGGCGAGGCAGTCGGCTTTCTGAGCGAGAATATCGTCTTCCCGGACGAGAAGGCGGCAGTGACCGTGCTCGTCAACACCTGGTCGGGCGACGCCTATCAGGAAATCGCGCAGCGCATCATCAAGACGGTCCTGCCGCCACCCCCGGCCGATGCCGCGGACACCGCTGCGCTGAAAAAAGTGCGGATCATATTCGACCAGCTCCGCGCCGGAGCGCTCGACCGCAGCCAGCTGACCGAGGATGCGGATTTCTATTTCACGCCGGTCGTGCTGGCCGATTTCAAGGCGAGCCTTGCGCCGCTCGGGAAAATCACCGGCTTCACCCAGATGGGCAAGACCCGACTGCGCGGCGGCTTCGTCAATCGCAATTTCCGCGTCACCTTCGCCAATCGCGCCGTCGGGATCAGCACCTATGCCGAACCCGGCGATAGCGGCCGGATCGAACAATTCCTCGTTGCCCAGGTACAGAAATGACCGACTTCGCCAATTTGCTGCAACCGGATCGCGGCCAGGCCGCCCGTACTATCCATCTCGTCCATCCCGACGCCTATGCCGAGTGGCTGGCAGGCCAGCCCGCGCGCGTGCGGACTGCGGTCGCGGCGCACCGACTGACCGGCAAGGCAGGCAACCACGCAGTACTGCCGGGGGACGGAGCCGAGGATTGGTCGATACTGCTGGTGTGCAACGAGGCGATAAATTCGCCCTGGCGGATCGCCTCGCTCGGCGAATCCCTGCCTGAGGGCACGTACCGGCTCGCGTCCGGAGAACCCGGCGCGGCGATGCTCGGCTGGCTGCTCGCACAGCATCGCTTCGACCGCTATCGCAAGCGCGAGACGATCGGCCCGCGCATCCTGCTCACCGGCGAGCCGGCGAGGATCGGGGAAACCGTCCGCCTCGCCGCCGCCACCGCACAGGTCCGCGACCTGGTCGATACCGCTGCCGCCGATCTCGGCCCCGCCGAGCTGGAAGCCGAGGCGGCAACGCTGGCCAAGGCGCATGGCGCGACGCTGACCGTGACCAAGGGCGAGCCGCTCGCCAAGGGCTATCCGATGATCCAGGCGGTCGGTCAGGCGGCCGCCAAGGGGCGCGAACCACGGCTGATCGAACTCGAATGGGGCGATCCGAAACATCCGCGCGTCGCGCTGATCGGCAAGGGTGTGTGCTTCGATTCCGGCGGGCTCGACATCAAGCCGAGCGCCGGCATGCGGCTGATGAAGAAGGATATGGGTGGCGCGGCACATGCACTGGCGCTGGCCGGGCTTGTGATGGCCGCACGGCTCAAGGTGCGCCTCCATCTGCTCATTCCGGCGGTCGAGAACAGCATCGCCGGCAATGCCTTTCGTCCCGGTGACGTGCTCGCGAGCCGCAAGGGTCTGACGGTCGAGAATACCAATACCGATGCGGAAGGGCGGCTGGTGCTCGGCGATGCGATCACCAAAGCGGCCGAGGGCGCTGATCATGTTCGGCCAGAGCTGATCATCGACTTCGCCACACTGACCGGTGCCGCGCGCGTTGCGCTCGGCCCCGATCTGCCAGCGACCTTCGTCAATGACGAGCCGCTGGCCGAGGCGCTGTTCGCGGCGGCGACCGAGGTCGGCGACCCGCTCTGGCGGATGCCGTTGTGGGACGGTTATGATGAGTTGCTCAAGTCCGACATCGCCGATCTGGTCAATTCGGCCGACAGCAGCTTCGCTGGCGCGACCACCGCCGCCCTGTTCCTGCGCCGCTTCATTCCCGAGGGCACCGCCTGGGCGCATCTCGACACCTTCGCCTGGCGGCCATCGGCCAAGCCAGGACGGCCCAAGGGCGGCGACGCGCTTGGCCTGAGGGCGACCTGGGCGGTGCTCAAAGCGCGCTATGGGTGAGCGGTTTCGGAGCGGATCGCCGTCCATGGCGATTCAACCCTGAAGCGGGCCATGACAGTGTGGCGGCAGACGGTATGCCAACCGGCGTTCCGCCCGCTCTTTGACATGACTGAAAAATATCACGCGTTTCCGCGTCCGCTGTTCCGGCGAGAACAGCGGTCAGCTCACCGCTGTTATTCCGCTGTTCCACCGCTGTTCCACCGCTGTTCCACCGCTGTTATCGGAACAGCGAAAAAATGGTGCAAGCCATTGTGAACAGACTGAAAATCAGCGCTCAAAATCCAACATAACAGCGGTGAGCTTTTTTATCGGAAATAACAGCGGAAAACAGCGGACCGACCGGGGCACGATGGCCAGTGCGACTCGTGCGCCGACCGCCGCCCGGCCGACGATCGATCGGCCTTATTTTACGATGATCTTGCCGGTCATCCCGAACGCCGAATGCATGAAATGTGAGCAATGCATCTCGTAGGTGCCCGGCTGGGGCGCGACCAGATGAATGTCGATCGTCTGTCCACCCTCGAATGAAATCGCCCCTTTTGAGATCAGCCGGCGATCATCCGATGCGACCGTCGCGCCATCGAAGAACGCCTTGGCGACGAGGTCATGGCTGCCGCTCGCCGTGTCGGTGATGTGCAACATATAGGGCTGCCCATGCTCCAGCGTCACCGTGGCCGGGGTGAATTTGAAGTTCGACAAGGCGATATCGATACGCGTCGCTGGCCCATCTGCCGCCGATACCGGTGCGATGCCAACCAATGCGACTGCGGCCAGGGGGAGGATCTTCTTCATCGTGCGACTCCGCGACAATACGCCCCCGGCCGGAAGATAGGCCATCCAATCGGCAATTACAGTGCCGCCCCGGCCTCGATGATGGGCACGAACTTCGCCGCCGTCAGGCTCGCGCCGCCGACCAATGCACCGTCGACATCGCCCGCGCCGAGCAGCTGGCGTGCATTGTCGCCCGTCACCGATCCGCCATAGAGCAGGCGTACCGCATCGGCCTCGTCACCGATCAGCGCGCGCAGCTTCGCGCGGATCGCACTGTGCATCGCTGTCACATCGGCGACGGTCGGCGTCCGACCGGTGCCGATCGCCCAGACCGGCTCATAAGCGATCGACAGCCAGGCCGCACCGGCACCTTCTGGCAAGGATCCGGCAAGCTGATCCGTCACGACTGTCTCGGCGCGCCCGGCGTCGCGCTCGTCCAGCGTCTCACCGACGCACAGGATTGCGTCCAGACCCTGGCGGTGCAGTGCCTCCGCTTTGGCCTTCACCTCTGCGTCGGTCTCGTGCTGGTCGGCGCGGCGCTCGCTATGCCCAACGATCGAGAAACGCGCACCGGCCTCTCGGATCATTGCCGCCGAGACGCAGCCGGTATGCGCGCCCTTGTCGGCGGCATGGACATCCTGCGCGCCGATCGCAAGATCGGGACCGCGCCCTGCCGCGGCAATCAGCGTCGTCGGTACCGCGATGGCGACATCGACGCCTGGCTGGGCCAGCGCCGCGGCGGCGATCGCGTCAAGCTCGCGCAGTGCGGCGAGATCGCCGTTCATCTTCCAATTGCCCGCGATCAGCTTGCGTCGTGTCATCTGCGCCCTCCAAAAACTTCCTGCCCGATAGAGTGCTCCCCCATGACCGCACAACCCCGACTCCAATTGACCCGATTGCACCCGCTTGAAGCCGCGCGATGCTGCCCGTAAAGCAGTCGCAATTCCGCGCGTTCAACAGATCGGTTCCCCATGCTCAGCCTTATCCGCCGCCTGATCAATTCGAAGGTCGGCCTGTTCGTCACCTTCGCCTTTCTTGTGATCATCGGGCTGGCGTTCGCGGCAGGCGACATCAGCGGGATCAGCTCGGGCACGACGCCGACAGGCGACACAGTGGCAACAATCGGAAAGCGGAAACTCTCCGAGAACGAGCTCAGGGCACGCGTGCAAAGCGAGATGGAGAATTTCCGTCAGCAGCAGCCCGGACTGGACATGATCAGCTTCGTCAACAATGGCGGACTCGAACTCGCGCTGAACCGCACCATCGACGGTCTGGTGCTCGAGCAATTCGGCTTGGCTCAAGGTATGGTCGTGAGCAAACGCGCGGTCGACGGTCAGATCGCAAGCTTCCCCTCGTTGCAAAGCGTAGACGGCAAGTTCAACCAGAAACTCTATGAGCAATTGCTTGCCCAGCAACGCCTGACCGATCAGCAAGTACGTGCCGATATCGCACGATCGATAATCGGGCAGCAGCTCATGGCCCAGATGGGCCGCACCAACCCGGTGTCGCAGCAATTCGCCTTACCTTATGCCTCGCTGCTGCTTGAAAAGCGGGAAGGTCAGATCGGCTTCATCCCGACCCGCGCAATGGCCGAGGGCGCGTCGCCGACCGACGCCGAGGTCGCGACTTACTACAAGCGCAACATTGCACGCTACACGGTCCCCGAACGCCGCGTGATCCGCTACGCCATCGTCACCCATGACCAGCTCAAAGGATCGATGGCGCCGACCGACGCGGAAATCGCCGCCGCTTATCAGGCACAGCGCACCAAATATGCGCCGACCGAGAAGCGTACGCTTGTCCAGGTCATTCTGGCCGACCAGGCATCCGCGACAGCCCTTGCCGCCAAGGTGAAGGCCGGTACGCCGATCGAAGTCGCCGCCCGCGCCGCCGGTCTTGAACCGGCAACGCTGACCGGAATCGAAAAGACAGCTTATGCCGGACAAAGCTCGGCCGCGCTGGCCGATGCGGCATTCGGTGCCGCCAAGGGTGCGGTGATCGGCCCATTGCGCTCAGTGCTCGGTTTCGCAGTCGTCCGCGTCGATTCGATCGAGCAGGTCGCAGGCAAGACGCTCGAACAGGCCAAGCCCGAACTCGTCGCCGCATTGACCAAAGACAAGACTGCCCGGGCGCTCAGTGCGATGCATGACACGATCGATGAAGCGATTGCCGACAAGGCGACCTTCGCCGAAGTGGTTGCCGACCAGAAATTGACCGCGCAGGTTACCCCGGCGCTGCTGTCCGACGGGCGCAACCCCGATGACGCGACGGTCAAGGCCGCCCCTGACTTCCTGCCCGTTGTCGCAGCTGCCTTCGCCGCGGAGCAGGGTGATAGCCCGCAATTGGTACCAATGGATCAGGAAGGCGGCTTCGCGATCGTCGGCCTGGATCGCATTGTCGCCGCGACCGCACCGCCGCTGGCGCAGATTCGCCCGGCCGTCGCGCGCGATTTCGCGATCAACCGCGCCAGTGTCGCCGCGCGCAAGATCGCAGGCGATATCGTCAAAAAGATCAACAAGGGCATTCCGATCGCGCAGGCCTTCGCGGAAAGCGGTGTGAAGACTCCCCCGCTCCAGTCGATGAAAGCGTCGCAAGCGGAGCTGATCAGTAGCGGACGCAACGTCCCGGCACCGCTCGCATTGATGTTCAGCATGACGGAAAAGACCGGCAAAACCCTCGAACTAAACAATAATGAAGGCTGGTCAGTAGTATATCTGAACCATATCGAACGCGGCAATGCCGCCAACCAACCTAACCTCATCCAGGCAAAACGCGCCGAACTCAGCAGAGTCGTCAGCAATGAATATGCCGAGCAGTTCGTCGGAGCCTTACGTCGCGAGATCGGCGTGAAGAAGAACGAAAAGGCAGTCGCCACGGTCCGGGCGGCGCTGACCGGCCAGGGCGGCGCCAATTAATCCTGTCAGGTCCGGCAGCGGGTCCGATCCTGCCGACGCGCTTGCGGCGGGCCGGCCGGCTTTGGTGTGGCGCCGGCAGATCGCCGACACCGAGACGCCGGTCGCCGCCGCGCTTAAGCTGATCGAGCCGGGACGCGGTGATTTCCTGCTCGAATCGGTCGAGGGCGGCGCGATCCGCGGGCGACACAGCCTGATCGGGCTTGCCCCTGACCTCGTCTTTCGCGCCCAGGGGAGCCGCGCGGAGATCAACCGCCACTGGCTCACCGATCGCGACGATTTCGTCGCCTGCGACGCGCCGACGCTCGATGCGTTGCGCGCGCTGGTGGCCGATTGCCGAATGGACCATGTACCGGCCGAACTGCCGCGTGCGCTGGCCTGCCTGGTGGGCTATTTCGGCTATGAGACGGTCGGGCTGGTGGAAAAGCTGCCGCGCCCCGACGCCGACCCGCTCGGTCTGCCCGACATGATGTTCGTGCGCCCGACTGTCGTGCTGATCTTCGATCGGCTGGCCGATGCGCTGTTCCTTGTCGCGCCGGTCTGGCCCGATGCCACGCGCGCGCCCGCAGGGATCATCGCCGAGGCCGAGGAGCGGATCGACATGGTCGCCGCGCGCCTGGCCAGCGCAGGGCTGCCATCCCCGGTGCGCGCGCTCGACCTTCCGCTGGTCACGCTCGACCCGATCCTTCCGCCGGGTCGCTATGGCGAGATGGTCGCTCGGGCGAAGGACTATATCGTTGCGGGCGACATCTTTCAGGTCGTCCTCGCGCAGCGCTTCACCGTGCCTTTCGCGCTGCCGCCGATCGAACTCTACCGGGCGCTGCGCCGCATCAACCCCTCACCCTTTCTCTACCATCTCGACCTGCCGGGCTTCGCGCTGACCGGCTCCAGCCCCGAAATCCTCGTCCGCGTCCGCGACGGAGAGGTCACCATTCGCCCGATCGCCGGCACCCGGCCGCGCGGAAAGACTGCCGAAGAGGACCAGACCAACCGCAGCGAGCTGCTCGCGGATCCCAAGGAGCGGGCCGAACATCTCATGCTGCTCGATCTCGGCCGCAACGATGTCGGCCGCGTCGCGGATGCCGGGACGGTTACCGTCACGGACAGCTACACCGTCGAATTCTACAGCCATGTCATGCACATCGTCTCGAACGTGGTCGGCCGACTGGGTAAGGATCATGACGCGATCGACGCGATCCTCGCCGGCTTCCCCGCTGGTACGGTCAGCGGCGCGCCTAAGGTCCGCGCGTGCGAGATCATCGCCGAACTCGAAGCGGAGAAGCGCGGCGCCTATGCCGGCGGTGTGGGCTATTTCTCGCCCGACGGATCGATGGACAGCTGCATCGTGCTCAGGACGGCGATCGTAAAGGACGGGGTCATGCATGTGCAGGCTGGCGCAGGCATCGTCGCCGACAGCGACCCGGCCTATGAGCAGCGCGAATGCGAGGCCAAGGCCGGCGCCCTGCTCGCCGCAGCCCGCGAAGCGATCGCGCGCGCCGGCGAGGCCGGTTTCGGTCAGTAGCTGCGGCGGCTCTGCAGGGCCGCCGCCAGCTCCCTTCTCAGGGAACGCTCGATTCCAGCCTTTTCTTCTCGACCTTCTCTGCCGTGTACTCGCGCAACATCTTGGTGACGCAGCCGGTCTGGCCGCCAGTCCCGACCGGCGAACAGGTGTTGGGCAATCCACCGGCGACGCGGCCGACCTCGTCGATCGTCGCGGCGCGGTTGACCCAGCTCTGATTGGCCGCGTCCGGCTTCGATTCGCGGAACTGTTTCGGGATGCGGTATGGCTCGTCCAGCGTCCCGCACACGACGATCTCGTCATCTGCTGCCGGCGGGCATCGCTCGCCTTGGCTGAGCTGTACATTGCGGATGCGTTTCAGCGGCTTGCTGGCATCGTCCGCCGGCTTGTCCTGGGCGATGAGCGCCGCGGGAAGGACAAGCAACATAAGGGCAATGGGGAAACGGATCATCGATTGCGACTCCTGTAGCGGCATCAACGTCCGCCTACGCCAATTGCTCCACCCTGTAGGAGCCTCCTCTACCCTGATTGGGGCCAAAAACGGGCAGCGCGCATGTTATATCGTTGATTGAGCCACGCAGCCGAGTGCCCAGCCCGTTTTCACCGCGTATTTGAGAGCGATTTTCCCGGCACGGGCACAGCGTGACGCCGGAACGCCGATCGGCCCGATTGTCGTAGTGATACAAACACGCTAGCGGCGCGTGCATGATCCTGGTCATCGACAATTATGACAGCTTCACCTGGAACCTGGTCCATTACCTGATGGAGCTGGGCGCCGAGGTGAAGGTCGTGCGCAACGACGCGCTCACCGCGCGCGACGCGATTGCGAGCAATGCCCAGGCCTTCCTGATTTCGCCCGGCCCCTGCACACCCAATGAAGCGGGGATCAGCCTCGATCTGGTCGCTGCCTGCGCCGAAGCGCACAAGCCGCTGCTTGGCGTATGCCTGGGCCATCAGGCGATCGGCCAGCATTTCGGCGGTCGCGTGGTGCGCGGCGGGCTGATGCACGGCAAGACCTCACCGGTCAGCCATGATGGCACCGGCCTGTTCGAAGGGCTGCCCAGCCCGTTCACCGCCACGCGCTACCATTCACTGATCGTCGAGGACACGCCCGACAGCCTGCTCGTCAACGCCACCGCTGGCGACGGGTCAGTGATGGGCATCCGCCACGCGACGCTGCCGATTCATGGCGTCCAGTTCCACCCCGAGAGCATCGCCACCGAACATGGCCATGCCCTACTCGCCAATTTCCTGCGACTCGCCGGCATCGCGGCAAAGGCGCTGGCATGACCACGACCGTCCTCCTGCCTGACCCCAGCACGCCGCTGTCGCACGAATCCGCGGCGCAGGCCTTTGCCGATATTCTCGACGCGCGGACCTCGGAAGAGGCTGTGGCCGATTTCCTCATCGCGCTCACCGAACGCGGCGAGACCAGTATCGAGATTGCCGAGGCGGCCCGCGCACTCCGCGCCCGCCTGATCCCGATCGCCGCACCTGCCGGCGCGGTCGATGTCTGCGGTACCGGCGGCGACGGACATCACACGCTCAACGTCTCGACCGCCGTGTCGCTGGTCGTCGCCGCCTGCGGCATTCCCGTCGCCAAGCACGGTAACCGCGCCGCCTCCAGCAAGGCCGGCGCCGCCGACACGCTGGAAATGCTCGGCCTCGACATGGAACGCGCGGGGCGCCTGGCCGAGGCGAGTCTGCGCGACATCGGCATCGCCTTCCTGTTCGCCGGCAATCACCATCCGGCGATGAAGCGCATCACCCCGATCCGCAAGAAGATCGGCCGCCGCACCATCTTCAACCTGATGGGCCCACTCGCCAATCCCGCCCGCGTCAGCCGCCAGCTGATCGGCATCGCCCGCCCCGACTATGCTCCAGTCTATGCCGGGGCACTCGAACAGCTCGGCACCGAGGCCGCGCTGGTGATCTCCGGCGAGGAGGGGCTCGACGAATTGTCCGGCGCCGGCCCGAGCATCACGGTCAGTGTCGGCAGCCTGAACATGCCGCCACGCATCGCGCCCGAGGATGCCGGCCTGCCGCGTCATCCGATCGCTGCGATCCATGGCGGCGACCCGACTTATAACGCCGCCGCGCTGCGTCGCCTGCTTGCCGGAGAGACTGGCGGCTATCGCGACGCCGTATTGCTCAACACTGCTGCTGCCCTGATGGTCGCGGGCCATAGCGAGACGCTGACCGCCGGCGTGGACGCCGCTGGTGAGGCGATCGATTCCGGCCAGGCCAATGCGCTGCTCGATCGCTGGATCGCCTATTCATGACCGATATTCTCGACCGCATCCTCGAAACCAAGCGCGCCGAAGTGACCGCGCGCAAGGCGACAACGCCGCTTGCCGATCTCGACGCGCGGATCGCCGAACAGACGCTGCCGCGCGGCTTTCGCGCCGCGCTCGACGCCAAGGCCACGACCGGCCATGCGCTGATCGCCGAAATCAAAAAGGCCAGTCCGTCCAAAGGCCTGATCCGCGAAGACTTCGATCCGCCCGCCCATGCCCGCGCCTATCAGGCCGGCGGCGCGGCCTGTCTGTCGGTACTGACCGACGAGACCTGGTTCCAGGGCGCCGATGCCTATCTGACCGCCGCGCGCGCCGCCTGTACTCTGCCCGTGCTGCGCAAGGACTTCATGGTTGACGCGTGGCAAGTGCCCGAGGCGCGCGCGATCGGTGCAGATGCCATCCTGCTGATCATGGCCGCACTGGACGATACGTTGCTCGCGGAAATCGAAGCGGCGGCGCTCGAATGCGGTATGGACGTGCTGGTCGAGGTCCATGACGCAAAGGAACTCGACCGCGCGATGAAGCTCACATCGCGGCTCATCGGCGTCAACAACCGTAACCTGCGCGACTTCACGGTCGATTTCGCGCGCACCTATGAACTCGTGTCGAAGGCACCCGCCGACTGCACCTTCGTCGCCGAAAGCGGGCTGACGACCCGCGCCGATCTCGACGCGATGGCCGAACGCGGCGTCAAATGCTTCCTGATCGGCGAAGCACTGATGCGCCAGCACGATATCGAGGCCGCGACCAGGGCGCTGATCGGGTGACCAGACTCACGCATCTCGACGAGGCCGGCGCCGCGCAGATGGTCGATGTTTCGGGCAAGCAGGTTACCGCACGCGAGGCGATCGCCACCGGCCGGATCACCATGTCGCGTGAAGCGGCCAGTGCGATCCGCGACGGCGCGGTGGCTAAGGGCGATGTGCTGGCGGTCGCGCGTGTCGCCGGCATCATGGCGGCCAAACATACCAGCGATCTCATTCCACTGTGCCATCCACTGCCACTGTCGCATGTCGCGATTGAGCTGCGGATCGACGACACTGGCGTTGACGCCACCGCGACCGCCACGACCGACGGCAAGACCGGCGTCGAGATGGAGGCGCTTACCGCGGTCTCGGTCACATTGCTGACGATCTACGACATGGCCAAGGCAATCGATAAGGCGATGATCATCGACGGCGTCCGTCTGTTGTCGAAGACCGGCGGCAAATCCGGCGACTGGTCAGCCTGATCAACTGACCAGTCGCGCCGATCACCGTGGCGCACGGTCCCTGCCACCATTGCTGCGATCGGGCCGCGGCGGCCCTGCCGGGCGTGCGGCGGGCATCGGCTGTGCCGCGGCGCGAGCCTGCATCTGCGCTGCACGTGCCTGGACTTGCGCCTGCTGACGCTGCGCCTGAGCGGCACGAAGCTGCCCCTGAGCCTGTTGGCGCTGCTGCGCCTGGGCCTGGGCTTGCTGGCGCTGTTGAGCTTGCGCCGCCTGGCGCTGCTGGGCCTGTGCAGCGCGAGCCTGGCCTTGAGCCGCCTGACGTTGCTGGGCCTGCGCAGCGCGAGCCTGGCCTTGAGCCGCCTGACGTTGCTGGGCCTGCGCAGCGCGCTGCTGGACTTGCGCCTGGCGCTGCTGCGCCAGTGCGGCACGCGCCTCTCCCTCTTGTCGCTGCCGGGTCTGGGCAGCGCGTGTTTGCACTAGCGCCTGACGACGCTGCTGAGCTTCGACAGCGCGGGCCTGACCCTGACGGCGTTGCTCGATCTGAATCCGCTGCGCCGCCACTTGGCCCTGGCGACGCTGTTGAAGCTGTGCCGCGCGCGCCTGCGACTGCGCCTGCTGGCGCTGGCGTGCCTGTACGGCGCGGGCTTGCTGGTCATTTTGCGCCTGGACACGCCTGGCCTGTTGCGTCGCCTGGGCCGACCGATCCCGATCGAGCGCAGTGCGGCGCTGCTGCATCGCCACCGCGCGCGCCTGCCGGTCGCGTTGCGCGATCTCGCCCGCCGCAATCTGCCGCGCTCGTTCGCCTTGGCGCCGCGCCATCTCGGCGCCCTGTTCGGCCTGAATGCGCTGGCTGTCGCTATTGTCGCGGCCGCGCAAGCGCAATTGGTTCTGCTGCTCGGCGAGCGCGCGCTGTCGCTCAACCATGCCACGCGGCACCTCGCCGCGATTGTCGACCGGTCGTGTTGCCAGTGTGGCGACACGGCGGCGCTCGACAGCAATCGCGCGCTGGCGCTCGCCCCGATCACCGGCAAAACCGCGCGCGGCAGGTGCGTAGCGATTGGTGTCACGCGCCCAGGATGCCTGTGTCCAGGCGGCTGGAATGGCGCGGGGCGGCGGCGGCGTGCGGAATTGCTGGTCGCGCCAGGCATCGTAGCGCACGGTATCCGCACGACGACGCACCTGCTCCTGACTCCAATGGCGCTGCTGCCGTTGGACCACGCTGACGTGATAGCGCTGCCAGTCGGCTTCGCGCGAACGGGCGGCGGCCCAGCGCGCCCGCGTCGCGGAAATAGCGTTTTGGCGGGCCGCCCAATTGGCAGCGATCACCGGGCGACGTTGGTGCGAGGATCGGTAAAGATCACGTCCCCGCGCATAATAGCGTGCCGCATAGTCCTGGCGCGGTCCATAGGCGGCATAAGGCAGGACCGCCCCGCTGGCGGCATAAACCACTGCGAGCTGACCATTGTCATAGCCGTACCCATAGTCGGGATCGCGCACGAAATAGGGCGAGGAGGCGCCCGGGCGATAATAATAATAGCGGTATCCATCGTCGATCGGCTCGGCAAATGCGATCGAATCGTCATAGCCCTGCCAGGCCCATGGCTCGACATCATCATAGTCGAAACCATAATCAGGCGGCGCATCGCCGATCGCGTCGGCAAATCCCCACGCATCGTCGGCGTAAGCGTAGGATTGACCCGGGTCGGCCAGTTGCACCGCCCGGATTGGCCTGGCAGCGGGAAGCGCGGCCGCCGCCGCTGCAGGTCGGACCACCGTCGCCTCGCCCGGCGCAAGTGGCAATGTGGCCGGCAATTCAGGCAGTTGAGAGGCTATGTTGCTCTCGTCGGTCGCCGATTTGGGATTACAGCCGGCAAGGGCAAGCGACGCCGCGATGGCGACTATCGCGCTGGCATGGCGAAGGCGCGGGCAGATTTTCCTGGTCATGGCATCCAACTCCTTGGTGCCCCCCAAAGCGTGGAAGTTAGACCAACGTTCCTGAACCCGTTGTGGCAGCGTCGTTCATCGGGGAGTCGGTCGATAAAGATTGCCCGAGACGAAGATCCGACTGTCCCACAAGCGACAAATGTGACAGCGTCGACCTCATGCCTCCGTCCGCTTTCCGCCCTTGCCGTCACTCGTCGAGAGCGGCCAAACGCCAGATCAAGCGTCCCACCGCATGACTCCCAAGCCCCTTCTCCCCGTCACCGAGGCCCAGTCGCGGCTATTCGCGCTCGCCCGCCGGGTCGAAGGCGAGACACAGCCGCTGCGCAGTGCTGCCGGTCGTTGGGCCGCCGCGGACATCCCGGCACGCCGCACCCAGCCGTCCACCGATCTCTCGGCGATGGATGGCTATGCGATTCGCTTCACCGACCTGCCCGGCCCCTTCACATTGATCGGGGAAAGCGCCGCCGGCCGACCCTTTGCCGGCGCCGTCGGCACGGGCGACGCCGTCCGTATCTTCACCGGCGCGGCGATGCCCGACGGCGCAGACACGGTGATGATCCAGGAGGAAGTGGATCGCGACGGGACTATCGTCACCCTGACTGGCGAAGGCCCACGGAAACAGGGTCGCAATACGCGCCGCAAGGGCCTGGATTTCTCCACCGGCGATGTGCTGGTGCGGCAAGGACAACGCCTCACGGCCGCAAGGATCGCTGTCGCGGCAACCGGCGGGCATGGCGCGCTGCCGGTAAATCGGCCGATCCGCGTCGCCATCGTCGCAACCGGCGATGAACTCATCGCGCCTGGTGACGCGATCGGCGGGGCGAATCTGCCGGAGAGCAATGGCGCGATGCTTTGCGCAATGCTCGCCGACCTGCCGGTCGAGACGATCGATCTCGGCATCCTGCCCGACCGGCTCGACGTGATGACCGCTGCGCTGGCGCAGGTCGATGCCGATATCCTGGTCACTACCGGCGGGGCTTCGGTCGGCGATCATGATCTTGTTCGTCCTGCGCTTGAGGCGGCAGGCGGCAGCATCGATTTCTGGCGCATCGCGCTGCGTCCAGGCAAGCCGATGATGGCGGGGCGGCTCGGCGAGACGGTCGTACTCGGCCTGCCTGGCAATCCGGTCTCGGCGTTCGTCACCGCGACACTATTTCTCCGCCCGCTGATTGCAACCATGGCTGGCGCGAGCGATCCACTGCCGCTCACGACCATGGCGACACTCGGCGAACCGCTAGTCGCCAATGATCACCGCCAGGATTACCTTCGCGCGGAAACGCGCCAAGGCCGGATCTTTGCGTCGACCATTCAAGACTCGTCGATGCTCCTAACCCTTGCGCGCGCTGACTGCCTGATCGTCCGCCGGCCCCATGCACCAACCGCCGTGGCAGGAGATATGGTCGAGGTGTTGCGCATCGCTTGACAATTCTACGGAACATTGCGACAACGTTCCCAGTCTGTTCCGACGAAGGATTTTCGGATGTTAACGCGCAAACAGCATGAGCTGATCTGCTTCATCAACGACCGCCTCGCCGAAACCGGCGTTTCGCCCTCGTTCGAGGAAATGAAGGAGGCGCTCGATCTCAAATCGAAATCGGGCGTGCACCGCCTGATCAGTGCGCTCGAGGAACGCCAATTCATCCGCCGCCTGCCCAATCGTGCCCGCGCGCTCGAGGTGCTGAAGATGCCCGAACGCGGCGACGCAGCGCGCAAGACGCCTGTCACCGCACCCGATATCCGCACTCTGCCCGAACCCGCCAATGACGTGATCGAGATTCCGCTGCACGGCCGCATCGCCGCCGGCGTACCGATCGAGGCGTTTGAGGGTCATTCGATGCTTGCTGTGCCCGCCGCTCTGCTCGGCAATGGCGAACATTATGCGCTCGAAGTGTCAGGCGACTCGATGGTTGAGGCTGGGATTCTCGACGGCGACTATGCGCTCATTCGCCGCGCCGATACTGCGCGCGACGGCGAGATCGTCGTCGCGTTGATCGAGGATAGCGAAGCGACGCTCAAATATTTCCGCCGCGAGGGCGCGATGGTTCGACTCGATCCCGCGAACCGGGCCTATGACCCCCAGCGTTATTCCCCCGCCCAGGTTCGCGTTCAGGGTAAGCTCGCCGGCCTGTTGCGCCGCTACGATTGATATCGACGCCGGGGGTCCGCCAGGGGTGGCGGTCGCCCGGCCGATAAACGGTGGTGACTTTTCCGTTGGATAGCGTGATCGCGACACCGCCGGTCTGCGCCAGGGTCGGGCGATCAAGCTTCAGCCAGCGCGGTGCGCAGCCTTGGGGCAAACGTCGTTCGCTGATCACGATATCGGCGCCCCGGCACGCCGTAATCAGTTCACGCGCCGGGACCAGATAGGCGCTGCGCGTGGCGAGAATGCGCCAGGTTCGGCCTCCCGCTTTACGCTCGGCCAGGCACAGGTCGCGATTGCACCGCGCTTCGGGCTGATCTGCCAGCAACAGCGGCGTGCCGTCGACACCGCCATTCTCCGCCAGCATATCCGATGTGTAATCGCCGACCCGGTCACGCAACAGCGCTAGCCCGCCACGCGCGGTCCGCACCGCAACGTGCCGCCCGTCCCCCGTCACCAATAGGTCGGGTGCCGGTGTCATCAACGCCCAGACGATCCCGGCAATCAGCGGCGCAAGACCCAGCCGCCGCCACCGTGTCCGCCACAGTGCGATCCACAATCCGCCGGCCACGGTCAGGGCATAGGCAATATCGGGCATCGCCGGCAGTGCTGCCACCGCTCCGGGCAGACCCGCCGTCGTCCGCGCCAGCCAGAGCAGCAGGTTCAGCGCCCCCTCCGTCAGCCACCACAAAGGTGCCCCCAGCCCGACCAGATCAAGCAGCAACGCCAACGCTTCGAGCGGCATGATGATGAATGTCGTCCAAGGGATGGCGATGATATTGGCCGCAGCACCGTAGAATCCCGCCTTATGGAAATGAAACAGCGCAATCGGCATCAACGAGAATTCGACCGCCAGCCCCGTCAGCACCAGCGAGGCCAGATTGCGTCCGATCTTGGCAATCCAACGCTCGTCGCGCGGCGCGAACCAGGCCTTGATGCGAGGGTGCTCGTGCAGCGCGATGATCGCCGTGATCGCGGCGAAGGAAAGCTGGAAGCTGGGGCCTGCCAGTGATTCCGGCCATAACAGCAGAACGACCACCGCGCCCGCTGCGACCAACCGCAAAGTCATTGCCTCCCGTCCCATCGCCAGCGCCGTCAACACCAGCAGCGCCGCGACGCAGGAACGGATCGTCGGCACCTGCGATCCCGTCAGCAGCGTATAGCCGATCGCCGCGGCCGCGCCCGCCGCGGCCGCGATCAGCGGCAACCGAAAGCGTAACGCCAGCCATGGGCTGAGCGCCAGCAGGCGCAGCACCACCAGCATCGTCGCCGCCACCACGGCGGTGATGTGCAAACCGCTGACCGAGAGGAGATGCGCGAGGCCGGAGCGGCGCATCGCCTCGGCATCCTCCTCGGCGATGGCGCCCTGATCGCCGGTCGCAAGCGCGCTGGCGATGCCGCCCGCACTGCCTTCAACCCGGGCCTGAATATGTCGCGACAGCCTGTCACGCAGCCCCGCCCCCGGCGCATCGCCCGGTGCCACGATCGTAACCGGCGCAAATCCGCGCCCCGTGCCGCCAATCTCGTCGAACCAGACCACGCGCGCATAGTCATACGCACCCGGCACCGCGGGCTGCGGCGGCGGCATCAGCCGCGCCTGCAATCGGATGGTTGCACCGCGCGTCAGCCCGGGCGGCACATCGGCCTCGGCCAGATTAACCCGGACATGCCCGGGCAACACTGCCGTACGACCGAACCGATCCGGCTGATCGGCAACCCGGATCGTCGCAAGCCGCAATCGCACCAGGTCGCGCGCCGCAAGCGGTTCAATCGTCTCGACCCGTGCCTCGAATGTCGTGATCACCGGCCGGGTCAGCACGCTACTCGCCGCGTCATTTGCCCGCCACCAGACGAGCGAAAGGCCAAGCGCCACTGCCAGAGCACCGACGCCGAGCGCGCGACCCGCCCTGCCTCCACGCCCCACCGCCAACGCCGCAAAGGCGGCGGCGCCGATGATGAGCAGCGTCGTACTCCACGCCAACGGGGTGGGCAGAACGAACCAGAGAGTCACACCGGCCCCGATCGCCACCGGGAGCCACAGCACAAGCTGGTCGCGTTCCGCCTCAAGCCAGTGCTCCAGCGCGTCACGCGCGGACGCCATGCATGTGCCCAGGCCGATTTGAAGCGGCCAAGGTCGCGTGCTAGGGGCGTGGGCGGCTGAACTGGCCATCTGATTTCAAGTCTGAAAGGATGCGCGCTTGAGCGCAATTACTGATGCCGCCGCCCCGGGTGTTTCGGCAGGCGTTTCGGCGGCTACCCCGGCGTTTGGGCAGGTCGTGACCCGTTTTGCGCCGTCGCCGACTGGCTTCCTGCATATTGGCGGCGCGCGCACGGCGCTGTTCAACTGGCTGTTCGCCAAGGCGAATGGCGGCAAGTTCCTGCTGCGCATCGAAGACACTGATCGCGCCCGCTCGACTCAGCCGGCGATCGACGCGATTCTCGATTCGATGACCTGGCTCGACCTGAATTGGGACGGCGAAGCGATCTTTCAGTTCGAGCGCGCGCCGCGCCATGCCGAGGTTGCGCATCAACTGCTCGCCTCGGGCCATGCCTATAAATGCTACGCCACGGCAGAAGAACTGACTGCGCTGCGCGAGAGCCAGAAGGCCGCAAAGCTGCCGATGCGCTATGACGGCCGCTGGCGCGATCGTGACGAAAGCGAGGCGCCGGAGGGCGCGCCCTTCGTGGTGCGGATCAAGGCGCCGAAAGACGGCGCGACGACGATCGACGATCGGGTTCAGGGTTCGATCACCGTGCAGAACGCCGAGCTCGACGATTTCGTCCTGCTGCGGTCGGACGGTACGCCGACCTATATGCTCGCGGTGGTGGTCGACGATCACGATATGGGCGTCACCCATGTCATTCGCGGCGACGATCATCTCAACAATGCATTCCGCCAGCTGGCGGTGATACGCGGCATGGGCTGGCCCGAGCCGGTTTATGCTCATGTGCCGATGATTCACGGCTCGGACGGCGGCAAATTATCCAAGCGGCACGGCGCTGTGGGCGTCGATTCCTATCGCGACGAGCTCGGCATCCTGCCTGAGGCGCTGAACAATTATCTGCTTCGGCTCGGTTGGGGACATGGCGACGACGAGATCATCAGTCGGGAGCAGGCAATCGACTGGTTTACGCTGGACGGCGTCGGAAAATCACCAAGTCGGTTCGATCTGAAGAAACTTGAGAACCTGAATGGCCATTATATCCGCCTCGCCGATGATGCGCGACTGGCCGATATGGTCGCCGATCGACTCGATTTCGAAGTCGATGACCGCCAGCGCGATCTTTTGCGTCGCAGCATGGCGGCATTGAAGCCCCGCGCCGCCAATCTGGTCGAGTTGACCGGCGCCGCTGCCTTCCTGTTTCGCACCCGCCCTCTTGAAATCGATCAGGCCGCGGCCGATCTCCTGAGCGCTGAAGGACGCCGAATTCTCGCACTTGCACACAGCAAGCTTGACGCGCTCGACGGCTGGGATACGGAGAAACTCGAAGACGCGGTTCGGCAAGTTGCCGACGAAGCGGGGACGAAGCTGGGTCAGGTCGCGCAACCGTTGCGCGCGGCATTGACGGGCAAGAAGACCTCGCCCGGGATATTCGAAGTGCTCGATCTGCTCGGGCGCGACGAAAGCCTCGGCCGGATCGCCGACCAGATGGCCAGCTGAGCCGGAACGTAAAGGACCTATTCGATGAGCGACACCGCAAAGCTGAGCGTTGGCGGCAAGGATCTGGACTATGCCGTGATGCCGGGCACTGTTGGGCCCGATGTCATCGACATCCGCAAACTCTATGCCCAGACCGGCAAGTTTACCTACGATCCGGGCTTCACTTCGACCGCCAGCTGCGATTCCGCGATCACCTATATCGACGGCGATGAAGGCGTTCTGCTGCACCGCGGCTATACCATCGGCGAACTGTCCAGACAGTCGAGCTTCATGGAAGTGTCGTACCTGCTGCTCAACGGCGAACTGCCGACCAAGGACGAGCTCGACAATTTCAGCTACACGATCAGCCGCCATACCATGGTGCACGAGCAGCTTGCGACCTTCTATCGCGGCTTCCGTCGCGACGCGCATCCAATGGCTGTCATGTGCGGCGTGGTCGGCGCGCTGTCGGCCTTTTATCACGATTCCGCCGACATCACCGATCCACGCCAGCGGATGATCGCCAGCCACCGGCTGATCGCGAAGATGCCGACGATCGCCGCGATGGCCTATAAATATACCGTCGGGCAGCCCTTCCTCTATCCCGACAACTCATTGTCCTACACCGGCAATTTCCTGCGCATGACGTTCGGCGTGCCGGCCGAGGAATATGTCGTCAATCCGGTGGTCGAGCG
>NZ_JBOHHW010000057.1:0-34775 GCF_050725575.1 Sphingomonas sp. | reverse complement strand
CTCAGGAGTGGAAACGGCCACCGCGTGAGTGGGCCGAGGCAAAGACCCAGTTCGCCGTGATCTTCGGCGAGCGGTTCGTCATCTGATGACGAGAACGGCCTCGCGCACAAAATATCGGACAGTCCCCTCGCATGGAGCTCGATACCATCGGCCACGACCCTATACCTGCCGCGCGCTTCGCCTTGCCGGCAGAGCCTCTCAAGCTCGAAGACGTAAGAAAAAACATGGGTGCTTCGGCGCAATGATCCGAATGCCTGCCCATTGTGTACGGGCACTTGAGCCGCCAGCCCGCTAACCACCAATCTCGGTCGTTTCCGCTCATGGGTTCAGGAAGATCGGCTGTCTATCACGCGGCGCAATTGCCTCGCCCACACGCGTTTCAATTTCGCGTCATTCTCCCTAGATAGTGCCCATGACTCCAAAGCATCTCGGCCAGACCAGCGCGCTCCCCTCTTCTCCCGAGGAGGCGGTGCTCGACTATGTGCCCAATCCGCGCCCCGGCCGGCCCTATCTGGTGCGTTTCACCGCGCCTGAATTCACCTCGTTATGCCCGGTCACATCGCAGCCCGATTTCGCGCATCTCGTGATCGATTATGCGCCCGGTGCGACGATCGTCGAATCCAAGTCGCTCAAGCTGTTCCTCGGCGCCTTCCGCAATCACCAGGCATTCCATGAGGATTGCACCGTCGGCATCGGCGAGCGGCTATTCTCCGAAATGGCGCCGGTCTGGCTGCGAATCGGCGGCTATTGGTATCCGCGCGGTGGCATACCGATCGACGTGTTCTGGCAGTCGGGCGAGCCGCCCGTCGGGCTTTGGCTGCCCGGTCAGGACGTGCCGGGGTACCGCGGACGCGGCTGAGTCCACTCGACTCGTCGCAGAATCCGTTCATCCGGCGTCAAGATTGATCTCGATCAGGGTGATTCACTTGTTGCGCTGCAGCATACCTGCAACCATATTCAAATCTGGCCGTTCGGAGAAGGCATGATGGGGTGAAAGACCCCCTGGCACACTCGGAAGGATTGAAATGTCGCTCCTAAAGCAAGCCGTAGCGTCTATCGATCACCTTGCCCTGATCGGCAACTTCCTGCCGCGTAAATGCGGCCTTGCAACATATACTACGGACACATTTACGGCTCTTAAGGGCCGTTACCCGGATCTTCGGGTCGATGTCTATGCGATGGACGATCATCCCGGTCTGTACGACTATCCGCCCGAAGTGACCGGCAGCATTCCGCAGCAGGAGCGAGTCGCCTATCTCGACACCGCTCGCGCGATCGAGAAGAGCGGCGCCAAGGCGATCTGGCTGCAGCACGAATATGGCATTTATGGCGGGGCCGCGGGTGAGCATATCCTCGCGCTGCTCGACCGGGTGTCGATCCCGGTCATCGTCACGCTCCACACCATCCTCGAAAAGCCCAGCGCCGACGAGCGTCGCGTGATGGAGGGGCTGTTGCGCCG
Source organism: Sphingomonas sp. (assembly GCF_050725575.1). Classification (GTDB taxonomy): domain Bacteria; phylum Pseudomonadota; class Alphaproteobacteria; order Sphingomonadales; family Sphingomonadaceae; genus Sphingomonas. The sequence continues at coordinate 33,316 of NZ_JBOHHW010000057.1, read as the reverse complement.
TGCCGCACGGGTGATCGTGATGGCCGAAAAGGGCCGCGAGATCCTCGAGCGTGTCTATGCCGCCAATCCGCGTTCGATCGTGATGATTCCACACGGCGTGCCCGACCGCGATTTCGTCGATCCCAATAGTCTGAAGGCGCAATTCGGCTGGGAAGGGCGCCAGACCGTGCTGACCTTTGGCCTGCTCGCGCCCAACAAGGGCATCGAGACGATGATCGAGGCGCTGCCGGCGATCGTCGAAGCCAATCCCGACGTGCTTTATGCCGTGCTAGGCGCGACTCATCCCAATCTCGTCGCGCATGAGGGCGAGAAATATCGCGACCGGCTGAAGGCGTTGACCGAGGAACTTGGCGTCGCCGCCAATGTCGAGTTCATCGACGCGTTCCTCGAACATAATGAGCTGATCGATTATCTGCAGGCATCGGATATCTACGCCACGCCCTATGTGAACCCGGCGCAGATCACCTCGGGCACGCTGTCCTATGCGATCGGCGTGGGCAAGGCAGTGGTCTCCACCCCCTATGTCCATGCCACCGAGATTCTGGCCGATGGGCACGGCGTGCTGGTCGATTTCGGCGACAGCGCGGCGTTCGCGCGCGAGATCAATGCGCTGCTCGGCAGCGAGCGCAACCGGGTCAAACTGTCGGAGCGGGCCTATGCGCGCGGCCGCACGATGATCTGGCCGGTGCTGGCGGAAACCGCGATGCGCGAGATCGAGGCGATGGTGGCGGCCAAGCCACGCCGGCTGTCCAAGGCCCAGTCGATCTTTACGCCGCTCGCGCCCGATTTCGCGGCGGTCGAGCGGATGAGCGACATGACCGGCATGCTGCAGCATGCGATCCTGTCGGTGCCCGACCGGCGCCACGGCTATTGCATCGACGACAATGTCCGCGCGCTGATGCTGATGACCGCGATCGAGGATATGGACGAACAGGTCCGTGACAAGTGGATGACGGTCTACGCCGCGTTCGTCCAATATGCGTGGAACCCGGATCATCGCCGGTTCCGCAACTTCATGAATTTCGACCGCACCTGGTGCGAGGATGAAGGGTCGGAGGATTCGAACGGCCGTACGCTCTGGGCGCTTGGCGTCACGGCGAAGCGGGCGACCGCGGCAAAGCATCGCGACTGGGCGGTGCGCCTGTTCGACGAGACCGCCAGCCTTGCCTTCGATCTGGGCAGTCCGCGCGCGCAGGCATTCGCGATGCTTGGCGCGTCGGCGATGCTCGGTGCGCATCCGGGGCACAATCTGGCGCGCAACATCCTCGAACGCTTCTCCAACGATCTGCTCGCGCTGGTCGAGGAAACGCGCCGTCCGGAATGGGAATGGTTCGAGATCGTGCTCGCCTATGACAATGCGCGCCTGCCCGAGGCGCTGATCCGCGCCGGCATGATGCTGAAGCGTGACGATCTGCTTCAGACCGGCCTGTCGACGCTCGACTGGATCACGCAGCAGCAGACCACGCCGGAAGGGCGCTTTCGCGCGATCGGCACCGAGAGTTTCGGGCGGCCTTATGCCGATCCGCTGCCGTTCGACCAGCAGCCGCTTGAGGCGCAGGCGACGATCGATGCCTGTGCCGCCGCGTTCAAGGCGACCGGCGAGCGGCGCTGGGTCGAAGAGGCGGTGCGGGCCTATCGCTGGTATCTCGGCCAGAATGATCTCGACCTGCCGCTTGCCACCGCACAGGATGGCGGCTGTTTCGACGGGCTGATGCCAACCGGTCTGAACCGGAATCAGGGCGCCGAGTCGATTTTGGCGCTGCAATTGGCCTCTTGCGCCATTTCGGGGCTTTCAAAGGCAAGCGAAAGCGTGGCAGGACCGGAACGCGCCGTCGCATAGCCTCGCTAACGACGCCGCTTGGCGTTGCACGCGAGGCTCAACTTGGTCGATATCTTTCGTCACTCATTGCGGCTCTATGCCGATCCGTCGCGCGTCGTGGTGCGGCCTTTCCATCTCGCCTGGGGCGGGAATGGCGGGCATCGCACCGAGCGGCTGGTGCGCGAAGTGCTTGAGATGGACAGCGCGCAGACCCGTGCCGAGCTCGAGACGGTGCTCAAGGATTTCGAGGCGCGTCACTGGCAGACGCGGCGCGTGTTCATGACTCGCTATGACGAGATCGAGGAGATGCTTGGTCTCGACGGCAGCGAGATCGGCGATGAGAAGCGCCAGCTGATCGGCGCCTATTTCTGCCATGAATACAGCTATGCCGCCGCCGCGCTGATGAACCCCAGCGCGGTGCCGCATTTCGACCAGTCGGGTATGCCCAAGGGGTCGATGCGCATCCTGATGTCCTTACGCGCGGTGGGTGAGGGGCATATCTCCTCGGTCGCCTTTCGCGAGGGGATCATCACCTCGAAGAACGAGATGAAGCTCGCGCCCGAGCCGCCCTTCGCCACCGCGACCGATGCGGTCGGGATGGACGAGGAGGAGATCCCGGAAGGGCCGATCACGGTCTATCGCCACCGCGATTCGACTCTGTCGGGCACGGTGATCTTCCCGATCACTGCGGCGCAGTCCAAGGGGCTGGAGGATCTGCGCCTGGTCCATTTCACGCATGATGATGGCAGCGTCGAATGGCTCGGCACCTACACTGCCTATAACGGGTCGAAGATCCAGTCGGAGCTGATGCGCACGCGCGATTTCCGCGCTTTCGACCTGGTGCCGATGACGGGAGCGGCGTCGCGCAACAAGGGGATGGGCCTGTTCCCGCGCAAGGTGAATGGCCAATATATGATGATCGGCCGGCAGGATGGCGAGAATCTGTTCCTGATCAAATCCGACACGCTGACCAATTGGGACGAGGGCGAGAAGCTGCTCGAACCGCATTATCCGTGGGAGCTGGTGCAGATCGGCAATTGCGGTCCGCCGATCGAGCTGGACGAGGGCTGGCTGCTGCTGACCCACGGCGTCGGCGCGATGCGCAAATATTCGATCGGGGCGGTGCTGCTCGACAAGGACGATCCGTCCAAGGTGCTTGGCCGCACCAGCCAGCCGATCCTCGCCGCCGCCGACCAGGACCGCGAAGGCTATGTGCCCAATGTCGTCTATAGCTGCGGCGCGATCCGGCACGGCAATACGTTGTTCGTGCCCTACGGCGTGGCCGACAGCTCGGTCGCGTTCGCGTTCATCCCGATCAGGGAATTGCTCGCCGGGATGACGCGCTGAGGATCAGTTCTGGCTGACCTCGATCCGTCATCCTCGCTTTTGCGAGGTGATGGATGTCGCTTCAAATCATGGTCCGGCGCGCGCTACCGCGCCAGCCCGCGTGTCCGGTTGTAGAGCAAGGCAATGAACGCCGCGAACAGCACGGGCGCGGCATACATGGCGATGGGGGCGAATCCCTCGCCGACCACGGCGAGTGGCGCATCGATCGGCGGGATTGGCGAGCCGCGGTTGAACCAGGCGACGATGCCGGCAAAGGCCACGCCGAACAGGCTCTCGCCGACGATCAGGCCAGTCGCCGCCAGCGTGCCGAGCCGCTCGGCGAACTCGGGATTGGACGCGCGTTTCGCCCAGCGGTCGTAGAAATGGCCGATTACGGCGCCGATCGGGATCAGCAGGGTGAGCGCCATCGGCAGATAGATGCCCATGCCGACCGCAAGCGGCGGCAGGCGCATCTTGCCGGTCCGGCCAAGCAGTTCGTCGATGATGATCACGACCACGCCGATCCCGGCGCCGATCGCGATCAGGCTCCAGTCGAGATCGCCGCCGAGCACGCCCTTGGCGAGCGAAGAGATCAGCGCCGCCTGCGGCGCGGAGAGCGCGTTGGGACCGGCATTGGGCATGCCGACGAAACCAAGCGTGTTCTTGAGCAGGTCGAGTACCAGCGGGATGACCAGCGAGCCGAAGATCACGCCCATGACCAAAGCGACCTGCTGCTTCCACGGCGTCGCGCCGACCAGCTGCCCGGTCTTCAAATCCTGGAGATTGTCGTTGGAGATGGTGGCGACCGAAAACACGATCGCGGTGGTGAACAACGCATAGGCGATCAGTGCGTTGGTGCGCGCGACATCGGTCGAATAGCCGAAGATTGCCACCAGCAGCAGCGACGCGCCGAGCACGGCGAGGATCCCGACGCCGGACACGGGCGAGTTCGATGCGCCGATCAGGCCGGCCATATAGCCGCAAATTGCCGCGATCAGGATACCGACGATCAGGATATAGAGCACGGTACCGCCGATCACCGCGAGCGGATATTCATGCACCGGGCCGCCGGCCGAGAAACTCCACAGCAGCCAGGCGATCGGCGGCAGTGTGAGCAGGATCGATGCGCCGACGATGCCGATCGGCAAGTCGCGTTCGGTCAGGTCGAGGATCGATCCGCCGGCGCGCGCGCGCGACGCGGCCATTGCCGATCGCAGCCCGCCGATGATCGGCCCGATGATCCGCAGCAGCGACCAGACCGCGGCAACGCCGATCGTGCCGGCGCCGATGAAGCGCACCTGGCTGCGGAACACGGTGTTGACCACCGCATCGACCGGATCGGCAAAAGCGTTGAACGAGGTGAGATACGGCACCAGTCCGGCCCAGGAAATCACCAGGCCGAAGAACATCGCCGCGCCGACCGACAGGCCGACCAGATGGCCGACGCCGATCAGTGCCATGGAATAGCTGGTCGAGACGCCGGTCGCGCTGCCGCCGATCTTGAAAGTCTTCGCCGCCTCCGCTGCGACCAGCTTCATCGAGGCGAGCAGTGCGAACAGTGCCGAGATCACCGAGCCGAAGATGATGACGCGCAGGCCCTTGGCATTTTCCTGGTCGCCCGCGACGGATTCGGATCCGACCTTGAGCACTTCGGCCGCCGCCACGCCTTCGGGATAAGGCAGGTCCGATCCGGTGACGAGCGCACGGCGCAGCGGGACCGAGAACATCACGCCGAGGATACCGCCCACTGCGCAGACCGCGACCGTCGTCCAATAGGGAAAGCCCGTCCACCAGCCGACCAGGATCAGGCCGGGCAGCACGAAGATGATCGCCGCCAGCGTCCCCGCTGCCGAGGCGATGGTCTGGACGATGTTATTCTCCAGAATGTTCGAATTCTTGAAGAAGCGCAGCACCGCCATCGAGATCACCGCCGCCGGGATCGAGGTGGCGAAGGTCAGGCCGACCTTCAGCCCGAGATAGACATTGGCGGCGGTGAACACGACGGTGATCAGCGCGCCGAGAATGATGCCGCGGATGGTGAGCTCGGCAAGCGGACGGCCTGGCGGAGAAGCAGTGGCAGCGGCTGCGGCGGGGGCGGTGGCCATGAAGGGTTACCCTTGAGAGATGGGGAGGATGCCCGGGATCGCGGCCACAGCGGCAAGGGCCGGCGGCGATGAAGCGAGAGAGCAAAGCGTCATGCCGCACCGTGGCACAATCGTAACGGCTTGTGACAGGATTTTTTAGCGCCCCGTTTTTCAGCGCCCGTTCTTCAACGCCCCGTTCTTCAACGTTGGGCGATCCGGGCGGGCGGGCTCTGCGATGCGGGCGTGTCGGCCGTCATGCTCGCGACCAGCCGCTCGAGCCGCTCCCGGTCGGTCCAGTCGATTCCCCAGCTGATCGCGATCCCGGCGCACAGACCGAAAATCGCCACTCCAGCCAGGGCGGCTAATCGGGGCCGCCTTCGGCGCGGCGCCGACGTCGCGCGCCGATCGCGCACGCGCGGCTTCTTGCGGTGAAACTCCCGATCATGCCGCATGGTCCCGCGCGCCCCTGTTTGGACGCGATCCTAAGGCGGCACTGGTAACCGGAATGCTAAGAGACTGCGATCAATCGAAGAAAAGATAACCGGCATCGAAATCGGCAAAATCCTTCAGCGCGTCCCAGTCGAGGATCCTGACCAGGCCCTGGCGGAACTCGACCAGGCCCCGCTCGCGCAACTGTCGTAGCATGCGATTGGCATGGACCGCGGTCAGCCCGGTCGCATCGGCGAGGTCGATCTGTGTGACCGGAAAGTCGAATTCCAGGCCGCGCGTCATGCCGATCCGTTCGATTCGCATGAACATCTCGCAGAACAGATGTGCCAGCCGCACGGCAGCGGAACGCGCGCCGATCGAGACGATCCATTCGCGATTGATCGCCGCATCGACCAGCGTCGATCGCCACAACAATTCGGTCAGCGCCGCCGATCGCTCGGTGAGCGCGCGGATCTCGACATGCGGGAAGGTCGCGATCGTTACCGGGGTCAGCGCGGCGACCGAATGTTCGAGCCGCTTGAGCGGATAGCTGTGCAGGTCGACGAAATCGCCCGGCACATGGATGGCGAGGATCTGGCAGCGCCCTTCGGCGGTATCCTTGAAGCGCTCGATAAAGCCGTTGAGCAGCAAGGTGCACTGGGTGAGCGGCGCCTGCTCGCGCACGATGATGCGCTTGGCGGCAAATTCCTGCGTCCGGGCGGCCGCTGCTTCCAGTGCGGCGGCATCCTCTTCCGACAGAATTGGCTTGCGATGGGTCTGGAGGAACAGCCGAGTGATCATCAAACTCTCCGGGCACCGGAACGCACGGTGCGGTGCGACGTTAATAGTCTCTGACGCCTGGAGAAAACAGCGTGACCAGCAAGGCACCGCACAATATCCCGACCGAAGCCACGGCGGAACAGGGCGAAGTGATGCTTGACGGTCCGGATGGTCTCGCCGTCTCGTTAACGCCCGATGCCGCAAGGCGATCCGCCGAGCGCATCGCACGCGCCGCGCAGGAGGCCGGGGATCAGTCGCGTAGTGCCGAATCTGCCACTGACGGCGCGCCGGTTGACCGCCACCGGCTGTAGATTCTATGAAGGCCGGGTTCACCCCCGGAGTGGTTCATGAAGGAAATTGTCGCCCGCTGATCGCCGACCCGGAAGCTTGCTTCCGGTGGATCGGCATCGTGCGTAGCATCGCCCGGCCGGCACTTTCCCGGTCGGACGGATTACTGCGTCGGGCCAACCCCAGTTCCGGGGTCAAGATTTCCAATGAATATCTCGAAATACGAACAGCGCGTGCTGCACGCGCTGGCTCAGGGTGGGCGCATCGTCCATCGCTGGGACGATGCCGACAAGCGGATCGTTGCGATCGACTGTTTCACGCGTGAAGGGCACCGCCTGGCGGATTGCTCGCTCGCATTGTTCCGCCGTTTGCGCCGGCGCGCACTGATCGCGAGCATGGGCGGCCAGCCCTATCGCATCACGCGTCTCGGCCTGGCCGCGGTGCGGGCGCAACTCGACAACCGTTGAGCGCGGGCGCTGAGCATTGGCGCTGGATGCGAGCGGGCCGGGCGGCAACGCCCGGCCCAAAGCGTTAACCGCCTGTACGAGCGCCCCGTTAACCCTGCGGACTTATGGTCGCACCATGTTCAGCCGTCTCTTCCGCAGCCGATGGGCCGCGCTCTTCTGGGCGTGCGGCATCCTGTGGACGGCGGTCGACGTCGCCGGCTATGCGCCCGCCGCGAAGCCGGCTTCCGCGGACAATGCGACCGAAGATGCGCTCGGCGTCGCCGTCAACAATGGCGATCTCGCGATTCTCGCCAATGCGATGGGGACCGGCGGCTAACGCTATTTCCCTGCGAACAGGAAGGCGACTGCACCGACCAGGCACACCAAAGCGCCGAGATGGCGCCAGCTGACCGGCTCGCCCAGCACCGTCACCATGAAGATGCCGAAGATGAGCAGCGCGATCGCTTCCTGCGTCACTTTCAACTGCCCGCCGCTCCAGCCCGCGGCATAGCCGATCCGGTTGGCTGGCACGGCGAGGCAATATTCGAATAGCGCCACGCCCCAGCTGATCAGGATGACCAGCAACAAGGGTTTCTCCATCCCGCCCTTCAGATGCCAGTACCAGGCAATGGTCATGAAGATATTGGACGCGACCAGCAGCAGGATCGTCGGCATCGCATCAGGTCTCCGGCGCGCCGGCGGGAATCACCCGGCTCTGGGTGTGGGCTTGAGTTCAGCGCTCCTGATATGCCAGCTTTTTTGTGCTGCGGTCGCACCGTCGATATCGCCCACCCGGTGGAGCGTCACCTTGCCGAGCATATAGACCGGCTTCGCGCCGGCCTTCAGCCGGCCATAGATTTGCACCGGCACGGTGACGTAACGCTGGCCCGCGCCCGCATCGACATCGCCCGGCGCACCGATATTGGCGTGATATTCGCTATATTTGGCGAAGCTCGCGGCAAAGGCATCGGCGCCCATGCCCGATGCCTTGCCGCCATCGTCCCACAAGGCCCAGGCCTGGCGGTACTTTCCCTCGCCGAGCAGCGCGTAATAGGTCTGCACGACATTGGCCGCGCCCTGCGCGCTGTCGGGGGGTAAGGGCGCTTCGGACACTGGCGTGCGATCATCGGGCAGGCCGCCAGGCTCGCCCGGGGCCGGCGGATTAAGCGGCTCGACCGCAGCGTCGGGCGTGGCGGCCGGCGCCGGGATTGACCCCGGTGCCTCGGTCGTCAGGTTCGATGTCTCGTCGGTCGCATTGGCGGCATAGCTGTCGATACTGTTCTGCGCCTGATTGGCGGCCGAGTTGATATCGACCGCGTTGCCGGTGGGCGGGGTGTCTGGCGCACACCCGGCCAGCAACAAGGGCAAGGCGAAAATCAGGCGCATGGCGGGCCTCGTCATGGTCTGGAAAGGAATCGTCTTAACGCAGATCAATCCCTCCCAGTTCCGTGGAAAAGCGCCGAATTCAGAGGTCGCCGAACTTTGCGTAACGCTCGTTGCCGACAAAGCCGAGCCGGGTCACGCCGGCACGCTTGATCGTCGCCAGCGTCTGGTCGAACCGCTCATACCGCGCGGTGGCGGCGGCACGGATCTGCAATTGGGCATTGTCTTCCTTCATGAATCCGGCGAGCCGCGCCGGCAGCGCCGCGTCGGCGATCGGCGCACCGTCCCAGGCAAGCGAGCCATTGGCATTGAGATCGATGCGGTGGATGGCCGCCGTCAGGGGGTCTTTAACGGGACCCTGCGGAGGCAGATCGACCGGCACCTTGTGCGTCATGATCGGGATGGTCAGGATCATCATCACCAGCAGGACGAGTAGCACATCGATCAGCGGCGTGATGTTGAGGTCGGAAAAAGGCTCGGTATTTTCACTGCGAGCCGGACCATATTTTATCGCACGAGCAGCCATGGCAACCTCCTGTCAGACAAAAGATGTTACAACGTAACATGATTCAATCTGTCCGCAAGGGGCTTCAGCAGCTCTCGTATTTCCAGTTGCGGCGCTTGCCGTCGCGTAGCCATCCGATCGCTTCGGCAACGCGCTTTGCCCTGGTTTCGGGGCGCTTCGCGTCACCGATCCATTCGCAATATTCGCGACGGGAGCTTGGCGGGAAATTGGCGAAGGTCGCAGCGGCAAGGTCGTCATCAGCCAGCGCCTCGACGAGTTCGTCGGGGACCTCCGCCTCGGGCTTGGGCGGCCGTGCGGCGCGGGTCCGTCCGCCGGCACCCGCATCGATCAGCGCCGCGGCCTCGCGGATCATCGCATCGAACGCGACTTCATCGGGCAGGTCGCCGATCGTGGCGAGCTTGCCGAACTGGCCCATCGCCTCGCCCTCGCGCCCGGTGGCGAGCGCCTCCCGTTTCCAGAAACCGAAACTCGCATGCGCCTTGAACGCGGCCATCCCGGCGAGCGGTTTGCCGTGATAGATGAAGCTCGGCATGCCCCATTTGATCGTCTCCTCCACCTCCGGCAGCACGGCATGTAGCCGCTTGCGGCACCAGATGAGGATGGGCGGCGCGAAGGGGGCGCAGGCGGCGATATAGGCATCGACGCGGGGATCGGTCGGCATGACGTGCTCCTGTTGCACGCCTATGCTGGACCGACGACGCGGGTGCGGTCAATCCGCAACGCCTCGCGGCTTCGCGGAGCGCCGTCGGGCGCATTTCGGGACGGACTTTTCAGCGCGCGGCAGACTCAAGGTTTCGCAGACTCAGGGTTTCGCAGACTCAGGGTTTCAGCGCGGCGTCGTCGGCATCGGTCAGCTCGTCGTCATCGTCGAGCGCGTCATCGTCGAAATCTTCCTGCAGATCGTCCTCGTCATCATCGTCTTCGTCGGTGACATCCTCGTCATCGTCGTCGCCGATTTCGTCGCTGCTCATTTCGAGATCGTCATCATCCTCGTCATCGCCGGTATCGGGCATCAGGTCGGTCAGGATCGTGCCGTCGGTTGGCCCGTCGCGCGTGACCTCCAGGATCTCGGCGCGCTGGCTCTCGTCATAGCCTTCCTCTTCGAACCCGTCATCGCCGGTGCCTTCGCCCGGCACCTGATAGCCGCCCATCGTCATTTCTGCTCTCCCGTCCGGCGCGATAGCCGGTTGGGTTTCGAACGGCGGGGCAGGGGCGAGAGTTCCATCGCGGCGCGACAAACACCTTTTCAGGTGGGTCGAAACAGCCGCCCGCGCTCGACGATCGCGACGATGACCAGCGCAACCAGCCCGGCGGTAAAGAAGCCGAGATAGAGCGGCACGGTCGTGCCGTCGAAACTCTGCCCGATCAGCGCGCCGATCAGCGCACCCGCGGTGACGGTGATGAAACCCTGCACGCTCGATGCGGTGCCGGCGATATGGCCCATATTCTCCATCGCCATCGCGCCGAAATTGGCGGTGGCCAGGCCGAAACAGCCCATCATCAGCGCCTGCAGGACGGCAAAGCTCCACAGCGATTCATATCCTGCCCAGGCGATCGCCAGATGCGTGCCGGCGAGCAGGATCAGCACGGTCAGCGCGGTGTGCGAAATGCGCCGCGTGCCGACCCGCATCACGATGCGCGAATTGAGCAGATTGGCGACCGCCATCGTCCCCGCCGTTACCGCAAAGACGATGACAAGCAGGTCGGGCCGGTGAAACGTGTCGAACAGGATCTGCTGGATCGAGTTGATATAGCCATAGAGCCCGCCGAGCAGCGCGGTCGAGGCAAGCGTATAGCCGATCGACCAGCGGTCGGTGATTGCCAGCCGGAAGCCGTCGAACAGCCGTCCTGCCGACAGCGGCATGCGGTCTTCCTCGTGCAGCGTCTCGGGCATCCGCCACCAGAACCACAACAGGATCGCGGCGCTGACCGCGGCGATGCCCCAGAAGATCAGTCGCCAGCTGCCGACCAGCAGGACCCCCTGGCCGAAAGTCGGGGCGATCACCGGCGCGGCCATGAAGACGATGAAGGCGAGGCTCATCACCCGCGCCATCGCCCGGCCGGAATAGCAGTCGCGCACCAGCGCGATCGTCACCACGCGCGACGCGGCGATCGCCGTCCCGCCGACGAAGCGCGCGATCAGCAACAGCATGAAGCTGCCCGAATAAGCTGCGACCACATTGGCGATGACATAGGCGGCGAGCGCCGCGCCCAGCACCGGCTTGCGGCCATAGCGATCGGCGAGCGGGCCATGGACCAGCTGCGCGACGCCGAAACCGATCAGGAAGACGGTGATGACGAACTGGCGCTCATTGTCGGTCACGATGTCGAGCGAGCGGCCAATCGCCGGAAGCGCCGGCAGCATCGAATCGATGCCGAGCGCGGTCAGCGCCATCAACGCCGCGATCAGCGCGACGAATTCGCGGAAACCGAGGGGCGGCGTGTCGTGCTGACGTGTTTCGGGGCCGGGTTGAGTCGCGTCCATGCGGCTGCCCTTCGCAGATGCAGCACAGCAGGTCACCCCCCGATCGCCCCTCCACGGAACCGGCGCGCCGTGCCGATGATTATGGTATCAGGCCGCCAGGGCCATCCTGACGGTCCTCAAGGAGGAAACGGACATGAGCATATTCGGCGCAATCAAGGACGCCATTTTCGGTCATGACGAGGCGCCAGCGGCAGCCGCGCCTGCCGCCCCTGCAGCACCGGCAGCCGCAGCCCCGCCGCCACCGCCCGCCGCCAAGCCTGCCCCGAGCCGCGAAGCGATCGAGGCGGTACTGGCCGACCGCGCGGCCGCACGCGGCGAAACGCTCAACTACAAGACCTCGATCGTTGATCTGATGAAGGCGCTGGGGCTCGATTCGAGCCTTGATGCGCGCAAGAAGCTCGCCACCGAACTCGGCTATACCGGCGACCAGAACGACAGCGCGACAATGAATATCTGGCTGCACGAAAAGACCATGGAGCGGTTGCTCGGCTAATCGCTTGACGCCAAAACTTGACGAACATCATGGCGGGCTTGTAGTGTGTTGCTTTGGTATAACACTCTTGGAGGCCCGCCATGCTTCGTCTTGTCGTTGCGCTGATTCTCGCCCCGTTGCTGGTTGGGCCGCTGGCCGCCTGCGACTCCAGCGGTGAAGGCACCTCGATCACGATCAACGCGGTCGATTCGGACGGCAACATGGTTGCCGGGGTCGACAAGAATGGCCAGATGTCGGTCAACGTCCCGGGTTTTTCCGGCAAGATCAGCCTGCCGAAGATGAAGCTCGATGCCGGGGATTTCGATCTCAACGGCGTCAAACTCTATCCCGGATCGACCATTTCCACGATGAACATCGATACGCGGGACGGCGGCAATAGCGGGAAGGATTCGGGGAATGTCCGGATTAGCTTCGACAGCCCCGCCACGCCCAAGGCGGTACAGGATTGGTTCCTGCAGCGGCTCAACGGGGATGCCGGCTTCAAGGTGAAGGTGGATGGCGCCGGACTGACCGGCACTACCGACGACAATAAGCCCTTCAAGCTCGAACTGGCGCCGGTGGGTGCCGATCATGCCAGGGGCACGATCATCCTCAGCGACCAGAAGTGATTCCGCCCGGCCGGGGCAAAAAATTTAATCGGCGCGAACCAGGTCCGGCTCCGGCAACGCCGCCGGGGCCGACGGGGTGCGGCTTGGTTCCAGATCCGCCCACCATGCGCCGATCGCGTCGATCAGCGGCACCAGCCGCCACCCGGCCTCAGTCAGGGCATAATCGACGCGCAGCGGATATCCCTCATGCTCGGTACGGCGCACGATCCCGGCCGCCTCCAGTTTGCGCAGCTCAAGCGAAAGGATGCGGTGCGACACAGTCGGATTGTCGCGCTGCAAATCGCTGAACCGCTTGGTGCCTTCCTTCAGATAATAGAGCAGCAATGTGGGCCAGCGACCGCTCAGCACCTGCATCGCCCCCGCGATTGGGCAGCGTGAGACGACAGTTTTCATGAGCGCTCCGTCTGGTTACAAAATTGTGCGTAATTTACTTGGGCCCCTGAGCGCCTAGATCAAGCCTCGCTGCGCAGCGACGTACCTCCACATCAGGAACAGCCAATGGAACCGATACTCGTCTATGGCTTCCCGCTGGGAAGCTCGATGGGGCTTGTCGCCGCGTTTGAATTGCTCGGCCAGCCCTATCGCCTCACTCGTGTCGACATGCTCGCCGATATGAAGAACGACAGCTATGCACGCCTCAACCCGCGGCAGGAGACTCCGGTCCTGATCACCGATGACGGGCGGATCTTGACCGAAACCATGGCGATCGCGGCCTGGATCGAGGCGCGCGATATGGAGCGGCGGATCAGCTTTGTCGCCGGTACGGCCGGGGCCGATCGCCTGCATCAATGGGTCGGCTTCATCAACAGCGGCTTCACCGGCGCGTTCAGCCCGTTATGGGCCGCGCTCGAAATGAGCCCGCCCGAGCCGGACTTTCAGACCGCGCTGCGTCGTTACGGAAGAGAGGCAGTCGCCAACCGCCATGCCAAGCTGGAGGCGGCGCTTGGCGACACGCCGTTTCTCGCCGGCGATCGGCCGACCCTGGCCGATCTGGTGCTGGTCGGCGTGGCGCGCTGGGCCGAATATCATCAGGCCGTCGACCCGGCGGATTATCCGCGACTGGCGGCATTGCGTGGCCGGATCGAGGCCTTGCCCGCGGTGCGCTTCGCCTTGGCGATCGAGGATGGGGAAAGCCCCGTCGGTACTGGAGTCATGCTCGGGCAGGTACCGCTTGGCGAGGTGATCGAGCGCTTCGGCGGAGCCGTTTAAGGAGCCGGACTGTTCGTTCGGCGTTGGGCTTGTTATCTAGGTCGATTGAAGCCCCATATGGACGAACAGCCATGCTCGATACTCCCGCCGCTCAGGTGCCCGCGCTCTCGCTCAATGACGAAGCGGCCGACCCCAACGCCTTTGCCGCAGCCCTTGGCGGATCGTTCGAGCGTTTCGGCTTCGCGGTGATCGCCGATCACGGCATTCCCGCCGATCTGATCGAGCGCGCCTGGGCCGAAACCAGGAAATTGTTCGAGCTGCCCGAGGCGGAGAAGCGCGCCTATCACACGCCGGGCGGCGGCGGCGCACGCGGCTATACGCCGTTCAAGACCGAGATCGCCAAGGGCGCGAGCCAGGTCGACCTCAAGGAATTCTGGCATGTCGGCCGCGAACTGCCCGCGGGGCACCGCTTCGCCGCGCAAATGTCGCCCAATATCTGGCCGACCGAGCCGGCTGGCTTCAAGCCGGTGTTCCTCGAGCTGTTCGAGGCGTTCGACCGCGCCGGCGACCGGCTGTTGTCGGCGATCGCGCGCCATCTCGGCCTTGCGCCCAACTGGTTCGACCATGCCGTCGGCGACGGCAATTCCGTGCTGCGCCTGCTGCATTATCCGCCGATCGCGCTCGATGCCGAAGGCGTGCGCGCCGGCGCGCATGAGGACATCAACCTCATCACGCTGCTGCTCGGCGCGGAGGAGGCAGGGCTTGAGCTGCTCGACCGCGACGGCAAATGGCTCGCGATCAAGCCGCCCGAAGGTGCGATGGTGGTCAATGTCGGCGACATGCTGCAGCGGCTGACCAACCATGTTCTGCCCTCGACCACGCACCGCGTGGTCAACCCGCCACCCGAGCGGCGCGGCGTGTCGCGTTACTCGATGCCCTTCTTCCTGCATCCCGCGCCCGATTTCCTGATCGAGACGCTGCCGGGCTGCATCGATGCGGATCATCCCAATCGCTACCCGACCCCGATCACGGCGCACGACTATCTGCACGAGCGGCTGGTCGAGATCGGCCTGGTCAAGAAATGAGCGGCGTCAGGTGCCTGACGCGCGCCTGACCCGGCTCGATGCGCATGACGACGGCGTCAATGCCTGGAGCATGGCGCATATCGCGCCGCCGGCGGCGCTCGCCGGGCTGATTCACGGTTATTGCGACTATGCCGAGCGCACTGGTGGCTTCACCGCGCGCCGCGAACTGCCGCATGGCGACGGTGTGATGATCGTCAATCTCGGCGATCCGATCACCATTGTCGGCGGCGACGGCCAGATTCTCGACCTCGGCACGGGCGAGGCCTTTGTGGGAGGGATCCATCTTCGGCCGGCCTTGTCGCAATCGAACGGCACGCAGCGCGGCATGCATGTCTTCCTGCCGCTCACCACGTTGCGACGCCTGCTCGGGCTGCCGATGCATTTGCTGCTTGACCGGGTCGTGCCACTCGATGCGGTGCTTGGCGTCGCAGCACGGCGGCTCGGTGCCGAACTGGTCGAGGCCCGCTCGGGTGACGAGCGGATCGCGTTGCTCGACGCGGCGCTGATCGCACGAATCACGCAAACCCGGCCGATCGCGGCGATCGATGACCACGCCATCGCTTTGGTGAGCCAGCGTCCCGATCTCGATCTGCGCACCGTTGCCGACCAGGTCGGCTGGAGCCGCAAGCATCTCGCCGACCGCGTTCGCGACACGGTCGGGATTGGCCCGCGCAGCTTTCGCCGCGTGTTGCGCTTCCACCGCGTCACCAGCATCGTCAGCGCGGCGCCCGAGCCGGACTGGGCCGGGCTGGCGCATGATATCGGTTATTGCGATCAATCGCATCTGATCCGCGAGTTCCGCGAATTTGCCGGGATCACGCCCAGTGCTTTCGTCGCACGCCTTGCCGGAGCAGGCGGCGGGCTGATCGAGCATTGAGGTGTGTTTGATCCAATACGGTCGTGGCCGGACGCGCTAGCCCGTCGGAACAACCCGAGGAGCCTGTCATGCGACACGAACTGATTCCCAATCTGCGCTATGCCGATGCGGCACGCGCGATCGACTTTCTGTGCGACGCGTTCGGTTTCACGCGTCATGCGGTGTTTGCCGATGACGAGGACCCGGCGATCATCCACCATGCCCAGTTGCTGTGGGAGGACCGGATGATCATGCTGTCTTCGGTCGTCGACAGCCCGTTCGTGCATGGCGGACGAATCACCACTGTCGCTCAGGCCGGCGGCGCGACCATGTCGCTCTACCTGATCGTCGCCGATGTCGATGCGCATGCCGATCGCGCCCGTGCGGCGGGGGCGGAAATCTTCCTCGAGCCGGTCGACCAGGATTATGGCGGGCGCGGTTATTCGGCACGCGATGTCGAAGGCAATGTCTGGAGCTTCGGCAGCTATGATCCATGGGCGGTCACCTAGAGCATCGCACGTCTAATCAGATACAGATTAAGTATTTGATATATAATGAATATATGAGTTAATCGCCGGGGCGATGGCGGAAAAAGATGTGACACAACCGGTGTCCCATATCTCCCGCCGCTCGCCTCGGTCCTGTCTCCCGCAGTCCTGTCGCGGGTGGCGATTCAACCATGGCACAGAAGCGATCATGGCATCCTTGGCCGGACTTATTCCGGCGCGCTCTTTTTGATTGTCGGAAAAAAACGGCATCGCTTCGCGGCCTCCAGCGCAATGGTCATGCGACCATGGCTTGCCTTGCCGGAAAGATCGGCTAGGCCGCGCCCGGAAAGGGTGGCCCAAATGACCAAACCGCTACGTATCGCTCTCGCCGGACTCGGCACTGTCGGCGGGGGCGTGATTCGGCTGATCGATGCGAACAATGCGCTGATCGCGCGTCGCGCCGGTCGGCCGATCGAGATCGTGGCCATTTCCGCGCGCGACCGCGCCAAGGATCGCGGCGTCGATCTGTCGCGCTTCGCCTGGGTCGACGACACGACCACGCTTGCGCATCATGAAAATGCCGATGTGGTGGTCGAACTGATCGGCGGATCCGACGGCCCCGCTCTGGCGCTGGCGCGCTCGACTCTCGCGGCGGGCAAAGGTTTCGTCACCGCCAACAAGGCGATGATCGCGCATCACGGCCTCGAACTCGCCCGCGCCGCCGAAAAGGCCGGCGCGGCGCTGAAGTTCGAAGCGGCGGTCGCGGGCGGCATTCCAGTGATCAAGGGCCTGCGCGAGGGGGCGGCCGCGAATGAAATCGCGCGCGTCTATGGCATCCTCAACGGCACCTGCAATTTCATCCTCAGCAAGATGGAGGCCGAAGGCCGCGACTTTGCCGAGGTGCTGGCCGAGGCGCAGGCGCTCGGTTTTGCCGAATCCGATCCGACCTTTGACATCGACGGCATCGATGCCGCGCACAAGCTGTCGATCCTTTCCAGCATCGCCTTCGGCACTCAGCCGGCATTTGGCGATGTGGTGGCGAGCGGCATCCGCCACATCATCGCTGCCGATATCGCCGAGGCGGCAGCACTCGGCTATCGCATCCGCTTGCTCGGTTTTGCGGAGGATGGCCCGCACGGCCTGTTCCAGCGCGTGCACCCGCATCTCGTGCCGGTCAGTCATCCGCTCGCTCATGTTACCGGGGCAACCAATGCCGTGGTGGCGGAGGGGAATTTCGTCGGCCGCCTGCTGTTCCAGGGCGCCGGCGCGGGCGATGGCCCGACCGCCTCGGCGGTGGTCGCGGATCTGATCGATATCGCGCGCGGCGAATTCGGGCCGGCCTTTGCCATGCCCGCCGACGCGCTTGCCTCGCATGCACCAGCCGATAGCGGCGATCGCCGTGCGCGCGCTTATGTGCGCTTCACCGTGACCGACAAGGTCGGCGTGCTGGCGGAGATCGCCGCGGCGATGCGCGATGCCGGCGTGTCGATCGAAAGCCTGATCCAGCGCGGCGCAATGCCCGATGGCAGTGTGCTCGTCGCGATCGTGACGCATGAGGGGCCGGAACGCAGCGTCGCCCAGGCGCTGGAAAAGCTGCGCGGATCGCAGAGCCTGGTCGGTCAGCCGATCTGGATGCACATCCTCAGCTGAGACGCTTTCCTGCTCGTTCCAAGCTGTATCGCCTCAGCCACCGTCCGGTTTCGTCGCGTCGTTTTTTTCTCCGGTGTTCGCTTTGGCAGGAGGGGGCAGATCATCGAGCGGAATGGGGATGCGGCCTGACTTGTCCGGGTGTTTGGCGAGCGCGCCCTTGGCGAGCCCGACCAAGCCTTGCACCATCGGTATGATTGGCGGCCCGAAGCCGACGGTGCAGCCACCCATTTGCGTGGCGCAGGGCGCAGCGCTTGCCGCCAGCGCGCCCACGCCGGTGCGATTGGGGTTGGACGGGCGAGGGCCGTCGGGAACGGCCTCATTGGGAAGCGGCAGGCGTTGGTTGGGCAGCGGATCGGCGCAAACCAGGATGTCGTCACCCGTCGCCGCGGGGCGACAAGGTTCGTTCGCGACTGGTACCAGAATCGACCAGCGTTGCGGGGCGTCCCCGGCGGGCGGCTTTTCCGGGCCGGGGGCTGCCTGAAGCAGGAGTGCGAGCAGGATCATGGCGCGATCGGCCGTTCGCCGCCGAGCTGCACGCCGCGCGTGCCGACCGAGACCCCGGCCATGCCGCATCCGACGAGGAAGCTCGATTTCTCCGCGCAATTGTTGCTGCGCGCGAGCAGCCGTTCGCGCTCGGCCGGCACGCCCTCGTTCTTGGGATCGCCGGGATCGGGCAGGATCAGCGGCACGCGGTAAAGATCAGCGCGGCGGCGATCGCACACCAATATCTCGTCCGGATCTGTCGAGGCGGCGCAGCGCGGGCCGACGGCGGTCAGCGCGCGATACTGCTCAAGCGCCGTGCCGTCGGGCGCGGCTTCAACCGGGCTCGCCTGGATGAGAATCAACAACAGCGCGCCCAGCATCGACATCGCCTCCGGCCAGCGCGCAGAATGCACGCCGCCGGCTCGGACGCAAGCCGGATCGGCGTCAATCGCGCCGGGCGACGCCGAGCCGGGGAATCTCGATCGCCGGGCAGCGGTCCATCACCACTTTCAGCCCTGCCGCTTCGGCCCGCGCAGCGGCTTCTTCGTTGATCACGCCAAGCTGCATCCACACCGCTTTCGCACCGACCGCGATCGCCTGATCGACTGCTTCGCCGGCGGCGGCCGAGTTGCGAAAGATGTCGACCAGGTCGATCGGATCGCCGAGCTGGGCGAGTTCGCGGAACACGAACTCGCCATGGATATGCTCGCCGGTGATCTGCGGATTGACCGGGATGACACGGTAGCCATGGCCCTGCAGCATTGCCATCACACCGTAGGACGGACGATTCGGCCGGTCCGAGGCGCCGATCAGCGCGATGGTCCGCGTTTCCTCAAGCAATGCCTTGATGTCCTCGTCATGAGTCAGCGGCACGTCAGCCTCCTTTGGGAATCCAGTCGAACACGCGCTGGCTCACCTCGGCAAACGCGTTGGTCTCACCGGCGTTCCCCGCATCGGAGGCGGTGCGGATCGCGATATCGAGCGGAATGCGCCCGAGAAACGGGATGCCCAGCTCCGCCGCTGCCGCCTCGGCGCCGCCGCGGCCGAACGGGTCGGAGATTTCGCCGCAGGACGGGCAGGCATAGCCGGCCATATTCTCGATCAGCCCGATGATCGGCACGCCCGCCTTGACGAACAGGTCGATCGCGCGGCGCGCATCGATCAGGGCCAGGTCCTGCGGCGTGGAGACGATCACCGCGCCGCTTGGGCGATATTTTTGCACCATGGTCAGTTGCACGTCGCCGGTGCCGGGCGGCAGGTCGATCACCAGCGTGTCCTGCGCGGCCCAATTGCCGTCGAGCATCTGGCCGAGCGCGCCGGCGATCATCGGGCCGCGCCACGCGATCGCCTGATCGGGGGCGACGAGCTGACCCATCGAGAGCATCGGCACGCCGTGCGGCGTGGGCACCGGCTGCAGCACCTTGTCACGCGCAGTGGGCTTGGATCCCTCGACGCCCATCAGCTTGGGCTGTGACGGGCCATAGATATCGGCATCGACCAGCCCGACCTTGCGGCCGAGCCGATGCAGCCCGATCGCCAGGCTGGCCGAGACGGTCGATTTGCCGACGCCGCCCTTGCCGCTCGCGACCGCAATCAGCGTTCGGACGATACGCTGGCTGGTCTGGGCGATTCGCACCGTGGCGATCCCCGCCACGCTCTCGGCGGCGACGCGCACGCGGCGTTCCAGCTCGTCGCGCGACGGCTGATCCAGGCCGGTGACGTCGAGGATGATGCTGGCGCGATCGCCATCGATGCGGGCGGTGGCGCGCTCGCCCGCGACGGGGCGCAGGGCGGCGTCAAGCGTGTCTTCTTGGGTCATTGTCGGCGAGATAGGAGCGTTAACGGCGCTTGCCACTGTTTTTCCGCGCTCACACACCTATAAAGACGTTATGACGATCCTTTCCGGCTGGCTGCAGCGTTTCACCATCTTCAATTCCGACCGCCCGAAAAGCCCATGGGGCGGGTCGGGCGGCGACAATGGCAACACGGGGGGCAACACCGGGGGCGGCTCCGGTGGCGATGGCGGCCCGCGCAATCCCTGGTCCGTACCCCCCGGCGGCGCGCGTGGTCCGAAGCCGACCGCACTCGACGAATTCCTCAAGCGCGCCAAGGGCAGCGGCGGTGGCGGTGGCTTTGGCGGCGGACGCCCGCGCATTCCCGGTTCACCAGGTGCGGGCACCCTATGGGGGCTCGGCGTCGGCCTGATCGTGCTGGTCTGGGTCCTGTTCACCAGCATTCATCAGATCGGCCCGCAGCAGCGCGGCGTGGTCACCTGGTTCGGCCGCTATGCCGGCACGCTTGAGCCCGGCATTCGCATGACCCTGCCAGCGCCGATCGCCTCGGTCACCAAGGTCGATGTGCAGAAGATCAGGCTGGACGATTTCCCGGAAGGGTCGGGCGGCGAGAATCTCGTGCTGACCGGCGACCAGAACATCATCGACCTGGCCTATTCGGTGCGCTGGGACGTGTCGAACCCGCAGGATTACAGCTTCCAGATCCGCAACCAGCAGGAAACCGTCCGTGCCACGGCGGAAAGCGCGATGCGTGCGGTGATGGCGACGACCACGCTGGACGAAGCGATCGGCGCCGGCCGCGGTGCGATCGAGGGCCGCGTGCAGGAACTGATGCAGACCGTGCTCAACGACTATAATGCCGGCATCCGCATCCAGGGCGTGGCGATCAAACAGGCACAGCCCCCGGCAGCCGTCTCGGAGGATTTCAAAGCGGTGTCGGCAGCGCAGCAGGCAGCGCAGGGCAATATCAACCTGGCGCGCGGTTATGCGCAGCAGATGCTGGCCCAGGCGCAGGGTGAGGCGACCTCGTTCGACAAGGTCTACGCCCAGTACAAGCTTGCCCCCGAGGTGACGCGTCGACGCATGTATTACGAGACGATGGAGAATGTGCTGGCCAAGAGCGACAAGACGATCATCGAGGCACCCGGCGTGGTTCCCTATCTGCCGATCCCGGGAGGCACGCGTCGCCTGCCCGAACCCCAGACCACGGCGCCCGCCGCCCAGGCGGCACCAGCGACCGGAGGCAGCCAATGAGCGGTTCCCTGTATCGTAACCCGATCGTCCTCGGCTTTCTCGCGCTGATCCTGCTGATCCTGGTCGCGAGCACCGTCGCGATCGTTCCAGAAACCAAGCAGGCGGTGATCCTGCGCTTCGAAAACCCGGTGCGCACGATCAACCGCTGGCAGCCCAACCAGCCGTTCGGCCGGACCGGTGCCGGCCTCGTGCTGCGCGTGCCGTTCATCGACCGTCTCGTCTGGGTCGACAAGCGCGTGCTCGACGTCGATCTCGACAATACCCAGGTGTTGTCGACCGATCAGCTCCGTCTTTCGGTCGACGCCTATGCGCGCTTCCGCGTGGTCGATCCGCTGCGCATGGTGGTGACTGCCGGCAGCGAGGAACGGGTCGGCGACCAGCTGCGCCCGTTGCTTGGCTCGGCACTTCGCAACGAACTCGGCAAGCGGCCCTTCGCGGCGTTGCTGAGCCCGGAGCGCGGCCAGGTGATGGATAATATCCAGGCCGGGTTGCAGCGCCAGGCGACACAATATGGCGTGCAGATCGTCGATGTCCGCATCAAGCGCGCCGACCTGCCGGACGGCAGCCCGCTCAACAGCGCACTTGAACGCATGAAGACCGCGCGCCAGCAGGAAGTGGCGACGATCAGCGCGCTAGGTCAGAAGCAGGCGCAGATCATTCGCGCCGAGGCCGATGCCAATGCAGCCAAAATCTATGCCGAAGCGTTCAACAAGGATCCGGACTTCTACGCTTTCTATCGTGCGATGCAGTCTTATCGTTATACCTTCGGAGTCCTTAATGACGGCAGGCCGCGCGGAGAGACGTCGTTGATCCTGTCGCCGAACAACGAATATCTGAAGGAATTCCAGGGCAGTGGCCGCTAATCCAAAGCTCTTCCGGCAACCGCCCCGGAAACTGCCCCGGAAACTGTCAATATATTCATATTCAATCGCCGTTCAGATTTAGGGCCCCAAAAACGGGATCTTGCCGACCGGCAATCGAGAGGAAATGATTCACGTGCGTTACGCTTACGCCATCACCGGTGCCCTGCTGCTGAGCGGCACTGCCGCGACCATGATGTTCCAGCCGATGGCCTCTGCGCAGACCGCGCAGAACGAGCCCGGCGTGATCGAGGCGACCGCCCCCAAACCGGGCGCGCCGATGAGCTTCGCCGATATGGTCGCACGGCTCCAGCCTGCGGTCGTCAACATCTCGACGACTCAGAAAATCACGCAGCAGCAAAGCGCTAATCCGTTCGAAGGCACACCGCTCGGTGACTTCTTCGGTCAGTTCGGCCAGGGCCAGGGTCAAGGTGGCGCGCCGATCACGCGCGAGGCGCAGTCGCTGGGTTCGGGCTTCATCATCTCGCCCGACGGCTATGTCGTGACCAACAATCACGTGATCGCGCCGGGCGCCAAGGGCGCGACGGTCGAATCGATCAAGGTGATCATGCCCGACCGCAAGGAATATGTCGCCAAGCTGATCGGCCGCGATCCGGCGTCGGATCTCGCGGTGCTCAAGATCGAAGGTGCCAACCTGCCCTTCGTGAAGTTCGGCGATTCGGCCAAGGCACGGGTTGGTGACTGGGTCGTCGCGATCGGCAATCCGTTCGGGCTCGGCTCGACCGTGACCGCCGGTATCGTGTCGGCGCTGCACCGCGTGACTGGTTCGGGCGGCGCCTATGACCGCTTCATCCAGACCGATGCGGCGATCAATCGCGGCAATTCGGGTGGTCCGATGTTCGACCTGTCGGGCAATGTGATCGGCATCAATTCGCAGATTCTGTCCGAAACCGGCGGCAATGTCGGCATCGGGTTCGCCATCCCCGCGGAAGAGGCGCAGCCGGTGATCAACACGCTGATGAAGGGCAGCGCGATCAAGCGTGGCTATATCGGCGTCAGCATTGGCGGCCCGGTCGACGAGAATGTCGGCGCGGCACTTGGCCTGCCAAAGGGACAGGGCGAACTGATCGCCCGGGTCGAGCCTGATGGTCCGGCTGCCAAGGGTGGACTGAAGGCCGGCGACGTGGTCGTCCGCGTCAACGACAAGGCCGTGACGCCCGACCAGACGCTGTCGTATCTGATCGCCAATGTCACACCGGGTCAGGCTGCGCGGCTCGATGTCATTCGCCAGGGCAAGCCGACCAAGCTGTCGATCACGGCCGCCAACCGGCCAACCGAGGATCAGCTCGCAGCGATCGCGGGCGGCGGCACCGATGGCCTGCCCGATGAAGACGATGGTCCCGGCGTTCAGGCGCCGGTGGCCGCGCCGCTAGGCCTGAACGTGGTTCCCCTGACCCCGCCGATCGCGCGTTCGATCGGAGTCGAAGCTACGATCCAGGGCGTGGTCATCGCCTCGGCCAGCCCGGCAACCGATGCGGGCCAGAAGCTGAAGCGCGGCGACGTGATTCAGTCGGTCAACAATGTGCCGGTGCGCAGCTCCGCCGAACTGGCGGCGCAAGTCGCGCAGGCATCGACGCTGGGCCGGCCGCAGGTGTTGCTGCTGGTCACCCGCGGGCGTCAGACCAACTTCGTCCCGGTGAAGATCAAGAACTAAATCGAGAAAACCCTCCCCGGGCCATCCCGGGGAGGCTTTCCCGTCTTTCCCCTCACGGGCAAACGCGCAATAGTCGCTGGCCTAGTTCGAGGAGCGATCATGACGGACGGACCTATCTTCATCGGCAGCGGCCCCGGCGGCGAGCATCCCCAGCAACTCGAGCTGAAGCGCGCCAATCGTCACGGCCTGATCGCGGGTGCGACCGGCACCGGGAAGACCGTCACCCTGCAGGGCATCATCGAGGGCTTTTCGCAGCGCGGCGTGCCGTGCTTCGTCGCCGATGTGAAGGGCGACCTGTCGGGCCTGGCGATGGCCGGCTCCCCGACGACCAAGACGCACGAGATCTTCGCCGCGCGGGCGAAGGAGATCGGCTATACCGGCTGGGCCTATGCCGACAATCCAGTGCAGTTCTGGGATCTATACGGCGAACAGGGCCATCCGATCCGCACCACCATCAGCGAGATGGGGCCATTGCTGCTGGCGCGGCTGATGGACCTGAACGAAGTGCAGGAAGGCGTGCTGACCATCGCCTTCCATGTCGCCGACAAGGACGGGCTGTTGCTGCTCGACCTCGACGATCTGCAGGCGATGCTCGCACACTGCGCCGAGCGGGCGGATGAGCTGACCACCACGTACGGCAATGTCTCGAAGCAGAGCGTCGGCACGATCCAGCGCTCGCTGCTCCAGCTGCGCAGTCAGGGCGGCGAGCATTTCTTTGGCGAACCAGCGCTCGACATGGACGATTTCATCGGTGTTGACGACAAGGGCAGGGGGATCGTCAACATCCTCGCCGCCGACAAGCTGATGGCGAGCCCGAAGCTCTATTCGACCTTCCTGCTGTGGCTGATGAGCGAGCTGTTCGAGCATCTTCCCGAGGTCGGCGACCCGGACAAGCCGACCCTGTGTTTCTTCTTTGACGAAGCGCATCTGCTGTTCGACGAAGCGCCCAAGGCGCTGCTCGAGAAGATCGAACAGGTCGTGCGCCTGATCCGGTCGAAGGGCGTCGGCGTCTATTTCATCACCCAGAACCCGATCGACATCCCCGATACCGTGGCGGGGCAGCTCGGCAACCGCGTGCAGCATGCGCTGCGCGCCTTTACGCCGCGCGACCAGGCGGCGGTCAAGTCGGCCGCGACCACCTTCCGTGCCAATCCCGGCGTGGATGTCGCCACCGCGATCACCGAGTTGAAGGTCGGCGAGGCTCTTGTATCGCTGCTGCTGCCCGATGGGTCGCCATCCCCGGTCGAGCGCACGCTGATCAAGCCGCCCTGTTCGCGCGTCGGGCCGGTTACGCCGGTCGAGCGCGGCGTGCTGGTCCAGACCGATCCAATCGGCACCAAATACGACACGTTGGTCGACCGCGAATCCGCCGAGGAACTGCTGGCGGTCAAGGCGACCGAAGCGAGTGCTGCCGCGGCGGAAGCCAAGGCCGATACCGATGCGGCCAAGGCGGCAGCGGTGCAGGCCAAGGAAGATGCGCGGCTGGCACGTGAGGCGGAGCGCCAGCGCCTCGCCGACCAGCGCGAGGCGGACCGTCAGGCGCGGCTCCAGGCGCAGGCGGAGAAACAGGCCGAGCGCGAGGCGGCCAATTCGCCGTGGAACCGCGCAATCACCTCGGCGACGCGCAGCGCCTCGTCCGCGGTCGGCCGTTCGGTCGCCAACGAGGTATCGAAAGCGGTGTTTGGCAGTTCGCGCGGCGCGGGATCGAGCATTGTCGGCGGGCTGGTGCGCGGCGTGCTCGGCGGATTGTTCAGGGGGCGCTGACCGGCCCTCGAACGAATTACGAAGGAAGAGATGATGGACTTCACCAGCGACACCGCCACTGACTGGGGCGCGGTCGGCGAGGCCGAGCTGGCCGATGTGGTCGAACTGCGCCGCGCGATCCATGCCGATCCCGAGATCGGGCTGCACTGCCCGCGCACCGCCGACAAGATCCGGGCGGCACTGGCCGGCCTGCCGCTTGAGATCCGTGAAGGCGGATCGACCACCGGCTTTGTCGCGATCCTGCGCGGCGGCGCCGATCGCGGTGCGGGGAGCAATGGCCGCACCGTGCTGCTGCGCGGCGACCATGACGCGCTGCCGATGCAGGAAGAGACCGGGTTGCCCTTCGCGAGCAAGGTCGCCGGCGCAATGCATGCCTGTGGCCATGACGCGCATACCGCGATGCTGGTCGGCGCTGCCCGGGCGCTGTGCGCGCGGCGCGACAGCTTGCCCGGCACGATCGTGTTCATGTTCCAGCCGGGCGAGGAGGGGCATCACGGCGCGCGCTTCATGATCGAGGACGGGCTGCTCGACGATCCCCGGCCCGAGGCAGCGTTTGCGCTGCACATCTCGCCCAATATCCCGGCCGGTACGATCGTCAGCCGCACCGGCGCGCTGCTTGCCTCGACCGACACGCTGACCGCGACGATCACCGGGCGCGGCGGCCATGCGGCGATGCCGCACGACTGTATCGACCCGATCCCGGTCGCGTGCGAGATCGTCACCGCGCTGCAGACCTTCATCGCGCGGCAGATCCCGGTCAGCGACCCGGCGGTGCTGACCATCGCCAAGATCAATGCCGGCAGCGCGCACAACATCATCCCGGGCGAAGCGACGATGCTCGGCACGCTGCGCACTCTGTCGGAGCGGACCCGGGCGACAATGCGCGAGGGGTTCGTGCGCATCGTCGAGAACATCGCCGCAGCGCACGGCGCGACCGGCGTGGCACATATCGATCCGGGCTATCCGGTGACGGTGAACGATGCACGCGCGACTGAACTGATGCGATCCTGCGCAGTCTCGCTGGGCGGCGATCAGGCATGGCAGGTGATGCCGGCGCCGATGATGGGCGCGGAGGATTTCGCCTATGTGCTGCGCGACGTGCCCGGCGCGATGGCGTTCATCGGCGTTGCGCCGGAGGGCAGCGATGCACGTACCAATCCGCCGCTGCACAATACCAGGATGACGATCCGCGAGGAGGCGATGGCGCTGGGTGTGGCGATGCACTGTGCGCTGGCCGAGCGGTTCCTGAACGGCGGGTTCGATTGAGCGGGCGCTCCCTGTTCCGGCGTGATTCTCCCTGTTTCTCGCTGTTATTCGGCATTATATTTTTTTGAGGCGGATAAAGCGCGTTTGGGCGTGGATTCGCGCTATTATTTCAATGTGTTATGTCCATTCTCCCTGTTATCGATAACAGGGAGATTTGCGGGCCGTAACAGGGAGTATCAGGGAGATAACAGGGAGATAACAGGGAGATAACAGGGAGATAACAGGGAGATAACAGGGAGATAACAGGGAGATAACAGGGAGCGGCGGCGAAATCGCCGTCGGCTGTGAGTCTTCAAGATGAGAAAGAGCGGGTCGGAGCCTTGTGCGCGTGACGCTGCATGAACTGGCTCGCGAGTTGAATCATTTCACAAGAAAGGCGGCGTCACGCGGTGGCCATTACCGGACGTTTTGCGCCTAATCCAATGATCGCCACCGAGGCGAGCAGCGCGAAGGCGCCGGCGATTACGAAGGCGATCGTATAGCTGCCGGTCTGTTCGCGGATCACGCCGGCGCCGAACGCGGCGGTGGCCGCGCCGAGCTGATGCCCGACCAGGACCCAGCCGAACACGATCGGTGCCTCGCGCTCGCCGAAGGAGAGGTTGGCGAGCTTCACCGTCGGCGGCACGGTCGCGATCCAGTCGAGGCCAAAGAAGATCGCGAAGACAGTCAGGCTCGCCGGGCTGAAATCGAGAAAGGGCAAAGCGAGCAGCGAGAGGCCGCGCAAGCCGTAATAGACGAACAGCAATTTGCGTGGGTCATAGCGGTCGGTGAGCCAGCCCGAAGCGGTGGTGCCGACCAGGTCGAACAGCCCCATCATCGACAACAGGCCGGCCGCGGCGATCGGCGCGATACCGTGGTCGCCGCAAAAGGCGATCATGTGCGTGCCGATCAGCCCGTTGGTGGTCAGGCCGCAGACGAAGAAGGTGCCGAACAGCAGCCAGAACACTGGCTGCTTCGCCGCGCGGAACAAGGCCGCGAAGGCAAGCATCGGCGAGGCGGCCTGTTTGAGCGGCGGAGGCGGTTCGCTCTCGTCGGTCTCGCCGAAGCGGCGCGTGCCGACATCGCCGGGCCGTTCCGGCACGATCCAGGCGACCAGCGGGATCAGCGCGAGGCAGGCGATACTCACCGCCATCACCACCGGCCGCCACGCGCCCTCACGCGCGAGCCAGGCGAGCAGCGGCAGGAAGACGAGCGCGCCGGTCGCGGTGCTCGCGCTGAGCAGGCCCATCACCAGACCCTGCCGCGTGGCGAACCAGCGATTGACCACCGCCGCGCCGAGCACCGAGGCGACCGCGCCGCTGCCGACGCCGGAGATCACGCCCCAGCTAAGCACATAATGCCAGGGCAGCGTCATCCACAGGCTGGCAAAGGTCGAGGCGGACATCAAAGCGAGGCCGGCGAGCATGGTGCGCCGGATCCCGAACGACACCATCAGTGCCGCCGCGAACGGGCCGACCAGCCCGTAGAGCAAC
This sequence comes from Sphingomonas sp., assembly GCF_050725575.1. GTDB lineage: Bacteria > Pseudomonadota > Alphaproteobacteria > Sphingomonadales > Sphingomonadaceae > Sphingomonas. The sequence goes on along the minus strand of NZ_JBOHHW010000057.1, from coordinate 4,854 downwards.
AGGCCGACCGCGGCCGAGAAGGAGATGGTTGCGCGGTCCCAGCCGAAATTGACCTCAAGCGGGACCATCAGCACGCCGGGAGCTGAGCGCAGCCCGGCCGAGATGAGCAGCGCGAAGAAGGTCACCGCGACGACGACATAGGCATAGCTGCGGGCGGGCAGGCGGATCGTGGTCACCTTGCGTCTCCGGCGATCGCGGTGAGCGTGCGCAGCATGGTCTCGAGTGTCTGCCAGTCCTCCACGCCGAACTCGCCAAGGATATGCGTCTGTGCCGCTTCCCATGGCCCGGTGGCGCGCAGCATCGCGGCATGGCCGGCATCGGTCAGCGACGCGATCCTCGCCCGGCCTTCGGGGGCGGGGACGACCGAGACCCAGCCATGCCGCTCCAGCGGGGTCAGCGCGCGGTAAAGCGAGGTGCGGTCCATCACCAGCTGCTCGGCGAGCCGGCTGAGCGGTATGTCGCCGCCGCGCCAGATGTGGCGCAGGATCGAGAATTGCGCGATGGTTATGCCGGTGTCGGCCAGTGCGGCGTCATAGACGCCGGACAAGGCGCGCGACGCCTTGCGCAAGGCGGTGCACGCGCAGGCCGCGTCGGCGATCGAATTTTCGTGATGCATATACATGATGTATTTGCATCAATGACGGCGGTCAACAGGTGAATTTGGGCGACATCGTATCATAGTTCTCCCTTAAGAATTCGACCCTAGGACTCGGTTCATGGCATTCGACCCGGGCCAACCCCATCCAGAAACGCTGGCGGACTTCGCATTGATGGAGGCCCGGCCTGGTGCAATGTTCCGGTACTGGCGTCTGGCGGTCGAGACGGCGAACCATGTGGAGCATCTGCGCGAAAAAGGAGTGTTGCCTCCCGGAGGGGGCTGGATCGAAGCGCACAGAGCGTCGAGCATCGAATTTATCTTCAAGCCTGTGAAAGAAGATCCCGAGTCCAAGGCGTTGATAGGGCGGTGGATTGCGTGGGATGATGAGTATCTCGAGATCTATGAAAATAGTCCCAAATGGCGCCTGAAGGGGATGATCAGCTCGCTATCGGAGACACATACCCGTTTGTCCTGGCCTCAGGGCTGGGAACGTGACGTTTGGCAATGGGCGATATCGAAGCTGCCGGAAGATGGCGGCCCTTTTGATGATCGTGACGGTATCATCGATGCGCAATATCATATGAGAATGCGTGACCTCATCATGCAGTGTGGCGGATTCCTGTATCTGAGCGAAGAGACTGGCCAGGTCGTGTTTGCTCGCACCAAAGACCTGCCACGCATCTGGAAGCATCAGGATCATATAGCGGAAATCGAGCGCCAAAAGCCGTTCGGGTTCTTCAACGATATGTCCCGTCCGAACTGGCGGGCGTTTACCCGGGAGCTGACGGAGGTCGAGGAGCGAATGATGCAGGTACCGCCTCGACCAACGGGCTGGAAAGGCCGGTTGCTGCGGCTGTCGCGCTGGTTCGGAAGGTAAGTAATAACTGCGTGGCCCGCGCCGCGCCGGGCGTGCCGTCGCCCGAGGCAGGAGGGGCGGCGGACCGCCCCTCCCGACATCAGAATGCCGCGCGCAGCGTCACCTGGTACAGCGGGCCCGCATTTTCGCGCTCCAGCTCGAATTCGTCGACATCGCCGGCGCGGCGCGCGTCGAGAATCTCCTGGTAAGAATCGCCATCATATTTGAGGAACGCCTCTTTCTTCGAGCGGCGCAGAATATCCTGCACCGAGAAGCGTACCACGAAATTCTTCCCGATCCGCCTTTCGACGAACGCCTCGAGATCGGGGTCGTAGGTCAGCTCGACCGTCTCGTCGAAATTGGATTCGCTTGCCTTGGTGCGCCCCGAGACCGTCGCGCCGAAGCTCATGTCGAGTTTCTTCAATGTGTGGATGAAGCCGGCGTTATAGACATGGTGCGGCTGGTTGTTGAATCGCCGCTTCTCGCCGGTGAAAGGGTCACGGATCGAGCTGTCGAGATACGTGTAATTGGCGAACAGGCCGGTATCGGGCAGGCCGATCACGTCGAGCGGTGCGGAGAAGTCGATTTCGGCACCCCAGACCTTGCCGTTGCCGACGTTGCGCGGTTCGAGGATATCGAGGCCGTCGTCATTCTGCCTGCCCGTGTCGACCGTCTCGATAACGTCGGTCACCTTGCGATAGAAGAAATTGATCCCGAAAATGCCCTGGCGGCCGAGCTTGCGTTCGTAACCGACATCGACGCCCCATGACCGCTCGTTGCGCAGCAGCGGATTGCCGCGCGTGACGTTATCATCGACCGGCTCTTCTTCCTGTTCATAAGGCGTGATCAGGTCATAGTTCGGGCGCCGGACCGTGCGGGCGATCGAGGCGCGGAACTGATCGGCGCTGGTGGGCGCGTAACGAAGATGCAGCGACGGGTTGAGCGATTCGGTATTGTAGCGCGCGCTTTCGGTCAGCGTGGCCGTATCGACCAGGCTGCTGCGGACATTGCGGCGGGTGATTTCGTAGCGCACACCGGCGTCGATGGTGAGCAGCGCATTGGGCTCGAAGGTCAGGCGCGCATAGGGGTCGTAGCGCTTTTCGCGGATCTTGAAGGTCGATCCGGCGAGCGCCTCGAGCTCGCCCTCGTCATCGAATGACGGGTTGGAGCCATTGCGCGTCTTGTCGAGCAAATCGATGCCGACCTTGAAGCGCAGCGCGTCGCCGCCGATCGCGTAGGAGAGGGTGCCGGTATATTCGTCATCCTTGATGTTGAGCTTCTCGGTGCCATCAAGCGCGAGTTCGGGAATCGTGTCGCCCTTGTCGACGCGGACATCGGTATCCTCGCGATAGCCAGACCAGCCGGCGGCTATGCCCACCGTGCCGCCGGCGATGTCGAAGGCGCCATCGGCGTTGACCGCATAGGTCTGCTGGTTGATGTCTTCATGCTGGGTTTCGATTTCGTCGAAGTTCAGCGCCTTGCCCTTGTAGGTGATCGACCGTTCGAACTCGTCGCGATTGGTATCGACGAAGAAACCCTGCAGGCGCAGGAAGCTCTTGCCGCCGAAATCGTGGCGGATCTCGGCGCTGCCCGACAGGTCGCTGCCGTCGCGCGTGTCGTCCTGCAACTCGGTGTCCTTGAATACCGGGTTGGTATTGTCGAGCGGGCCGGTGGTGAAATCGTCGAAGCGCAGCGACACCTTCTTCTTGGCGTTGCGGCGTTCCTGATAGTTGAGCGCGGCCCAATAGGAGGTGTTCTCGCCGATGCGGCCGGCATAAGCGGCGCCGAGCGACGGGCGCATGGCGCCGTCCTTGTTGATCAGCGCGCCGAGCTTGGCGAAGCCGCCCTCGAAGGTCGCGGCTTCCTTGGTGACGATGTTGAGCGTGCCGGCGACGCCTTCGCTCGGCTGATCGGCGCGCGGCGAGCGGACGATCTCGATCTTCTCGACCAGCTCGGCCGGGATGCGGTCGACGAAGAAGCTCCGGTCGGCCTCGCCACCGGGCGCGCGGCGGCCGTTGATCAGCACCTGGGTATAGCCGGGCGGCAGGCCGCGGAACTGCACCGCGTCATATTCGAGCACGTCGGAGGTGAAGGTCACGCCAGGCACGCGCTTGAGCATCTCGCCGACCGAGACGGGCTCGAAGCGCTGGAAATATTCGAGATCGTAGGACAGCACGGGATTGGGGTCTTCGGTCCGATTGCGGAAGACAATCGTGCCGTTGACGATGATATCGCTGGCCTGCCGCTCCTGATCGCCAGCAACGGGCTGCTCCTGCGAGACCGAAGCTCCGGTATTCTGTTCTTGCGCGGTTGCAGAAATTGGTAGCATCAGCGCAGAATAAGCGCATCCGGCAAGCAATACCCGTGTAGCAATCATGATAGCCCCCGTTGAATATTATGGATTGACTGTTTTAAATTGACCGGGGAAACGCTGCATGCCAACGGGCCCCTTCGGCAGCGCAGGTAGGTAATGATTATGACAGGGTCGCGGAGTCTCGGTTTCACTTCGGTTACAGTTTTGGTGACGGTTTTGTTACTTGGCGGCTGCGCGACAGCCGAAATCCCGGTGGAAACGCGCATTGCCAATGCCTTGCCGGCGAAGACCGTGCAGGCGGCGGGCGAAACCGACGCGGTGGCGACCGCCAATGCCGATGCGGCGGACGATCCGGCAATCTGGCGCAACCCGCTCAATCCGGCGGCGAGCCTGATTGTCGGCACCGACAAGAAGGCCGGGCTGTACGTCTATGGCCTGGACGGCAAAGTGCGCGACTTTGTCGATGCCGGCCGGGTCAACAATGTCGATCTGGCGGTCGTGCCGGGCGGGCGGATCATCGTCGCGGCGAGCGACCGCAATGATCTGGCCAATGCGCAGATCGCGCTGTTCGCGCTTGACGGCGCAGCCGCAAAGCTGACCGCGCTGGGCAAGGTCGCGGCCGGGGCGGGGGAGGCCTATGGCATCTGCCTCTACCGCGCGGCCGATGCGCTCCATGCCTTCATGGTGATGAAGGACGGCACGATCCGCCAGATCGCGATCGACCTGAGCGGCGCGGTACCGCAGGGGAAGCTGGTGCGGACGATGAAGCTCGGCACGCAATCGGAGGGCTGTGCGGTCGATCCGGCCAGCGCGCGGCTCTATGTCGCGGAAGAGGATGTCGGGCTGTGGCGGTTCGATGCGCGTGCCGACGGCCCGGTCGAACCAGTCAAGGTCGCCGCCGCCGACGGCAAGGCGATCGTCGCCGATGCCGAAGGCGTGGCGGTGGCCGATGGCTATGTCGTGGTGTCGAGCCAGGGTGACAACGCCTATGCGGTCTATCGCCTGTCGGACGAGGCCTATGTCGGGCGTTTCCGCATCGCAGCGGGCACCTTTGGATCGACCGAGGAAACCGACGGGATCGAGATC
>NZ_JBOHHW010000056.1:0-34805 GCF_050725575.1 Sphingomonas sp. | reverse complement strand
CAGCACCGGCACGGTGAGCGGACGCTGATTTTGTTCGAGTTGGCTCAGATAACTGGTCGAGATATCGAGCGTCTGGGCAAGCGCCGCCTGAGTCAGCTTGCGTTCCTCGCGCAGCCGCCGCAGCCGTACGCCCATAAAGGCCTTGCTCATTGCGCTGCTACTTTACAAACTTTGCAAATCCGCATGTTTTTGTCCACATAGTCACACTATTTCAGTCATTCCCGCGACTCTATTTATGTGAATATTGCAAACCCAACGTGCCGGCAAGCGGCGCGTTCGGGAAATGACGATGCACACTGCACCGAAGCACGATCCGCTGATCAACGCCCCGCCGGGCGACACGCGCTTCGTGGAAATGATCTTTCCCGAACAGGCCAATCATTACGGTACCCTGTTCGGCGGCACCGCGCTGAGCCTGATGGGCAAGGCCGCGTTCGTCGCTGCGAGCCGCCATGCGCGCTGCGCGGTGGTGATGGCGGCGTCGGACAAGGTCGAATTCCACACACCGGTCGCGGTCGGCCAGCTGGTCGAGCTGGCGGCGCAGGTCATCCGGGTTGGTCGCACCTCGATGACCGTCGATGTCGCCGTCATCGTCGAGACGCTGACCACTGGCGAGCGCCGCCCGGCGATGCGCGGCCAGTTCGAAATGGTCGCGGTCGATGCCGGCGGCGGGCCGGTGCCGATCGATCCCCAACCCCGTTCACCACAGAAAGCCTGACTCCATGAAGCTGCACGACGTCCGTACCTACAAGTCCGCCGAGCCCCTGGCGCGCGAGGACCAGCTCGCCTGGAAACTGGCTGCAGTCGCGACGGATCCGGTGGCGGTGGAGCCCGACGTGGTCGAGATGATCGGCAACCGCATCATCGACAATGCCGCGGTGGCCGCCGCCTCGATCGGCCGCCGCCCGATCCGCTCGGCGCGGGCACAGGCGCTTGGCCATCGCAAGACGAGCGGCGCGCTGCTGTTCGGGCTCGACGGCGCTGTGCAGGTCAGCCCCGAATGGGCGGCCTGGGCCAATGGCGTCGCGGTGCGCGAGCTCGACTTTCACGACACGTTTCTTGCCGCGGACTATAGCCACCCCGGCGACAATATTCCGCCGATCCTCGCGGTGGCGCAGGCCAAGGGGCTCGACGGTGCAGCGCTGGTGCGCGGGCTGGCCGCCGGCTACGAGATCCAGGTCGATCTGGTGAAGGGCATTTGCCTGCACGAGCACAAGATCGATCATATCGCGCATCTGGGGCCAAGCGCTGCGGGCGGGATCGGCGCGCTGCTCGGCCTGTCGACCAAGATCACCTATCAGGCGATCCAGCAGGCGCTGCACACCACCACCACCACGCGCCAGTCGCGCAAGGGCGAGATCTCGACCTGGAAGGCCTATGCCCCGGCATTTGCGGGCAAGCTGGCGATCGAGGCGGTCGACCGGGCGATGCGCGGCGAAGGTGCGCCGTCGCCGGCCTATGAGGGCGAGGATGGCTTTATCGCCTGGCTGCTGTCCGGCCCGGCACATGTCTATCAGGTGCCGCTGCCGATCGCGGGCGAGCCGAAGCGTGCGATCCTCGACACCTATACCAAGGAATATTCCGCAGAATATCAGAGCCAGGCGCTGATCGATCTCGCCAAGCGCATGGGGCCGAAGATCGGCGACCTGAGCCAGATCGCCAGCATCCTGATCAAGACCAGCCATCACACCCATTATGTGATCGGCACCGGCGCCGAGGATCCGCAGAAAATGGATCCCAAGGCGAGCCGCGAAACGCTTGACCACTCGATCATGTATATCTTCGCGGTCGCGCTGCAGGATGGCGGCTGGCACCATGAGAAGAGCTATGCGCCCGAACGCGCGCAGCGCCCCGACACGGTCGAATTGTGGCACAAGATCACCACTGAGGAAGATCCGGCCTGGACCGCGCGTTACCATGCCAAGGGGCCGCAAAAGGCGTTTGGCGGCAAGGTGATCGTCAAGCTGAAGAACGGCCAGTCGGTCATCGATGAACTTGGCGTCGCCGATGCCCACCCGGCCGGCGCGCGGCCCTTCGCCCGGCCCAATTATATCGAGAAGTTCCGCGCTTTGGCGGACGGGATCGTCGCGACCGCCGAGCAGGAGCGGTTCCTCGCGGTGGTCGAGCAGCTGCCGACGCTCGATGCGGCGGGCGTCGCCGGCCTGAACTTCACCGTCGATGCCGACCGGCTCGGCCCCGATGCACCCCCCGGCATCTTTTGAGGACCATGATCATGGGAGAGACGTTCAAGCCGAAGAAATCGGTGGCGCTGTCCGGCGTTACCGCCGGTAACACTGCCTTATGCACCGTCGGGAAGACCGGCAACGATCTTCACTATCGCGGCTACGACATATTGGATCTGGCCGAGACCAGCGAGTTCGAGGAGGTCGCTCATCTCCTGGTCCATGGCACCTTGCCGACCGCATCGCAGCTCGCCGCGTACAAGGCCAAGCTGCGCGCGCTGCGCGGCCTGCCGCGATCGGTCAAGGAAGCGCTGGAGGCAATCCCTGCGGCGGCGCATCCGATGGATGTGATGCGCTCCGGCGTGTCCGCGCTGGGCTGCGTGCTGCCGGAGACGCATGACCATAACCTGCCCGACACGCGTGACATCGCCGACCGGCTGATGGCCTCGCTCGGGTCGATGCTGCTCTATTGGTATCACTATGCCCAGCATGGCCGGCGGATCGAGGTCGAGACCGATGACGACAGCATTGGCGGACATTTCCTGCATCTGCTGCACGGCAAGGCGCCGTCCGACAGTTTCGTGCGGGCAATGCACACCTCGCTGATCCTTTATGCCGAGCATGAGTTCAACGCATCGACCTTTGCCGCGCGGGTGATCGCCGGGACCGGGTCGGACATCTACTCCTGCATCGCCGGCGCGATCGGCGCGCTGCGTGGCCCCAAACATGGCGGCGCCAACGAAGTCGCGTTCGAAATCCAGAAACGCTATGCGACGCCCGATGAGGCGGAGGCCGATATCCGCCGCCGCGTCGAGGCGAAGGAAGTGGTGATCGGCTTCGGACATCCGGTCTATACCGTGTCCGACCCGCGCAATGTCGTGATCAAGCGTGTGGCGAAGGCATTGGCCGACGAAGCGGGATCCGTCCGCCAATATGCCATTGCCGAGCGGATCGAGCAGGTGATGATGGACGCCAAGTCGATGTTCCCCAATCTCGACTGGTTCAGCGCAGTCTCCTATCATCTGATGGGCGTGCCGACCGCGATGTTCACGCCCTTGTTCGTGATCGCACGCACCTCCGGCTGGGCGGCGCATGTCGTCGAGCAGCGCATCGACAACAAGATCATCCGTCCTTCGGCCCATTATACCGGCCCGGAAAATCTCGCTTTCGTGCCGCTCGCGGCGCGCGGCGAGAGCGTGACGGCATAGAGGAAGACGCATGCCCTATCTGATTGCAGACGAACTGCCGCAGGAATCGGCCGGGAAGCGGTTCCGCGCCCTGCTCGAGCGGCCGGAGATCCTCCAGCTGCCCGGCGCGCATAATGGCCATGCCGCGCTGCAGGCGAAAGCCGCCGGATTCGAGGCGCTGTATCTGTCGGGCGCAGCGATGACCGCAAGCATGGGCTTGCCCGACCTCGGCATCATCACCGTCGATGAGGTCGCCTTCTTCATCCGCCAGATCGCCCGCTCCGCCGCCCTGCCGCTGCTCGTCGATGGCGACACCGGCTATGGCGAAGTGCTCAACGTGATGCACATGGTCCGCACTTTCGAGGAAGCGGGCGCCGGTGCAGTACATCTCGAGGACCAGATCCTGCCCAAGAAATGTGGGCACCTCAACGGCAAGAAACTGGCCGAGCCGCATGATGTCGCGGCGAAGGTTGCGGCGGCGAAAAGGGCCAGCCGCGACCTGGTGATCGTCGCGCGTACCGATGCGGCGGGGGTCGAGGGCTTCGACGCCGCGGTGGCGCGCGCGAAACTCTATGTCGAGGCGGGGGCGGACGCGATCTTCCCTGAGGCGCTCAACACGCGCGAGATGTTTACCGCCTTCGCTAGTGCAATACCGGGCGTGAAGCTGCTCGCCAACATGACCGAGTTCGGCAAGACGCCCTTCTTCACTGCGGCCGAGTTTGCGGAGATGGGCTATCGCATGGTGATCTGGCCGGTATCCTCGCTACGCGTCGCCAACAAGGCGCAAGGCAAGCTTTATGCGGCGATCGCCCGCGATGGCGGGGCACACAAGATGGTCGACGAGATGCAGACTCGGGCCGAGCTTTACGACGTGATCGGCCTGCATGAGTATGAAGCGCTCGATGCCTCGATCGTAAAGACCATTGTCCCCGAAGCGATGCCGCAAGGCTGAGCCATGACCGATATCGACCGCCCCATTCTCACCCCGCCCGACGGACAGAAAAAAGTCCTGCTGCACAGTTGCTGCGCGCCCTGTTCGGGCGAAGTGATGGAAGCGATGACGGCAAGCGGCATCGATTACACGATCTTCTTCTACAATCCGAACATCCACCCGAAGGAGGAATATCTCCTCCGCAAGGACGAGAATATCCGCTTTGCCGAACAGCATGGCGTGCCGTTCGTCGATGCCGATTACGACGCGGTGAACTGGTTCAAACGCGCCAAAGGCATGGAATGGGAGCCCGAGCGCGGACTGCGCTGCACCATGTGTTTCGACATGCGCTTCGAACGCACTGCGCTTCATGCACATGAGCATGGCTTTCCGGTGATCACCTCGTCGCTCGGCATTTCGCGCTGGAAGGACATGGCGCAAATCAATGAAAGCGGGGAACGCGCGGCGGCCCGGTATCCCGACCTGGCCTATTGGACCTTCAACTGGCGCAAGGGCGGCGGTGCGTCGCGGATGATCGAGATTTCCAAGCGCGAGCAATTCTATCAGCAGGAATATTGCGGCTGCATCTATTCGCTCCGCGACAGCAATGCGCACCGCGTTGCCAGCGGGCGCGCGGAAATCCGCATCGGCGAACTGTTTTACGGCAATGGTGAGTCTTCATAGCGCGGATGTGCTGGCTGTTCCTGGCTGTTATTTCGCAGAAAACATTTTTGCTGGCTGTTATGTTGGACTTTGAGAGAGGGTTTATGGCCTATTCTCAAAGACTTGGATAAGAGCTGGCTGTTACCGGATAACAGCCAGCTAACAGCCAGCTAACAGCCAGCTAACAGCCAGCTAACAGCCAGGTATCAGCCAGCGAACAGCGAACGACGCTGGCTGTTCCGATCGAAACAGCCAGCGCAGAATCGTTCAACATTTCCAGTCATGTCAAAGAGCGTGCCGGTACAAGTCCGGCAAGGGGAGGCATGCCCGATCCCGCGTGACGGTTGAATCGCCGCCCGGGGGCGGGGCAGGGGACACTATGGACACCCGGTTGTTCGATATGGATTGGCCGCTAGCCGAGCGCGGCCGATTCCGCGGCGCGCAGCCCGAGCATCTCCGGGCGTGGCGCGATCGCGCGCCAATGCGCCGCCGGTTCCGCAACCAGTTGCCGTGCCGACAGGTCGAGCAGGGCCATGACGGTCTTGACCTCAGCCGCGAGAACGCCGGCGCGCGTCCGGAACTCATATGATGCGGTGAAGGTCTTGCCGGCGGAGAAGTGCAGCGTGCAGCTGATCGAGACTTCATCGCCCGCCCGCAACTCGGCCAGGAACCTGATATTCGTCTCAAGATTGACCGGTCCGATCCCCGGCCCGACCCCCGGCCTGATCATCGCATCGATATCGATGCCCGCGGCGCGCAGGCATTCCCACAGCGCCTGGTTGGCATAATCGAGATAAGCCGACCCGGTCAGATGCCCCTGAGCATCGATCTCGAACATGCGCACGGTCAGGCTGGTGCGGAATGGTTCGGTCATTCGCGCCCCGCCTGTTCCGCGACCCAGTCGTGCGAGCGCGCGGTCAAATATCGCAGCCCGTCATCCGCGACTCTGATCCAGCCGCCGCGCGACCAGGCTCCGGCCAGTTGCGGTGCAAAACCATGTTTGCGCAGCAGCGCGCTGGCCTGAACCCGGGTCAGGCCGCGATCGGCCCATTCGCCCAGCGCGGCGAGGTGGCGGGCGGTAGAATCGTCAACCGGTCTTGCTTCGATTGCGCGCGCGAGCATGTCGAAGCCGCGACCGATATGCCGAAGGGCTGCTGCGATTTCCCGAGTCTCATCCATGATTATATTGTAGAGTGATTGATAACGATCGTAAATCGATTCTTGAGAGGGTGACGGTGGCGATGCGCTTGCTCGCGAACCCGAAAATCTCATCGCGACCAGCCGGCAACCGGATCGGTCAGTGGTACCGGAAAGGTCGGGTCCCGGCGCTTTTGGGGTGGCCGCATCGGCAGACATCTCCATAATGCCGGCGAACCATTCAAATGGTCGATCGGGTCAATCGTCACGGAGGCATCACATGCAGCGTCGTCAATTTATCGCCGGCGCTGCCGCCGCCACGGTTGCGGCAGGGCTCCCGGCGCGGGCCATGGCGGCGCGGGCGAAGGGTGACGCGGCGTTGCGCGCGATGCTCGATCGCTTTTTCTATGGGCGACTCAATGAATCGCCCGAACAGGCAACGCGGCTGGGACTGGATTCTGGCGCCCGCGCCGCGCTGAAAGCGAAGCTGGGTGACGAATCCGCCACTGGTCAGGCACGCGAGCTGAAACGAGCCAAGGCGGAGCTTGCCGAGCTCGGCGCGTTCGATACCAATGGCCTGTCACCGGCAGCGAAGCTCGATCACGAGATCGTGACCTATCAGCTGACCCGGGCGATCGCCGGTGCGGAGAAATTCCCTTATGGCAGCGGTCTTGGCCGCTTCGCGCCTTATGTGCTGAGCCAGCTCACCGGGCCGTACCGCGATATCCCCGACTTTCTCGAATCGCAGGCGCGGGTGCGCGATGCGGCGGAGGCGGACGCCTATCTTGCGCGGCTCGAGGCGTTTCCGAAGAGCATCGACGACAGCACCGATCGCCAGCGCACCGACGCAAGCCGCAACATCTTCGCGCCGGACTATATCCTCGACACGACCCTGAAACAGCTCGGCAGCGCGATGGAGCGCCCGGCCGAGCAGACCGTGATGGTCGCGACCTTTGCGGCCAAGCTGAAGACTGCGAACCTGCCGGCCGATCGCGTCGCCCGCGCGACAGCGATCGTGCACGACAAGGTGTTTCCGGCACTTGAACGTCAGCGCGCATTGGTCACCGAGTTGCGCGCCAAGGCAGTGCATGACGCCGGATGCTGGCGGCTGCCCGATGGCGATGCCTATTATGCGGCGGCCGCCGAAGCGGCGACCACCGTGCCGATGAGCGGTGACGAGATCCACCGCCTCGGCCTGGCGCAGGTCGCGGAGATCAGTGCGCGGATCGACGGCATCTTGAAGACGCAGGGGATGACGCAGGGCACGGTCGGGCAAAGGCTGGTGGCGTTGAACGAGCGGCCCGATCAGCTTTACCCCAACACCGATCCCGGGCGCGACGCGCTGCTCGCGCAGCTCAACCGGCAGATTATCGCCATGCAGGCGCGCTTGCCCGAAGTGTTTGCGAGCTTCCCCAAGGCACCGGTCGAGGTGCGCCGCGTGCCGCCGACGATTCAGGCCGGCGCGCCGGGCGGCTATTACGAGAATGCCTCGCTCGATGGCTCGCGGCCGGCGATCTATTACATCAATCTGCGCGACACGTTCGACCGGCCCAAATTCGGCCTGGCGACGCTGACGCATCACGAAGCGGTGCCGGGCCATCATCTGCAGGTCACGCTGGCGCTGGAAAGCGACGATATCCCCCTGATCCGCAGACGCGGCTTCTTCAGCGGCTATTCGGAAGGCTGGGCGCTTTATTCGGAGCAGCTCGCCGACGAGATGGGCATGTATGAAGGCGATCCGCTGGGGCAGGTCGGCTATCTCCAATCGCTGCTGTTCCGCGCGACGCGGCTGGTGGTCGACAGCGGCATGCATGCCAAGCGCTGGAGCCGCGAACAGGCGACCGATCATCTGATCGCGACCACCGGCATCGCGCGGGGGCGGAGCCAGGGCGAGATTGATCGCTACACGGTCTGGCCGGGTCAGGCGTGCAGCTACAAGATCGGGCATACCGCGTGGGAACGGCTGCGCGATGCGGCGAAGGCGCGCCCGGGTTTCGACCTGAAGGAGTTTCATGCGGTGCTGTTGCAGGGGGCGATGCCGCTGGCGGTGCTTGACCGGGTGGTGCGGGCGCGTTGGGGGATTGCGTGAAGAGGTTGGGGTGCGCCATCGCCTGCCATCCCCGCTTTCGCGGGGATGGCAGGGGGGCTATCTGTCGCGATACGGTGCCATTCTTTCCCTAACCGGCCATCTGAAGATGGCGATTTTGGCTGCTTGCGGACAGACCGGTCTCGAGCGTGACAGCCTATGGGGCAACACCTGGGCCGACTCTTGAGGATGTGTATCGAGGGGGCTAGGAAGGCCCAATGCAGGGGGGCCTTGAAGCATGCCAGAACACGTACCAGTCGAACAGATTTCCGCTGCACCGTCTCCCGATGCGAAACGCAAACCCTGGACGACGCCGCAGGTCATGACCTCGCAATGGCGGGAAACCAACAAGTCGACCTCCCCGAACGAGAACACTATCGGTTCCATCTTTCACTTCGGGCCGTCCTGACTCGAACGGGACTTGCTGAAACCTCTCTCGCTGCCCGCCATATGCGAACGTAGAGTCATCTGACTCCGGCAGCAGGTCCGGTAAGGCGGGTCGTTTACGGTCCATCTCACTCCCGCAGATATCGAACGATCAGCCGCGTAGCCTCATCGACCAGCGTCGCGACGGCGTCATCGGAGGCGATGTCGGGGCGGTGCAGCACCGCCATATGCGTCAGCGCCTCGATCGAGGTGACGCAGACAAAGGCGGCGAGCTCGGGATCGACGATGCGCAGTTCATCGCGGTGTGCTTCGAGATAGGTGCGGAACAGCGCATAATTGTCGCGGCTGAAGGTCTCGACATTTTCCAGCTGTCCCACGCGCGGGATCTGCTCGGCGATGACGCGGTGCAGCCTGGGGTCGATGCGGTGCGCCTCGATCGCGATCGCGACCAGGCTGTGCACCGCCTGCTCGACCGGTAGCGTCGCCAGTTCCGCCAGTGCGCCGCGCACGACGCGCATCGTTTGCTGGTTGTGGCGTTCGATGACGGCGGCGACGAGCGCCTCCTTGCTCGGATAATATTGGTAGAGCGAGCCGATGCTGACGCCGGCTTCCTCGGCGATGCGGTTGGTGCTCGCCTTGTCGAATCCGTCGCGGACCAGAATGCGAGCCGTCGCCTCGATCAGCGCATCGACGGTCGCGCGCGATCGCTCCTGAGAGGCGGTTTTCCGGGGGTTTACGAGCGGCTTGCGGGCCAAGTCCAGTGCTCCATCGGCATGCGAGTAGACAATTATGAGCGATAGCTCGCATTATGTCCATCCGCACCGAGAACGACAAATTTCCCCCGGACTGAAAGGCATAGAGATGCTCACCTGCCCCTATCGCACATTGATGCGCTACAAGCGCTGGTCGACCGATGGCCTGAACGCGGTCCTTGCGGACAACATGGATCGCTTCGACGAGCCGCATCAGATCCTGATCCTGCGCGTGCTCGATCATATCCAGACGGTCGACGAGATTTTCAGCCATAATCTCGAAGGGCGGGGTCACGATTATGCCGTGCCGCGCTCGGCGGTGCTGCCGTCGTTCGAGACACTGGTCGACAAGGCCAGGTCGATCGGCGCCTGGTATGTCGATTATACCGATCGCCTCACGCCGGACATGGTCGATGAGGTGATCGATTTCAGCTTCTCGAACGGGGCGCCGGCACGGATGACGCGCGGCGAAATGATCCTGCATGTCGCGTCGCATGGTGCCGGGCATCGCGGCAATATCGGGGCGCTGCTGCAGATCAACGGCATTCAGCCCAACCCGGACCGGATCACCGATTTCCTGGAAGCCGAGCGCGCCTGATTGACGGGGCACCGGCCCGCGGAGGATTTCGGCGCGAAAACCAAAACTTGCCGCCGCCCAAGCTGCCTTCGGTGGCATTGATGCGCGCGGCGTGGCAGGCCGGGTCGGTATGGCGTGTGAAATCCCGTGACCGACCTGGCTGTCCTGTTCGAACATCCCGCATGGTTCGTGCCGCTGTTCGACGCGCTCGATCGGCGCGGGGTGAGCCATGTCGCGCTGCGCCCCGACGGGCATTTCGACCCGGCCGATCGGCGCGCGCCCGCGCCGGTGATATTCAACCGCATCGCCATGTCGAGTTTCCTGCGCGCCGGCGAGCATCCGATCTTCCATACCATGGCGCTGCTCGATCACTGGCGCCGCGGCGGTGCGCGGGTGATCAACGGGCCCGAGGTGCTGGCGATCGATTCGTCCAAGGCGCGGCAATTGTCGCTGATCGCGAGCCTTGGCCTTGCCATTCCGGAGACGCGGGTGGTGCACCGTGTCGCCGACATCGCAGCGGCGGCCGCGACTCTGTCCTTCCCGCTGGTGGTGAAAGCCAATATCGGCGGGTCGGGGGCGGGCATCACGCGCTATGACTCGATGGAGGAGCTTCGCGCCGCGATTGCCGACCGCAGCTTGCCGAGCAGTGTCGACGGCGTGTTATTGGTGCAGGATTATGTTCCGGCACGAAACGGCACGATCACGCGGATCGAGACGCTCGACCGCGCCTATCTCTACGCGCTCGATATTGCCGGTGGCGGCGCGTTCGATCTGTGCCCGGCCGATGCCTGCCAGGTGCCCGGCGCGCCGATCCCGATGGTCGCGGCCGACCCGGGGCCGGAACTGACTCAGGCGGTCGAGGCAATCGCCGCGGCGGCGGGTCTCGATATCGGCGGGGTCGAAGTGATGATTGACGATCGCGACGGGGTGGCGCGCTTCTATGACATCAATGCGCTGTCCAATTTCGTCGCGAAGCCGGTCGACGTGCTCGGCTGGGACCCGCATGACCGGCTGGTCGATTATCTGGTACAGGTGATCCGGGAGGCGCGCGGCTGATGCGCTATGGATATTGGATGCCTGTGTTCGGCGGCTGGCTGCGCAACGTGCCCGATGAGGGGATGGAGGCGAGCTGGGACTATGCGAAGCGGCTGGCGCAGCGATCGGAACAGCTGGGCTATGACCTGACGCTGATTGCCGAGCTCAATCTCAATGACATCAAGGGGGTCGAGCAGCCGGCGCTTGATGCCTGGTCGACCGCGGCGGCGCTGGCCGCAGTGACCGAGACGATCGAGCTGATGGTCGCGGTGCGGCCCAATTTCCATCACCCGGCGCTGTTCGCCAAGGCCGCCGCCAATATCGACCGCATTGCCGGCGGGCGGCTTGCGCTCAATGTCGTGTCGTCCTGGTGGGCGGACGAGGCGCGGCAATATGGCCTGCAGTTCGACCAGCATGACGATCGCTATGCCCGCACCGAGGAATGGCTGCGTGTCGTCGATGGCCTGTGGACCGAGGAGAGATTCAGCTTCGCAGGGCAATTCTATCGCACCGAAGAGGCGATCTGCGCGCCCAAGCCGGTCAAGCGGCCGACCGTCTATGCCGGGGGCGAGAGCGACAAGGCCAAGGCGATGATCGCCGCGCAATGCGATGCCTATGTCATGCATGGCGACCCGGTCGAGGCGATCGCGCCGAAGATTGCCGATATGGCCGAACGCCGCGCCGCGGCCGGCGGTGCGCCGATGCAGTATGGCATGGCCGCCTATGCGATCGTGCGCGACAGCGAGGCGGAAGCGCAGCGCGAGCTGGCGCGGATCACCGATGTCACGGACCTGCCGGCCGGCTATGCCAATTTCGACCAGTGGCTGTCTGGCACGCAGCTTGAGCGCGAGCTGAAGATCCAGGAATATTCAGTGTCCAATCGCGGGCTGCGCCCCAATCTGGTCGGCACGCCGGAGCAGTTGCGTGAGCGGGTCGAGGAATATGAAGCGGCCGGGCTTGATCTCCTCTTGTTGCAGATGAGTCCGCAGGCCGAGGAAATGGAGCGCTTTGCGGCGCAGGTGATGGGTACGGCATGATCGAGCTAAGGGATGTCCGGAAGCGCTTTGCAGGCGCGGGCGGCGCGGCGCTGGACGGCGTGACGCTGTCGATCGCGCGCGGCGAGGTGTTCGGGGTGATCGGGCCGTCGGGTGCGGGCAAATCGACGCTGATCCGGCTGATCAATGCGCTGGAAAAGCCGAGCGAGGGACGGGTCGAGATCGAGGGCATCGACGTCGCCGCGCTTGCGCCGGCGGCGCTCCGCGCGCTGCGGCGGCGGATCGGGATGATCTTCCAGAATTTCGGGCTGCTCTCATCGCGGACGGTCGCCGCCAATGTCGCTTTCCCGCTAAAGCTTGCCGGCATGCCGCGGGCCGAGCGCGATGCCAGGGTTGCCGCGCTGCTCGAGCGCGTGGGCTTGAGCGATCATGCCGACAAATATCCCGCGCAGCTGTCGGGCGGACAGAAGCAGCGGGTCGGCATTGCGCGCGCGCTGGCGACCGGGCCGGACATTCTGCTGTGCGATGAGGCGACCAGTGCGCTCGATCCGGAAACGACGCGCAGCGTGCTCGCCTTGCTGCGCGAACTGAATCAGGAACTGGGGCTGACGATCGTGCTGATCACGCATGAGATGGATGTGGTGCGCACGGTGTGCGACCGGGTCGCGGTGCTCGAACAGGGCCGGGTGGCCGAAACCGGCAGCGTGGCGGAGATTTTCGCCGGGGCGGCGCATCCCGCCACCCGGCGCATGCTGGCGGCGCTCGGCGCATGAGCGGCTGGTTTGCCAATGTCGACTGGGCGGATATCGGCCGCGCCTGTCTTGATACGCTGGCCATGCTTGGCGGGTCGCTGGTGCTGACCATAGCGCTTGGCCTGCCGCTCGGCGTGCTGCTCTATCTGACTGCCGAGCGACAGATTGCCCAGAACCGCGTCGCCAATGTGGTGATCGGCACCATCGTCAACATCCTGCGCTCGGTTCCGTTCATCATCCTGCTGATCGTGATGATCCCGCTGACAGTCGCGCTGGTCGGCACCTCGCTTGGCGTGGTCGGGGCGATCCCGCCGCTCGTCATCGGCGCAGCGCCTTTCTATGCCCGGCTGGTCGAAGCGGCACTGCGCGAGGTCGATCGCACCACGATCGAGGCGGCGCAGGCGATGGGCGCGACCACCCGCCAGATCGTGACCGGCGCGCTGATCCCCGAAGCCATGCCCGGGATCGTGTCCGGCGCGACCGTCACCGCGGTGGCGCTGGTCTCGTTCACGGCGATGGCCGGGGTGGTCGGCGCAGGCGGGCTGGGCGATCTCGCGATCCGCTTTGGCTATCAACGGTTTCAGACCGATGTCATGGTCGTCACCGTCACCTTGCTGGTCCTGCTCGTCCAGGCGATCCAGTTGGGCGGCGACCGGCTGACCCGGCATTTCACGCACCGCTAGATCAGGAAATTCCCATGAACCGTCGCCTGTTGCTTGCCGCTTTTCCCTTGTTCCTCATTGCCGCCTGTTCGGGGGGCGGGGCGAGCAAGGACGGCAAGACACTGACCGTCGCCGCGACCGCGGTGCCGCATGCCGAAATCCTGGAATCGGTGAAGCCGGCGCTGGCCAAGCAGGGCGTCGACCTGCAGATCCGCGTGTTCAACGATTATGTGCAGCCCAATCTGCAGGTCGACCAGCGCCAGATCGACGTGAATTATTTCCAGACCGGGCCCTATCTCGACGAATTCAACGCCGCACGCGGCACCAAGCTTGTTGCCTATGCTGGGATCCATGTCGAACCGCTGGGCGGCTATTCGCACAAATGGAAATCGCTTGAGGCGCTTCCGGTCGGCGCGACCGTCGCGATCCCGAACGAGGCGAGCAATGAGGGGCGCGCCTTGCTGCTGCTACAGCGGGCTGGTCTTCTCAAATTGAAGAACCCGACCAATCCGCTGTCGACGCTGCGCGACATTGTCGCCAATCCGAAGAAGCTGCAGTTCAAGGAGCTGGAAGCGGCGACCTTGCCGCGCGTGCTTGACCAGCTCGACCTGGCGCTGATCAACACCAATTATGCGCTTGATGCGAAGCTCAACCCGGTGCGCGACGCGCTGCTGATCGAGGATGCGAAATCGCCTTATGTGAATTTCGTCGTCGGTCGCGCCGGGGAGGACAAGGACCCGCGCGTGGTGAAGCTGATCGCTGCGCTGCGCAGTCCCGCGACGCGCAGCTTTATCGAGACGCATTATAAGGGCGCGGTGCTGCCCGCCTTCTGATTTAGAGCCGCAGGCCGAGCATCCCGGCCATGATCAGGCTGGCGAGGAGTGCCCCGCCGGCCGCGATCGACCAGGTGATTCGGTCCGCAGTCCGGCGGGCGACGCCGTGGTGCAGCAGGATAACGCGCAGCCCGCATCCGAGGTGCGTGATCAGGCAGGCGACGCCCAGCGTGTAATGCGGGATGAGCCTGACATAGCCGGCGAGCAGGCCTTCGGGCGCTGATGTGGCCCACAGCCAGTCGGTGTCGATACCTCGCGCCCGGGCGGAGAAGGCGGAGGTGAGGTGGGAGAAGAGGAACGCCGCGAGATAGATGCCGGTCAGCGTCTGCAGCGTGCCCAGCCGGTCCGTATAGGTCGTGGTGCGAGCACGGGCGAGCAGCAGGCCGCTGCCGATCATGAAGAGGAAGCCGGCGACCAGAACCGGCTGCACCAGCGACGAGCGATACCAGAGCCGCAGCGTGTGCATCACCGCGCGCTGCACCTCCAGGCCGAACAGGGCGCTCAGATGATTGGTCAGATGGCCGGCCAGGAAGATCAGCACCAGCGTTGCCGCGACGGAGCCGTGCACGACCGGGAGCCATGACGGAGCATTGGCGGTGGCCGCGGCGCGCTCTCGCGCCGGTGCGCGCCAGAACAGCAGCACCGCCACCGCGAGCCACAGCCCGATCCACAGCAGCGTCTCCTGCGCGCTGAGTTTCAGCAGGCCGGCATAGCCGCCGGCCGCGACGTACAGCGACGGTGTCGCGAAGGCGAGATGCGCGGTCCTGCGCTGAAACAGCGCCTGCGCCGACAGCGGAAGCCCGCTGCTGGCCCGGGCGAGGATGAAGCCCATCACGGGCAGCGCAAAGGCCAGGGCCATGAACAGCACCACGCCGGTCCATGCCACGACGCTCGGCCACGCCGACCCCGCATCGCCCGTGGCGCGGCCAGCGAGGCGAAAGAGCTGCAGAAAAAAGGGATAAGCCAGAATGCCGGCAATGATGACTGCAACGGTCCGGCGGGGCGCGGCAAATGGGCTGGCGGTTTCTTGGGCGGCTATGGTCATCAGGTCCTCGGCAAGGGGCCGGTGGCCATGTGACGGTCCCGGACGCCATCCTGCTAAGCACAGGTTTGTCCCATAGTATTGGGCCAGTTTTCGGCATAATGATTGGGCCATGGCGGCCTGCAAACCAGCCTTGTTCACCATCGACCGGCAGCGGGACGGCACGCTCCAGTCCCGCATCCATCACGATATCCGCCAGGCGATCGTGTCCGGGCGTCTGGCGCCGGGCGCGCGGTTGCCGTCGATCCGGACGCTGGCGTCCGAGCTCGGCGTGGCGCGGGGGACGGTGGACGCGGTCTATGCGCGATTGATCGGCGAGGGGTTCATCACCGCGCGCGGATCCCGGGGTACGATCGTCTCTCCCTTGCCGGTGACTCGACCAAGAACGGTTCCCGCCACCTCGCCAGCGGTATCGGTTAGTCGGGATTTCCCGACCCGTTTTCATATCGGCCTGCCCGCGCTTGATCTGTTTCCCTATGCGCATTGGGCGCGCCTCGTGTCGCAGACCGCGCGGAGATTGTCGTCGCGAATGCCGCATCATCCCATGCCGGCCGGACTACCGGCGTTGCGCGAGGCCATTGCCGGGTATCTCGCCGTGGCGCGGGGCTTTGCCTGCGATCCGGCGCAGATTTTCATCACGCCGGGCTATCAGGGCGCGCTCGACCTTGCGACGCGACTGATCTTGCGGGACGGGGACAAAGTCTGGTTCGAGGATCCTGGCTATTCCTTTGCCCGCGATGCGCTGATCGCAAAGTCGGCGCGCGTGATCCCCGTCCCGGTCGATGCCCAGGGCTTGCGGGTTGAGGAGGGGATCAGGCTGGCCCCGGACGCCCGGCTCGCGGTGGTGACGCCGTCGCAT
The DNA here is from genome assembly GCF_050725575.1 of Sphingomonas sp. Taxonomy (GTDB): domain Bacteria; phylum Pseudomonadota; class Alphaproteobacteria; order Sphingomonadales; family Sphingomonadaceae; genus Sphingomonas. The sequence continues at coordinate 18,724 of NZ_JBOHHW010000056.1, read as the reverse complement.
CAAAGCCCGCTCAATGTCACCCTGACGCCCGAGCGGCGCAGGATGCTGCTCGACTGGGCCGCGCAAGCCGATAGCTGGATCCTCGAGGACGATTATGACAGCGAATTTCATTATCTCGGCTTCAGGCCCGTCGCGCTGAAGAGCCTGGATGCCAGCGACCGTGTGTTTTTTGCCGGAAGCTTCAGCAAGACGTTGCTGCCCAGCCTGCGCCTGGGCTTCCTGGTTGTCCCGGAAGCGTTCACGCGCGCCGCGGTCGAGGCCGCGACGCTGGTGCATCGCGGCGAAGCGGAATTCATGCAGACGGTGCTCGCCGGCTTCATCTCGGAGGGGCATTTCTCGCGGCATTTGCGGCGCATGCGGGCGAAATATGATCTGCGCCGCCGGGTGCTGGGCGTCGCGCTGAAATCGGCCTTTGGCGATGTCGTGACGATCCGGAGCCAGCAGGGCGGCCTTCATCTGATTGCGGAACTCAATGGTTATGGTTCCGACATCGATATGGTGAGCCTGGCTCGCGCCAAGGGATTATGGGTGTCTGCGCTGTCCGCCCAGTCGATCGCGCACCGGGCGGGTGATGCCCTGATGCTGGGATTTGCCAACATCGCGGAAACCGCGGCGGAGGCCGAAATAGCTGCGCTGAAACGCGCGGTCGCCTCCGCTGCAGATAGTGGCTTGACTAATATATAACTCGCTGGCTATGGATTAGCTCATAGCTGGAGGGTTATTGATTGCACGTGCCGGTTACCCGTGATCTCCTTTTCCGGACGCTCGCCGATCCGACGCGGCGCGCCATTTTCGAGCGGCTGTGCCGTGACGGAGAGCAGACGGTCGGCGCGCTGACGGCGCATGCCGGCGTCTCGCAACCTGCCGTGTCGAAACATCTCGGGGTGCTGAAAGAGGCCGGGCTGGTGCGCGACCGCCATGAAGGGCGGCAGAATCATTACAGCGCGCAACTCGGTGCGCTGTCCCCGCTGATTGACTGGACCAAGGAGATGGCCGGATTCTGGGAGAACCGGTTCGACCATCTCGAGGATTTACTGAAAAGGATGGATCAATGACCGATACGACCACTGAAACGCGTTGCGTCACTGTCGAGCGCGAGATCGCTTATCCGCCGGAGAAGATCTGGCGTGCGCTCACTCAGCCGCACCTGATCCAGGAGTGGCTGATGCGCAATGACGATTTTGCTCCGGTCATCGGCCATCGCTTCAATCTCAGTGGCGACTGGGGCGGAGTGACCTGTGAAGTGCTCTCTGTCGAGCCATACGAGACGCTGTCTTATACTTGGGATTATGCGCATGAGGATCCGGCCTATGCGCTGAAGAGCGTGGTGACCTTCACGCTCATCCAGGCAGGGGCGGGAACGCTGTTGCGGATGGAGCAGATAGGCTTCCGGCCGGATCAGAAACAGGCCTTCAACGGCGCCAAATATGGCTGGCAGGAACACCTCGCCAATCTGGAGAAGGCGGTGGCGCGGCTGGATTGAAATCCGTCGTGATCGAATGCCAGGCCGGGAAGGAGAGATATCATGAGCACCAGTGCGGCCGGAGACGCAAACTCTCCGTCGGAAATGATCGACGAGGAAGCGCTCAAGGCGCTGGTTCGTGCCGCCGTGGCGCTGAACACGTCGCGTTGATCGATCCGCTTCAAAGCTTTTCGAAAGGGAGTTGCATTGACTTGGAACAACTGGATTCGGCAGACCCATCGCTGGCTGTCGATCGTCTTCACGCTGACCGTCATCGCCAATTTCGTCGCACGGATATGGGGAGAACCTCCGCTCTGGGTGACCTATTCACCGCTCCTTCCACTCTTCCTGCTCCTGTTTAGCGGCCTGTATATGTTTGCGCTGCCCTATGTCGCCAGATGGAGGACACGGGCGGCTCGCGCGATCGTCAAGGCCGCGCGAGAATAGTTGTATGGCCGCCCCTTGCCCGCCCGCCACTTGGAGACGGGATCAGAACCGCTTGCTCAGGACCAGTCCGATCGTCCGGGGATTGGGCGGGTTGTTGTAGGGATCATAGCCGACCACACCGTCGACGACACGCGGAGGCTGCCGGTCGAACAGGTTGGCGACGACAAGCTGCGCTTCGCTGTCTGCGAATAGCGGAGCGTCAAACAGACGGTCCAGATCGAAACCGAGAAACAATGAAGCCGTCGTGTAGGATCCGACGCTCCGGATCGGTTGGTCGGCGCGATCGTCGGTGAAGCCATCGACATAATTCACCACTGATCCGACCGAGACGCCGTCACGCCCCCAGGCGATGGTGCCGTTCAGCCGCAGATTGGCGGGCTTGGCATAGCCATCAAGTCGCGAGATCGCGGTCGAACCGCCGGCCTTGAGGCTGAGGTTCAAGATATACTGGCCGGTCAGGTTCACCATCGCGGTGCCGCCGAACAATTTGGAGCGATAGGCAAGATCGAGGTCGAGGCCATTAGTGGATTCGACCGCGAAATTCTGCGCCCTGATGTCGGCAATCAACTGTACCTGCGACAACAGGTCGGCAGGGACCTGGCCGGCATTGTCGAAGAAGGTGAGATCGCCGCCATTGATCGACGGAACTTCCGCGAACCGGCGGAACACGTCCGGGTTGTCGATCACTTGCCTGACCTGCGCCGGGGTGGGGTTGGCGATGTTGAAGACCTGCAGATCCTTGACCGAAAGGCTGTCGTCGGGCGAGGGCGTGCCGACGCGTCCGGAAATCCGGATCCGGTAATAGCCGGCCTTGATCGTGAGGTTGGGGACGAATGTCGGCGTGAGATCCACGCCGACGGTGAAGGTGTCGGCCTTTTGCGTCCTGAGATCTGGGTTCGCACCGGCGCGGAACATCACCAGCGCCTGGCCCGCGGGGAGGGCCGGATTCTGACCCTTCGGGTCGAGGAACTTATAGTCGTAAAGCCCGAACGACACCTGCTCGGCGATGCCGATCGTGCTGCGGAATCGGGGCACGAGGAATGACCGGGCATAGGTGCCGCGCAACGCAATCGATCGGTCGACTTGCCAGCGCAGCCCGATCTTGGGTGAAAGCGCCGTGTCGAAACCGAGGTCTTCATAACGTGCAGCGGCGGACAAGGTGAGCGAGCGGACCAGCGGCACGCCCTGGTCCGGCCCAATGATCGGCACATTCACTTCGCCGAACACCGACTTGACCTTGCGCGTGCCGCCATTGCGGTTGAAGAAGATCGTTGCGTCGGTGCGCAGTGTCTCGGCACGATATTGGAAGCCTCCGGCGACCAGCACCGGCCCCGCCGGCAATGTCACCAGCGCGGTCTGGCCGCGCAGTTCCGCGACAAACAATGTGTTGGTAGATTCGCGCGAAGCGGGCGGTCGCCCGACCCGGCTCGAGCTGCTGTCGGTGTGGGTGCGGTGATAGTCCACCGTCAGGTCCAGCGCGGTGGAACCCTGACCCTGCCAGTGAACGCCATTATAGACCGACACGCCGGTGGTCCGGGTCCTGAACATCCGGTTGAAGGCGGGTTCGTCGAGAAAAATCTGACGTGAAGTGCGGTCGCGCTGGAAGCGGGACGCATCGATCGAGAAAGTGAGATCGCCCAGCTCCTGCTGCACGCCGCCATAAAAGCCGGTGAGCCGCTCGTTCGGCAGCTGCGTGATCTGAAGCTTTTCCCCCGAGGCATCGACCGGGTCGCCGATAAAGGGCGACCTTTTCTGGTACATCGCCATGCCATAGACATTGCCGCTGCCCCAGGAATGCCCGGCAAGCCCGCTGATCTGTACATCCTCCTTACCGGTCCGGGTTGCCGTCGCCCCGCGCACCTGCAGTTCGAGGCCCTTGGTCGGCTTGCGCGTCACGATATTGACCACACCGGCGACCGCATCGGCGCCATAGGTTGCGGACGCGCCGTCGGGAATGATGTCGATCCGCTCGATCAGCATCGACGGAATGGTCGATACGGTCGGCGCTTCGGTCAGGCCGACCGAGGGCATGCGTCGCCCGTTGAGCAGGGTCAGCGTCGCGTCCGATGCGAGGCCGCGGAGCGCGAAGCCGGCAAAACCGTCGAACTGGTTATAGGTGGCGGCATCGCCCAGCGGGCTGCCGATGCCCGCACCGGTCGTGGCGAACTCGCTGAGGTCGCTGGTGAAATTCTGTGGTATGGTGAGCATATACTCCGACACCGAGCCTGCCCCGGAATGCACGATGTCAGCCTGATCATAGCTGAACACCGGGCTCGCGACATATTCTTTCGGCAAGCCGCGGATCAGTGATCCGGTGACGATAATGTCGCCCGATGCCCGATCGGTATCGGGCTTTTCGCGATCTTTGGTATCCTCCAGCGATGCCCGCCCATCGGGCCGATCCGCCGTCGTCTCCTGTGCCGCCGCAGGGGGTGCACAGGCACCGATCAATGAGAAGACAGCGAACCCCTTGACTGCCAAATGCCGCAAAATCATCACTCCCCCTCAACAGTATGACATGATATACCATACCTTAACGAAGCGCGGCGCTACTGAAGCCTGTCGAGAGTGTCAATCTTGCTATGATCCCTGGACGGGGGAGTCCTGTCCGGCTCGTTGCCGAGCGGCCGCCAGTCGCAGGGGCGTAAAGCGACCGATGGCGGGCCAGCTGCTCCAGCTGTCTTTCGAAGAACGCAGACATTTCCGCCAGGGTCGTGTCCGCCGGGCTGTGCCCGCGGCACAGCCCGGCGCGGAGGTTATTTCCCGAGTTTCTCCTGCAGAAAACGGCGGCTCTCCGCCCATAATGTGAGCCAGCTGGCATGGCGGATCATGTCATGGGCCTCGCCCGGGATGATCACCGTGCGCACGTCCACGCCCTTGGCGCGCAGCTTCTGGTGCAGATCGATCGTTTCGAGCACATCCACATTCATGTCGCGATCGCCGCTCACCAGCAGCACGGGCGATGTCCACCCGGCAATGGCGCCGAGCGGGGACGACCGGAAAGCCAGCGGCTTGTCGGCCTCGCCGACACCGAAGACCTTGCTCGGATTCTGGTGTCCCGGTGTCGGCGACGGCCATGACCAGTCGAACACTCCGTGGATGGCGACGCCGGCCGCGAAGACGTCCGAATTGCGCGCCAGCGCCTGGCCAGTCAGCAGCCCGCCATAGGACCCGCCCCAGATACCGACGCGCTTCTTGTCGACATCGCTGCGCTGCGCCAGCCAGCGCCCCGCGCCGAGCACGTCATTATATTCGGATGCCCCCCGCCAGCCGCGCTCCGGCGCCTCGCGGAACGCACGGCCATAGCCGACTCCGGAGCGATAATTAACGCTGGCGACGACATAGCCAAGCTCGGCGAGATGCCGGTTCACCGCGAAGTCGCTGGCGTAGTAGCCGCTGAAGTGAAAGGCGGGAAACATCTGCCGCGGCGGGCCGCCATGAACATAGACCAAAGCCGGGTGTGGCCCTGGCGTGGCGGGCAGGAACAGCTGCACCGGCACGGTCGCGCCGTCGCTCGCCTTGATCCGCACCACCTGCGGCGCCGGGGCCTTGAAGCGGTGCGCATAGCCGTAGTCCGACGGCTTTTCGGCCAGCGCCAACTTGCCCGATTTCAGATCCAGCACGCGCAGCAACGGCGCATCCTCGGCATTGCTGCCGGTGAACGCGACATAGCGTCCGTCACCGACCGCGCCGGCCAAGCCCATGACCACGTCCTGGCTCGGGATCGCCTGCTCGCGGCCGGACGACACGGTGATGCTGGAAAGCTGGCGCGTGTCGATGTCGCGGCAATTATGGACGACGAACAATGTATCGGGGGCGGCGAGCTCGCTTTCCGCGACCTCACAGTTGGCCGGGGTGAGCGCGCGCGGTGCGCCGCCGCCCCGCGCGACCGCATAGAGCCGCGCCCAGCCATCCTCTTCCGACCGGAAAACCACGTTGCGATCGTCGGCCCAGCGCAGACTCCCTTCCGGATCGTCCGACAATTGCCCGCCTGCCGGGCCAATTGCCTCGTGCAGCGTGCGCACCTGTCCGCTGGCGATCTCGACGGTCTCGACCGCGAACGGCCGGTTTTCGAGCAGATCCTCGGTGACCGTGTGCTCGCGGCCAGGCCAGCGCAGATAGGCGACGCTCGCGCCGTCGGGCGACAGCACCGGCGAACTTAGCCGGTCGGCGCCGGTGACCAGCCAGTGAATCCGATCCTCGCCCAGCGTGTAGCGGCCGAGAAAGGACCAGCCACCGCGATCCTGCGCGAAAACCATCGACTTGCCGTCTCTGGTCCACACCGCCGGGCCGAACGCGGCGCCGCCCGGCACCAGCATCGCCGGTTTCGCCGACGGGGCCGCAAGGTCGACCGCCCAGAGATCGCGTCCCTGCCGGTACAGTATCCGCTTTCCGTCGGGCGTGAATTTGGGGTCAGCGCCAGTGCCGATCTTGACCGGCCCGGCGCCGGCGTCGGTCGTCACCATCCAGAGCGTCGGCTTCGGGGCTTCGACCAGGCTGGCGGGGTTGAAGCCTTCACCGCTGCCGCCAAATGGAACGCCGGTCTGGAAGGCGATGATCTTGCCGTTCGGCGAGATCGTGACGCTGGTGATCGGCTGCCCATCCACATCGGTCTGGGCAAATAACTTCACCGGTTTGAAGTCCGGCGCTCGTGCGAACATCAGCGTGCTGTTTTCGCCCTGGCGCACCAGCCAGGCGAAGGCCGGCACCTCCGCAGCACTGACGTCGGCCGCCATCGGAAACTCGAGGAATCCAGTATCGTCCTTGACCTGGGCATGCAGCGCCGGCGCGGCAAGCAACGCCGTGATCGTGAACGCGAGTTTCATCGTCCGCATGCCAAATTCCTTCTCTCCAGGGGGTGGATAAGCCTGATTGGGATGGTACGAGCCCATCCAGAAAAAACAACAGTCAGGGCGAATTTTGGGCATCATTTGATGAACGCACGGCGGGCAACCATTCCCCCAAAGATGCTTTCTGTACGTTGTCCCTCCGGCCGCATCATCTATCGTTTCGACACGGGGCATAATTACAAGATATCGGCCGCGCGCGCGCCCGATGGAAAAGCCGAAATCCGGGTTGCCATTGCGCAAGGCTGGTCGAGCCTATTTCAGGTGATGCGCGTGGACCTCAAGGGCAACCCGGTGCCCGTCGGCCCCAAAAGCGAGCAGGTCGGGCTGACCTCGCTGCATGGCGATCTATTGGTCGGTCTGCCGGACGAGCCCGGCATGGCCGCCATTGCCGGCAAGGATAGCCTGACCGATAAGCGCGTTCCGCTCCGCTTCGCGCTCTGCGTTCCGCGCAACGGATGTTCGGCATCGGAGAACAAATCGGTGGTAGCCCTCACAGAAAGCGGACCGATGCGCGATCAGGCGGACGCCGCGCAGGACCGGATTCGCTGGTTCGATACGCGGGTTAACCTTGGCGGTCCGGCGCAGGATTGACCGCGTTGGGAGTAGCCAACGTCATCAATCGGTCGAATCCTGTCATTCGATCCAGATCGGCACGAATGACAGCTAGCGTTCGGAAATTGTCCTTCGCTTATCGTCACCCCCGACTTGATCTGGGGTCCCGCTTGGAATCAAAGCGTGCCGGAAAAAAGCCGGATCCCGGGTCAAGCCCGGGATGACGAAGGGTGTGAAGCAACGTCCGCTTCCCACCCCAAAGCGGTCATACTTCGGGCGATGCGGTGCAGAAGCGCATTTGTCGCGGCGATATTGCCCAATCGGCGCCATTCGAGGATGGCGCACCCGAGAGGATTCGAACCTCTGGCCTCTGCCTTCGGAGGGCACAGAAATGGGCCTTTTTGGCATTTCCTGGAAACACTAAGTCACTGATAATAGTTGATTTGATGTCTCAACGGATGTAGGTAGCTCCGAGTATGTTTTCCGTACGTTTTCCGTACGGAATCGATTTCGGAGACTGGCGATGGCGCTGGACCTGAGCAAAGTGAAGGAGCGGGAGGCACTACGCAGCCAGCGCGAGCCATATTGGCAGCGCATCCGTCCGGGCTGCTTTTTGGGCTATCGCCCATCGGCGCGCGAAGGCGCCGGGACGTGGATCGCGCGAGCTTATGACGAGGATCAGCGCCGATACAGTTTGAAGGCGCTTGGCGACTTCGGAACCTTGCCCGGAAAGGATCGCTTCGCGGAAGCCAAGAAGGAGGCCGAGGCTTTCGCGGTGCTGGTAGATTCGGGCGGCCAGACCGAAGAGAAGGTCGAGACCGTCGAGGAGGCTTGCCGCAAATATGCGGAAACTCGCCCGGATGCATCGGGACGGTTTCGGAGGAATGTCTATTCGGACCCGATCGCCAAAGTGAAGTTGGCGAAGCTTCGGCGGCACCACGTCAAGGCGTGGCGTCAACGCTTGGAGAACAAGCCGGCGTTGGTGACGCGGCGGAAGAAAGGGCCGCAGATCACGCGGACGCGTGCGCCCTCATCCATCAACCGCGACATGGCGATGCTTCGAGCAGCGCTAAACAAATTCCTGGCGCCCGGCACACCCGACACCGAGGCCGCTTGGCAGGAGGCGCTCAAGGCGATCCGCAATGCCGATCGTCAGCGGACACTCTATCTCGATCGTGGGCAGCGACGTGCCTTGCTCAAGGAGATCGATCCCGAGGCCGAGCCTTTCGTGCGGACGCTTTGTTTGCTGCCCCTTCGGCCTGGCGCTGTCGCCGGGCTCTGCGCGCGGGATTTTGACAAGCGCACGTCAGAACTGAGCATTGGAAAGGACAAGAGCGGCAGGCCGCGCCGCGTTCTACTGTCCGCCGCCGCCGCCAAACACTTCGACAAACAGGCGAAGGGGAAACCGGGAGACGCGCCGTTGTTGGCACGGGCGAACGGCAAGGCTTGGGACAAGGAGACGTGGAAGAGGCCGATTGCCGAAGCGGCGACGAAAGCGAAGCTGCCTGCCGGCGCGACTGCCTATACGCTTCGTCACAGCACGATCACCGATCTTGTGAATAATGGCCTTCCGCTGCTCACGGTTGCCCAAATCAGCGACACCAGCGCAGAGATGATCGAGCGGCATTATGGGCACCTGACCCAACACGCCGCCGCCGAAGCGCTGGCCGGGCTCGCGCTGTAACGGTCTAGAATCCGGCGTTGGGCCCGATATCGATAATCTGCTGGCTCAGCCGCCTTCCTGCTCGCCAGCGTCATAGAAGATCGGGTTGCGCATCCACGCGGTGACAGCGGACTCCCGCCAGCCGGCGCATCGCGTGCTGATCTGCACGTTCTTCGGGAAGGTGCCGTTCTGCATCTTCCGATACATGGTCGACCGGCTGAGGCCGGTGCGCTCGAGGACGGTCTTGATCCGGAGGATGCGGTCGGGGGTATCGGTTTGCATTGGTATTACCTTGCATGGAGTGCGGCTTGGTGGTGCTCCCCGGGGCAAGATTGGGCAGGATGCCTCCTTGAGAAAAGAGCCTGTCTGGGGTCGCTAGGGACATTGGCGGCTATCGGCGACACAAAGGTAGTTCGGCGTAGCTGCTTCAAACTCCACGGCACGTCTCAGGGCGTCCCACGCTTGCGCGTGGCCGCGCTCTACGCCGCTGATCGCGTCGCCGAGTCGCTCTCGCGTCTCGGCCCATTCGGGTTGCGATCGCTGACGTGGCCCGGTGGGCGCCGGGCAGCGGAACGCGCTATTTGATGAGCGTACACTGGTGGACTTCTGCGAAGCCGCCAGAGGCCGCAGCGCCTTTTGCTTTTCCGCGTGGCACTCTCGATCCGGCCGGAAGGCGCGGCGGCGGCTAGCCCCCAGGCCCGCGCGCACGCCGCCACGACGGCCGGCCGTCTTCGAGGGTGCGGCTTTGACGAACTCCTTCGGAGCAGGATGCGCTGTCGCGCAGTAGCTGCGGACGCCGCGCGATGCGCGGCGGCATTGGCCTCCGGCTTCGATCTGGCGGGGTGGGCGTCGCTACCCTCTAGTCCCGCCGCGGCGTGCCGCAAGCCGAGCAAGCTCGGCTCCTCCTCTCCGTTTCGGCCCTGCGGGTGCGGCGCGCCTTGGCCGGTGGGACTGCCGGTCCGCTCCTGCCGCCCACCCCGCCATTCCGGCGCCGGTTGCGGTGGTTTGAGGAGTAAGGAAGATGGAACTCAAGCATATCGATATCGCCAAACTGTCCGTGTCGTCCGCGAACATGCGGGCCAGGGGCAAGCCGGACCTGTCGCACATCCTGTCGTCTGTTCGGGCGCGCGGCGTGCTGGTCCCGCTGATCGTGCGGGCCAACGGTTCTCCCGACACCTATGAGATCGTTGCGGGAAAGCGGCGTTACCATGCGGCGCTGACCGTCGCGGAAGAAGGCGGCGGCATCGAGGAACTGCCGTGCGCGGTGATCGAGGCAGGTGACGACGCAGCGGCACTCGAAGCCTCGCTGATCGAGAATGTCGCGCGGCTCGATCCCGACGAGGTCAATCTCTGGGAGACGTTCACGCGGCTGGTCCGCGAGGGCCGCAGCCCGGAGGACATCGCGCTCACCTTCGGACTGACCGAGGTGCAGGTTAAGCGTACCCTTGCGCTCGGCAACCTGCTTCCACGCATTCGTACGCTCTACCGCAGCGGGCAGGTCGATGAGGTAACGGTGCGGCACCTGACTCTCGCCTCCACGGCGCAGCAACGCGATTGGCTGGCGTTGCTCGACGATCCCGAGGCGCGCTCGCCGGTCGGGCAGCAGATCAAGGCGTGGCTATTCGGCGGTTCCTCGATCTCCACCAAGGTCGCTTTGTTCGATCTGTCCGGTTTCGAGGGCGCGATCGTTGCCGACCTGTTCGGCGAGGACAGCTATTTCGCCGATGCCGACCAGTTCTGGACCGCGCAGCGCGGAGCGGTCGAGGAACTCGCCGGGGCCTATCGCGAGGCCGGATGGCGCGATGTCGTGATCCTCGATGCGGGCCAGCCCTTCCATTCGTGGGAGCATGAGCGCTGCACCAAGCGGAAGGGCGGCAAGGTCTATATCACCATCGGCTATCGCGGCGAGGTCAGCTTCCACGAAGGCTATGTCAGCCTCAAGGAAGCGCGTCGGCACGAGAAGGGCGAGGCCAGCCCGGGCGACAAGCCGGTGCGGCCGGAGGTCAGCGCACCGATCCAGAACTATGTCGATCTCCACCGGCATGCAGCCGTTCGGGCGGACCTTGCCGGTCAGCCGTCGCTCGCGCTGCGGGTCATGGTCGCGCACGCGATCATCGGGTCGCCGCTCTGGAATGTCCGGGTGGAGGCGCAGAAGGCACATAGCGACGCCATCGCGGAGAGCGTCGAGAATTGCGGCAGCGAAGCCGCGTTCGACGAGAAGCGTCGGGCGGTGCTGGCGTTGCTCGGGTTCGATCCCGAAACGCCGACCGTGACCGGGGGCTATGACGGCGAGTATGGCTTGGCAGGACTGCTGGTCCGGCTGATCGAGCTTCCCGATCCGGCGGTGTTCGACGTGCTGGCGATCGTCATGGCTGAAACGCTCGAAGCGGGCAGCGTCCTTATCGAATTGCTCGGTTCGCTGGTCGGCACCGACATGGCGAAGGTCTGGCAGGCCGACGACGCATTGCTCGACCTGATCAGGGACCGCGAGGTGGTGGGTTGCGTGCTGGCCGAGGTGGCCGGGCCCGACGTTGCCGCCGCCAACGAGGCTGCGACCGGCAAGGTCAAGCGCAACATCATCCGCGACTGCCTCATGGGTGAGAACGGACGCGCCAAGGTCGATGGCTGGGTCCCGAAATGGATGGTGTTCCCGCCTGCCGCCTACACCGAGCGCGGTGGCGTGGGCACAGCCAGCCGAGCCGCCCGGATCAGTGACCTCAACGCGTCGCGCGCGTCGCAGCCCGAGCCGCTGCGGCAGGCCGCCTGAACCCAAGTCTGGCGGCCTCGCGCCGCCAGATTTTCTCGCATCGGAGGGTGTCATGACCGATGAACCTGATCCCGCGACCCTGAAACAGATCGAGCGGGCGATCCGGAAGCTGCCCCGGTTGCAGCGCGAAATCTTCCTCGCGGTCCGCCTCGACGACATGAGCTACGCCGAAATCGCGGAGCGCACCGGGCTTAGCACCGGCGAAGTCGGGCGATTGCTGGCGAAGGCGCTTCTCAATTTCGTCCGGCATCTGGAACGTGTGCCGCCTCGTCGTTGGTGGCAGCTTTGATAATCCTGTCGAGCGTCCGTGTTTGCGCACGGGCGCTCGTTCGTTAGGAAGGGCATATGAGGACCGACCTCGATCATCTCCCGGACCGCAAGCGGCGCGAGCTAGAGCTCATCGTGCAGATTCTGTTCGCCGAGTTCGAGGACGCGACCGCGCTCGCCACGCAGAAGTGGAAGAAGCAGGGTCGCATCCTCAAGGTGATTCTCTATGGATCGTATGCGCGGGGCGATTGGGTCGAGGACCCGGTCGGCGGCTATTATTCCGACTACGATATCCTTGTCGTCGTCAGCGACGAGCGTTTGACCGACCCGCTCGAATATTGGGCTAAGGCCGACGATCATTTTCTTCGGGAGGTGACCATCACGAAGCGGATCGGCGCGCCGGTCGCCTTCATCGTGCATAGCCTCGCCGATGTGAACGATCAGCTGATCCGCGGGCGGCCGTTCTTCATCGATGTAATCGAGCAGGGCATCTCGCTCTATGAAGCGGAGGGATATCCATTCGCGAAGCCGAAGCCGCTGACGGAAGAAGCAACGCGAGCAGAAGCCCAAGGTTATTTTAACGAGTGGTTTTCGGACGCCGACAAGCGGTTCGAAAGCGCCCGATTCCTGATTGCTAAGGGTTACGCAAAGCAGGCGGCTTTTGATCTGCATCAAACGACCGAGCAACTGTACCATTGCATCCTTCTGACCCTGACGCTCTACAGCCCGAAGTCCCACAAGCTGAATTTCTTACGCGCGCAGGCCGAACCGTTGGTGCACGAACTGATCGGCGTCTGGCCGCGCGATGCCAAGTTTGCCCGGCGCTGTTTCGAGTTGCTCCAGCAGGCATATGTGAATGCGCGGTATTCGCCGCACTACAAGATCACGCCCGAGGAACTGGAGTGGCTCGCCGAGCGGATCGAGCTGTTGCGGAAGCTGGTGAAGGAGATTTGCGAACGACGGCTCGCGTCGCGCGATTGATGGCGCGCACCTTGGCGTTCGTCGGCGAGTGTTTCTGGCGGCGGGAGAGCCTATGAGTTGGTGCGCTGGGCTGGGCAGTGTCGATTGGCTTGACGAGCTTGATCACATCGCGGCGATCACAACCGCGCTAATCGCGATCTGGGCGTGGTGGCAGTTTGGCGTCCGGCGCGGACGAAGGCGCGTTGCGCTTGAGCGTTACCTTAAATCTCTCCAAGGCAAACCGCAGTGGCACAACGATCAAGGCCAGCGGACGATCGTGCATCTCATGGCGGAACTTCGTCGAACCGAGGCGGAAGTGATCGAGGGTGCGTTTGCCAGCAGGAAGATCGAAGTCATCCGTGTACCTGATCCCATGACCGGCTTCGCCGCCAAGCTGATGCTAGCGTATCGCGATACAGACGCCGCGTAGAGACGGTACTCAAAGGCAGGAGCGAGCGATCGTTTTCGACCAAAGTGGGACCCATTGCGTCGGCCGCTTGGGGCCTAGTCTTGCCGCCCTCTCTCAAACTCGCGCTTGCCGCGTCGCCGCCACAACGCCAGCGCTCTCTCGCGGCGCTCCGACCTCAACACAGCCGCAGCATATATCAGTATTCCGAACATCGCGGCGCGATCGTCATCTGTCAGCTCAACCAGGCCTGCCTTTGCGACCAAGCCGCCAAGCTCGATCAATTGCCGGGTGCGTTCGCGTCGCTTCACGACCCATGCTCGCACGTCGGATCGCGCACGCTCAGCCTCGATTCGATTACGCGCCGCTTTAGTTCGACGCGTTGCCAGAAGGGTCGCCCTGACTGCCTGAAACAGCGCGTCGCGTCCGCTGAAAGAAAGCAGCGCCCCGTTTTCGCCAAACCTCCCTCGCACTGGCGTCCTTGTTCTCGACGCCGCCCAGCAGCAATCCGATCAGTTCCTCGCTCGACAGGGCATCGGCACCGGTCGCAAGCACCAGCTCGCCGAACTGGTGGATCTTTCGCGCCTGAAGCTGTTTCGCTCGTTCGTTGAGCACCTTCAGTTCGGCGTCGAAATCGCGTGGTTTGCGCATTGGACCGTCCTCGTTGTGAAGTGAGGACGGTCCAGTTATCGTAGCAGTCGATCAGTCGCAATGCACTGAAATCTCTTGAGACTCTCCTGTCCCGAGATTGATGAAATCTTTCGAGGGCGCGCTTATACGTCGTGCCGACGTCGCTTTTGAAGTGTAAGTGGATTGCCGTCATGGCGATCTACCATTTCTCGGCCAAGGTCATCTCCCGCGCCAACGGGTCGAGCGCTGTTGCTTCCGCCGCGTACCGCTCCGCCTCCCGCCTGCACGACGAGCGGCTCGATCGGCACCAGGACTTCTCGAACAAGGCTGGCGTCGTCCATTCGGAAGTAATGCTGCCGGACGGCGCTCCCGAGCACTTGTCCGACCGCGAAAAGCTCTGGAACGAGGTCGAGGCGGCCGAGAAGCGGATCGACGCGCAGCTTGCCCGCGAGATCGAGTTCGCGATCCCGCGCGAGATGACGAAGGTGCAGGGGATCGAGCTCGCGCACGGCTTTGTAAAGCAAGAGTTCGTCGATCGCGGGATGATCGCGGATCTCAATGTGCATTGGGATACAGGCGCTGATGGAACGCCGAAGCCGCACGCGCATGTGATGCTCACCATGCGTGAGGTCGGGGAGGATGGGTTCGGCCAGAAGAACCGCGACTGGAATCGCACCGACCTTCTGGAGAAATGGCGCGAGCGCTGGAGCGAGCGCGTCAACGAGCGACTGGCCGAACTCGATATCGACACGCGAATCGATCATCGGTCGTTGGAGGCGCAGGGGATCGACCTTGAGCCGCAGCACAAGATCGGCCCGGCGGCGTCGCGGATGGCGGCGCAGGGGCTGGAGTCGGAGCGGCTCGCTGAGCATCTGGAGATCGCCCGCGTCAATGGCGAGAAGATCATCGCCAATCCCGGCATCGCGCTCGATGCGATCACCCACAGCCAGGCGACGTTTACGACGCGCGATCTCGCGCGGTTCATCCACCGGCACAGCGACGGCAAAGAGCAATTCGATCAGGCAATGAGTGCGGTCCGCGCTTCGCCGGACCTGGTGGCGCTAGGCGAGGATGGGCGCGGAGAGGACCGGTTCAGTAGCCGCGAGATGATCGCGACCGAGCAGCGACTTGAACGGGCTACTGCTGGACTGGAAGCGCACCGGCGCCACGGTATGGCCGACCAGCATCGCAAGCTCGCGCTCGTCCGCGCCGAGATGCACGGACTGGTGCTGTCGCCGGAGCAGCGCAGCGCGTTCGAGCATGTTACCAAGGGGCAGGGAATCGGGGTCGTTGTCGGCTATGCGGGTACCGGCAAATCAGCGATGCTCGGCGTCGCACGCGAGGCGTGGGAGAGCGCCGGCTATCAGGTCCAGGGTGCGGGACTGTCCGGCATCGCCGCGGAAAACCTCGAAGGTGGTTCCGGCATTCAGTCGCGAACGATAGCCAGCCTCGAGCATCAATGGGCACAGGGCAGGGAGCTACTGACCGATCGTCATGTGCTGATCATCGACGAAGCCGGGATGATCGGAACGCGGCAGATGGAGCGCGTGATCACCGAAGCCGAGAAGCGCGGCGCCAAGGTTGTGTTGGTCGGCGATCCCGAGCAGCTCCAGGCCATCGAAGCCGGCGCTGCATTCCGCTCGATCGCCGAGCGCCATGGCGGCGTCGAGATCACTGATATTCGCCGCCAGCGTGAGGATTGGCAGCGGCAGGCGACGCGGCATCTGGCAACCGAGCGCACCGCCGAAGCAATCGCGGCGTATCGCGATCACGGTGCAATCCACGCAGCGGCGACGCGGGAGGTCGCGCGCGACGAACTTATCCATCGCTGGGACCGCCAGCGGCAGGCCGACCCAAGCTCGAGTCGGATCATCCTGACTCATACCAACGACGAGGTTGCGGCGCTCAATCAGGCGGCGCGCCAACGGCTTCACGAGACGGGCGCGCTCGGTCCCGATGTATCGTGGCGGGTAGAAAAGGGCGAACGCCGGTTCGCGGCTGGCGAACGGGTGATGTTCGGGCGCAACGAGCGCAGCCTGGGCGTCAAGAACGGTTCGCTGGGTCGCATCGAAAGCGTCACGACCGCCCGTATGGCGGTGATGCTCGACGATGGTCGCGCGGTCGCCTTCGATCACAAGGACTATGCCGCGGTCGACCATGGCTATGCCGTGACTGTGCATAAGGCGCAGGGAGTGACCGTCGATCGCGTCCATATGCTCGCCACGCCCGGTCTCGATCGGCATGCCGCCTATGTCGCGCTGTCGCGGCACCGGGAGAGTGTCGAACTTCATTATGGCCGTGATGACTTTGCCGACGAGGGCAGGCTGGTGCGGGCGCTTTCTCGCGAGCGTGCCAAGGACATGGCATCCGACTATGTCCGCGACTTCGCCGATCGCCGCCAGATCATTCTACCCGCACCGGCGGTGGAGATGGCTATGTCTGCACCGGCGCCCGATCGGTTCGCCGGGGTCAGGCTCAGCACCGGCACCTCAGAACTTGCGCAGCCATCAAAGGCGCCAGCGCCTGAACCCTCGCCAGCGCTGCCGGATGCTGTAGCGCGCCATGCACGGATCGTTCGCGCCAGGCAGTTTGCGCGCTCCGTCGGAGAGCCGTTCACGGCCGATCAGCGGCAGGAACTGTCCAATAGTCGCGCAGGGCTGAACACAATCAGACCGCACGCCGCGCTGGATCTTGAGACGGCACTGGCTAACGATCCGAGGCTCACCCTTGAAGCGGCCGATGGGCGAACTGCCGCTACGATCCGCGCCATGCAGCTTGAGGCCGAACTACGCGCCGATCCGCAGCTTCGCGCGGACACGTTCGTCCAGCGCTGGCAGGCACTCGACCGCCAGCGCCGGTTGCTGCTGCGCGATCACGACGATACCCGCGCCAATGCCGTTGGCGATCGCATGCTGGGCATGGCGAAGAGCCTCGAACGCGATCCTCAAGTGGAGTCGCTTCTGCGCAATCGTAAAGCGCAACTGGGCGTGCCGGAGATGCCGGGTCGCAGCGTCGGCCAGAGTCTCGCGGACGTAGTTGGTCGGGGTCGGAGTCGGGGGCTCGGAATTGGGATGTAGAGAAGTCCAATTCGCGCCCCAGTGTCCGTCGTTAAGTCGGTCGTTAAGAGGTACGGCCAACACGCTGCGGCTGCTCGGCTCCCAGGGCGAGGCGATCACCTGGCACTCCGCCAAGAGCGGCGCGGATCATTCCGCATCCCGCCGGCCGTGGTTTCCCTACCGATTTGCCCATGGTAGGACCCGGAGGCCCTCACCCATGCCGAATGATCTGCCGTGGTTTCCCTACCGATTTGCCCATGGTAGGACCCGCCATCTGCCGACCTGCAAGCGGTGACGGCCGTGGTTTCCCTACCGATTTGCCCCATGGTAGGACCGATGCACGCAAGTGGATGGCCGGGAAACTGCCGTGGTTTCCCTACCGATTTGCCCATGGTAGGACTGCCGCAGCATGACCGCGCCTCTCCCCACCGCCGTGGTTTCCCTACCGATTTGCCCATGGTAGGACTCAGCATCGACGTGTTATCCCAGGGATGGTGCCGTGGTTTCCCTACCGATTTGCCCATGGTAGGACCCATTCTGATGCGCCCGCACACCGGCCTTCGCCGTGGTTTCCCTACCGATTTGCCCATGGTAGGACCTTGATGCGTTTCGTAACCACAGAACGGGCGCCGTGGTTTCCCTACCGATTTGCCCATGGTAGGACGGCCGTGGTGAGCGTGCCACCGTTGAAGCTGCCGTGGTTTCCCTACCGATTTGCCCATGGTAGGACTCGGCGCGGGGCGATGACGTGACGGCAATCGCCGTGGTTTCCCTACCGATTTGCCCATGGTAGGACCGGCGCCAGATGTCATGCTGACCGAAGTGCGCCGTGGTTTCCCTACCGATTTGCCCATGGTAGGACTGCGCCGTGGGTCGCAACAGGAATGGTGAAGCCGTGGTTTCCCTACCGATTTGCCCATGGTAGGACACACGGGCTGGGCTAGCGCATATGTCTTTTGCCGTGGTTTCCCTACCGATTTGCCCATGGTAGGACCGTGAGCGTGGGCTGGCGATTGCCCCATACGCCGTGGTTTCCCTACCGATTTGCCCATGGTAGGACCATCGGTGCCCCCGTCGCTGCTCAGGTCTGGCCGTGGTTTCCCTACCGATTTGCCCATGGTAGGACCGATGGCTGAAGCTCTACGTCTCGCATCCGGCCGTGGTTTCCCTACCGATTTGCCCATGGTAGGACCGCGGGTTGCGACTTGGCTGAAATCCTACGGCCGTGGTTTCCCTACCGATTTGCCCATGGTAGGACGCCATCGATCCACCTGTCAGTTGGGACGCCGCCGTGGTTTCCCTACCGATTTGCCCATGATAGGACGCAGCGATTTGACCGATCGCATCCCTGAGTGCCGTGGTTTCCCTACCGATTTGCCCATGGTAGGACCGCTTGAAATGGCTGACCGTCTCGCATCCGGCCGTGGTTTCCCTACCGATTTGCCCATGGTAGGACGACGTGCATATCCTCACGGCCACGGCTGACGCCGTGGTTTCCCTACCGATTTGCCCATGGTAGGACCTTTCACCACGAAGAGGACCGACGACATGAGCCGTGGTTTCCCTACCGATTTGCCCATGGTAGGACGAATTTCAGCTGGGGCGCCTTCACGCTCGTGCCGTGGTTTCCCTACCGATTTGCCCATGGTAGGACTGTATCGAGC
>NZ_JBOHHW010000055.1:0-34916 GCF_050725575.1 Sphingomonas sp. | reverse complement strand
GAATTATACTTCATCATTTCCGCCACTCCGTCGCGATGCGGTCGATCTTCAGGGTTCGAGCCGGATGAGCGGCCGTCCCGGGCGGAACGGCGCGCCACTACTCCGTCAGAATTTCACGCGCGCGCCGGCGGTGAAATAGGGCCCGACAATGTCGTAATGCGGGCTACCCGAGGTGATGATCGGCGGCGGCGCATCGAAGACATTGTTGACGTTGCCGAACAGGGTGAAGCGGTCCCTCACTTTGAATTGCGCGCCGAGATCGACATAAGTCCGCGAGGCGACCTTGTTGTCCACCAGCGTAGTCAGCGCGCTATTATAGGCTCCGCCACCGACATAGCGTAACCGGGCGTCGAAACCGACGATATCGTCCTGATAGCTTGCGCCCAGCGTTCCGCGCCATTTGGGAATACCGTTCTGCGTCGCGTCACCGACATCGCCCGCCGTATCCACCCGGGTCAGCCCGGTATCGAAGATGAAGCGGTCGACATAGGTCGCCAGCGCGCGCAGCCGCACCGTTCCGCCCATTTTGCTGCTGACCTTCGACAGCGGCAATACATAGGATGCTTCGATATCGAAGCCACGGGTCGAGAAGCTGGCGATGTTCTGCGAATTGGAGAACGCCGTTTTGACCGTTTGTGTGACCGGATCGCGCACGAGCCGGTCACACGCCGCACTGCTGCCCTTGGAACAGGCCAGCGTCAGATTGGACGCTGAAAGCGTCGCGATCGCGCCGTTGATGTTGACGTCATAATAATCGACCGAGACATTGAAGCCGCGGAAGAACGACGGCGAGAACGTGGCGCCGGCCGTCCATCCTTTGCTGATTTCCGGCACCAGATCGGGATTGCCGCCGCTATAGGTGGTCACCGCCGTCGGCGTTGCGGAGTAACCCGGGATCCCATCCCGGCTCGCATGGTCCTGATCGACCAGCGCACCGACATTGATATTGCGCTGGGTGAACAATTCTTCGGTGTTGGGCGAACGAATATCGCGCGAGCGTGTCACGCGCAGCAGGATATCATTGAACAGCCGCGCAGTGCCGCCGACCTTCCATGACCAGATGCCGCCGCTGTTGCTGTAATCCGAATAGCGTGCCGCGCCGTTGAGCTCGACCTTCGCCACCCCTTCGGCATTAATCACCGGAAGCGAAACTTCGGTGAACGCTTCCTTTACGTTGAAGCCGCCATTCAGATCACTGACATAGACCGGCAAGGAGAAGATACCGGCGACTGCATCGGCATTGCGCGACGAAATGGTTTTCTCCCAGCGCGCCTCGGCACCAACCACGACGGTGACGGGTCCCGCCCAGAGCGAGAACGGGTCGCCCTGCACTTCGACCCCGACTGAATCGAGCTTGTCGGTCGTCTTTTGCTGCTGCGTACCGGTGACATAATCCACCGCGCCGGGGGATGCGTTGAACCGGCCAAACGGGTTGATCGGGCGGCATGCCGGATCGTCATTGGTGGTGATCGCATCAGCATTGACCGCGCAGACGATTTGCCCGCCGCTCGACACCGCATCCAGTGCCTTGTTGAAATTGGCATCGATCCGCGAATTTTCCAGCCGCTCGTCGTTATTGACTTCACCATGGCTGTAATGCGCACGATATTTGAAGCCGTTGCCGAAGCTGCCATCGATGCCGATCGCGCCTTCCTTGTTCTCGCGCTTGGTGTTGAAACGCAACATCAGGATATCGTTGAACACGCGGCCATAAGTGAAGCTTGTCTCGCCCGCCGCCGCCAACTGGTTGCGGATCGCCGCGGACAGGAACGGGTTGGTCGCTGAAATGGTCAGCGGCGGGACGAAGAAGTCGGTCAGAAAGGGCGCATTGCTGGTGGTGCGTCCATAGCTCCCTTCGGCCCAGATCGTCGCCCCGCCCAGATCATAACTCACCCGGCCAAAGACGGTGAGCCGGTCGTATGGCGTCGACGCGGCGACATTGTCATACAGCCCGACACCATCGGCGCCGCCGATCATCTGATCCGGAAAGGGGCCAGTGCCGAGCGGCGTACCGCCCCGGAACGAGCGGAGCGTGCCATCGCCGTTGAAAGTCTGCCCGGCCAGCACCCCGCTGGTGATCAGGCCGTCCGAGCTCATATTCCCATAATTCACGTCGCGCGTCAGTCGCGTCGACTCGTCGGTCAGGCTGGTCGGATTGATCTGCACGATCGCGGCGCTGCCGAGATTGGGGCGCGAATTGCGGTCGGGGATTCCCTTGTCCTTCAGATACTCCGCGCCGATCATGAAATGACCATTGCCGCCGGCGAATTTGGTGCCGAAACTGGCGTCGAAGCCGTAGCGTGCGCCGTCGTCGCGCGAAGAGACGCCGCTTTGTGCGCCGACCGTCAGACCCTGCAGCTCGTCCTTCAGGATGATGTTGACCACGCCAGCGACCGCGCCCGAGCCCCAGGCAGCGGAGGCTCCGCCGGTCACCACATCGATGCGCTGGATCAAGCCGGTAGGGACGAAATTGAGATTATTGTTGCCGACAAAGCGCCGACCGTTGAGCAGTGTCAGCGCGCGATAGGTACCGAGACCGCGCAGGTCGACCGGCGCCGTACCGGTCGAGGTATTCCCGTTCGACACTTGCGGCGTCACCGACGCGCGGAATTGCGGCTGATCGTTCAGGACCTGCTGAATATTGGCGCGCGCGCCCTGTCGCAATTCGACGTCGCCAATCACCGTTGTGGGTGTGGGTTGATCGAAACCGTTGCGGCGAATGCGCGAGCCGGTGACGATGATTTCCCGGCCATCGTCGGCAGTGTCCGCGCCGGCCTGCCCTGCGCCTGTCGGCTCGACATCAGTCTGCTCGGTGGGCGTCTCAGCGGTCTGCGGCGCGGTTGTCGCCTGAGCCAGCGCATTGCTGCTGTACATCAAGGCAATCGCCGACGTTGCACAGCATAAAACCCGTTCGATTCTCATCCCTCTTCCCTTTTTTCTCGACAGGCTGTCGTGCGAGTCTCGTGGCTCGCGTTTTTTGAGGATCGATTCCTCATTTTGGACCAGCCCGCCGGCCTAAGTACGTACATGGGAACAAATCACGCTTTCGCGCTCCCTACAAGAGAATTTAATCCTGATTGGGCGATTTAATCTCGTATGAGACAAAAATCCCTCTGATCGGCAGCACACTCTGGCTCGCCGGCACGAGGGCAGCGCGGCGAAGATCGCCAACCATCCAGCCGGCAGTCTTGCGGTCGATTCAAGGCTCGCACTGAACATGGCAGGGTCGCCCCGGATGAACCCCTGACCGGGCTTCGCCACGCTCTTTCTCATCGTGAAGATGATCAGCCGATGAAACGCCGCTGTTATTGCCGGAACAGCGGCCGAACAGCGGATGCTCACCCCTGTTCCACCCCTGTTCCACCCCTGTTATTCATAACAGGGGTGGCGAGGTTTAAGCAGCTGGAAAACAACGGAGAATTCGGGCCGAAAATCCAACTTAACAGGGGTGGTTTTTTATTTTCGGGCGGAACAGCGGAAAATGGCCGCGTATGGGCCATGACCAACTCGATCCATGCCCATCAATGGCCGGTCACATTTCGTCATCTCTTGAAACCCTGGCGTTATCCGCGCGCGCCACTGGGCCGCTAGCTTGCCCGCAACCCAACCACGGAGATGCAGAGACATGGCGGCGCTGATCGAACGCAGAAGGCTCATTCAGGCCGCGGGCCTTGCAGTGGCATTGTTCAATACCGACCGCGGCGCCATCGCTGCCCCGGGACGGCAAGCCATCAAGGATCCCCGATCGCCCTGGTACGACCTGGGACTGTTCGAGGACGGCGTGATGAACAGCCAGCTCCTGCATGCGCTCGGCGCCACCTATTCGGGCGGCGCGGATGTCGGCGAAGTGCTTGATACCGGGGTTCGCATCAACGCCGATGACGACTGGAGCTGGCCGCGGGAATGGATGGCGACGGCGCAGCGCGTCGAGCGGATGGCCCGGGCAAGCGAGCAGCAGGATCGGCGGATCAGCGCCGGCAAGGCCTATCTGCGCGCTGCGACTTATTATCGTCAGGTGGTCATCCACCATCCGGAGCCAAGCCATCCGAGCAATCGCGAAGCGGCACAGCGCTCCTCCGACTCCTACGCGCGCGGGGTGCGATTGCTGCGCTGGGCCGCGCAGCCGATCCGGATCCCCTACGAGAATACAACGCTGCCTGGCTATTTCCTGCGCTCGCCCAACGCGCGCGGTGACGCTCCGCTCATCATCCTCCAGCAGGGCCGCGATGCCTGGCCGGAGACCAGCAAGCATATCTGCGACGATGCACTGGACCGCGGCTATCATGCCCTGTTCGTGCATTGTCCGGGCCAGGGCATGGCATTGCGCGCTCAGGGTCTGCCCTTCCGGCATGACTGGGAACGCGTCACCTCGCCGATGATCGATTTCGCCGAGCGGATCGCCGGGGTGGACAGCAACCGGATTGCGTTGCTCGGCTGGAGCATGGGCGGCGCACTCGTACCGCGCGCGGCCGCGTTCGAGCATCGCATCAAGCTGGCCGTCGCCAATCCCGGCGTTCTCGACTGGGGGGCTTCAACTTTCGAGCAGTTGGAGATCTATATTCCGGAGTTGCTGCCGCTGCTCGACAGCGATCCCAAGCGCTTCGACCGCGAAATAGCCGTGTTGATGGAACGGCAGCAACTCATTCGCTGGTTCATGCGCGACGCGATGGCCAAGCATGGCGTCGCATCGCCCTCGGCGCTGCTGTTCGAGCTCCGGCGATATTCGAATGTCGACACGGTGCGCCGGATCCGGGCGCGAACGCTGGTGATGGACGGCACCGGCGAATCCACCAGCGCCGGCCAGGCACGCAAGCTTTACGACGCGCTGCGCTGTCCCAAGACCTTCATGCTGTTCGAGGCCGAGGATACGGGCCTGCTGCACTGCCAGGAGGGCGCGGCGGCGGTGAGCAACCACCGGCTGTACGACTGGATCGACGAATATATCTGAGCGCAGCGCAGCCGGGGTCATCGTGGCTTGTATGAAATGCTCGCCTGCCCGTTGGCCTCAACCGGCATGAACAGCCCCTCGCCCGTCACCTTCAATGTGCCGTTCTTTACATCGGACACATTGGCGGCGAACACGAAATCGCCTTCGCGGTGGTCGGCAATCGCCTTGCGCGCCGCGAGCAGCACCTTCTGATAGTCGCCGGCAAAATCATGCGTCAGCGATGCGCGAATCCCTTCCAGTACCGACGGATCCTCGAACAGCGAGAACAACAGGTTGACGACGCGGCTATCAGCCTGCCCGGCGATCTTCAGGTCGCGAACCAGCACGCGCTGCGAATTCGCTTCGTTATAGGGGATGGCCGACAGCCAGATCACGCCGCTGGTGGTGGCGCGGATGCCGCTCTTCTGCTGGACCGTCGCCTGTATCCCCACCGCTAGGCGGCCCCCGTCGGTGGCATAGATGGTCACCTTGCCGAACTGCGCATCGACCGGCCCGATGCCGGTCAACGTGATCCCCTTGGCCGCTCGCTTCACCAGCGCGCGTTCGACCACCGGTTCGAGCTGAGCATAATCCGCCAGGACGGGAATGAAAAAGCGCAGCCCCCTCGATCCCTGCCGCGGCGACGGTGGCGGCAGAGGTGCCGGCGTCGGGTCAGGCGGACGATCGCCCACGAACGTCTCGGTCAGGGCCTGCGCCGCCAGGGTCATTTCGAGCGTGCGGCCGAAGACGCGATATCCCTCGAAGCCGAGTTCACGCGGGGTCACCCGCATCCACACCGGCGGGCGTTCGCGATTGAGCAGAATGGACGCGAACCCCTGTTTCCATAGGCCCTGAAGACGATCGTGCATGCGAAGCTTGGCAAGCTCCTTGGGCAGCTCGCGCTCGAGGTTGGCGACGACCGATTTCAACTTGGCGTCGGCCTTGCTGGTGAAACGGATCCTTTGCCCGAGAAAGTCGATCCCGGGCGGGTCGGTCCAGTCATAGGCGATGTCGACTTTCGCCACCGGCGACCAGTTCCGGTCGACCGACAGCCTTGCCTGCGCGCGGACGATGGCGGCACCGGTCGCCGTCTCCTGCTTGATAATGCCACCGACATTCTTCGCGCTGATCGTGGCGCGGATCGGCATGGTGATCCTCAGCACATTGCCGCTGCCGCTCAGACTGATCCGTCCGCGCGTCACTTGCCCCGCGATCCGGCAATGCAGGGCCGGCGTGACTTTCAGTTTCTTGCCGAACACCTTCACCCGCTGTGCCGGCACGCAGCTCTGCACGGCTTCGTCGATCTTCCACAATGTTTGCGGCGTGCGCTGGTTCAGCCCCGCCTCCAGGTCGGCGAGCCGGACCGTGATCGGGACGACGATGGTCGATGTCTGCTGCGGCAGTTCGGCCGGCGACTGGTTCTTCGGGGGCGCGGGATTGCCGGTCGTGCTGTGACAGGATGCCGACAACATCGTCAGAACCAGCACGAACATCCGGCGAAACCGGCGGGGATCATGGAGTATCACAGCCTCGCCGCGATCAATGCCCGAATATGAAGTGTCAATCATGGATAGGTCATGATCCCGCCGTTCAACCGACTGACACTACACTATTTTTGCATTAACAATCCATGCCGTCACGCATGAGGCGACGTCATTCCGCCCGGCTTCCTATCGTGACGATCGACGATCCACCTGCGAGCGTCCGGTGCACCGGGCATTTCGCGGCAACGTCGATCAACCGCTCATGCTGTTCCTCGGTCAGTGCAGCGCCTCGGATCTTGACGGTCTTGTGGAAGATGTCGACCGGGCCTGCCCGGCCCTCGACCGCGCCCTTTTGATGCGTCACCTCCACCGCGACATGGTCCACCGGCCATTGCCGCTGGCGCGCGAACCAGCGCACGGTCATCGCGGTGCATTCGCCAAGCGCGGCGGTGAGCAGTTGATAGGGTGACGGCCCCAGGTCTGCGCCGCCCATCGATGCCGGTTCGTCGCCGACGATGACGTGGCCGGCGGTCACGATCCGAACCGCAAATGGGCTCTCCCCCGTCTCGGTGACACTGACGCTGACAAGATCGCTCATGCTTTGCTCTCCTCGACGAATGTGACAAAGCCGGCGACGAACTTGGCGAGCCTTTCGCGAACGGCATCGTCCACCAGCCGCCCTTCGGCGTCGAACAATCCGCCCGCGCGCGCGGCAAGCAGACGCCCCTCGAACCAGGGCTTGGTGCCCAGCGTGCGCAACACGCTCAGCCAGGCATCCTGCGCCAATATCGTGCCAAACCCGCCCGGCGATGCGCCGATCAACGCGACGGGCTTAGCACCGAACACGCGGGCGATATCGCTGCCCGGGCGAGACAGCCAGTCGATCGCGTTCTTGAACACGCCGGGAATGCCGTTGTTGTATTCGGGCGTGGCCAGCAACAGCCCGTCGGCGGCGGCGATTTTGTCCTTGAGGTCGATCACCGCGCGCGGCAGGCCCTCGGCCGCTTCCACATCGGCGTTGTAGAGCGGGATGTCATTGATCGTGTGGACGTCGAGCGTCGTCCCATCCGGCGTCGCCGCCGCTGCGGCCTGCAGGAGTCCCAGGTTGAACGAATGACGCCTGAGGCTGCCGGCAATGCCGATGATGCGCGTCACTGCCCCGTTTCCTCCATCAGCTCGGTCGCTATTGGGACGCCATTCTTGACCACCAAGGTCACCGGAGTCCGCTCAGCGACATCGGCCAGTTTCGTGCGTTGCGCAACGTCGAGCGGCCCCTTTACGCGCAGCCGGCGCTCGATCCGGTCGCCCTGATCGTTGCGGATGAACTGCAACGCCACGTCGAGCCCCTCAAACGGCCAGCCTTTATGCTCGGCATACATTTTGAGCGTGGCCGCGGTGCAGGCGCCAAGCGCGGAGAGCAGCAAGTCGAGCGGCGCCGGTCCCTTACCCTGTCCGCCCAGCTTCATCGGTTCATCGGCGATCAGCCGGTGCTCGCCCGCTTCGATCGCGACCGCATAAGGGGTCGCACCGATCGCGGCACCGACCTTGCTCAATATATAGTCCTGGCCCGGGATCATTGCGCCGCCCCCGATGATCCGGCTAGCAGCGGTGGAAGGTCGGGGAGCGGAATGAACTCCTGATCATCGGCATCGGGCAGCTTCATCCGCCCCGCCTTCCAGTCGGCAGCCGCCTGCGCCAGCCGGTCCTTCGAGGAGGAGACGAAGTTCCAGTAGAGGAAACGCTCGCCAAGCGGCTCGCCGCCCAGCACCATCACGGTCGCGTGCATGGTAGCCCGCACCTTCGACGCACCGCGGCCCAGCACGAGCATCTTGCCGGCCGCATAATCGATCCCATCGACCTCCACCGCGCCGGTCGCGACATAGAGCGCACGCTCGGCATGGTCGGTCGGGATCTCGGCCGTCGCGCCCGGCTCCATCTCGAGATGGGCGTAGAATAAGGGCGAGTGCGTCCGCACCGCAGCCGTCAGGCCGTAAGCGCTGCCGGCGATCAACTGGCCATGCACGCCCGCATCGCTCCATTGCGGCAAGTCGTCGCCTTCATGGTGGGAGAAAGCCGGGTCGGTTTCCTCATCCGTCTGCGGCAACGCGACCCAGGCCTGGATGCCGTGAAGATGATCGCCCTCCGCCCGCGCTTTCTCGAACCGCTCGCTGTGCGTGATCCCGCGCCCGGCAGTCATCCAGTTGACCTCCTGCGGGCGCACCGGCAACACCGAGCCGATGCTGTCGCGGTGCATGATCTCGCCGGAGAACAGATAGGTGACGGTCGAAAGCCCGATATGCGGATGCGGACGCACATCCAACGACCGGTCAATGCCGGGGGCAAGATCAAGCGGCCCCATATGGTCGAAAAACACGAACGGCCCAACCATCCGCCGCTTCGCGAAGGGCAGGACACGGCCCACTTCCAAGCCGCCGCCAAGGCTGCGCCGACGCTCGTCGATCACCATCTCGATCATGATAAGTCTCCTGCCGGCATCCGCTGGCTATTGATGATATTGGAATAGTCGAAGTTAATGACACTGGACGAATCCGGTCCCCCGCGCGGGGACCGGCCCCGAATGGTCAGGCCGCCAGCTGCGCAAATCGGCCGCTGTTGAAATCATTCACGGCTTGATGGATTTCAGCCTCGCTGTTCATGATGAACGGGCCATGACCGACGATCGGCTCGTCGATCGGTTCACCGGTCAGCACCAGCAGCATCGCATCGCCATCGGCATGGATTGCGACGTCACCGCCCTCGCGGCTAAGCAGCAGCATTTCCGCCTCGCCGGCCGTCTGGGCACCGTTCACCGTGACATGGCCGGTCAGCACCACCAGCATCGCGGTATGGCCCTCCGGCAGATCAAGCACGATATCGGTGTCGCGGTTGAGACGCAGGTCCCAGAGATTGACCGGTGTGAAGGTCTTTGCCGGGCCCTTCCTGCCACCAAATTCGCCGGCGATGATGCGTGCCTTGCCGACGCCATACGGCAGATCGACGACCGGGATATCGGCGTTCAGGATGCCCTGATAGCCGCCCGGCGCCATCTTGTCCCTTGCGGGCAGATTGACCCAAAGCTGCACCATGCGGAACGGTCCGCCGGCCTTGGCAAAGGCGGGCGAATGATATTCCTCATGGATGATGCCGCCGCCCGCAGTCATCCACTGCACGTCGCCGGGGCCGATGATGCCGCCATTGCCGGCGGAGTCCCTGTGCTCGACCTCGCCGTCATAAACGATGGTGACCGTTTCGAACCCGCGGTGCGGATGCTGCCCGACGCCGCGCCGATCCGTGGTCGGCTCGAAATAATGCGGCCCCGCATAATCGAGCAGCAGGAACGGACTGATATGCGTGCCAAGATCGTTATAGGAAAAGAGCGAGCGAACCGGAAAACCGTCGCCCACCCAATGGCCGCGATTGTTGCCGTAAAGGCCGAGAATCTTCTTGCTCATGGTATTTCTCCGAGGCGATCGGCACTCATGTGGAGGACCGATGGCTGTTGGGGCGGAGATAACACCGAGACGACAGTGCCAGAAGATTGCGAAATCCGACACATCG
Source organism: Sphingomonas sp. (assembly GCF_050725575.1). Taxonomy (GTDB): domain Bacteria; phylum Pseudomonadota; class Alphaproteobacteria; order Sphingomonadales; family Sphingomonadaceae; genus Sphingomonas. The sequence goes on along the minus strand of NZ_JBOHHW010000055.1, from coordinate 24,947 downwards.
TCCTAAAAACAGGACGATGCAGGATCTGAATGACCTTTATTATTTCGTCCAGGTCGTCGATCATGGCGGCTTCGCAGCCGCCGGGCGCGCGCTCAATATCCAGAAATCGAAGCTCAGCCGCCGCATCGCATTGCTGGAGGAGCGACTTGACGTGCGCTTGCTCAACCGGTCCTCGCGTCGCTTCTCCGTGACCGAGATCGGCCGTGAATATTATGATCGCTGCGTCGCCGTGCTGGTCGAGGCGGAAGCCGCGGAACAGGTGATTGCCGAAGTGCGCGCCGAACCGCGCGGCGTGGTGCGGATGAGCTGCCCCGCGGCGCTGCTCTCGTTCCAGTTCGGCACGATCATCGCGGGGTTCCTGGTCGAGAATCCGGCAGTCGAACTGCATCTGGAAAGCACCAACCGCCGCGTCGATGTGATCGCCGAAGGGTTCGACATCGCCATTCGGGTGCGTTTTCCACCGCTGGAGCCGACCGATCTCATCATGCGGCGGCTCGACGAAAGCACTCAGTGCCTGGTCGCCAGTCCGGCGCTGCTGACAGACGCACTGCACTCACCGGCCGATCTCAATAATCTTCCCAGCCTCGATTTGGGACCACCGCACCGCGATCACCAATGGCAGCTTCATCACGCCGATGGCCGGACGGCGGTCGTGCCACACCGGCCTCGCCTCATCACCGATGACATGGCCGTACTACGCGATGCGGCGATTGCCGGCGTCGGCATCGCCCAGCTTCCAACCTTGATGATCTGGGAAGATGTCGAAGCCGGCAGGCTCGTCCATGTCCTGCCACAGTGGCGCCCCCGCGCCGGTATCATCCACGCCGTCTTCCCGTCGCGGCGCGGCCTGCTTCCTTCAGTACGCGCGCTGATCGACTTTCTGGCGGAGGAATGCGTCAGGCAACGTCAGACCGCCGGACATGCTCTCCACGATCTCGACACGGCCGCGATCAGTTGATCGCCTCGGGCGGCACGATCGGGACGAGCAGCGGCGCGATCGGTACGCCTTCCTCAACCAGATCCCTGACCTCCTCGGCGGTGGATTGGCCGTGAATCGGGCCTGAGGCCTCATCACCGACATGCATCGCACGGGCGCGATCGGCAAAGGCGCGGCCGACCCATTCCGACGTCTCCAGCGCCTTGGATTGCGCAGCGGCAAGTGCTTCGAAGGCCGCCTTCATCGCCTCGGGCGTTGGGAGGTTCGACGGCATCGACCGGCTGTTGCTCTTGGCCGGGATGCTTGGCGCCATCACCGCCTTGATCACATCGGTCGCACCGCAATAGGGACAGGACACCAGCCCGCGCCCGCGCTGGTCCTCAAACGCCGCGCTCGACCCGAACCAGGCTTCGAAGACATGGTCGCTGCCACATTTCAGGTCGAAGACGATCATCGCGCCACCTTCACGGCGGGGATCGAACGACGGTGGGACAGGACCGGAATGCGGCCGCGTACATCCGCAACGCGCGCCAGATCGATCTCGGCAAAGCCGAGTCCGGCCTCCTCGCCCATATCGAGTATGACCTCGCCCCAGGGATCGATCACCAGCGAATGGCCAAAGGTCGCGCGGCCATCCTCATGGACGCCGGTCTGCGCGGCGGCGATGACATAGGCCCCCGCCTCGATCGCGCGGGCGCGCAACAGGATATGCCAGTGCGCCGCACCGGTTGGACGGGTAAAGGCGGCCGGCACGGCGAGCAGCGTCGCGCCGGCATCGCTGAGCGCACGGTAGAGGTCGGCGAAGCGCAGATCGTAGCAGATCGACAGACCGAGCGTCCCCGCCGGCGTCTCCACCACCGACGCACTGTCGCCGGCGCCATAGCTCGCGGATTCACGCCAGCTTTCGCCGGTCGGCAAATCGACGTCGAACAGATGAAGCTTGTCGTAGCGCGCCCGGATCGCACCCCTGTCATCAATCACGAAGCCGCGATTGGCGAGCTTGCCGTCTTCCCGCCGCACCGCCAGCGAGCCGAGATGCACCCAAAGGCGGTGCTCGGCGGCGGCAGCCCGGACCGCCGCAAGAACCGGGTCGCTGTCCTCCGTCGTGATGTTGCCGGCACCGCGGTCGCGATCCCGGTCGATCAGGCCCGACATTTCCGGCGTGAAGAGCATGGACGCCCCGCCCGCTGCTGCTTGCGCGATACCGCTCGTCAGGGTCGCCGCATTGACCGCCGGGTCGATCCCACTGGTCATTTGAAGCAGGGCGATCCTCATGCCGCCAGCAATGCGTCCAGCCTGCCCTCACGCTCCAGCGCGGCCAGCTCGTCCGATCCGCCGATATGCTCGCCATCGATGAAGATCTGCGGGACAGTGCTGCGGCCATTGGAGCGGTCGAGCATTTCGGCACGCTTCGGACCGCCCATGGTGATGTCGAATTCCTCGACCTGGACGTCCTTGGCGGACAGGAGCTTCATCGCCCGCGAGCAATACGGACAGAAAGCTTTGGTATAGATTTCGACTTTTGCCATCCCGCCGAAATGTGGTGTGACCGCCCGCTTGTCAATCGCTCTGGGTCGGATCAAGCACCCGCGCCCAGCACAGGATGGTCACGCTGGCGGCGCCGGCGCGGAGCAGTATCCGCGAGCAACTATCGCTGGTCGCGCCGCTGGTATGCACGTCATCGACAAGGATGACGGCCTTGCCGCGCAGACCGCTCTTGCGCTTCGGATCGACCTGAAACGCACGGGCGACCATCTTCTCGCGTTCACGCGGCCCCAGTCCGCGCATCGACGGCGTGGCGCGAATTCGCTGCAGAATCGCCAAATCCGCCGCTGTCCCGCTCGCCCGAGCCAGCGCGGTCGCGATCAACGCCGCCTGATTATAGCCGCGCGACCAGATCCGCCAGCGATGGAGCGGCACAGGCACGAGCAGATCGGCCTGTGCCGGCATCAACCGCACCATCTGGCGCGCGACAGTTTCGGCATAGGCCGTGCGGCCGCCATATTTGAGTTTCAGGGCAACAGTCCGCGAGACATCACCATAAGCCACCGCCGCGCGAACCCCGGCGTGACGCGGCGGCGTCCGGTGACATTCGGCGCATAACGCCCCCTCCCCCCGGTCATAAGCGAACGGGAGGTTACACCCCGCACACCAGGGCGGTCCGAGGAAACGCAGCGCGCTCCAGCAAGTGACGCAGAAGTGATGATCCTCGATCGTCACCGCGCCGCACCCCGGGCAGCGCGGCGGCAGGGCCAGACCGGCGACGAACCTGAAGGGCGCAAGCAGTGTCACACCCCCTTGTCGCGACCGCGCGCGCGCGGCACAAGCCCGGCCGTGACGCCGCCTGACATCTTCGACCGCAACCTCCGCCGCTTGCGCCGTGACCGCGCCGCGTCCAACTTTGCCGCGCATGATTTCCTGCGCGCTTCCATGCTCGACGGAATCGCCGAGCGACTGGCGTCGGTGACCCGGACATTCTCCGATGTGCTCGATCTCGGCTGTTTCGATGGCGCCTTCGCGGCGCCCCCAGGTGCGCGGGTCGTCAGAAGCGATCCCGGCGCGGTGTTCGCCGGCCAGGCGCAGGGCATTCAGGCTGATGAAGACCGCCCCAACTTTCCCGATGCATCCTTCGATCTGATCGTCTCGGCCGGGACACTCGATACGGTCAGCGACCTGCCCGGTGCTTTAGCGCTGGCGCGTCGGGCGTTGCGGCCCGACGGATTGTTCATCGCGGCCTTTACCGGCGGCAACAGCCTGTCGACGCTTCGCGCCGTGTTGCGCGAGGCGGAGGGCGAGCGGCCCGCGGCGCGGATCCACCCGCAAGTCGATGTGCGTTCGGCCGGCGATCTGCTGATGCGCGCGGGCTTCGCGCTGCCAGTCGCCGATGTCGAGACATTGACGGTACGCTACCGCGATATCTGGAGTCTGTTCCGGGATCTGCGCGGCATGGCAGCAACCAATATACTGCCGGGCGCCCCGCCGCTTCGCCGTGACACGCTGGTGCGCGCGGCCCAGGGCTTTGCGGATCGTGCCGACAAGGACGGGCGCACCGGCGAGCGGTTCGATATCGTCTTCCTGACCGGCTGGGCGCCCGACGAGTCGCAACCAAAGCCGGCACGGCGCGGCAGTGCCACAGCCTCGCTGGCGGCGGCGCTCAACCGCCGCGACTAGTCGTTTTCAGCTGATCATCCCGTCGCCGGAGGCCTTGGCCAGAATCCGGCCCATCGCGTCGAACAGCGCATCCATCGCCACCGGCTTGAACAGAACTTCATCCGCCCCTTCGGCCAGGCAACGTTCGCGCAGATCAATGGCGGTGTCGGCGGTGACCACGATGATCGGCAGACTTGCCTTGGCATCGCTGCGAGCGCGGATGTGCCGGATCGCGGTGAGGCCGTCCATGCCCGGCATGCGCAGATCGACCAGGATGATCGCATAGTCATTCTCATCGATCATCCTCAGACCGATTTCGGCGCTTTCGGCGCCCGCCATCGTCGCCCCGGCGACGTCAAGCATATCGCTCACGACGCGACGGTTCATCTGATCGTCTTCGATGAAGAGGACGTTCATGGCAGCAGGGCCGTCATCGGTTCGGTGCGCGACATGATCGTTTCTGTCTCTCTCACCCTATGCGGCGCGTGACACAGGCGAACTCGGCGCCCTGTCGTCCAAAGGATAAAGCAAGTCCGCCAGCGCCGCTCCAGCAATCGGCTTGGCCACCATTGCATCCACACCGGATGCAATCAAGCGATCACGTTGCGCATCATCCGGCGCAGCCCATAGGATGATTGTTCGCGCATCGCCCGCCGCGCCGGCAATCGCCTGCAGCGCGGCATCGACGTCACCCGTCGCTTTGACCGTCGTGTCGTCGATCAACACCTGACTGATTCCGCCGCCAACAAGCCGCTCCACGGCCTCTTCGACCGATCCGGCAAAGACGACGGCGCCGGCGCGCGTTTCGAGCAATGCGCGCAACATGCTGCGCGTGATCGGGCTGCGATCGACGATCAACAGGGCGCCTTTTTCACTGACCGCGCTCGCCACCGCCTCTGGTGCCGCCGCCAGCACCAGCGGCAGTTCGAGCGTGAAGGACGATCCCGAACCGGGCCTGCTCTCGACCCGCACATCACCGTTCATGGCTCGCGCAAGATTGCGGCAGATCGTCAGACCCAACCCGGTACCGCCAAATTTGCGGGTCGTGCCGGCATCGACCTGGCGGAAGGATTCGAAGATGATGTCATGCTTGTCGGCGGAAACGCCGATGCCGGTGTCGCTGACCGTGATCGCGAGCATTGCGCCGGTCGTGGCGGCGCGCACCGTCACCGCACCGGATTCGGTGAACTTCAATGCGTTCGACAACAGGTTGAAGACGATCTGACGCAGGCGCGCGGCATCGCCTTCGATCCAGTTGGGTGCGGCGTCGAGATCGAGCATGAAGTCGACACCCCTGCTCTTTGCCTGTTCTTCCCACAAGCGCGCCACATCGCGCAGCGTCGCTTTCAGGTCGAGTGGGACCGCCTCGATCGTCATGTTGCCGGTTTCCATCTTGGCGACGTCAAGGATATCGTCGACCAGCGCACGCATCGTCACGCCGGCACTGTGAACGACACCGATCCGGTCACGCATCGGATCGCTCAGCTTGCGGTCCGCAAGCATTACCTGAGTCATGCCGAGAATGCCGTTGAGCGGCGTACGGATCTCATGGCTGGTGGTGGCAAGGAACTCTGTCTTCGCGGCCAGCGCCTTGCCCAGCGCATCATTGGTCGCAGCAAGATCGATATTGGCCGCCCGTACCTCGTTGCGGCTGCGCCGCAAAGTAACGATGCCATAGGCCAGCATTGACAGGATGATCAGCGTCACCAGCGCAATGCCGATAAAGATGAATTGCTGCGTCTCGGCGCGCGAGCGTTCGAATTCGATATTGCGCTGCAACTCGTCCGCCTTGAGCTTGGCGATCCGCAGTTCCTGATTGGCATAGTCGAAGCGCGCCGCCATCAGTGCCGTGTTGGTCGATGTCGCTAGCTTGGTGGTCTGGTCGTCGAGCCGCCGCAGTGCTTCGAGATGCGTCAACGCCGCATCGTTCAGGCCCAGCTTACGGAATATGTCATACGCAGTCAGATGATTGGCGCGAAATGACAAGGTGGTGGTCGCCGGATCGACGCCGGCAAAGCTGCGAACGATCAGTTGCTGCGCCTGGGCAAGCCGGCCACGCTGCAACGCCGCCTGGGCGGCAACGGCGGCGAATTGCGCATTGGCGGCGGCGTCGCCCGGATTGACGAGTTTCCATCCTTCCCGGATCGTCGCATCGGCTGCATCGAGCTTGTTCGCGACCAATTGCCCGCGCGCAATGTTGCGCATGATTTGCGCCTCAAGCCCGGGGCTGTTCATGGTTTTGGCGAGGTCGAGCGCCTTGCGGAACTGTTCCTCGGCCTCGTCATAGCGTTCGAGTTCCTTGAACGCTTCGCCGCGATTATTGTAGATCGACAGCTGCAATTGCGGATCGCCCTGATACACATCGAGCGCCTGGCCATAATATTTCAGCGCGTTCTGATAGTCCTTGGCCTCCTGGTAGAGCGCAGCGATGCTGAGCAGAGCGATCGCGCGGCTACGCGTCTCCCCGCTGTCGCGGAAAATATTATGCGCCCGCTGATAATCGGCGAGCGCCGCCGACACCGCTGTCGTTGCCATGTGCAGGCCGCCCCGCGACAACAGCACGTCGCCCATCAGCTTGGTCGGCTTTTTTTCGGTGGCAAGCGCGGCAAGTGCACTGTCGATCAGGGGGCGCGCCTCGTCGATCTGATTCAGCCGCAAATGCGCTTCGCCCTGCAACCAGCGAGCAGTGGCGATACCGACATTTCTCTGCGGCCCGGCAAGCTCGCCGGCGATCTTTTCGGCTTCCTTTGCCTTGACGATGGTCTTGGCGGGATCGGCAAGCATCATCGCCTTGGCATCGGCGATCATCACGTCGAAACGCATGCCGGTATCGGCTGCTTCTCCGCCGACCGGCTGGGCGGCCGCATGATGCGGCGCCGCAACCCCGGCCAGGGCCAGAATGAGCAGCACATGCCGGAGCAGTGCGTGAAGGCGTGTCCCCGTCATGTCGTTACGGTTCTGATCCAGATAGCTTAAGGTCAGACTAAAGAAGCACCGATTCGGTGTTATCCGCTCTTCCAGAAGCTTGCCGGCCGCTTGAACATCGACGGGGCACTATATTCCTCCGGACGAAGCTTGTCGTCGCGCAGGAATTGGCGGAACGCATCGATCGAGATCGGGCGGCTGATCAGATAGCCCTGTACCATATCGCAGCCCATCACGGTCAGAAGCGCCATTGCTGCCTGAGTTTCGACCCCTTCGGCAGTGACTTCCATCTCGAGCGCATGGGCCAGGTCGATGGTGGAACGCACGATCAACGGGTCACGGTTGCTGCTCGTCAGCTGCAGCACGAACATCTTGTCGATCTTCAACTCGCGCGCCGGCAACTGCTTCAAATAGGCGAGCGAGGACAGGCCGGCGCCATAATCGTCGATCGCGATGGTAATACCGACATCGGCGAATGTCTGGAGGTTGGCGATCGCGCTTTGCGGGTCGCGAATCACCGATGTCTCGGTGATCTCGAAACCGATCTTCGCGGCGTTATCGCAAACCTTCGCGCAGGCCGCCGCGACAAAGCTCGTATCGGCGAGCAACTGGCCGGAAATATTGATGAAGATGGTCAGGTCATGCCCGTCCATGGCCAATGTTCGCTGATCCTCGATCACCTTGTCGAGCGTCCACAGCGTCAACGGCCCGATCTCGCCGATTTCCTCGGCGAGCGGGATGAAATCGCCGGGCAGCACAAGGCCACGGGTCGGATGCTGCCAGCGCACCAGTGCCTCGGCGCTGGATATCTCCTGCCGGCGGACATGGACCTTGGGCTGATACTGCAGGAACATCTCGCCATTGGCGATCGCCGCGCCAAGTTCACGCGTCAGCGTGAGCCGGTCAAACGCCGGCGTCCCCATCGACAGGTCGCGGATGACAATTGCCTGCTCGTCGCGCGCCTGATCGAGTGCGCTTTCGGTCTCTTCGGCCAGGCGAACGTCCTCGGTCGCGCCGACCGGGGCAGCGGCGGCACCGAACAGCATGCGGATCTCATGCGGCTCGCCATCGATGTTGACCGGCGTGGCGAATATCTCGGACAGGCTGGCAAGTGCTCGTTCCAGATCGGCGATCATATCGCCTTCGAAACCAAACTCGACGATCGAGCGGCCGACCACCGAAACGCGCACGCCGCCCAGGATCGATGCGATCTGGCTGGAGATGTCGAAGGCGAGCCGATCGGCGCGGCCGCGGCCGAGATGGCGGCGCAGCGCAGCGAAATTGGCAATTTCGCTCAGGCACAGAAATTGCCACGCCTTGACCGGCCGCGGGCCAAGACCGTCGGACAATTCGACGTTGCCGATGATCGAGATTCGCCGTCCGGCGCGGAACGCATCCATGCCGCCCTGAATGTCGGCGCTCGGCTCAATCCGCGCGTTTTGCGCCACGACCGACGGCGCCGAAATACGCAGTTGCGATCCGTATCGCACAGCATGGGGACCGGGTCCCGAATCTCTGGAAGCGCGCGCCATCATCCCGGGAGCTATCATGAGACGCTAAAGGAACTCTTAAAACGCCGCGCGGACTCCCCGCAAAGCCCGGAAATCCGATTGCTTTATCCTTAAAAAACCATTAATAATCACAAGCACTCACCTGAGTGCAACAAGGGAGAAAGCGTGTGCTCAAGTTCATTCTTGCGCTGGTGTACGGCGAGCTGATTCGCCCCTGGTAAGCCAGTCGGTCGGTCCGATACCTGGCAAAATTAGCCATTTTAGAGTGGGTTAGCCAAGGGTCGGATCGATATTTTAAGTTTCGGGCGCGTCGAATTTCCGCGCCGTCACGACTTGTCCGACAAGTCGGCGTTTACAGCTGAGCCCTGATTCGCGATTTGCGTATTTTGCGCATATCGAGCGCCATTCCGGCACCAATTTAGTTGAGCGTATTATTTGGTAGACGCTCTTTTTAGCGTCGGACCGCCTCGTGTAGCCGCGCCATGAACGCCGCGCCGCGCTCAAGCTGAGCGATTTCGAGATATTCGTCGGGCTGATGCGCCTGCTCGATCGAGCCCGGTCCGCAGATCACGACCGAGAATCCCGCCTGTTGAAACTGCCCCGCTTCGGCCGCGTAGGAAACCACCCGCGCCGGACCGTTGTCGCCAGCCAGGCGGCGGGTCAGCAACTCCGCGGCGCCGCCCGGTTCAGGTGCAAAGGACGGCGTGCTCGATCGTCGCACAACCTTCACCCCCGCCCCTTCGAAGCGAGCATTCAGGATCGCATCCTGCCGGATACATTCGGCAATGAAGGGCGCGATGATCGCGTCGGGCTCCTGACCGGGGGGTGCGCGCAAATCGAAGACAAAATTGCATTCGCGCGCCAGGATATTGACCGCCGTGCCGCCGATGATCTGCCCGATCGTCAGTGTCGCATGGCCGGGGCAATAGAGCGACGCGGGATCGGCATGATGTTCCAGTGCGTCGGCAATCCCGGCAAGCTGGTTCATCAGACCCACCGCGACCATGTTCGCCGAGATGCCGAGATGCGTCAGGCTGGAATGCGCTTCATGCCCGGTCACGGTGACGCGCCAGGTCGAAATTCCCTTATGGCCGCTCACCACCTCCATATTGGTCGGTTCACCGACCACCACGGCGGCCGGCGGGGGTAATTCGGTCACCAACTCGTGGATCATCGATGGCGCGCCGAGGCAGCCAATCTCCTCATCATAGGAAAAGGCGAAATGTACTGGCCGCGCATTGCCCTCGCGCACGAAATCAGGCGCGGTTGCCAGTGCGAGCGCCAGAAAACCCTTCATGTCGCAGGTGCCGCGGCCATGCAGCCGGTCGCCGCGCCGGGTCAGCGTGAATGGGTCGCTGCTCCAGGGCTGGCCATCGACCGGCACGACATCGGTATGCCCCGACAGGACGATCCCGCCCGGCACCGACGGCCCCAGCGTGGCATAAAGATTGGCCTTGGTGCCCTCGGGATTGGCGACGCGACGCGACGCCACGCCCAGCCCGCCCAGACACGCTTCGACATATTCGATCAGCGCCAGGTTCGAATCGCGCGACGTCGTGTCGAACGCAACCAGCCGGGCGAGATGCTCGGTAGCGGCGGCATTGATCTCGGCTGGCGTCATCGAACCTGCCTTAGCGGCACTCCAGCCGGCCGCCTAGGGTGCCGGCGTTTAATCCGAGCAGAAGTCAATTTAGTCTCTGATATATCACGATATTACATGCCATCTCGACGAAATCGGCGGCGAAGATATGGCACATACCGGTGTAACATATCTCCGCCGCTGTCGCTTCAGACTCGTCGCCAGGGCTGTCGCCGACGGCGATTCAACCACCACACAGGATCGGACATATCATCGCTTGTCGGACTATTACCGGCACGCTCTTTAGTGTCAGCAAACAGCATTGCGCGCCCGATGCCCTGGAATCGTTCACGCCCGGGGGCGGCGAACGGTGATCAGGCCGGCACGGCCTCGCGCTTGTCCACGGCGCTTTTCCGGGCCGGCACGGGATTGGAAAACTCCATCTCGGCGTCGACCGAGCCGAATTTCAGCGTTAGAATATCGAGCGCATAATTCTGGTAGAGTTTCCACGGCTTGCGATCGCCCTGCTTGGGAAATTTCTCCATCGCGCGGGTGACATAGCCGGAGCTGAAGTCGAGGAACGGCTCGGGCTGCATCGCTTCGCTTGAGATACGCGGTGTCGCCTGGCGCAGGCCGCGTTTGGTCATGGTGTTGAGCAGGCGGCAGACATAGCTGCAGGTCAGGTCGGCCTTCAGTGTCCAGGAGGCATTGGTATAGCCGAACGACGATGCCAGATTGGGCAGGTCGCTATACATCATGCCCTTGTAATTATAGGTCTTCGACAGATCGACTGCCGCGCCGTCGACGCTGAATGCGACATCGCTGAGCAGTTGCAGTTCGAGCCCGGTGGCCGTGACGATGACGTCGGCGGCAAGCTCCTCGCCGGATTCGAGCTTGATCCCCGATGGTGTGAACGCATCGATCCGGTCGGTGACGATCGAGGATGTTCCGGCCTTCAGCGATTCGAACAGGTCGGCATCGGGAACGAGACAGAGCCGCTGATCCCAGGGGTTGTAGCGCGGCGTGAAATGCTTCGCGACGTCATAGTCAGGGCCGAGATGGTCGCGGACCATGCCGATGATCCGCTCCTTCACCCGTTCCGGCTTGCGGCGTGCCAGGCGGAAGAAGAACATACCGAACAGCACATTCTTCCAGCGCGTGATTCCATAGGCCAGTTTCGACGGCAGTTTGGAGCGCAGCCAGTTGGCGATGCTGTCCTCCGACGGGCGCGACACGACATAGGTCGGCGAGCGCTGCAGCATCGTGACATGCGCGGCGCGCTTGGCCATTTCCGGCACCAACGTCACCGCCGTCGCGCCGCTGCCGATTACCACGACCTTCTTGCCCGAATAATCGAGATCCTGCGGCCAATGCTGCGGATGGACGATATTGCCGGCAAAGCTCTCGGCGCCGGGGAAATCGGGCGTGTGGCCCTTGGCGTAGTTATAATAGCCGCTGCACATGAAGAGGAAATTGCAGGTAATCCGGACCGGCCCGTCCGGCCCGTCGGAGACGACCGTCCAGCACGCATCCTCGGTCGACCAGGACGCAGTCTTGACGTGGTGATTATAGCGGATGTGGCGGTCGATACCGTTTTCGTGCGCGGTATCGTTGACATATTTCAGGATCGACGGCCCGTCCGCGATCGCCTTCGCCTGGGTCCAGGGACGGAAGGAATAACCAAGCGTGTACATGTCCGAATCGGACCGGATGCCAGGATAGCGGAACAGGTCCCAAGTGCCGCCAAGCTGCGGGCGCCCCTCGAGAATCACATAGCTGCGATCCGGGCTCAGCGTCTGCAGATGATAGCCGGCGCCAATACCCGAAATTCCGGCACCGACCACAATCACGTCGAAATGTTCAGTCGTCATATCGTCTCTCCGCAATACCCGATATTCGATTTTTCGGTTGCAGAAAAGGACTGAGTTTACTGAACGGGATCAAAATAGTGCCCGGAAGGGCGTCGCCCCTCCTGCGCCGCTCAAAAATCCTTCGAATATTTGATGCTGACGTTCGACCCGCCGAACGACCCGGCCTGCGACAGGACGCTGAGGCTCTTGGTCAGCGCGACCTGCAACTGGGTCGCAGTGAAGCCCCGCGCATCGGTGATGATCTCGATATAGATATTGTCCGAGATATATTGTCCGGCGGCGAGCGCGGTGCCTCGCCCGGTCGCTTCGTCGGCACCGAGAATACGCAGCCGGTCGATCCCGGTTGCCGAGCGCAGCTTGCCGAGCGGGTTGAGCCCCCCGCCCGACCCGCGCAGCGAATTGAGCGCGGCGGCGAGCTGGATCGCTTCGGTCGCCGACAGGTTGGTGACCGAACTGCCGAACAGCAAGCGGCTGAGCACTTCGTCCTGCGGCAGCGACGGTGTCGAGGTGAAGGCGATGCGTGGTGCCTGCCCGCTGCCCGAAATGTTGATCGCGACGGTGATGCCGTTGGTCGTCGTGCTTGCGGTGATCGCGATCTGCGGGTCGGCGAGCGGGCCGCCGGCAAAGGTGATCGTGCCGCTGTCGAGCTCGAAGCGCTTGCCGGCGAACGAATAGGTACCGCGCACGACCTTGGCCTGCCCGCTGACGGTCGGCGCCGCCGAAGTACCGCCGATGCGCAGGTCCATGCTCCATTCGGATTCCAAGCCCATGCCGGAGACGAACAGCTTATTGTCACCGCGAACGCGCAGGTCGAGTTTGAACAGCCCGGCGGGCGCCGCCACCGCGCGATCGGTCGGCCGGCGTACCAGGTCGCTCTTGCGCCGCACGCCGGTCAGTTCGGGCACTTCGGCCTGGCCCTGGACGATGACCTGATAGCGCGCCTCGGGGATGATCAGCGTGCCGCGGATCAGCCCGCCATTGGCCTTGCTGTTGGTCAGTATGATATCCCCGGTCGCGGTCGCGCCGAGCGCATCGCTGCGCGCAAGGCGGGCATTGCTGAGCTTTGCGCGAATATCGATCGGGAAGCCTTCATCGGCGGCAAAGCCAATCGACCCTTGCGCGGAAACACTACCGTCGCCGGCAGTCGCCTGAAGCTGAGTGATGTCGAGCCGCGTGTTGGTGAAGCGGCCGGCGAGCTTCATGTTGGTCAGGCGCGTCCCATATGTCTCGTTTTCGTAGGTCAGCTTGTCGGCGCGGATCACGCCGGTCAGGCTCGGCGACTGCGCACGGCCAGAAAAATCGGCCGCGACAGCGATCGGGCCCGACAATTGCTGATCCGGCTGCGCCGCAAGCGAGAAGAGTACACCGGCCGGGCCATTATAGCGGATGCCCCCGCCGAGCGGCGCCTCGAGCAGCCGAGTGGTCCAGCTGCCGCTGCCGGGCGGCAAGGGATTGAGCGTCGCAACCATGCGGCCGACGGTCGACGTTCCACGCTTGATCAAGGCGCGGAAATCGCCGCCTTCGGGCACCAGCTTGCCCGCAAGGACGATATCGACCGGCTCCGACACCGCCGCGAGGCTGGAGCGAGTGAAACCCTTGATCGTCGCGCGCAGATCGGCTTGCGGGAAGGACGACGATGTCGGCTGGGTGAAATCGAGGCTGCCGGTCGCTGACCCGCCAATACCGAGATTGGGGATTAGGGCGTTGACCACCGACAGGTCGAGCGCGTCGAGCCGCGTCTGGATCGCCAGCCCCTTGCCATAGGTCCCGGCAATCCGCGCCGAGCCCTTGTCGAAATCGAGCCGCGTCGGCAGCAGGCGATAGCTGCCCTTCTCGATCTGGATCCGTGCCGGCGTACCGGTCTTGAACCCGATGCCATTGGCGCGGCCCTGCGCCGCAACCAGCCACAAATTGGGGCTGAGCCGCGAATTGACTGCGATGGTGAAGGGCACGCCGTTCGATCCGGTCGCCACTGCCCGCGCTGAGCCGCTGCCATTGCGATAATCGATCTTCGCGCGCGCCGAGGACAGGACGGTCGGACCATAACGCAGGTCGGCGAGCTGCACATCGGCCACCACTTGCGGCTGGTCGTACAGCACGACATTGGCGGCGACGATCGCACGGCCAATGGTGAAGTCGACGGTGCCGGGAATGGTCGCGGCATAAGCGCGCGCGGCAATATCGGCGCGCTGATATTTGCCCGTCGCCCCCAGATTCGCGGCGCCGGTGATACCGGAACCGGCGAACTGCACGCGTCCGGAGAATGGCCCAGCCGCCGTCTGCTGCAGCTTGCCGGTGATATTCATGCCGGCAAAGCGCGCGGTGCGGATGTCGACGCCGAGCGCCGCGCCGGGGCGCACGATCACATCGGCGGAAAAAGGCCCATAATCGGTCCCGCCGGTGGCGATAACGGCATAGGTCGTCCCGTCGCCGCGGATACGCGCTTCGAGATTGGCAAGGCCGATGCCGACACCCGGGCGCGGCGCACGCAACAGGACGACCGGCTTGGTGGTCGTGCCCGACACGCGCGCGAACAGCGGGCCATATTGCGTCGAATAGCCATCGGCATTGACCAGGATGCCGCCGGCCGGATCATATCGGCCCGAACCGCCCGTGATGCGGAATTCCGGCGCATTGAGCCGCAGATTGCGGAACGTGATGATTCCGTTCGGATCATAGCCGATATCGGTCCGCACCACGGCATTGCCGCCGAGAAAGCTGCGCGCGCCCTCATTGAAGATCTGCGAGGTACGCGCGACGATCCGCCCGGCGATGCCGAAACCGCCGCCCGGCGCGGTGACCAGCTTGGCATTGGTGGTCAGGTTGATGATGCCGATGCTCTCAAGCCGGTAATCGTTCACCCGCCCGTTGATCGCGCCGGTATAACGTCCGGTCGAGACGTTGGCGGCGATGATCGCGGTGGCGTCGATCTTGCGCGATCGGATGCGCAGATTGTCCGACAGGATATTCGCGCCCGAAATCGCAAGATCGCCATTGACCGCAACATTGTCGAGCAGCCCGCCCGCCGCAGCATTGAGCCCGACGATCCGCGCCGCCCGCGCATTGACGGGCACAAGGATATGCTCGGCATCGACCTTGGCGAGACCATTGGCGATGAGGCTTTCGACCCGCGTTTCGCCGAAACCGATCGAGGCGGCGCGGATCGCGTAAGCCACCGTCGGCGTGGCGAATGCCCCATCGAGCGTCAGGTCCGCCGCGACGTCGCGCCCGTTGAGATTGGGCAGGATCGCGCCGGGCGTCAGCAGCCGCGCATTGAGCCTGAACTGGCCGAACCGGCTCTGCGCCAGGTCGATCAACCCGGCACCGCACACCGCGATCGCATTCGACGACAGCGCCAGCTTGGTGTCGACACGGCGCTCGTTCAGCGCGGCGTCGATCGCGACCGTGACCATCGGCGCGGTCAGGCGCGCGATCGGATTGTCGGGCGTCGGCACGGGCTTCGCCTTGGTACCCGGCTGCGCCGCGGCCTGTGCCGGAGAGCCCACGACATAAAGCGCCGGCTGCGCCGTGCCCCGGATCTTGAAAGTGCCGTCATTCGCCGCGAGCGAGAGATTGGCGAACGGCTGCCCGCCCAATGTCCCGATCGCCTTGCCGGTCCACGCCTTCCAGCTTCCCGCACCGCTGAGCGTGAAGTCGAGCGGCGCGGTCAGGCCCGCCATACTGGCGACGAGACCGCTAGCCGGCGCCTGGACCTTCGCATCCAGATCGAGCTTGTTCTGCGCGGGCACCGCGTCGAGCTTCAGCGCCAGCCGGTCGCCTCCGGCAATCCCCTGCCCGGTCAGCGCCACGGCATTGGCGGTGATCTGGGCGCGCGCGTCGGCGATGTGCGCGACGCCGTCGATGCTGACGATATGCGCAGCTCCACTGACTGCCTTGGCCAGCACCAGCCGGTCGATCTTCAGCCGGCCGATATCGATGTCGAGATCGGGCAGCAGCGGGGCATTGGGGTCGCCGGGCTTCAGTTCGGGGCTGCGCTGCACGGTGACCAGCCTGGTCGTCGCCGACCGCACATCGACATGGTTGCTGGCAAAGGCGAAAGGCCGCCAGTCGACATCGATGCGCGGGCTGGTCAGGAACACGCCCTTGGGATCGCTGACCCGCACATCGGTCAGGATCATCGCGCCATAAATCGAACCGTCGATCCGCCCGACCTTGATGTTGAAGCCCGACGCCGTGGTGTACCCGCCAAGGAAATTGGCGACAAGCCGCCGCCCCGGGCTGGTGTTGAGCCCGAACACGAGCAGCGCCAGCACTGCGATCAGACCGAGCAGGCCGATCGCCACCCATTTGACGATCGACAGCCATAGCGGACGGCGAGCTGCGCCAATGGTTTCAGCGGGCACGGTATCGTCGGCCATCAGAATGCCTGACCGATCGAGATGTACAGCGCGACCTTGCCGTCACCCGGCCTTGGATTGAGCGGCGTCGCGACATCGACCCGCAGCGGTCCGAAATTGGTGTAGAAGCGCCCGCCGATACCGGCGCCGTAGCGCAGGTCGGACCCCTTGGGCAGCACGCTTTCATACGCGTTGCCGCCATCGATGAACGGCACAATGCCGAAATTGCCGAACCGGTAGCGCGCCTCGAGCGAGAATTCGTTGAGGCTGCGCCCGCCGACCGGGTCGCCATTGGGATCGAACGGCCCGAGCCGCTGATAGCCATAGCCGCGCACTGACCCGCCGCCGCCGCCATAATAACGCCGCGACGGCGCGAGATCGTCGCGATCGACGCCGGGGATCGACCCCGCGCGCAACCGCCCGGCTAGCACGATGCTGTCGCTGACATGCTGATAGATGCTGCCCTCGATCAACACCCGGGCATAGGGCCGCACGCCACCGCGCACGGATGTTTCGGGGCTGAGGCTCAGCTTGAGCCGATAGCCCTTGGTCGGGTTGAGCAAATCGTCCGACGTGTCGAACTGCGCCTGGGCCGGCAGTGCGAGAATGCCATAAGTCGCGCGGCGCTTTTCGAGGCGCGAGAAATCATAGACGCTCTCATTGGTGCCGATCAGCTCGAAGCCGTAAGCATAGGTGAATTTCTTCTGCCAGATCGGCGTCGAATCATAGCTGATCCGCCCCGCCAGTGTGCCGGTAAAGGCATTGAACGCGTCATAGTTGGAATGATTGGCCGACGCGGTCAGCGACACGGTGCGGTCGCGTTTTCCGGCATTGGATCGGCGGAAGGTTGCGCCCAGCCCTTGTTCCTGCGTGCCAGCGACTGCCGACAGGATCAGCGCGCCCTCGGGCTTCCACAAATTCCGGTGCGTGAATGATCCTTCGAGGCGGAAACCCTGGCCGGTCGAATAACCCGCCGTCGCGCCGATCGAGCGCGGCGGCCCCGCTTGCTGCCGGACCAGCAGGTCGACCGCCTCGGTGCCGTCGGGGCCGGGCTTGCCGGTCCGCACCGGCTCAACCGACACGGTCGAGAACAGCCCGGTCGCGACCAGCGCGTCGCGCAGATCATCGACCTTGCGATTGTCGTACAGTTCCCCGGGCTTGAAGCGCGCCAGCACGCCGACATGCTCGGCATCAAAGGCCAGCTTGCCCTCGGTCGAATAGCTACCGAACGAGGATCGCGGCCCGGTATCGACCGGCAGCGTATAGGCGCCGGTCCAGTTCGCATCGTCGAGCAAGATGTCGCGCTGCCCCAGCGTGACGAAGGGATAGCCCTGCTGCGGCAGCTTCAGGCTGAGATTGGCCTCTGCCCCCTGTACCCGGTCGGCCTCGATCGGGTCGCCGATGCGCAGCGGCAGTTCGCGGGTCAGCAGGTCGGGCGGTGTGACCGGCCCGGCCTCGATCGCGATCGATCCGAGCTTGTAGGGCTTGCCCGGCGTCGCGCTGATGATCGCCCGGACATTGCCGTTGTTCGGCACGCTCTCGATCGTCGAGCTTGCGGTGCCGTCATAATAGCCGCGCGACTTCATCAGCCGCACGGCAAGCGCCTCATCCTCGCGTGCCCGCGCGGAAACCATCGCCGCGTTGGCAGCCTTGCCGCCGCCTTCCTTCAGCGCGGACAGCGCGTTGAACTGCCCGGTCAGGTCGAGATCGTCGAGACCCTTGACCTGCGTGTCATACCGGATGACCACCGTCTTGTCGTCGGCGGTATCGGCGACATCGACCGGCGGGTTCGAATCGAACGTGCCAAGCGCCGGCAGCGGCTGCGCCAGCTCGGTCTCTTCCACCGGCGGCGGGGCGAGCGCATCCGGATCGGCCGGCGATACCATCGCCGGCGTTTGGGCGGGAACCGGTTGCGCGGATGGCGCGGCCGGCATCGCCTCAAGCGGGGCGTTGATGTCGTCGCTGAGCTGCGGCAGCGCCTTGTCGAAATCGGGATCGCTGACGATCGGCTTCTCGGCATCCGGATCGACGGGTTGGGCAACCGCCGGAGGCGTCCGGGGCGAACCGGAGGGCGCGGCCGGCGGCGTCTGTTGCGCCGCCAACGCAACCGGTAGAACGAGCCAGGTGCTGGAAAATGCCAGAAAGTTCAAACCGATTATTCCCCTAAGGGGAACCTTTCCGGCCACACCCCCGTCCCCCATGCCAACGCCCGAGCCACGCTTTGGTTTCGCATCAATTCAGCACGCCGTCACCACCGTTCGACGCCTAATGACCCGGCAAGCGTCCCGTTATGCGGCCTTCACTTTGGCCCGATAGGCATGAAGCAACGGTTCGGTATAACCGCTTGGCTGGCTCACGCCTTCGAACACCAGCGCACGCGCTGCCTGATAGGCCAGGCTGGTCGCTTCATTGCCCGACATGGCGCGGTAGAGCGTGTCGCTCGCATTCTGCGCATCGACCTTCGCCGCCATGCGCTTGAACGCGGCATCCACATCCGCCTCGGTCGCGACGCCGTGGAGCAGCCAGTTGGCCATATGCTGCGAACTGATCCGCAAGGTGGCGCGATCTTCCATCAGGCCGATATCATGAATGTCAGGCACCTTCGAACAGCCCACACCCTGGTCGATCCAGCGCACGACATAGCCGAGAATACCCTGCGCATTATTGTCGAGCTCGGTGCGGATTTCCTCGGGCGTCCAGTTGCGCCCGCCTGCGACCGGCACGGTCAGCAATGGCGCGAGGCCGGGGATCGCCTCGCTGGCGATCTCCTTCTGCCGCGCGAACACATCGACCTGGTGATAATGCATCGCATGCAGCGTCGCCGCGGTCGGGCTCGGCACCCAGGCGGTGTTGGCGCCCGACAGCGGGTGGCCGATCTTCTGCGCCATCATGTCCGCCATGCGATCGGGCGCGGCCCACATGCCCTTGCCGATCTGCGCCTTGCCGCTCAGGCCGTGCGCCAGGCCGATACGGACATTGCGGTCCTCATAGGCCTTGATCCAGTCGCTCACCTTCATCTCCGCCTTGGGGATCATCGGCCCGGCGCGCATCGCGGTGTGCATCTCGTCGCCGGTCCGGTCGAGGAAGCCGGTGTTGATGAACACGATACGGTCCTTCACCGCCGCGATACAGGCAGCGAGATTGGCCGAGGTGCGGCGCTCCTCATCCATCACGCCGACCTTCAGCGTATGGCGCTCGATCTGCAGCAGATCCTCGACCGCATCGAACAGCATATTGGTCAGCGCAGCTTCTTCGGGACCGTGCATCTTCGGCTTGACGATATAGACCGAGCCGGCACGGCTGTTGCGATACCGGCCCAGGCCGCGCAGGTCATAGAGTGCGATCGTGCTGGTCATGATCGCATCGAGAATGCCCTCGGGCGCCTCGCTGCCATTCGCCAACTGGATTGCCGGCGTGGTCATCAGGTGACCGACATTGCGCACGAACAACAGGCTGCGGCCGGGCAGCGTCACTGCGCCGCCATCGGGGGCGGTATAGCTGCGGTCGCCGTCCAGCTTGCGCGTGACGGTGCGGTCGCCCTTGGTGAAGCTTTCTTCCAGGTCGCCGCGCATCAGGCCGAGCCAGTTGCTATAGGCCAGCACCTTGTCGTCGGCATCAACCGCCGCGACCGAATCCTCGAGATCGACGATCGAGGTCAGCGCGGATTCGAGAATCACATCGGCAATGCCGGCAGGATCCTCGCTGCCGATCGGATGGCTGCGGTCGATGACGATTTCGATGTGCAGGCCGTGATGACGCAGCAGCAGCGCCGACGGACTGGCCGGATCGCCGCGATAGCCGGCAAAGGCCGATGGGTCGCTGAGCGCCGGCGTCTGACCGGTCAGCAGGCCCCGCGCCATCAGGACGCCGTTCGCCACGCTGAGCGACGCCACTTCGTCCCATTTGCCGTTCGCCAGCGGCACGGCTTGATCGAGAAACGCCTTGGCCCGCTCGATCACCTGCGCGCCGCGCTCCGCATCATAGCCACCGGGCCGCGCGCTGCCGGGCAACGTATCGGTGCCGTAGAATGCGTCGTAAAGGCTACCCCAGCGCGCATTGGCGGCATTGAGCACGAAGCGCGCATTGAGCACCGGCACCACCAGTTGCGGCCCCGCCATCGTCGCAACCTCGGCATCGACATGCGTCGTGCCGATCGTGAAGGGCGCGGGTTCGGGCACAAGATAGCCGATCTCACGCAGATACGCCTCGTCGACCGGCTCGCCCGCGGCATAGCGCGCGTCGATCAGCGCCTGAAGCGACTCGCGTTTGGCCAGCAGCGCGACATTCTCGGGCGTGAAGCGGGCGAAGATATCCGCCACGCCGCGCCACCAGTCGCTGGCATGAATCTGCAGTCCCAGCAGCACTTTACCCTCGACGAACCGCACCAGGGGTTCGGCAACCGACAGACCGGCACGATCGAGCATCTTGGACATTAGTCCTCCTTGGAAGAGTGCAACAGCCTGGGGAGGGCGACTTCTGCCGCTTAAGCCAGCCGGGGGCCGGGCATCAACCCCGTTTGGCTCTAAGCCGGATCGATCTTGTCCGCCGACGCCTCGACCCGGTCGAGCAATGTGCGGAACGTCGCGATCTCGGCGGCCGAGAATCCGGCAAAGACCTGCTTCTCCAGCGCCAGCGCCTTGGGCGTGACGCTGTCGTACAGCGATTTGCCCGCCGCCGTCAGCGACAACAGATGCGATCGCTGATCGTCCGGATTGGGCCGCCGCTGCACCAGGCCGCGATCATAGAGCGCGATCGCGGCACGACTGACCGTCACCTTGTCCATGCGCGTCGCCGACCCGAGCGCCTGCTGAGTCATCCCCTCGCCTTCAGCAATGACCGCGATCAACCGCCATTCCGGAATCTTGAGCCCGAACAGCGACTGATAGGCGGTGGCGATCGCCGACGACACGCGGTTCGACGCGATCGACAGGCGGTAGGGTAGGAAATCGTCGAGTTTGAGCTTCGGCATGGTCGTTTCCTAATGCACCCTTCCCTGTTCGTCATGCCGGTTCCGGCATCCACATCTCCGCTCGACATGACGCGCCTGAAGCACGGTGGACCCCGGAACACATCCGGGGTGACGGCATTGGGATAGACGAGCCCTTCTCAAACCGATATAGTATCATCTGTAACCAAATTTCCCGTCACGGAGATACCGTCATGACTGCGACCGAGAACCCCATGGGCCTGAACGGCTTCGAGTTCGTCGAATTCACCAGCCCCGATCCGGAAGCGCTGGCCGATCTGTTCGTGAAGATGGGCTTCACTCATGTCGGCACGCACAAGTCGAAGAATGTCCGCCGCTACGCGCAGGGCGACATCAATTTCCTGCTCAACATGGATGAGGCCGGCCAGGTCGCCGGGTTCCGCAACGCGCATGGCCCCTCGGCCAACGCAATGGCCTTCCGCGTCGCCGATGCGGATCAGGCACTTAAGCTGGCGATCGAGCGCGGCGCGAGCCCCGTGAAGGGCGAGCATGGCCCCGGCGAACTCGACATTCCCGCGATCGAAGGCATTGGCGGCGCCAATCTCTATCTCGTCGACCGTCACGGCGGCGAGACGATCTACGACACCGATTTCGAACCGGTCGCTGGCGCGAATGCGGACGATCATGCGGTCGGCCTGCACACGCTCGATCATCTGACGCATAATCTGCAGCGCGGCCGGATGGATTATTGGGCCAATTATTACGAGACGATCTTCAATTTCCGCCAGATCCGCTATTTCGACATTGAAGGCCAGGCGACCGGCCTGTTCTCCAAGGCGATGACCGCGCCCGACGACAAGATCCGCATCCCGCTCAACGAAAGCCAGGACGAGCATTCGCAGATCGAGGAATTCATCAAGGACTATAAGGGCGAAGGCATTCAGCATCTCGCGCTGGCGACCGACGACATCTTCGGCACGGTCGACAAGCTGCGCGCCAATGGCATCAAGTTCCAGACCACGCCGCAGACCTATTTCGACCTGATCGACAAGCGCCTGCCCGGCCACAATCATGACGTCGAGGAAATGCGCAAGCGCGACATCCTGATCGATGGCGCACCGGAAACCGGCGGCGGCCTGCTGCTGCAGATCTTCACCGAGAATATGGTCGGCCCGATCTTCTTCGAAATCATCCAGCGCAAGGGCAATGACGGCTTTGGCGAGGGCAATTTCAAGGCGCTGTTCGAGAGCATTGAGCTCGACCAGATCCGCCGTGGTGTGGTGCCGGGGAAGGTCGACGCTTAAAATCCTTCCCCCCTTGTGGGAGAAGGTGGCCCGAAGGGCCGGATGAGGGGGAGTGAGTGAAGCATCAGCGGCAGTCCCCCTCACCCTCCCAAGCTTCGCTTGGGCCCCTCCCTCTCCCACAGGGGGAGAGGGGAACAAGGACGTGCGATGACTGACTACCAAACCGGATTCGGCAATCACTTCGCCACCGAAGCCGTGCCCGGCGCCCTTCCCATCGGCCGCAACTCGCCGCAAAAGCCGCCGTTCGGCCTCTACGCCGAACAGCTCAGCGGCACCGCCTTCACCGCACCGCGCCACGAGAATCGCCGCTCCTGGCTCTATCGCCTGCGCCCGTCCGCCGCACACCCCGCCTTTGCCCGCTATACCGGCGCCAAGCGTTTCGCCCCCGGCCTCAGCAAGGATCCGCTCGCGCCGAACCGCCTGCGCTGGGGCCCGACCGACATTGAGGATGCCGACTGGCTCGACAGCCTGACGACGATGATCGTCGCGGGCGACGGCCCGGCGACTCAGGCCGGCGTCGCCCTGCATCTCTATGCCGCGTCGAAGGACATGGTCGACCGCGCCTTTGTCAGCGGCGATGGCGAATTGCTCATCCTCCCGGAAATGGGCGCGCTCACCTTGCTCACCGAACTCGGCCGGATCGACGTGAAGCCGGGCCAGGTCGCGCTGATTCCGCGCGGCATACGCTTTCGCGTAACGCTCCCCGACGGCAAGGCGCGCGGTTATGTCGCGGAGAATCACGGCCAACCCTTCCGCCTGCCCGATCTCGGCCCGATCGGCTCGAACGGCCTCGCCAATCCGCGCGACTTCGAAATCCCTGCCGCCTGGTATGAGGACCGCGAAGGCGATTTCGAGCTGGTGCAGAAATTCCTCGGCGCGCTGTGGACCACTCAGCTTGGCCGCTCACCGCTCGACGTCGTCGCCTGGCACGGCAATTACGCGCCGTGCCGCTACGATCTGGCGCGCTTCAACACCATCGGCAGCGTCGGCTTCGACCATCCCGACCCGTCGATCTTCACTGTGCTGACCTCGCCAAGTGACGTGCCCGGCACCGCCAACGCCGACTTCGTGATCTTCCCCCCGCGCTGGATGGTCGCCGAGGACACGTTCCGCCCGCCCTGGTTCCACCGCAACGTGATGAGCGAAGCAATGGGCCTGATCCACGGCGCGTACGATGCCAAAGCCGATGGCTTCGTCCCCGGCGCGCTGTCGCTGCACAACCAGATGAGCGGCCATGGCCCCGATGTCGCGAGCTGGAAAGGCGCGAGCGAGGCGGAGCTCAAGCCGCACAAGATCGACGGCACCATGGCCTTCATGATCGAAAGCCGCTGGGTTTTCCGCGCGACCGATTTCGCGCTGAAGACCGGCACGCTCGATGAAGATTATGATCAGGTGTGGACCGGCTTTCCCAAGGCGCAATTGCCCGGCGCGGTTTGATCCGCATTCTTCCGGATCTTCTGAACGGATCACGCGCACATCGCCCTTGTCGGCACGCCGATTGCCGGCTTTTCCCATGTATCGGGTCACTTGATTTACTTCGTATACGAACTACATGGTTCGCATACGAAGAATCGGTGAAAGCGATGACCAAGGCGAAGGACGGCGCCGAAAATGGCAGGCGCGAGCGGTTCATCTACCTGCTCAGTATCGCCCAGCGGCGAGTCCAGGCCGCGATTCAGGATGAAAGTGACGGCGCGACCGCGGCGCGCGGAGGGCTGTTGATGGCGCTCTCGCCCGAAACGGGCACGCCGATGGCGCAGCTCGGACAGGTGCTGGACCTCGGGGCACCGGCCTTGTCAGGCCTGATCGATCGGACCGCGCGCGCTGGCCTGATCGAACGCCGCCCCGACCCGGCCGATGGCCGGGCATGGATCATCATGCTGACGCCCGAAGGCATGACCGCGCGGACGGACGCGATCAGCGGTGCGCGCACGATGAATGACCGGCTTTGCGACGGCTTTGACGACCAGGAGCTCGCGATCGTCGCGCGCTGGCTCGACGCCGTGCGCGAGAAATTTCCCAAGGAGAACGGCAAGTGACCGACCATATTCAGATCGAGCAATCGAACGGCGTGCTGACGCTCGTGATGAACCGCCCGGACAAGAAGAATGCGCTGACCGATGCGATGTACAAGGCGCTTGCCGATTCGATCGAAGCGTCGAACCACGACGCCGAGGTCCGGGCAATCCTGATCCGCGGTGAAGGCGACCTGTTCACCTCGGGCAATGATATCGGCGAATTCGCCGTGGCTGCCGCCGGCGGTGAAGGCTCGCGCAATGTGGGGCGCTTCCTCCACGCGATCGCCACCGCCACCAAGCCGCTGATCGCTGCCGTGCAGGGCCGCGCGGTCGGTGTCGGCACCACGATGCTGCTGCACTGCGACCA
>NZ_JBOHHW010000054.1:0-35321 GCF_050725575.1 Sphingomonas sp. | reverse complement strand
GCGGTGCGGAACGGCAGGCCAGTGATGTTGGCGATTTCCGCGGCGATCTCGACATCGAATCCGGCCGGCGCATTCAGCCCGGTACCAACCGCCGTGCCGCCCTGCGCAAGCACGGTCATGCCGTGCAGCACCGCTGGCTCGATACGGTGACGACAGCGATAAAGCTGATGCACATAACCGGAGAATTCCTGGCCGAGCGTCAGCGGCGTCGCATCCTGCAAATGGGTGCGTCCGATCTTGACGATCCCGGTCCAGTCCTGCGCCTTTGCCTCCAGTGCGTCGTGCAGCCGGCCGAGCGCCGGCAGCAGGTCGCGCGTCGCGGCGATCGCGGCGGCGATATGCAGCGCGGTCGGGAAGCTGTCGTTGGACGACTGGCTCATATTGACATGGTCATTGGGGTGAACCGGCGATTTGCCGCCGCGCGTGCCGGTCAGCACTTCATTGGCGCGGCCCGCGATCACTTCGTTGACGTTCATGTTGGTCTGCGTGCCCGACCCGGTCTGCCAGATGACCAGCGGGAACTGATCGTCAAGCTTGCCGCTCGCCACTTCCGCCGCCGCCGCCTCGATCGCATCGGCAATCCCGGCGTCGAGGCCATGCGCGCGGTTCACCCGCGCCGCCGCCTGCTTCACGATCGCCAGCGCGTGGATGATGCCGATCGGCATGCGCTCCTGCGCGCCGAACGGGAAATTCTCGATCGAGCGCTGCGTCTGCGCGCCCCAATAGGCAGTGGTGGCGACCTTGATCGCGCCGATCGAGTCGGTTTCGGTGCGCGTTTCCTGGGACAAACAAACCTCCGTTCGCCCTGAGCTTGTCGAAGGGCCGTTTTCTAAGACGGAAGTAGGAAAGAACGGTGCTTCGACAACCCCGGATCAGGTCCGGGGCCGAACGGGAAGAAGATATTTCCCTTACTTCTTCCGCTTGAAATCGACCGCGACGACGTTCGATCCGTCCTCGACCGGCACCACGGTCGGGCCGTCATTCTCGGCCTCATCATGCGGATCAGGACCGTCGGGCCCATCCTGCGCCTGGAAGCGCAGTTCGAAATTGACCGATGGATCGTGGAAGCCAGTTACCGCCGCATAGGGGATGACCAGTTTCGAGGCGACCTGGTTGAAGCTCAGCCCGACCGAGAAGCGCTCGTCATCGACCACCAGATCCCAGTAGCGATTCTGCATCACGATGGTCATTTCATCGGGGAATCGCTCAATCAGCCGCTGCGGAATGTCGACGCCGGCGGCGTGCGTCTTGAAGGTGATATAGAAATGATGGTCGCCGGGCAGGCCGCCATTGGCCGCGACCGAGCCGAGCACACGCCCGACCACGGCGCGCAATGCCTCCTGGACGATCTCGTCATAGGGAATCAGGCTGTCGGGCAATCCATCGCTCATGGCCCCTTGGGTAGCGGTGTTTGGCTAAGCGTCAAGATTGTATGCGGGGAAGACGCCGAGATTGCATGAACAGGCTATCGCGCTATGGGGGGCGGCATGATGCGCACCGCCACGATCAGCCGCTCGACCAGCGAAACCAGTATCGACGTCACGGTCAATCTCGACGGCACCGGCGTCTATGCCGTGTCGACCGGGATCGGCTTTTTCGATCACATGCTCGAACAGCTTTCGCGCCACTCGCTGATCGACCTGGACGTGAAGACGATCGGCGACCTGCATATCGACCAGCATCACACGGTCGAGGATACCGGCATCGCGATCGGCGAGGCGGTGGCCAAGGCGCTCGGCGACAAGCGCGGCATCCGGCGTTATGGCGATGCTCTGTCGCCGATGGACGAGACGCTGACCCGCGTCGCGCTCGACATTTCCGGGCGTCCCTATCTCGTGTGGAAGACCGAGTTCAGCCAGAAAAAGCTCGGCGAAATGGACACCGAGATGTTCGAGCACTGGTTCCACAGCTTCGCCCAGGCGGCCGGCATCACGCTGCATGTCGAGACGCTGTACGGGCAGAACAACCACCATATCGCCGAAGCCGCCTTCAAGGGCCTGGCGCGTGCGCTGCGCACCGCGGTCGAGATCGACCCGCGCAAAGCCGATGCGATCCCCAGCACCAAGGGGATATTGTAGGTGATCGCACGGCCCGAAGAGCCATTGTGCATGATCCTGCTGCGCTACGTGGCGCCGCTTGATCAGGTCGATGCGCAGATGGCCGCACATGTGGCGTGGCTCGAAAAAGGCTATGACGCAGGTATCTTCATCGTATCGGGCCGCCGTGCGCCGCGTACCGGCGGCGTCATCCTGTCGCGCGGACATCGGCAGGACGTGGAGGCACTGGTCGCATACGATCCCTTTATCATCTCAGGCGTGGCCGAAGCCGAAGTGATCGAGTTCGGCGCGAACATGGCAGCGGATCGTTTTGCCGCGCTGCTGATATGACCCTCGCGCTGATCGATTATGGCGCGGGCAATCTCCATTCCGTCGCCAATGCACTGAAGGCAGCGGGCGCGGCGGACATCTCCATTACCAGCGACGCGGCCATGGTCGCGAAGGCTGACCGTATCGTGCTGCCCGGGGTCGGCGCGTTCGGCGCCTGCGCGGCGGCACTCCGCGCCGTACCCGACATGGTCGAGGCGCTCGACGCGCGGGTGCGCGGCGCTGCGGTCCCGTTCCTTGGCATCTGCGTCGGCATGCAATTGATGGCCGATACCGGCGAGGAACTCGGCACGCATCAGGGGCTTGGCTGGGTGCGCGGCAGCGTGCGGCAACTGGCGCCCGCCGATCCATCGGCCAAGGTGCCGCATATGGGCTGGAACGATGTTATCCTTGCCCGGCCGCATGCCCTGATCGAGCCCGGTGAAGCCTATTTCCTGCACAGCTATGCGTTCGACGGTGACGACGTCCTGGCCGGCACCGACCATGGCGGTCCGATCACCGCCGCGATCGGCCGCGACAATATGATCGGCGTGCAGTTCCATCCCGAAAAGAGCCAGGCTTACGGCCTCACCTTTCTCGCGCGCTTCCTGGAGTGGCGGCCATGACTCTCATCGTCTTCCCTGCCATCGACCTGAAGGCTGGCCAGGTGGTCCGCCTTGCCGAGGGCGATATGGACCGCGCGACTATCTATGGCGACGATCCCGCCGCCCAGGCGATGATCTTTGCCGGACAGGGCGCACAATATCTCCATGTCGTCGATCTCGACGGCGCCTTTGCCGGTGCTTCGGTCAATGGCGAGGCGGTGGCGTCGATCGTCAGTCAGTTTCCCGGCCATGTGCAACTCGGCGGCGGCATCCGCGACCGCGCCGCGATCGAGAAATGGTTCGATCTCGGTGTGTCGCGCGTGGTGATCGGCACGGCCGCGCTGGAGAATCCCGAGCTGGTGCGTGAAGCCGCCAGGGATTTCCCCGGCGGCATTGTCGTCGCGGTCGATGCGAAGGACGGCATGGTCGCGACGCGCGGCTGGGCGGATGTCTCCACGGTCGAAGTGGTCGATATGGCGCGCCGCTTCGAGGATGCCGGCGTCGCCGCCCTGTTGTTCACCGATGTCGGGCGCGACGGCATGCTGAAGGGCTGCAATGTGCAGGCAACGGTCGATCTGGCGCGCGCGGTGCGTATCCCGGTAATCGCCAGCGGCGGGGTTGCCGGGATCGGTGAGATCCATGTGCTGGCGCTGCACGCGCGCGACGGGGTCGAAGGTGTGATCACCGGACGGGCACTCTATGACGGCCGGCTCGACCTGGCGGCGGCGCTGAGCGTGGCGGCGGCGGCGTGAGGCCATGACCGTCCGTGCCCGCGTGATCCCCTGTCTCGACGTCGCCAATGGCCGCGTGGTCAAGGGCGTGAACTTCGTCGATCTGCGCGACGCCGGCGATCCGGTCGAACAGGCACGTGCCTATGATGCGGCCGGCGCGGACGAGCTCTGCTTCCTCGATATCACCGCCAGCCACGAAGCGCGCGGCACGATCCTCGATGTGGTCAGCCGCACCGCAGAGGTGTGCTTCATGCCGCTGACGGTCGGCGGCGGTGTGCGCACGCCCGACGATGCGCGGGCGCTGCTGCTTGCCGGTGCGGACAAGGTTGCGGTCAATTCCGCCGCCGTCGCGCGTCCGGAACTGGTCGCCGACATGGCCGATCGCTTCGGCAGCCAGTGCGTCGTCGCCTCGGTCGATGCGCGCCGGGTCGAGGGCGGCTGGGAAGTCTTCACGCATGGCGGCCGACGCGCGACCGGCATTGACGCGGTCGTCCATGCGCTCAACCTGGTGCGGCTCGGTGCCGGCGAGTTGCTCGTCACCTCGATGGACCGCGACGGTACGCGCGATGGTTATGACCTCGACCTGATCCGCACCATCGCCGACCAGGTCACGGTCCCGGTGGTCGCGTCGGGCGGCGTCGGCTCGCTCAACGATCTGGTCGCCGGCATTAGGGAAGGCCATGCCAGCGCGGTGCTGGCTGCGTCGATCTTCCATTTCGGCGAAGCCAGCATCGCCGAGGCACACGCCGCGCTTGCCACGGCGGGGGTGCCGGTGCGGCGCCCGGTCAATATCTAGCCGCTGGTGGCAGAGAGGGAGTTTTAACCCCCTGCCCGCTACACTCGCCCCATGCGCTTTCTGCACCTTCTCCTGATCGCCACGCCGGTTTTCGCCGCCCATAGCGGTGTGCCGAAGGTTCGCACCGGCCCCGAACTGTCCGACATCGCCTTGTTCGTGATGGCCGCGATCGGCGTCTTCCTGATCCGCCGCGCGATGCGTGCCCGCTTCGCCAGGAAACAGAAGGATTGAGCTCAGGGCATTGACCTTGAGCCCGCCCTGCGCCAGCCAGCGCGGATGGCCGAAGATTTCCTGACCAGCCTCGAAACCGTGATCCGCGACCGGCGCGGCGCGGATCCGTCGACCTCCTACACCGCCAGCCTGTTCGCAAAGGGTCGAGCGAAAATCGCCCAGAAGGTCGGCGAGGAAGCGGTCGAGACCGTCATCGCAGCGGTGCGCGACGACCGCGCCGAACTGGTCGGCGAAGCGACCGACCTGATGTTCCACCTGCTCGTGCTGCTCGCCGATGCCGGGCTCAGCCTTGATGATGTGCGTGCGGAAATGAAGCGGCGCGAGGGCATGTCCGGGATCGACGAAAAAGCCTCGCGCAAGAGCTAGTTAAGGACTCTCCATGCCGATCGACGCCACCAGGCCTTATGACGACCAGAACATCTTCGCGAAGATCCTGCGCGACGAGATCCCGTCCAGGCGGGTCTATGAGGATGATTATGCGATCGCCTTTCACGACATCAACCCGCAAGCGCCGACGCATATCCTGGTGATCCCGCGCGGTCGCTATGTCTCGTGGGACGATTTCAGCGCCCATGCCTCGGACGCCGAGATTGCCGGGTTCGTGCGCGCGGTCGGCGAAGTCGCGCGCGCAGCAGGACTCGTCGCGCCCGGATACCGGCTACTTGCCAATACCGGGCTCGATTCCGGACAGGAGGTCCCGCACCTCCATGTCCATGTGTTCGCCGGGCACGGTCTGGGGCCGATGCTGGTGCGTCGTACCGGCGACTAAACGCCCGGACGATAAGGGGATTGCGCGTCTCGATTTTGCCTTTAGGTTCCGCGCCATAAATATCGGGCCAATGATGGTCCGCTTTCCCTTGGGGGGACCCATTTCCATGATCTTCGGGCGCATCAAATCAGTCGATGCCATTCTCGCGACGGCGGAGAGAAAATCTCTCCATCGGACGCTTGGCGCATTCCAATTGACCCTGTTCGGCATCGGCTGCGTGATCGGCACGGGCATTTTCGTGCTCACCGCCGCCGGCGCGCAAAAGGCTGGCCCCGGCCTGATGCTCGCCTTCGCCATCGCCGGCGCAATCTGCATCGTCGCCGCACTCTGTTACGCCGAAATCGCCTCGATGATGCCTGTCGCGGGCTCGGCCTATACCTATACCTATTCCGTCATGGGCGAATTGCTCGCCTGGACGGTCGGCTGGGCCCTGATCCTCGAATATGCCGTCGCGGCCAGCGCGGTGGCGGTCGGGTGGTCCGGCTATTTCACCGGCACGATCTTGAACCAGTTTCTGGGCATACATTTACCCGCGGCGCTGTCATCGGCGCCGCTTGCACTTGGCGGCGCGCCGGGCGGCATCATCAATCTGCCCGCCGTCCTGATCTCGTTGCTCATCACCTGGCTGCTGATGATCGGCACCACCGAATCCGCGCGCGTCAACGCCGTACTGGTGCTGATCAAGGTGACCGCACTGACTGCCTTCATCGTCCTGACCCTGCCCAGCGGCGAGTTCAGCACCGCCAATTTCAACCCGTTCCTGCCCGCCGGCCTGTTCGGCGGCTTCGGCTCGGGCGTCGGCGCGGTCGGCGCGGCGGCGACGATCTTCTTCGCCTATGTCGGTTTCGACGCCGTCTCGACCGCGGCCGAGGAAACCAAGAATCCGCAACGCAACGTCCCGATCGGCCTGATTGGCAGTCTGTTGTTCTGCACTATCTTCTACATTCTCGTCGCGGCCGGCGCGGTCGGCACGATCGGCGGCCAGCCGATCATGGGTCCCGGCGGCATCCCCTTCCCGGCCGGTTCGGAGGAACTCGCGCGGCAGTGTGCGATGGCCGAATACTCGCAGATGCTGGTCTGCTCGAACGAAGCGCTGGCGCATGTGCTGCGTGAAATCGGCTTCGGCACCGTCGGCAACCTGCTCGGCATCGCCGCGTTCGTTGCATTGCCCTCTGTCATCCTCATCCTGCTGTTCGGCCAGACGCGCATCTTCTTCGTGATGTCGCGTGACGGGCTGCTGCCGGACGGCCTGTCGAAAATCCACCCGAAGTGGAAGACGCCCTATGTCGTCACCGCGCTGACCGGTGGTGCGGTTGCGTTTGCGGCGGCATTCCTGCCGGTCGGCAAGCTTGCCGATATCGCCAATGCCGGAACGCTCTACGCCTTCATGATGGTCGCGATCGCGGTCATGATGCTGCGCAGGACCGAAGCCGCCCGCGTCCGCAGCTTCAAGACCCCAATGCTCTGGCTGGTGGGCCCGGCAACGATCCTCGGCTGTATATTCCTGTTCTTCAACCTGCCGTTCGAAGCGATGATCGTCCTGCCCGTCTGGGGCGCGATCGGCCTCGTGATCTATTATCTCTATGGCTATCGCAACAGCCATATGGGTCGCGGTATCGAAGAGGTGAACGAAGCCACACTCGGCGACCTCGAGCCAAAGGTGCCGGGCACCGAATGAGCTGATCGATCTGAATATGAAAAAGGGGCCGGGAAGCAATTTCCGTCCCCTTTTTCCTGTCACCGCAACGCCGATCGGCAGCATTTCCGTAGCGGCAAGCAGCGTGATGGATTGCACCGGCCAGCTTTGGCCTTAAACGTCAGTTTTTCGCGATTCAGCAAATCGCAGATTGTTTTAGGGGACCCGTTCATGATCTTCGGGCGTATCAAATCACTCGACGCCATCCTTGCCACCGCCGAGAAGAAATCGCTGACGCGGTCGCTCGGCGCATTTCAGCTGACCATGCTTGGTGTCGGCGCAGTGATCGGCACCGGCATTTTCGTGCTGACGGCAGAGGCCGCGCAAAAGGCCGGGCCCGGCATGATGATCTCTTTCATCATCGCCGGCTTCGTCTGCGCCTTTGCGGCACTTTGCTATTCGGAAATGTCGTCGATGGTGCCGGTTTCCGGCTCCGCTTATACCTATAGCTATGCCGTGATGGGCGAGTTGATCGCCTGGATCGTCGGCTGGGCGCTGATCCTCGAATATGCCATTGCCGCCGGCGCCGTGTCGGTCGGCTGGTCCGGCTATGTCGTCGGGCTCATTGAGCATGCGTCGGGAATCGACATACCGAATATGCTCGTACGCGGTCCCTATGACGGTGGCGTGATCAATCTGCCGGCGATGCTGATCGCCGGGCTCGTCACCTGGCTGCTGGTGATCGGCACGCGGGAAAGCGCGATGGTCAATGCGGTGCTGGTTGCGATCAAGATTACCGCACTCACCTTGTTCATCGTCCTCGCGCTGCCAGTGATGAACATGGAGAATTTCACGCCCTTCGCGCCGCTCGGCTTTGGCGGCATCTCGGCGGCGGCGGCCTCGATCTTCTTCGCCTATGTCGGCTTCGACGCGGTCTCCACTGCGGCCGAGGAAACCAAGAACCCGCAGCGCAACATGCCGATCGGCCTGATCGGTTCGCTGTCGATCTGCACCGTGTTCTACATCCTTGTCGCGACCGGTGTCGTCGGCACGGTCGGCGCTCAGCCGGTGTCCGGCCCGGACGGCCAGGCGCTTGCCACCGGCAGCATCGAGCTCGCCAACCAGTGCGCTGCGATCAAGGACGCCGCGGTCGTCTGCTCGAAGGAAGCGCTGGCCTGGACCATGCGCGAGATCGGCTGGAAGCAGATCGGCAATCTGATCGGCCTCGCCGCCGGTCTGGCGCTGCCTTCGGTCATCCTGATGATGATGTTCGGCCAGACCCGCATCTTCTTCGTGATGAGCCGTGACGGCCTGCTCCCGGCGGTGCTGTCAAAGGTCCATCCGCGGTTCCACACCCCGCACGTCATCACCATCATCACTGGCCTGTTCGTCGCCCTGTTCGCGGCATTCTTCCCGGTCGGCCTGCTCGCCGACATCTCGAACTCGGGCACCTTGTTCGCCTTTGGCGCGGTGTCGATCGCGGTGCTGGTGCTGCGCCGAACCGATCCGGACCGCCGCCGCCCGTTCCGTACTCCGTTCGTCGCGGTGACGGCGCCGCTGGCGATCCTCGGCTGCATCTATCTGTTCTACAATCTCGGTATGCCGACCAAGTTGATGTTCATCGGCTGGGCGGCCGTCGGGCTGGTGGTGTATTTCGGCTATAGCCGGAGCCGCAGCCATGTCGGCCGCGGCGTGGTGGAAGTGCATGAGACCGATAGCGACGTCCCGCCGCAGCCGGTGCCGCCGATCGTCTAGGGCCAATCGTCATTCGGGGAGCCGCGATGCGAGTCGCAATCGACATCGCGGCCCGATTTTCCGCTGTTATCCGGGATAAAAAAACTCACCCCTGTTAAGTTGGATTCAGAACGCGGATTCTCCGTCTGTCTTCAAGAGTTTGAGCCGTTTTCCGCTGTTCCCGATAACAGGGGTGGAACAGCGGGATAACAGGGGTGGACCGACCCCTGTTATTGGCAAAACAGCGGGCGCGGAAACGCTCGATATTGTCCAGTCATGTCAAAGAGCGGGACGGAGCGCCGATCGGCATCCCGTCAGCCGTCACCCTGTCATGACCCGCGCCAGGGTTGAATCGGCACCGCCCTGGTCTTGGAAACCAAAAGGGGTGCCGTCCGGCTGGACGGCACCCCTTTTTGCCCTGGCGTACCGAAAAAGCGTGTCAGCCGAGCTTGCTCGCCGCCAGCGCCTTCATGTCGACCATCGGCCGCGCACCGATATGCGAGATGATCTCCGCCGCACAGATCGCGCCGAGGCGAAGCGACTCCTCGACCGAGCGGCCCTGCGCCTGGCCGGTCAGGAAGCCCGCCGCGAACAGGTCTCCCGCGCCGGTCGTGTCGACCACCTTTTCGATCGGCTCGGCCGGCACCGCGACGGTCTTGCCGCCCGACACGGCGATCGCGCCGTTCTCGCTGCGCGTCACCACCAGCATCGGCACCTGCGCTGCCGCTGCTGAGACTGCCGCGTCGAAATCCTCTGTCTCCATGAGTGCGAGGATTTCCGCTTCATTGGCGAACATGATGTCGATCAGCCCGTCGCTCATCAGCTTGCGGAAATCGCCGCCATGGCGCGAGATGCAGAACACGTCCGACAAAGTGAAGGCGACCTTGCGGCTCGCCTTGCGCGCGACCTCGATCGCGGCGCGCATCGCCTGGCGCGGTTCTTCCGGATCCCACAGATATCCTTCGAGATACAGGATCGCACCGCTCGCGATCAGGTCGCGATCGAGCGCGCTGGCGGGCAGGAACTGGGATGCGCCGAGGAATGTGTTCATCGTCCGCTGCCCATCGGGCGTGACAAAGATCAGGCAGCGCGCCGTCGTGGGTGCTCCATCGCGCGCCACGGTGCCGAACGTCACGCCGGTTGCGCGAATATCATGCGCGAACACTTCGCCGAGCTGGTCGTTGGCAACCTGACCGATGAAACCGCACCGCGCGCCCAGCGCGGCCATGCCGGCGACTGTGTTTGCCGCTGAACCGCCGCTCGCCTCAATCCCCGGGCCCATCTTGGCATAGAGCGCATCGGCGTCCTCCGGCGAGAACATCAGCTGCATCGATCCCTTGGTCATCCCCTCGGCGGTGATGAAGGCGTCGTCGGTCTGTGAAAGCACATCGACGATCGCATTGCCGATCGCGACGACGTCATAGGTTGGGGTGGTCAAATAAAGTCTCCGGAAAAAACGAGCCCGCCCGGGATTTGACCCGAACGGAGAAGCATTCGCCCTAATTTGCCCGCCCCCGCAGCGCAACCGCCGTTGACGTGGGCACGCCGAGGCCGCACCACAGAGTCATGATCCGCGCGTTTTTCCTGTCCGTCGGCCAGCTCGGCGACAAGCGCATCATGCTGGTGTTCCTGAAATCGTTCGCGTTGACCTGCGTGATCCTTGCCGCGATCGGTGCGGGGCTATGGTTCGGCGCATATTCGCTGCTCATCCGGATCGGCGCCAGCGCCGAAGTCACTGATCTCGCCGGCGTTGCCGTGGCGCTCGGCATCATCCTCTCGGCATGGCTGCTGTTTCGCGCCGTCGCGATCGCAGTGATCGGGATCTTCGCCGATGAAGTCGTGCTGGCAGTGGAGGACAGATATTATTCCGCCGCCCTGGCACAGGCGACCGATGTGCCGCTTGGCCGCTCGATCCTCATGGGCCTGCGTTCGGCGGGCCGGGCGATCCTGGTCAATATCGCGCTGTCGCCGGTCTATCTGTTGCTGATCGTCACCGGCATCGGCACGCCGATCCTGTTCTTCGTCGTCAATGGCTGGCTGCTCGGCCGCGATCTCGGCGACATGGTCGCGGCGCGGCATATGCCGGAGGCCGATCTGAAGGCGTGGCGCGATACGACCAGGGTCAGCCGATTTGCGATCGGCCTGATCGTCACCGGCCTGCTCGTCGTGCCGATCGTCGCGCTGTTCGCGCCGGTGCTCGGCGCGGCAATGGCGACGCACTGGTTTCATGGAGGACGTCAAGCGTGAAGCAATTGCTGATAGCGGCCGGGCTCGGCCTTTCGCTGGCCGGTTGCGCGACGACCGGCACGCCCGCCCCGGCGCGGGCCCGCCCGCCGATCGTGCCGATCCCGACCACCAGCAACAATGTTGTCGGGCTGGAGCGGGTAATGGGCCAGAATGCGCGTGGCCTGGTCGCCTTGTTCGGCCGGCCCGGCGCCGACCTGCTTGAAGGCGATGCGCGCAAGCTGCAATTCGCCAGCGGCACCTGCGTACTCGACGCCTATCTCTACCCCAGGGGCAAGGCCGAACCGGTCGTCACCCATGTCGACGCGCGCCAGACCGACGGCAGCCCGGTCGACCGCGCCAGCTGCGTCGCGGCGCTGTCGATGAAGGCGCAGGGGAAGTGAGGTCAATCAGACAGGATAGGCGGCTATGCGGATTTCTGACCCTCTCACGGATGTCTGTTGCCGATAAAAAGGCGTAATAGAAACTCTGCAATCCAATCAAAAATCGATGGAATCTATAATCTGTCGGACTTGGGTTAATTCGACCTTGGTTTCGGGACTCTCGGAATGCAAAGACGTGTACGTCGCCAAAACTATATCGCGACGATTCGACAGAAACCATGCCGCCAACATTTCATCACCGGCGACGGATACGCATCCAATCGATGTAATATTTCCAAATTTCTCTATCGGAGCTTCATATTTTAGCAAATGAGCAGAACAGAACTCAGCGAGAAATCGCCGCAGATCGTCCATGCTAACTTTCGGATCATCGCCATCCTGGTACCTAGCTATGGAAAATTGGATGACGCCGGGCCCCGAAGGGCGAGCCAATGTGGGCAGTATATCCTCAGTTAGTTCTTCAGTTATATCCGTCCACTCTGGCGGCAGATCAAATTGCAGTCCGTAAAAGTGACCGCGCATACCTCTGCCTCTAAGAGAAGCGGACAATTGGTAGAAATCTCAGATTCGCTCAATATCACTTTTGAGCCGAAGGCGGACGGTCGACAATGGCATTGCAACACATGATTGCCTAAAGTCATTCCCAGTGAAAAAGATGGCTATCAGTCAACCCCACTCCGCCAAAACAGCCTCATCGACCTCGGCAGCAACCCGCCCGTCACGCTCAGCCATCCAGCGCGCCTGATCCAGCCGCGACAGCGCCCAGACCGCCGCGCCGCGCACGACCGGGGCCGGATCGTCAAGCAAGCCGGCTACCGCGCCGGCCAGCCCCGCCGACCCGCTATTCCCAGCCGCGACCAGCGCGTTGCGCACCATCCGGTCGCGTCCGATGCGCTTGATCGGCGAGCCTGCGAACACCTGGCGAAACCCTGCATCGTCCAGCCCCATCAGGTCGGCGAGTTCCGGCGCCACCAGCTCCGCGCGGGGCGCGAATGCCATGTTCGCATGCGCTGCCTCGGCGAACTTGTTCCATGGGCACACCGCCAGGCAATCATCGCAGCCATAGATGCGGTTGCCCATCGCCGCGCGGAACTCGGTCGGGATCGGTCCGGCATGCTCGATCGTCAGATAGGAAATGCAGCGCCGCGCATCGAGTCGGTAAGGCGCGGGAAAGGCGTCAGTCGGACACGCCTGCTGGCACGCATCGCATGACCCACAGGTATCGCTGCCGCCGGTATCGGTTGCGAGATCGGCCGTGGTGTAGATCGCGCCGAGGAACAGCCAGCTGCCATGTTCGCGGCTGACCAGATTGGTGTGCTTGCCCTGCCAGCCCAGCCCGGCCGCCTCGGCGAGCGGTTTCTCCATCACCGGCGCGGTATCGACGAACACCTTGACGTCGGCGCCTTTCAGTTCGCCGACCAGCCAGCGTGCCAGCGCTTTGAGGTTGCGCTTCACCACATCATGATAATCGCCGCCCTGCGCATAAATCGAGATCCGCCCGATCTCCCCTTCCCCTGCCAGCGCGAGTGGATCGCTCGCGGGCGCATAACTCATCCCCAGCGCGATCACGCTGCGCACCTCGGGCCACAGCGCCGCCGGGCTTTCGCGGTGATGCGCGCGCGCCTCCATCCAGATCATATCGCCATGCGCGCCTTCCGCGAGCCATTGGCGGAGCCGCTCGGCGGTGCGCGGCGCGGCATCGGCGCGCGCCACGCCGCACGCGGCAAAGCCGAATTCGCCCGCCTTCGCCTTCAGGCGATCGGTAAACTGCCTGCCCGCCTCCGGGTGGTCCTTGAACTGCTTGTCTTCGCGCACCCGCACCCGCTACCACGGTCCGGCAAGGATCGTTACCCTCCTCCGTTCGTGTCCAGCGACGTCGAGATACCGTTTTACGCGGACCGCTCGTTGGGGAGAGTTTAGCCTTCGCTCGATAAGAGTTCTCGACGTCGCCTAAAATCTTGGGCTCGAACCGAACGGAAATGGGGTAGCGTGACGATTGATAAGGGCCTCGCGATCAGCGCCACCGGACTGATCAAGAATTTCGGTGGCCGTCGCGTGGTCGATGGGATCGATATCGCCGTACCACGCGGCGTGATCTACGGCGTGCTTGGCCCGAATGGCGCCGGCAAGACCACGACGCTGCGCATGCTGCTTGGCATCATCGAACCCGATGGCGGCCACCGCACCCTGCTTGGCCATGATCGCCCGCGCGAGGCGAGCGACCAGATCGGCTATCTGCCTGAGGAACGCGGCCTCTACCCTGCCATGAAGGCGAAGGACGCGATTGCCTTTCTCGGCGCACTGCGCGGCCTCGATCTCAAGACCGGGCGCAAGCGTGCCGTGACCATGCTGGAGGCGGCAGGCCTTGGCCATGCGGTCGATACCAAGATCCGTAAATTGTCCAAAGGTATGGCGCAGCTTGTGCAATTGCTCGGCTCGGTCGTGCACCAACCCGAACTGCTGGTGCTCGACGAACCCTTTTCCGGCCTCGACCCGGTCAACCAGGAACGGCTCGAGGCGCTGATCCTGGCCGAGCGCGATCGCGGCGCGACGATCCTCTTTTCGACCCATGTCATGGCCCATGCCGAGCGCCTGTGCGACCGGCTGGCGATCATCGCCGGGGGCAAGCGTCGCTTCGAAGGCACGGTCAACGAGGCACGCGGTACGCTGCCGATGCGTGCGCATTATATCCCGCATCATGACGGCGACGGCATCGCCGCGCTGCTCCCCGCCGACGCCGCACGCGAGAGCGACGGATGGCGCTTCACCGTACCGAAGGAAGGGATTGAAGCCTTGCTGGTAAAACTGATCGACGCGGGCTTCGGCATTTCCGGCCTGTCGATCGAACGTCCCGGCCTGCACGATGCGTTCGTCCGTATCGTCGGCGCCGACGCGCTGGAGCAGGCGGCATGAGCAACCGCCGAGTCGGCAACACCCGCCGCATGATCCGTCAGACCATGACGATCGCCCGGCGCGACTTCATCGCGACGGTGTTCACCCCGACCTTCCTGATCTTCCTCTTCGCTCCCCTGATCATGGGCGCGTTCGGTGCGATCGGCGGCGTGGGTGCCCTGACCGTCACGCAAGGCGGCGAGAACAGATATCGCATCGTCGCAATCGTTGCGCCGGAACAAGGCGCCGTGATGAAGGATCTGGATGGACGGCTGCGCCGTATGTTCCGCGCCAGTGAAAAACCGCCCGAATTGCAGATCGAAACGCCGCAGGCAGACACCGGAGCGCAGGCGCGCGCCTTGTTCGATGCCAAGGATTATGATGCGCAGTCGGTGCTCTATGGTCCGCTCGACAAGCCGGTCATCCTGTACGGCGCCAGAGGCCCCCGCGCCGCTGATTATCTCGCCGAACTGGCCGAGGCGAGCCTGCGCGCCGCGCGTTCCGGCGGCGTCGCGCCGCTCAGCACGCCGACCAGGACCGCAATCTCGCGCGAACGCACCTCGATCGGGGGGCAGAATCAGGCTGCCTTTTTCACCGTGTTCGGTATCTTCTTCCTCACGCTGCTGCTCGCCGGACAGGTCGTGAGCACGATGGCGGAGGAACGCAGCAACAAGGTGATCGAAGTTCTCGCCGCCGCCGTGCCGCTCGAATCCGTTTTCCTTGGCAAGCTGATCGGCATGTTCGGCGTCGCCATCCTGTTCGTCTGCTTCTGGGGGACATTGGTGAGCCAGATCGGCGCGATCACGCCGGCCTGGTTCGCCCAGGGCCTCAAGGAGATCGGGCCGGCGGTCGGCATGCCGATCTATGTCGCCCTGTTCTTCGCCTATTTCACCATGGCGTATATGCTGCTCGGCGCGGTGTTCCTCAGCGTCGGTGCGCAGGCCTCGACGATGCGCGAAATCCAGATGCTGTCGCTGCCGATCACCATCGTGCAGGTCCTAATGTTCGGTCTTGCCGCCACCGCCGCGTCGCAGCCGGGCACGCCGATCGCGACCTTTGCGGAGATATTCCCGCTCTCCTCGCCTTTCGCCATGGCGGCGCGCGCGGCAAATCAGCCGGAAATCTGGCCGCATATCGCGGCATTGCTCTGGCAGACGCTGTGGGTCGCGATCGTCATCACGATCGGCGCCCGCGCCTTTCGCCGCGGCGTACTGCAATCGGGCAGCGGCAAGATGAATTTGAAGGCGATGTTCCGGCGCGGCGGCTGACGAAAAATCGCTTTCGCCCCTCGCTCCATCGCAAAAGGTTGCAAAACGCTATTGACCGATGTGTCAGTTAGAGCTTTCTTCCGGGCAGAGGAGAGTGGATCATGGCGACATTAGCGCAAGACGTCGGGGCGCAGGAAAAACCGCCGCGAGAGATCAACCCGCTCGATGTGAGCCGCCCCGAACTCTATCGCGACGATACCTGGCACGAGCCATTCCGCCAGCTTCGCGCCGAAGCGCCGGTGTACAAGGTCGAACAAAGCGGTTTCGGTACCTTCTGGTCGGTCTCGACCTATAAGCCGATCGTCGAGGTCGAATCGCTCCCCGATATCTATTCCTCAGAAGCCGGCGGCATCACCATCGCCGATTTCATCGAGGAACGCAGCGACGTGCGCATGCCGATGTTCATCGCGATGGACAGGCCCAAGCATACCGGCCAGCGCCGCACCGTCGCCCCCGCCTTCACGCCAAGCGAGATGGTGCGGATGAGCGACAATATTCGCATGCGCACCGGCGAGATTCTCGACACGCTACCCTGGGGCGAGGAATTCGACTGGGTCGACACCGTGTCGATCGAACTGACCACGCAGATGCTGGCGATCCTGTTCGATTTCCCGTGGGAGGACCGGCGCAAGCTGACCTTCTGGTCTGACTGGGCCGGCGATATCGAACTGGTCAAGACCGAGGAACTGCGGCTGCAGCGGCTGCAGTACATGTATGAATGCGGCGGCTATTTCCAGAAGCTGTGGGACCAGAAGGTCGGCAAGGAGCCGACCCCCGACCTGATCTCGATGATGATCCATTCCGATGCGATGCGCGAAATGGACCAGATGGAATTCCTCGGCAATCTGATCCTGCTGATCGTCGGCGGCAACGACACGACGCGCAATTCGATGACCGCCGCTGCCTATGGCCTTGACCTGTTTCCCGACCAGCGCGAAAAGCTGGAGGGCGATCCGTCACTGATCCACAACACGGTTCAGGAAATCATCCGCTGGCAGACGCCGCTGGCGCATATGCGCCGCACCGCGACGCAGGACACGGTGCTGGAAGGGCAGGAGATCAAGCAGGGCGACAAGCTCGCGCTGTGGTATCTCTCGGCCAATCGCGACGAGAGCGTGTTCGAAAATGCCGACAAGATCATCGTCGACCGACCCAATGCGCGGCGTCACCTCGCCTTTGGCCATGGCATCCATCGCTGCGTCGGCGCACGGCTGGCCGAACTGCAGATTGCGACCCTGCTTGAGGAAATGGCCAAGCGCCGCATGCGCGTGAACGTTGTCGGCGAACCCGAACGCGTCGCCGCCTGCTTCGTCCATGGCTATCGCAAGCTCCCGGTCGAGATTTCGAAATATTGACCCCCGTGGCGCCCTCTCCTGCGGGAGGGGGCGACCGGATGCATCTCGAATGGCGGAACGCGCGTAACCATTTCCGCGTTACCGACGAATGAGAAGCATGATGATCCATAATCGACGTGCCTTTCTGACCATCGCTGGCAGCAGTGCTGCCGCCATCGCCCTGTTCGGCTGCCGCGGCGCCACCGCCGGGGCCCCGGAGAGTTTCGAATATCAGCTGACCGATGCGCAGTGGAAAGCGAAGCTTTCGCCCGCCGCCTATCAGACGCTGCGCCACGAAAGCACTGAGCGGCCAGGGTCGAGCCCGCTCAACAATGAACATCGCGCGGGCATCTTTTCCTGTGCCGGCTGCGCGCTGCCGCTCTATTCGTCGAAGACCAAGTTCGACAGCGGCACCGGCTGGCCGAGCTTCTGGCAGCCGCTGGCGAATGCGGTACGCACGCGCAAGGACAGTACCCTCGGTTTCTCCCGCACCGAAGTGCATTGCCGTCGCTGCGGCGGGCATCTCGGCCATGTCTTCGATGACGGCCCGCCACCGACCGGCAAACGCTATTGCATGAACGGCGTGGCGATGGCGTTCACGGCGGGGAAAGCATAGCCTTTCGCATAGATTGCGGTCGGACGCGGCCTCACGATACATATGCCCTGCCGGCGCCGTTGCCGGAGCGCGAGGGGCAACGCCATGGGCATCTTTCCGGCCGACATCTTTACTGAACCGACCGATGTCGACCCCGACACGCTCGCCAATCTCGGCCCGTTGCGGCGGCTTGCCGGAACCTGGCAGGCTGACAAGGGCATCGATCTCAATCCCAAGGCTGACGGACCCGAACGCCGCATCTTTCGCGAGCATATCGTGATGGAGCCGATCGACCCGCAGGCCAATGGCCCGCAGCTCTTCTATGGCCTGCGCTATCACATCCATATCAACACGCCCGAGGAGGATATCACCTTCCATGATCAGGTCGGCTATTGGCTGTGGGAGCCGGCAACCGGCCTGGTGATCCAGACCGTTGCCATTCCCCGTGGTCAGGTCCTGATCGCGTCCGGACAGGCGAAGCCCGATGCTACAACGCTGGAAC
This sequence comes from Sphingomonas sp., assembly GCF_050725575.1. Lineage (GTDB taxonomy): Bacteria > Pseudomonadota > Alphaproteobacteria > Sphingomonadales > Sphingomonadaceae > Sphingomonas. Next base: position 17,238 of record NZ_JBOHHW010000054.1, on the reverse strand, counting down.
TGACCGCGACGCGTGGGCAGACCGAGTACGGCATCTGCTCGACCGCTTTCCTCGAATATGCCTTTCGCACCGATGCCTATCGCATCGTGATCAGCTTTGAGGCCGATGGGTCATGGAGCTATGTCACCGACACGACGCTCACCGTGCACGGCCGCCCTGATCCCTTTGCCCACCGCGACCAGAACACATTGCGCAAGATCGCCGAGCCGGAGCCGAACCCGCTGGCGCGGTTGCTCAAGACAAAGCAGGGCTGAGGGAGCCTGCCAATACGCAGCGATTAATATGGTTTCCAGGCGCTCGCTGCCCGGGAAGTATATCGCTCAGAAAGCGACGCGGTCCACCAGCGACAGCACGCCGTTCGTATTGCTCTCGTTCGACGCCATCGTCACCGGAGCCACGGAATCCAGCGTATCGTCCTGCTGTGGGGTGCCATCCGAATAGATGAAGCCATTGGCGACATAAGCGGTCGTACCGAGGCCGCCATTGCCGGCGAACCACACCTTGACCAGGCTCCAGTCGCCGGCTGCCGACACGTCGACCGCGCGGACATTGCGTTCGATCCCGCCGCGGCGCGACCAATTGGCGTGGGTGAGCAGGACTTCACGGTCGCTGACGATGCCCGACACCATCGCGACATGGCCGAGACGCATACGGCCGCTCGAAGCGAAGGACAGGACGGCGCCGACCTTGGGCGCATGGCCACGGGCGTAGCGGCCGGCGGCCTGGCCCCACCAAGTGTTGGCATTGCCATGGATGTTGATGCCGGAAATGGTGCGGGCATAGGGGGCGCACTGCCAGAACTGGGCAGAAGCCGGTGTCGCCGTCAGCAAGGCGCACGATAACACCAGCGCAAAACGCGCTGCCAAAGCCCGAAAATTCATGTGACCCCCTCAGGTCGCGACCATTCGTTGGATTGTCCAAAGCAGGTCGCGGCCGCGGTGGAAACCCCGCGACCGCGACCAATGGAACCTTTTCCGATGAAACGAGTTGACCGCGCGATGACTGCCCGATGAACGGCGTTATTGCGCCGTTTTCCAGCCGAGAATCTTGTCGACCGTGCCCGATGTGACCGGGTGATAGCCCGCCCGCGCCTCACCATAGATTCGTTTTGCCAGCGCCTGACCATGCGCGCCGTCGCCCATCAGCGTGGTGAACAGGGGTGCGACGAACTTGCGCCTCCCCTGCGCAAGCAGGAACTGCTCGGCCGATTTTTCGCCGCGCGCGTAGCGATTCGGCAGGACCAGCTGCAGCCACACGAAGCGGATCTCGCTATTGCCGGTGTCCGACCAGGCAAAGCGATCGTCGAGCGCCTTGATCCGTTCCGCCGGCAGCGTGCGCGGCAATTGCGTGATGAAGCGCATCGTCTCCTGCGTCGTGACATTGCCCGGCACCGCCGCGACCGGCCCGCCGGCGGCGAATGCCTTGGCCGCGGCATCGATCGCCGGGAAGGCATCGGACGTCACATGCACCGCATTGGCCGGGATGCCGGGCTGATAGGCCCATTGGTCAATGCCGATCTTCGCCTCGAGCGCCGTGTCGCCCTTGATCAAATTCTCGCGCAGATCTTTCAGAAACCCTGCCGTGGTCTGCGGTTGAAAGGCATGGCGGTCGAAATAGGCGCGTAGATAGGCGTCCCATTTCGCGCGGCCCACCGCAGCCTCGATCGTGCGCAGGAAGGTCGCGCCCTTGTCATAGGCGATCTGCGTCATGCCATCGTCGGGCGAGCGGTTTGCGGGCAGGTCGAGGCGGAGCTGGGTGTCCTTCGATGCCGGCCCGCCCGCTTCCTTGATCGCGGCCTGCATGTCGCTCCAGGACAGGTCGGCCTCCATCGCGGCGCGTTTCGGGCCATAGATTTTCTCCATGATCCGGTTCTCGAAATAGCTGGTGAAGCCTTCGTTCAGCCAGAAATCGTTCCACGTCGCATTGGTGACGAGATTGCCCGACCAGCTATGCGCCAGTTCATGCGCGATCAGGCTGACCAGGCTGCCGTCGCCGGCGATCGCGGTCGGCGTGGCGAAGGTCAGGCGCGGATTCTCCATCCCCCCGAACGGAAAGCTCGGCGGCAGCACGAGCAAATCGTAGCGGCCCCAGCGATACGGTCCGTACAGGCTCTCCGCGGCATCGACGAATTTCTCCAGCTCGCCGAATTCCTTGGCCGATTTCTCCAGCATCGACGGCTCGGTCCAGATGCCGGTGCGCGGGCCGGTCGCCTGGAAGCGCAGATCGCCGACCGCCAGCGCAATCAGGTACGGCGCGACAGGCTTGTCCATGACATAGCTGAAGCTGCGCATCTTGTTCGGCGCCGCCTCGCCCAGCGCGGATTTCGCTTCGCCGCTCATCACCGCGGTCAGCCCCTCGGGCACGGTGATCTTCGCCTCCCAGGTCTGGCGGATCCCGGGCGAATCCTGGGTCGGGATCCAGCTGCGGTTGAGGATCGCTTCGCCCTGGCTAAACAGATAGGGCAATTTCTTGCCCGCGGTCTGCGCCGGGGTGAGCCATTGCAGCGCATCGGCCTTGGGCGAGGTCGAATAGGCGATCCGGATCTTGCGTGCGGCACCAAGCGTGACGGTCAATGGCGCGCCGTGAATCGGATCGGCCGCACCGAGCGTGAACGGCAGGGGCTTGCCTGCCGCGTCGGTCACCGCGGTGACGGTCAGGTCGCGCGTGTCGAGAATGATCTGTTTCGCGGTCGCCGCCGCCGCGACGTCAAGCGTCGCGTTGCCCGACAAAATGTGCGCGGCGAAATCGGTGGTCAGGTCGATCGCGACATGCGTGACCCGTGCCTCGGCCGGATTGGCATAGCTGTGGATATCCTTCGCATCCGGCGTGAGCAGCACCTGCGACACGGCGGGCGCGTCATCGATCGCCTTTTCCGCGCCGTTCTTCGCGGCGGTGCAGGAGGCAAGGACAGCGGCGAGCGCGATCAGCGAAACGGAGGCGATACGCATGGGAGAGACCTTTGCGAGAATGAATGCCGACCTTGCTAGCCTGCACTGAAGCGGGAATGAAGCCTCCTCACCCTCTCGCCAAGCCATTCCGTGCCGCCTATTATGCGGCGCATGAAATTGCTCGCCTTGGCCCTGTGCCTGCCGCTGATCGCCTGTTCGCAAAGCCGGGGCGTCGGCAACGACACTGGCCTGTTCGGATCCGACAACAGTACAGCGATGGCCCCCGGCGCCCGCGCGGTGCGGATCGGCGAAGGCGGCCCGACCTTCAATGCCTGTGCGACGGTCGGCCGGGTGGTCAATTTGTCGCCCTCGGGTGAAACCACGCTGCCGGTCCGCGCTGCACCCTTCGTCGAAGCGGATGAAGTCACACGGCTCTCCAACAATGCCCGTATCTATGTCTGCACTCGCTCAATCGACCAGCGCTGGCAGGGCGTCGTCGTGCCACCCGCGGATGCACCCGACACCGATTGCGGCGTCCTCGCGCCAGTGGAATCCCCGCGCAGCTATGCCGGCCCGTGCAAGAGCGGCTGGGTCGCCAGCGCCTTTGTCCAGCTGACCGCGGGTTAAGCCGCAACAGCCCCCAGTTTTCGACACTGAGAAAGAGCGCGCCGATATCAGTCCGGCAGGGAAGATATGCCCGATCCGGTGTGATGGTTGAATCGCCGCCGGCGGCAGGGCTGGGGGACGAGTGACGGGAGATATGGGACACCGAATGTCGCATATTTCGAGCGGCCGCTTCGGTGAGAGTTTTTTGAGATATGGGACACCCATAGTCCCGCATCTCCGGCCTCCCTCTACGACGCGTGTGGATATAATATTACTATATATCAGATACTTATACAGAATTCAGGTTAGGCTCACCGCACAGCCTAGCTGACGAGAACCTCCTCCCGCGCCCATTCCTCGGCGGCGACGGTATCGATCTGACGCACGATTCCCCTGGTCAGTGCAGCTGGAATCGTCACCTTTAACCCGCGCTCGACCAACCCCTCGATCGCCCAGCGGACGCAGAAATCGGCCGCGACGCCGATCACCCAGACATGCTGCACGCCGTCACGTTGCAGTTGCGCGAAGAACGCCTCGCGCGGCACCCGCACGTCGCCACTGCCAATCGGCTCGATCTCGATATCGGCTTCCGCCCACATATCGAACACGCCCTTTTCGAGACGGTAGCAGGGGATCGCCGGATCGACCGCCACCGGATCGAGCAGCAGCGCCCAGCCCGGCGTGCCGCGCATGCAGTGCGGCGGAAACTGTTTCGCTTCCTCCGAGCGCGCATAAAAATCGGGCAGATGGGTATCGGCAGTGAACAGCACGCCAGCGGTGTCTTCCGGACGCAACGCACTCAGCCATGCCGTCATCGGCGCAATCAATGTTTCGGCACCCGCCACCGGCAAGGCGCCATCGGTGTGGATGAAGTCGCCCTGCACATCCACCACCACGACAAAGCTTTTCACCACAAATCTCCTTCCGCTGTGGATTGACATATATTCGGAACGAATATAAGTAAAGCGCATAACACATATAAGGTGTGGTGATGAACCAGACGGCCTTTCTCGACCATTATGATCCCAACGCCTATGAGCGTCCCTCCGTTGCGGTCGATCTGGTCCTGATGAGCATCGTTGACGGGACTCCCGCAGTGCTGCTGGTGCGGCGTGCGGCACATCCCTTTCAGGGGTGCTGGTCCCTGCCCGGCGGGTTCGTCGGGATCAGCGAGAGTCTGGACGATGCCGCACGCCGCGTGCTCGCCGACAAGGCGCATATGGGCCAGGCCTATATCGAACAGCTCTATACCTTCGGCGGAGTCGATCGCGACCCGCGCATGCGCATCATCAGCGTGGTGTATTTCGCGCTGCTCCCCACCACCAGCTTCGCCGCCGCGCTGAAGGCCGCGACCGATCTCACCCTGGCCAGGCTTGTCATACCCTGGGCGGGAGAGACGGGCGGCGTGGTCACGGCGCAGTCGGCCGATGGCGAGATGCTGCCGCTGGCGTTCGACCATGCAGCGATGCTCGGCGTCGCCATGCTGCGGTTGCGCGGCAAGCTCGATTATTCCGCGCTCGGCTTCGCGTTGTTGCCCGACCGTTTCACGCTCCGCGCGCTGCAGGATGTGCATGAGGCGATCCTCGGCGTGCAGCTCAACAAGCCCGCCTTTCGCCGCCGCATGCTCGATCGCGGCTGGCTCGTGCCGACCGGCGAGCGCGAGACGGGTGCATCGTTCCGTCCCGCCGAACTCTATCGCTACCGCAATCCATCCGAAGGAGCTGAATGATGGCCTATATCAAGAATTTCGGTTTCGCCGCTCAGTTGCGCAGCGACGCCAGCAATCATGTGATCCGCTATCGCAACGGCCGTGTGCGGCAGAGCGGGCGCGGGCTGGTTTTCTGGTTCCGGCCGGAGACCGCGAGCATCGCCGAACTGCCGATGGACGATCGCGAGATGGCGCTGTTCGTGAAGGGCCGCAGCCAGGATTTCCAAGCGGTCGCGGTGCAGGGCATGTTGACCTGGCATGTCGATGACCCGCAATTGCTCGCGACCCGGGTCGATTTCAGCATCGGCCTGCTCACCGGCGCCTATCAGTCCGAACCGATCCAGCGGATCGAAACGCGGCTCGCCGGCCTCGTCAACCAGGCGGCATTGCAATATCTGGCACAAGCCCCGGTGCGTGCGCTGCTCGACGCCGGACCAGAACCGCTGCGCGTCGCGCTGGAAGCGGCACTGGCGCGCGATTCCGCGCTGGGTGAGATCGGCATCTCCGTCGCAGCGATCCGGCTGACCAACCTCGCGCCATCGAGCGAACTGGAACGTGCATTGCAGACCCCGACCTTCGAGGCGCTCCAGCAAAAGGCGGATGAGGCGGTGTTCGAGCGCCGCGCGCTCGCGGTCGACAAGGAGCGCGCGATTGCGGAGAACGAGCTGGCCAACAAGACCGAACTGGCGCGACGCGAAAAGACGCTGATCGCGGAGGAATCGGAAAATGCCCGCAACCGCGCAACCGGCGTGGCCGAAGCGCAGCAGGTCGAGGCGGCGGCGGAGGCCGAACGCATCCGCACCGTCGAAGGGGCAAAGGCAGAAGCGGAGCAGGAGCGCATCGCCATTTATCGCGACCTGCCGCCCTCTGTGCTGCTCGGCCTCGCCGCGCGGGAGCTGGCCGGCAACATCGGCACGATCGAGCATGTCAATGTGACGCCCGATTTGCTGGCAAGCATCCTCGGCGAATTCCGTCGTGACGCACCGGCACTCGCCGCCCCGACCCCTACAGCGCCGGCGAACTGAGCGGGGCGATGTCCACCAACACGCCGCGCGCGGTCTTCGTCACGCGTGAGACCGACTATGAACTCCTGCTCGCGCACCACGCGACGCGCGGGCAGGCGCGCTTCTTTCTCGAATCGCGCGGGCAGAAGATCGAGACGGTCGAGCGGCGCCACGAGGAACTTCACGCCGCGCTGCGTGCGGCCCGCGCCCTGGTGCCCGACGACTGGCGCCAGGCACTGGTCGGGCGTGCAGATCTCGATCGTTTCCTGTTCGGCCCCGAGGATGTGGTGATCCCGGTCGGGCAAGACGGGCTGGTCGCCAATGTCGCAAAATATCTGTCGGGTCAGCCGGTGCTTGGCATCAACCCGTCGCCCGACCTTTATGACGGCGTGCTGGTTCGCGTGCCGCTCGACCGGCTCGCCCGCCTCTTGCCGGCGAGCATCGCGCACGACGCGCCGGCCGAACATCGCACCATGGTCGAAGCCATTCTCGACTCCGGCGAAAAATTGCTCGCGCTCAACGAGGTGTTCGTCGGCCATCGCAGCCATCAATCGGCGCGCTACAGCATCGCGGCGGGCGGCGCGCATGAAGATCATTCGTCGAGCGGCCTGATCGTCGCATCGGGCACCGGGGCGACTGGTTGGGCGCGCTCGATCATGGAGGCGACGCATGAACGCGTCGCACTCGCGCCCGAAGAGCGCGCGGTCTGCTTCTTCGTGCGCGAGCCGTTTCCAAGCAAGGCGACCGGCACCGCAATGCGCTTCGGCAAGCTGGCGGCCGAACCGCTTGGCGTGGTCTCGCGCATGAACGAGGGCGGCGTGATCTTCGCCGACGGCATCGAACAGGATTTCCTCGCCTTCGACTGGGGTCGTCGGGTGACGCTCGGCCCGGCGGCGCACGCCTTGCATCTGGTCACCGGTTGAGCTGGAAGGATTTCCATGGCCGTCACCGACATCGCAACCCGTACCTATGACCATGGCTGGCGGCTCGACCCGATCGTGCGGTCGCTGCTCGACACCGATTTCTACAAGCTGCTGATGCTGCAGATGATCCGCCATTTGCATCCCGAGGTGCAGGCGACCTTCGCGCTGATCAACCGCAGTAAGACGATCCGCCTGGCCGAGGTGATCGACGAGCGCGAACTGCGCGAACAGCTCGACCATGCCCGCACCCTGCGCTTCGGCAAGAAGGAGCTTATCTGGCTCGCCGGCAACAGTTTCTATGGGCGGGAGCGCATGTTCGCGCCCGACTTCATCGCCTGGCTCGCCGATTTCCAACTGCCCGAATACGAGTTGCGCACGGTCGATGGGCAGTTCGAACTGACCTTCGACGGCCCCTGGACCCATACCAGCATGTGGGAAATTCCGGCGCTGGCGATCGTAAACGAACTGCGTTCGCGATCGGTCTTGAAGGGCAAGGGCCGCTTCGCGCTCGACGTGCTTTATGCGCGCGGCAAGGCGCGGCTTTGGGGCAAGGTCGAACGATTGCGGCAACTGCCCGATCTCGTCATTTCCGACTTCGGCACGCGGCGGCGGCATGGGTTCTTGTGGCAGCGCTGGTGCGTCGAGGCATTGAAGGAAGGGTTGGGCGAACGCTTCATCGGTACCTCGAACGTCCTGCTGGCGATGGACAATGACCTGGAGGCGATCGGCACCAATGCGCATGAATTGCCAATGGTGCAGGCGGCGCTGGCCAACGACGATGCCGGCGTCGCCGCCGCACCCTATCGCGTGCTTGAGGACTGGCAGGCGCATTATGACGGCAATCTGCTGATCGCGCTGCCCGACGCGTTCGGCACCACTGCCTTCCTGCGTAACGCGCCCGATTGGCTCGCCGACTGGACCGGCTTCCGACCCGACAGCGCCCCCCCGATCGAGGGGGGCGAACAGATTATCGCCTGGTGGCAGGCGCATGGCCGCGACCCGCGCAGCAAGCTGCTGATCTTCTCCGACGGCATGGATGTCGACTCGATCGAAGCGACCTATCGCCACTTCCACGGCCGGGTACGGATGAGCTTTGGCTGGGGCACCAATTTGACCAATGATTTTCGCGATTGCGATCCCGATGGGGCGCATGGGCTGGAGCCGATTTCGCTCGTCGCCAAGGTGATCCGTGCGAATGGCCGTCCGGCGGTCAAGCTGTCCGACAATCCCGCCAAGGCAACCGGCGACCCGGCTGAGATCGCGCGTTACCTGCGCATTTTCGGCGAGGATGGCCGGACCGAGACAAGAGTTTCGGTCTGATCCTCAGCGCCGCAGCAGCATGGCGATCCAGGCAAGGAACAGCTTGCCCATGAACTTTCCCGAATAGCCGGGATAATTGGGCACGTCGCCGGGAAGCGTGACGCCCTCCGGGCGGTCCCTGGTCATGACGCGCATCTCGAGCGGTGGGGCACCCGGTGCAAAGCGGGCGCGATACAGGCTCAGCCAGTGCCCCTTTGAAAATTCGAGAAACATCACCGAGTTGCAACAGGTCGCCAGTACCCGGCGCGTCGGCGACTCCGGGGTCAGCCTGCGATCCACGAGATGCTCGGCGCCCCTTATGCAGGTGACTCGGTCCTTGCGGTAAAGGATGAACTGGGTGCCGCCATCGGCATCGAGAACCGGCGGCGCGCCGGGAAGCTGCTCGATCTGCCGGCCCGCCGTCTGGCAACTATGACAATAACAGGCGGTGGCGATGATCGGCGCACGCCTGGTCTCGAACGCGACAGTGCCGCAGGTGCAGTGCGCGGTCAGATTGGGGCTGGATGTCGACATGGCCGGTCTCCGTGATGGCGCGAACACCCACTTGTCGTTCGGGAGCCGGACAAATCGACAGCCGATGACCTTTTATTCGGCACCGGCGAAGATCAGCCCGCCGGCTCCGATCTGTATCGCACCGAACCCTACGGGTTTCACGGCATATGCGCCCCGCCCTCGCGCTCCGCCGCCGCCAGCGTCTTGAGCCGCGCGTTATGCTCGGTCCTGCCGAACGGAAAGCGGCTGAAGAGAAATGCCCCGGTCAGCCCCAGCCCGATATAGACCAGGATGAAGATGACGGTCAGCCGGTCGACCGTTCCGACCGGCACCTGATCCGGCTTCGCCGCCTCGGGGAAGTGCGCCAGGGCGAGGATCAGGCCGGCCAGCGCGATACCGACGCCGCCGGTGCATTTCTGGATGAAGAAGGAACCGGCGAAGAACACGCCTTCCGATCGCCGTCCGGTCCGCGCCTCCGAATCCTCCACTACATCGGCCATCATCGATGCGCCGAGGATCATTGCCGAGATGTTGCATGCGGCATTGAACAGGAAGATCGTCAGCAGCAGCGGTACCATCCGCGCATCGTCCGGCGCGGGGAACCAGCCCACCAGCCGCAGCCAATAGGGCAAGGTCAACAGGAAGACCGCACCGGCCATCGCCCCCGCCGCCGCATATGGCTTGCCGAAGCGTCGCCCGATCCGCGGCGCCATGACGAACGCCAGGCCCGCGCCCGTCAACAGCGCGAAGGGCAGCAGGGTGAACGCGCCCTTCCCGAAATGCCAGACATAGGCATAGAGATAGTTGGACAGCGCAAAGCTGATCCCCTGATTGGTATAGACCATCAGCCCGGCCCCGATCAGCACCAGAAACCCGCGATTCTTGATCGTCGCAATCAGCTCGCCAAAGCCCGCACCGAGCGAACCGTTGGCGGGCGTTTTGGGCAGCCGCTTGATTTCGGGATGCGTGCCGATCGCCGAGGTCAGGATCGCGATGAGCATGACGCCCGCCGCGACCCATGACATCTGGATATAGCCCGCGCGTTCGAGCAGCCCTTTGGGATGCGCGGCGTCGGTCGGCAGGAAGATCGTATAGGCGGCAAGCAGCATGCCGAGTCCGCCGGCCCAGCCGAACAGGTAACGATAGGCGCTGATCCGCGTGCGTTCGTCATAATCGGCGGTCAGTTCGGAGGTCAGCGCCTGCGACGGCACTTCATAGGCGGAGACCGCACTGCGCACCAGGATCGCGGTGACGAACAGCCACAACAGGGTCATCGGTTCGCTCAGCGCGGGCGGATTCCAGATCAGCAGCCAGCCGACCGCGATCGGTATGGCCGAGCCATACATCCAGGGATGGCGCCGTCCCCAGCGGCTGTGCGTGCGGTCGGAGAAGAAGCCGATCGAGATGTCGACCAGCGCATCGGCAACCAGCGCGACCATGATCACCAGCCCGACGGTCGCCGCGGGCAGGCCAAGTACCTGATTGTAGAATAGCAGCAGGAAAGTCCCGAAACCGCTGTCCTTCACGCCGTACGCGACCGCGCCAAAGCCGTAGCTGAGCGTGGTGCGCGGGGAGAGCCGGCGCGCGGCCGGCGCTGCGCCCTGGATCGGCGCTGCCGTATCGCTCATGCCGCGAACGCCTCGAGCGCAGCGAACATTGACGGCGCTTCCGCATCCCAGCTGTGCCGCGGGCCGATCGTCATGCCGCCATCGACGGTGATGTGCGTGCCGGTGACGAACCCCGCATCGTCGCTGGCGAGATAGGCGACCGCCGCGGCGATATCCTCCGGCCGGCCGGCACGCTGCAACGGCTGCGCCTTGGCGGCGATCGCGCTGATCGCGGCATTGGCCATGGCGCGCTTCTCACCCGCGATGCCAAGTGCAGAGGTGAAGATATTGGTGGTGATGAAGCCCGGGCAGATCGCGTTCACCCGGATATTATGCTTCGCCAGATCGGCCGCCGCCATCGTCGTCAGATGCAGCACGCCCGCCTTGGCCACCGAATAGGCGGTCGGCGCCGCGCCGGTCTGAAGCGCCGCAATCGAGGCAGTGTTGACGATCGCCCCACCACCGCGCGCCGTCATCAAGGGTGCGGCATAGCGGATGCCGAGCGCGACCGAGCGCAGCAGCAGCGCCTGGGTGCGGTCCCAATCCTCCGGGCTGATCGCATCGATCGGGTCGCGCGATCCGCCTGCGCCGGCATTGTTGAATACCACGTCGAGCCCGCCGGCCGCATCGGCAGCACGCATCAGCGCCTCGATATCGCCGGCCTGCATCACATCGGTGCGCTGGAACCGGATCCGGCCGTTGGAGGTCGCCGCTATCTCCTCCCCGCCGGCCACGTCGATATCGCCGATCCATACCTCGGCGCCCTCTTCGGCGAGTCGCAGCGCGGTCGCGCGACCGATGCCCGAAGCGCCGCCGGTGACGACGGCACGCTTGCCGGTAAAACGCATCACATTCTCCTGGGTAATATTCTTGGGGGCGATATTTTTGGGTAGCATAGTATGGGGTTCAGCGCGGTCAATCGCGTGTTTTTGGAATTTCGGGTTTGCGGGACGCGTTGCCCGACACTACCACGTCACGATCCGGCGCGGCGCACCTCCGCGCCCCAGACGATGAGGATTTATGGCACTCGATCCGGAAACCTTCGACGCGCTGATCGACACCGTCCGCCGTTTCGTTGCCGAACGGCTCCGCCCGCTCGAAGGCGCGGTCGAGGAGGCCGATGCGATCCCCGCCGAAGTGATTGCCGAGATGCGCGACATGGGCCTGTTCGGCCTGTCGATCGCCGAGGAGTATGGCGGCCTTGGCCTGACCATGGCGGAGGAAGCGCGCGTCGCGATCGAGCTCGGCCGCACCACCCCCGCTTTCCGCTCCAGCTTCGGCACCAATGTCGGCATTGGCAGCCAGGGCCTGGTGATGGCCGGCAATGACGCGCAGAAAGCCGCCTGGCTGCCCGGTATCGCCAGCGGCGAGATCATCACCAGCTTCGCGCTGACCGAACCCGATGTCGGCAGCGATTCGGGTGCGGTGAAGACCAGGGCGGTGAAAGACGGCAATATCTATCGCCTGTCGGGCACCAAGCGTTTCATCACCAATGCCGACAAGGCCGATCTGTTCACCGTCATGGCGCGTACCGGCGAGGAAGTCGGCGGGCGCGGCGTTTCAGCCTTTCTCGTGCCGCGCGACCTGCCCGGCCTGTCGATCGGCGAGCCGGAAAAGAAGATGGGGCAAAAGGGCGCCAAGGTGGCCGATGTGATCTTCGACGATGTTCCGGTCCCTGCCGCCAATAGGCTCGGTCAGGAAGGCGAAGGCTTCAAGATCGCGATGCGCGTGCTCGATCGCGGCCGGCTGCATATTTCGGCGGTGTGCGTCGGCGTCGCCGAGCGACTGATCGCCGACTGCGTCGCCTATGCCAGCGAGCGCAAGCAGTTCGGCAAGGCGATTGCCGAGCATCAGTTGATCCAGGCCATGATCGCGGATTCGAAGACCGAGGCGCTCGCCGCGCGCGCGCTGGTGCTCGAAACCGCCACGGCCAAGGACGCCGGCAAGGATGTGGTGATGGAATCCGCCGCGGCGAAATATTTCGCATCGGAAATGGTTGGCCGGGTCGCTGACCGCGCGGTGCAGATCTTCGGCGGCGCCGGCTATATCTCGGACTATGGCATCGAACGCCTCTACCGCGATGTTCGCCTGTTCCGCATCTACGAAGGGACCAGCCAGATCCAGCAACTGATCATCGCCAGAGAGACGATCAAGCGCGGGGGATAAACTGCTCCCCCGACCCCTCCCGCAAGCGGGAGGGGAGAAGAAAAGACAAGGAGACTCACCATGGACACCACCAACCTCTTCCGCCTCGACGGCCGCACTGCGCTGGTCACGGGCGGCTCGCGCGGCATCGGCAAGATGATCGCGGCCGGCTTTATCGCTCAAGGGGCGACCGTCTATATCTCGGCGCGCAAGGCCGACGCGTGTTTCGAGACGGCGAAGGAACTGGGCGAGAAGTGCATCGCGCTGCCGCAGGACGTCTCGACCGTTGCCGGCTGCAAGGCGCTCGCCGCGCAGCTCGCCGAGCATAGCGACAGCCTCGACATATTGGTCAACAATGCCGGCGCCGCCTGGGGCGAGCCGTTCGATGTTTTCCCGGAGAAGGGCTGGGACAAGGTCATGGACCTCAACGTCAAATCGCCCTTCTTCCTCACCCAGGCGCTGCACGAGGCGCTGAAAAAGGCCGCCCGTCCCGACCGCCCGTCCAAGGTGATCAACATCACCTCGATCGACGGCCAGCGGCTCAATCCGTGGGAGACGTACAGCTATCACGCGTCGAAATCGGCGCTGATCTATCTCACCAAGCGCATGGCCGCGCGGCTGGTGTCGGATTCGATCAACGTCACCTCGATCGCGCCGGGCGCCTTTGCCAGCGAGATGAACAAGGCGGCGCGCGACCATGGCAACGAAATCGCCAAGGGCATCCCGGCGAAGCGCATCGGTGTCGCTGAGGATATGGCCGGTGCCGCCATCTACCTCGCCAGCCGTGCCGGCGATTATGTCATTGGCGACACGATCACTGTCGATGGCGGCCTGGTGAATGCGGCGCTGGGAACGTCGATCGACGCGTAACGTCTTTGCCGCGACACAATAGCCGGCCCATGCCGTATGGACTTGGCTATTGCGTCGCCGGACATGTCCGAGGGCTCAAACCCAATCAGCGTGCCCCGGTCACCATGCCGATCAGCGCGAGGTCAGTGTGGGTCGGCGACCCAACGGTCGACCGCAAGAGGGTGAATGTGTAGCCGAACTCGCTCCCTTGCGGACCAAAAAAGCCGCCGTTGAGGGGCCCCCCGAGCGGCCCTGCGGGACTCGAGAAAAATGCTCCGGACAGACTGGCATCCGAGATACCAAGACTGCCCGAGCCCGAAAAAGTACCGAAATCGGTATCGGCGCCACCCGCGGTCGTACCGATGGCGTGGAGCGTCGTTGTGAATATGCCAGTCGTCAGATCAACGGAAAGCGTCGCCGTGCTCTTGCTCAGCGTGTAGGTTACCAGCGCTCCGCTGCTGTTGTCGAACGCATTGCCGTTCACCCTGAAGCGCGTAAACGAGACGCTCGCCACGGGCGGCACATCGCTCGGACGAGTCGGCACGCCGAGTACGCAAAATGCCGACGTTCGCGCCTGAGTGCCGGAGCTGGGCGATCCCGAGATGTTCATCGTCGCGATCCGGCCATAATCGAGTCCGATCCCCCCTGGCGCTGGGCGGATCAGCGAGAAAGTCTCCGTACCGCTCGAAACGACCGAAGGCTTGGAATAAGTTTTCGTACCGACCGGCGTTCCCGCGACCAGCGTCCCCGGTTCGAAGGTCTGCATCACATTGTTCGGTGCATACACAGTATAGGTCTGAGCAGCCGCCGCGTAGGAAATGGGACCCTGGAGATTGTAAAATGTGATCCCGGTCGGAATCACGACATCGACGCCACCGGGAGTAAAGCCCGTACATGCTGCCGCATATCGCTGATCGCCGACAAGATCGTCGAACCTGGTGTAGGACGCGGTTGGCGTTGGCGAGGGTGTCGGCGTTACCGCCGGTGTTGGTGTCGGTGTGGGGGTTGTGACAGGCGGCGTGCCTGTGCCAGCGGTTGAGCCGCCTGAGCCGCAAGAACACAGCATGACACTGCTGAGCAGCGTGACCGAAATCCCAACTTTCATCCTATTCCCCCGTCTTTAAGACCGATCTATCCCTCCAACGTTGCAGCAACAAGAACAATGGGCAATGCGCCCCTTGGATCAGCGCGCAATCCCGCCCGCCGCGAGCACCGCCAGCGTCACCAGTTCGCTCGCGGTGCTGGTCATCGGCGCGATCTGCACCGACTTCTCCATCCCCACCAGCATCGGCCCGATCACCGCGTCACCGCCCAGTTCGCGCAGCAGCTTGGCCGAGATATTGGCGCTCTGCAGTCCCGGCATGATCAGCACATTGGCCGGCCCGGACAGCCGTGCGAATGGATAATTCGCCAGCTGTTTCGGATTGAGCGCCACATCCGGCGCCATGTCGCCCTCATATTCGAAGCTGACATTGCGCCCGTCGAGCACACCGACCGCGGCGCGGATATTCTCCAGCCAGCGCCCTTCCGGATTGCCGAAGGTCGAATAGCTCAGGAACGCGACGCGCGGCTCATGCCCCATGCGCCGCGCGACCGTCGCGGTCCCTTCGGCGATATCGGCCAGCTCCTCGGCGCTCGGCCGCTCGTTGATCGTCGTGTCGGCCATGAACACGGTATGGCTTTGCCCGACCATCAGATGGATGCCGAACGGCGTGCGGCCGACCTCGGGATCGATCACGCGGCGCACTTCGCGCATGGTGTGCGCATAGGTCCGGGTGATGCCGGTGATCATCGCATCGGCATGGCCCATCTGCAGCAGCACCGCGCCGAAGATGTTGCGGTCCTGGTTGATCATCCGCTCGCAATCGCGCCGCAGGTAACCGCGCCGCTGCAGCCGCTCGTACAGGAAATCGACCATCTCGGGCACCAGCGGCGAATTACGGCTGTTGTGCAGCTCATAGCTCTCCGGATCGGACACGCCGAGCGCCTTCAATCGGTCCGGCACATCGTCGCGCCCGACCAGCACCGGCGTGCCATAGCCGCCCTCGCGGAACGCGATCGCGGCGCGCATCACCACTTCCTCCTCGCCTTCCGCGAACAGCACGCGCTTGGGATGCGCGCGCGCGCCCTCATAGGCGAGCGTCAGCACCGAGGTGGTCGGGTTGAGCCGCCCGCGCAGCGTCTGGCGATAGGCGTCCATGTCGAGGATCGGCTTGGTCGCCACGCCCGAATCCATCGCCGCCTTGGCGACGGCGGCGGGGACATTCTCCATCAGCCGCGGGTCGAACGGCGCCGGGATGATATAGGCCGGGCCGAAGCTGTGCTGCACCCCGTACGCTGCGGCGACCTCTTCCGGCACGCGCTCGCGCGCCAGTTCGGCGATCGCATTGGCCGCGGCGATCTTCATCGCATCGTTGATCCCCGTCGCGCGCACGTCGAGCGCGCCGCGGAAGATGAACGGGAAGCCAAGCACATTATTGACCTGGTTGGGATAGTCCGACCGGCCGGTCGCGACGATCGCATCGGGCCGCGCCGCCATCGCCTCGGGCGGGGTGATCTCGGGATCGGGATTGGCCATCGCGAAGATGATCGGCCGCGCCGCCATGTCCTTGACCATCTCGGGCTTGAGCGCGCCCGCCGCCGAAAGCCCCAGGAACACGTCCGCCCCGACCAGCGCCTCGGTCAGCGTGCGCGTCGTGGTGTTGGCGGCATGCGCCGACTTCCACTGATCCATGCTGTCGGTGCGACCCTGATAGATCACGCCGGAGCGGTCGCACATGATGACATTGTCATGCCGCACGCCCATCGCCTTGATCAGCTCGGTACAGGCGATCGCCGCCGCGCCCGCGCCATTGACCACCACCTTGACCTCGCTCATGTGCCGCCCGGTCAGCAGGCAGGCATTGATCAGCCCCGCCGCGGTGATGATCGCGGTGCCGTGCTGGTCGTCATGGAACACCGGGATGTTCATCCGCTCGCGCAGCGTCTGCTCGATGATGAAGCATTCCGGCGCCTTGATGTCCTCGAGATTGATCCCGCCGAAGCTCGGCTCCATCAGCTCGACCGCGTCGATGAAGCGGTCGACATCCTCGGTCTTCAGCTCGATATCGATCGCATCGACATCGGCGAAGCGCTTGAACAGCACCGCCTTGCCTTCCATCACCGGCTTCGACGCGAGCGCGCCGAGATTGCCCAGGCCGAGGATTGCGGTCCCGTTGGAGATCACCGCGACCAGATTGCCCTTGGCGGTATAATCATAGGCGGTTGCGGGATCGGCGGCGATCGCCAGCACCGGCACCGCGACACCGGGCGAATAAGCCAGCGCGAGATCACGCTGCGTCGCCATCGGCTTGGACGCGATGATCTCGATCTTGCCGGGGCGCCCCTCGGAATGGAACAACAAAGCTTCGCGCTCGGAAAACTGGACGTTGCTGTCTTCTGACATTTTGGCCTCTCGATCTTGGGCCAGTCTTTAGGAGGGACGCGGCGATATGCAAACCGGCTTGGTGGGGGTGCGGGGGTGGATTTTGTGCGGGATGTCGCACGGAGCGGGCGGGATGTGGGACGAGGTGGATGTTCTAATCGCCGAAGCGGGACTGTCCGATATTTTGTGCGCGAGGCCGTTCTCGTCATCAGATGACGAACCGCTCGCCGAAGATCACGGCGAACTGGGTCTTTGCCTCGGCCCACTCACGC
>NZ_JBOHHW010000053.1:0-35358 GCF_050725575.1 Sphingomonas sp. | reverse complement strand
CCCGCGCCCCAGACAGGGCGCGGGCGCGCGGCAGCCGCTTGGCGCGGCGATTCCGATCGTTCCAATCGGCAAGAAGGAGGGGCGGTGGGGCAGTGGGGGTGGGGGGCGGCACCCCGCGGGTCGCTTGCGGTTGCGGCTTTTTTCGAAAAACGGCTGTGCGACGCAGCGACCCTAGCTGTGGCAGATCAGGTCGAGCTCGCCGATGACGATCGCTTGCAGCCGGGCGCACAGCCGCTGATGATCATGCCCTTGCTGCGCTTCGGCGACGATGACCTGGCATAGCCCGCAGCTCAGCGTCAGGATCAGGTCGGCCAGGTCGGCGCGGGCCGTCTTGCGGCCATTGCCCGGGGCGAGTGCCGTGAGCGCGGCGGTCAGCGCGCGCCTGACGCGCGTGGTGATTTCCTCCTGAAACTCGGCGATCCGGGGATTGCGCGACGATTCGGCCATGATTTCCGGGATCAGGCGATACCCGTCAATATCATGGTCATAGGTCACAAACGCCAGAATCCATCGGCGGATCGCTTCTCTGTTTCCGGCCATGATCGCCCAGTCCAGGCTGGCTTCGTCGAGGAACTGCGAAAGATCGCGCAAGGCGATCGCGGCGATGATGTCCTCCTTGGCGGAGAAATCGCGATAGAGCTGGCCGACCCTGATGCCGGAGGCGGCGGCGATCTGCGCCACGCCGGTGCCGTGAAATCCGTTCTTGATGAACAATCGCCGCGACGTGGCAAGAATATGCTGGCGACGCTGCGCCGCGCGGCCTGCGGGGGCATCGGACAAGACGGGACGACCGGCCAGCATGATCGACATTCTTCCACTCCTTGGCGTGCCGGGCATTTCCTGCCCGTGGCGATATTGATGAGTGAACGATCACTCAGAAATTTGATCGGCACCATGCCCGTCAATATTTGATTCGTCGAGCATCGCCGCGCATGTCCCGCCCGGGGCGTGTCGCGCCGGCGCGCGCGCGGCGTCACCGACGTCGGCGACGTGAGGCAGGACAGGTCGTGGAGCCGTGCCGGCCGTCGCGCTGCCGGGCGGGGTCAGGCCAGGCCGGTGTCGATCGGGAGCGTCAATTGCCGGTCGTGATGCACAGGCGATGGGGCCAGCCGCGCGCCGATCCAGCCGGCAAGCGCGTCCACGGCGTGCAGCCGTTCGCGCAGGGTCGAGGCGGTGAGGCCCTGATGATAAGCAACGGGCGCGTCCTCGATCGCGCGGGTTATGGTGGCAAGGGTATCCGAATCGAGCTGTGTCATGCCGTCTATTGGAACAAAAGTAGAACAGATTCGCAAGGGCCTGTTTGCCGATGCGCATCCGCTGGCATCTCTTCCTGGCGGGCAACCACGACGAACTGGATTGAGTTGCCCGCGGCGGAAATCGCACCCCATGCCCTATCGCGCAGTATAGCCGCCATCGACAGGGAGGATCGCCCCACTGATGAAGCGGGCATCGTCGCTGGCGAGGAACGCGACGGCGGCCGCCACGTCCTCGGGCACCGGCATCCCCGCCAGGGGATTGAGCGTCTGGATATAGTGGAGCATGGCGGCGGGATCGTCAGAGGTGTCAACGATCCGCTGGTTGAGCTCAGTCATGACCGCGGTTGGCGCGACGGCGTTCACCCGGATATTCATGGGGCCATATTCGATCGCGCCTTCGCGCGTGAGATTGGAGACCGCCGCCTTGGAGGCGCTGTACGGGGGAATGTTCTGGAAGCCGACCAGCCCGGCCACTGATGACGTATTGACGACATTGCCGCCGCCGCCTTGCCGGACGAACTGGGCGATCGCGTATTTCATACCATAGAATACGCCGCTCAGATTGACGTCGATCACCTTCAGCCAATTGTCGATCGTGCATTCATGCATCGGCGCCTGCAGCGACTCGATGCCGGCATTGTTGACCATGACATCCAGGCGACCGAAGCGCTCGACGGCAAAGGCGACGGCGGCCTCGACCGAGGCAGGGTCCGTCACGTTGGTCTTCACAAAAGCGCCGCCCGCAGCGGCCGCGATCGTCGTCCCGGCTTCCTCGCTGAGATCCGCGATGACGACGTTCGACCCCTCCTCGGCGAACCGCTCGACCATGGCCTTGCCGAGGCCGGAGGCGCCACCGGTGATCAGGACCGTCTTGCCCGTCAGATTCTTCATTGCTCTCTCCTTGCGGTTTTATGTGGTGTTGGAATTGATGGCGTATCGCGGTCGTCATGCCGGCAGGCTTGGCGCTCAGGATGATCCGCCAGGCTGATCCGCCGGCTGACCGAGGGTGTGCGACCCGGTCTTCGATCATCGACCCTGGGTCAGGTGGTGAAGTCGCCCGGTCCCTTGGGCGGGCCGGCGATGCCGAGCAGTTCGCGGCCATAGAAGGTCGCGATCCGATCGAGGTTGTTTGCGATATGCGTACGGGCGGTCATCACGTCGAGGACATGGCGCTGGATCGGATGGCCCGCGGCGATGACGCTCGTTCCGGCCGCCCGGAAGATATCCATCACCGCGACATAGGCGCGCTCGACCGCATGCGACGCCTCGAACCGGATCCGCTTGCGCAGCAGGAGCGGAATCTCTTCATCCGCAAGCGCATGAGCATACATCCGGCCGATCAGCGCATCGAGCAGCGCGCGCGATGCCTCGATGTCCGAAACGGCCCGGGCGAGGCGGAGATGGGTATGGCCTTCCTCGGCCAGATCATATCCCTTGTTGAGCGTGCCCGCGCCGTCCGCGATATAGCGCGTGAGCAGCGTATGCGCGCCGATCGCCGCACCCATCGCGGCATAGGCCAGCAGCGGCGCGAAGAGCGCCATGAACGGCAATTTGTAGAGCGGGCCGTCATTTTCCCGCCGCCCCGGATTGTTGCCGTAATAAAGGTCCTCCAGGCTGTTCGATCGATAATCGGGCACAAAGGCGTCGCGGATCACGATGTCGTTGCTGCCGGTCCCCTTCAGTCCCATGGTCTGCCAGGTGTCGACGATCGCATAGTCGCTCAACGGCAGGAGGAAGTTGCGGATGTCGGGCGGGCCCCCCGGACGGGTGACGGCGCCGCCGACAAGCACCCAGGAACATCCCGTGGATCCGCTCGAATATTTCCAGGTGCCGTCCAGGCGATAGCCGCCATCGACCGGTATGACCTTGCCCATCGGCGCAAAGGATGAGGATATCACCGCGTCGGGGTCCTCGCCCCAGACATCAGCCTGGGCCTGGTGGGACAGCGCCGCGACTTCCCAGCTGTGCGGCCCGATGACGCCATAGACCCAGCCTGCCGAGGGATAGACCCGCGACAGTTCATAGATGGCATCGAAGAAGGAAAGCGGCGGAAGCTCGAACCCGCCCCAGCGCCGGGGCTGGAACACCTTGAACAGTCCGGCCTGCGTGCAGGCGGCGAAGAATTCCGGCGGAAGCTGCCGATCCTCCTCGGCCCGGTCGATCCATTCGGGCAGGCGCGTCGCCATCGTCTGCACTCGGGCCGCATAGGCCGCAGGCGTCACGGCCTCGGCCGGCGAATCGGTCATCCGGGCCTTTGTCATTTGCACCTCTCCCATCCTCTATCGTTGCCACCGGCGCGCACATTTCTGTCTCGTATGCTGTCGCCGATGCTGCTGGCCTTAGCATAAATGAACATTGAGCCACTACTCATTTTTGTTGACCCTGGTCCGATTCCGTGTCTAACTCTCGCCGAATTCAGGAGCGCGCGGGAAAACCCGCGGCCACCAAGGAGGGGATATGATCAAGCGATCTGCACTGTCGGGGCTGCTGTGCGCCGGCACGGCCATGATGGCGCTGGCGGCAACGCCGGCCTTTGCTCAGAGCGTAGCGCAGCCACCCTCGGACGAGGCCGGCACACCCCGGGACGCCGCAGCGTCCGGCGATGGCGATATCATCGTCACGGCGCGCCGCCGCGAAGAGAATCTCCAGAAGAGCCCCGTTGCGGTGACCGCTTTTTCCGGCGCTCAGCTCGAAAGCCGCGGCATCACCAATGTGCAGGAGCTGGCCAATGTGACGCCGGGCCTCTCCATGGCGTCGGCGCTTGGCTCGACCCTGGGCGGAACCGCGGCGATCCGGTCGCAATCGCAGCCCGAAACCTCCGAAATGTCGCTTGACCCGAGCGTCGGCTTCTATGTCGATGACGTCTATATCGCTCGGCAGAACGGCATTTTCCCGGGCCTGTTCGACATCCAGTCAGTGCAGACGCTCAAGGGACCGCAGGGCACGCTCTTTGGCCGCAACACGACCGGCGGCGCGGTCCTGGTGACCACCCGGCAGCCCGAGCTCGGCGTCGTGGGTGGATTCGGCAAGGTCATGATCGGCAATTATGACGCGCGGCTCTATCAGGGCGGGGTCAACCTGCCGCTCGGCGACAATATTGCCATTCGCGCCGGCGGCTCGATCAACCGCCGCGACGGTTTCGCCCGTGGCATCCTGACGGGCCATCAATTCGAAAATGAGCATAACGAGGCCTATCGCCTGCAAGCGCTGTTCCGGATCTCGGACTCAACCCGGCTGACGCTTGCCTATAACGGTGCGCATGCCGATCAGGGCGGGGTCGCCTATTTCCTGACCGAGGTGGACACCAACCCGGCGACCGGCATCGCCAACTCGATCTCGATCGGGCAGGCCGCCGCGGCCGGCGGCAGCGTGAGCGGCTTCACCAGCCTGGCGGATGTGTTGGCCAGGCAGACCGATCCGCGCCGGATCAACTCAACCGCCGGCGCCTTTGAGAAACTGCGCACCAACCAGGTCGCGGCGACCCTGGATTTCAAGATCGGCGAGACGAGCGGCAAGATCATCGCGGCGCACCGCCACTTGATCAGCCTCTCCGCCTATGACCAGGACGCGAGCCCGTTCTCGCTGCTCGGCCTTGATCATGTCGACATGCGCGAGAAGCAGGATTCAGCGGAACTGCGGTTCAACGGCACCTCGCTTGGCGGATCGCTCGACTGGATCGCCGGGGCCTATTACATGCGCGAGACGGGCAATGACCTGGTCGTGTTCGAGCAACTCGGGCTTTCGCAGGCGACGCTTGATTCCGACATCCGCAATGAAACCTATTCCGCCTTCGTACAGGCGGACTATAAATTCACCAGCAAGCTGAGCGCTACCGCCGGGATTCGGGTCGGTCGCGACAACCGCCGGATGGAAAACCGCCACACGACGCTGACGCCGCCCAATATCGTCGGCTGCCAGCTCGATCCGGCGATCAATCTCGATCTCGCGACGGGCGGCTGCCGGTCGTTCGCCAAGGCCGGGTTCACCCAATATGCCTATCAGCTCGGCTTGACCTATCAGGCCAACGACCGGCTGCTGCTCTACGCGACGACCAAGCGCGGTTTCCGCAGCGGCGTGCTCAATGAGCGCGCGGTGGAAGCGGCGACCCAGGCGCCGCTCAAGCCCGAAGTGATTTACGACTTCGAGGCCGGTGCCAAGCTCAGCTGGAGCGCGACGCCGGACCTGCGTGGCTATCTGAACTCCGCTGTCTATTATTCGATCTTCAACAACCGCCAGATATCCTTCTCGGATATCACGCCGGCCTTTGTCGCGACGACGGTCATCGAATCGGCCAAGCGGGCGCATACTTGGGGCTTCGAGGTCGAGGCCGGGGTAAATTACAGCGACTGGCTGTCGCTCACCGCCTCGGTTGCGCATACCGACCCCAAATATGACGTCTTTACCCGCCGCACGACGGGCATCGATGTCAGCGGACAGGCCGTGTCCAACACGCCCAAATGGCAATATGCGCTCGGTGCGCGGGTCAGCCAGCCGCTCGGCTCGATCGGCCGCGGCTTCCTCCAGGCCGATTATGCCTATACCGGCCGCCAGTTCTTCGGCTTCAGCCCGCGGCCGAGCGTCTCGGACCCCGGCCATGGCCTGCTCAACCTGAGCGCCGGGATCGACAAGATCGGCGATCATAACATCGCGGTCCACGGTTTTGTGAAGAACGCGACCAATAAGACCTATCTCGCCAATGCGGTGAACACCGGTTTCTTCGGCGAGGCCTCGCAGGCCTTTTTCGGCATGGCGCTTGGCGCGCTCGGGGCGCCGCGCACGTATGGCGTGGAGGTCAGCTTCGACTTTTGAGGTGTGAGCGTCCGGCGCGCACCGCACGAACCCCGCGGGGCCCGCAAGGGCGCGCCCGGCCCGGGCGGCACGAAGGAGATGGACAATGACCCAGCGCGTGGTGCCCGATCATGTCCCGGCGGATCTGGTCTTCGACTTCGACTATATCCAGGCGACGCACGATGTCGCCGACCCGTATCAGGCGCTGATGGCGCTCGATCGGAACGGATATCCCGACATCTTCTATTCGCCGCTGCTCGGCGGCCATTGGGTGGTGCGCCGCTATGAGGACGTGTTCGCCATCTTCCGCGACCATCAGGGCTTCACCAGCTACCCGATCGTCATTCCCGAAATCCAGGCACAGACCGAGCGGATGATCCCGATCCAGATCGATCCGCCCGACCATAAGAAATATCGCCGCGTGCTGGGGCCCCTGTTCACGCCGGCGGCCACGAACCGCCTTGAGGAGATTGTCCGTGAGACGGCGATCGACCTGATCGACCCGCTGGTGCCGCTCGGCGGCGGCGACTTTGTGCGCGATTTCGCGCATCGTTTTCCGCCGACCGTGTTCCTGCGCTTCATGGGCATGCCGACCGACCGCCTTGAGGAGTTTGTCGGCTGGGCCTCGGACAGCCTTGTCGGCACAGCCGAGCAGCAGGTGGCGGCAGGCGCGAAGATAACCGAGTTTGTCGGCCGCTTCGTCGATGAGAAATATCATGCGCCCGGCGAGGATTGGGCGAGCATCATGGTCCAGGCGACCGAACCGGACGGAACCCCCATGCTGACCCGCGCGGAAATCATCAATATCAGCTTCTTTCTCTTTCTGGCCGGCCTCGACACCGTGCTCAACTCGCTTGCCCATGCCTGGCGCTATCTTGCGACCCATCCCGAGGCGCAGCAGCGACTTTCGACGGACCCCGATGCCATCCCGGGCGCGGTCGAGGAGATGCTGCGCCTCAACACCATCACCAACAACAGCCGGCGCGCGCGTCACGACCTCATTTTTCGCAATGTCGAGATGCGGGCAGGGGATCCGGTTCTCCTGCTGGCGGCGGCGGCCAATCGGGATGGCGGGAAATTTCCCGATCCCGAACGGGCCGACCTTGAGCGGGAGCACAATCTGCACCTCAGTTTCGGTGCGGGTATCCATCGCTGCATCGGCTCCAATCTCGCCCGTGCCGAAATGCGGATCGCGATCGAGGAATGGCTGCGGCGCATTCCATCCTTCAGCCTGCGGCCGGGTGCTGAGATCCGGTCGATCGGCGGTGTCACCATGGGCCTGCAGAGCCTGCCGCTATCCTGGGCCTACGCGGCATGAAAGTGAGCGTCGATCTCGCTGTCTGTACCGGCCATGCCCGCTGCCAGGTGTTTGCACCGGCGATCTTCTCGACCGACGAGATCGAGGGACAGGCGGTGGTGATCCGGCCCGATGTCGATGCCCAGCTGGCGCCCGAGGCCCTGCGCGGCGCCCGGTCCTGTCCGGAACGCGCCATCACTCTTCACGACGATATGGGCTCGATCGTCTGGCCGCCCCAGCCGAAGCAGGAGTCGACCCCATGACAAACCAGTCTCCAGCCGGCCAATCTCCGACCGGCCAGTCCCAGACCGGCCAGTCCCTCGCCGGTCAGCGCGTCGTCATCATTGGTGGCGCTTCGGGCATCGGCAATATGGTCGCCCGGCTCGCCGGGGCGCTCGGCGCCGACCTGGTCCTGGTCGGCCGGAACCGCGAGCGGCTGGAACGCGCCGCGGCCGCGCTCGTCACGTCTCATCCATCCGGAATTAAGGTCGCGATCGAGGAGGCGGACGCCCATCGCGAAGCCGATATCGTCCGCTTCTTCGAACGGGCCGACCCGATCGACCATCTCGTCTCGATGGTTGGCGATGCCGCCAATGGCGGCTTTATCCAGTCGACGATCGCTGATTTGCGGCGCGTCATCGAGTCCAAATTCTTCGCCAATGTGGCTATCGCCAAGCTTGCGGCACCGCATATGCGATCCGGCGGCAGCCTGTGCTTCACCTCATCAACGGGCGGCCGCCCCGATTTCGCGGCCGGTGCTTTTGTCGGCAGTCGCGCGATCGACGACATGGTTCGTGGCCTCGCGGTCGAGCTTGCGCCTGACTTTCGCGTGAATGCGGTCGCGCCGACCTTTACGCGCACGCCGATGTGGCGGGATGTGCCGGATGCCGATCTCGACGACTATGCCGAGACGTTTCGCGGCCGTATTCCGCTTGCGCGGCTGGCAACCATCGAAGAGGTCGCCGGCGCCTATCTGTTCCTGATGCAGAACCGGTTTGTCACCGGGCAGCGCCTCGACGTGGACGGGGGCATCGGCCTCGTCACTTGACGGCCGGTGGCAGCTAAGGACTCGCATCATGTTGGTCGCGATCGTTTATCCAGGCGCGGATAGATCGGTTTGCGCTTGGAAGGCGCATCGCCGAAATCGGCGACATAACCGGCCAGCCAGCAACCTGCTTCTCCCGGTTGCCCGGCAGACGTGCCGGCTCCTTGGGGCTATGACCTGGGACGGTCGCGGTTCGCCCGAAACCATCGCCTGCGCTGCTTATTTCCCCGGCCCAATGGGCCTCCTCGCGACCGCTTCGCTCTCAAATAAACCCGCCGCTCCGGTCCTCCGCCTTGCTGCGGCCCTTCGGGTTCGTCGCTCCGCTGTGCCCGTCCCGTGCGGTCTGCCCATCGCCCGGCATTCCGCGGGGCGAGCTTTAAGGAGAAGTATCATGGCCGCCATCGGTTATGTCACCCGCGACGGAAACGCCTTCAAGGGTGAACTCAAAACGCTCTCGATCCGGGCCGAGATCCTGATCGTGCCCAACACCGGCAAGTCCGGCGACAACCAGCCCGACTACCGTGTCACCTCGGGCGCCGCCGAGGTCGGCGCCGGCTGGCTCCGCCGCAGCGAAACGTCCGGCAAGGACTATGTGTCGCTGAGCCTTGCGGCACCCGAGTTCGGACCGCGCCGGCTTTACGCCAATCTCGGTCGCGCCGCCGGCCAGGACGATGATGACACCTTCGCCATCATCTGGAACCCGGTGGATTGACTGTCCGGACCCCGCGCCGCCGGGCGCGGGGTCCACTTCCTTCACCAAGGCTTTGTTCTCGGCCACAAGCCCGCTAGGATTCCCGCCAGATGAAAACCGATCTCTCCCACCTGCCGGATCGCAAGCGTCGCGACCTCGACCGGATCGTCGAGATTCTGTTCGCCGAATTCGAGGACGCGGTCAGCCTCTCCACCCAAAAGTGGAAGAAGCAGGGCCGGATCCTGAAGGTGATCCTCTACGGCTCGTACGCGCGCGGCGATTGGGTTGCCGATCCGGTCGGCGGCTATTTCTCGGACTACGACATCCTCATTGTCGTCAGTGACGAGCGGCTGACTGACACGCTCGATTATTGGTCGAAGGCGGCCGATCATCTGATGCGAGAGGTAACGATCGCCAAGCGCATCTCGGCACCGGTCAATTTCATCGTCCACAGCCTGAAGGATGTGAACGACCAGCTTGCCCGCGGTCGTCCCTTTTTCGTCGACGTCGTGCGCGACGGGATCGCGCTGTATCAGCTCGACAACCACCCGTTCGACGCGGCCAAACCGCTCGATCCGGTTGCCGCGCATGCGGAAGCGCAGATGCACTTCGACCAATGGTTTGAAAGTGCCAACGGCTTCCTAGAAATCGCGAAGTTCGCAATCGCGCAGGGCCGAAACAACAATGCCGCGTTCCAGCTACATCAGGCCGCCGAGCATTTTTATCACACGACCTTGCTGGTGCTGGCGCTCTACAGCCCCAAATCGCACAAGCTCAATTTCCTGCGCGACCAGGCCGAGGACATCGCGCGTGACCTTATTCCGGTCTGGCCGCGCGACACCAAGTTCGCGCGGCGCTGCTTCGAGCTGCTCCAGCAGGCCTATGTCAACGCGCGCTACTCGCCGCACTACAAGATCAGCCGCGAGGAACTCGACTGGATCGTCGAGCGCATCGAGCTGCTCCAGGCCGAGGTAAAGACGATCGCCGAGCGACGGCTCGCGCCCACATGACCGGTGCGCCTGGCCTTCTTCCCGCGTGAGGCATCACTACGTTCCCCAGTTCCTGCTTCGCCGATGGACCAATGCGACCGGCAAGCTGCATAGCTTCGCGGTCCGCGAGGGCAGGATCATGTGCAGCGAGCTGACGCCCAGATATACTGGCTATGAGCCTGGGCTCTACGCGATCGTCGCGCACTTGTTCGGATTATCCGAAGACCATATCGAGACGAAGCTGTTCGCGCCGATCGACGACAAGGCCGCCAAGGTTCTCGAAAAGCTCGAGCAGCACCAAGCAATCAGCGACGATGAGCATATCGCCTGGACCTTTTTTCTCGCCGCGTTTCTTGTTCGGCAACCCACGACCCTCGCTTACCTGCGCACCGAGGGGATAGACATGGTCCGGCGTCAGCTGGCTGAGCGAGACAAGGCGGATTTGCCCGCGAGTTGGCCGACGACCGAGCAATGGCTCGATATGAATTTTCCTGGCGGACTCGAGGCGGCTAGCCTCACGGCGTTCCTGCCGCGCATGATCGCGCAGCCCGAGGTGATGGGGGCCTTCGCGAATACCAAATGGTGGTTTCGGGAATTCGAGCCAGACGCTCCGAAGCTGTTGCTGTCGGACATGCCGATCCACACTGAGAACCGCCTCAAGGACGACGATTTCACGGTCCAGCTTCCGATCGCGCCCGATCGAATCTTCTTCGGCACGCGCGCGGAAAAGACCGAGCAATTCCTCACGCAATTGGCCGCTGCGGATATTATCGAGCGGGTCAACCGAACGACGCTGGCTTCCTCGTCCGGCCGCATCTGGGGGTCGACGGGGTCGGAGGCCCAAGCGTTCATCGAGGCCAATCTAGACGTGATGGGGAAGAATGTGATTACCCTTCGCGATGTCGCTCGAAACAGCCGATCATGCGCTGAGCCGGACGAGGCGTAACGACCAAAATCGGCACGCGCATTTTCCCAGTCGCGTTAAGACGGGCGGCGATGGATCAGCATGAGCTCTTGATTCGCGTGCTGCGCATCGCCGGTGGCGTCGACCTAGAGTCGGTGCTGCCGGCCGATTATACCGGCGAGCGGGCAGATGCGTTGTTCGCCCGCTACGACGTAATCGTCGAGGTGAAGACCCTGGCGACCGACCGCGCTAACGAACCCAAAATCTGGGATGCGCTCGGGCAGATGTTCGCCGAAAACGTACATGATGGGGCACCCATTATCTTCGGCCAAACTAGGGTGGGGCTGTACGACCTGCCGCAGAATATAGCTATTAAGGCGCTGCGTATCGTCGGCAAGCGGGTCCAGCGCGAAGCGGTAAAGGCCAATCGCCAGATCAGGGCGAGCAAGGCTGCGCTGGGACGAGAAAATGCCTTTGGGCTGCTCCTGTTGGTGACCCCGCCGTCCGGGACCGATCGGCAATCATTGCTCTGGTTGGTCAAAGATGCGTTGCGTGACGGTCGATGCAGTTCGATCAACGGCGTCTATCTCGTCGAGACGCCCATTGCGGCTCCCTTTGAAGTCGGCGGCAAGGTCGATTCTTTTTTGTCGTTCCATAGCCGGGGCGGTCGTTGGTTTCCGCGAGTGCTGCGCAAGCGGATCGGCACCGCCTGGGGCGCAGTAACGGGGCAGACTGGCGTGCTCGCGAGCGAGGAGGATTTGCGCCGATACGGCGCGAGCGGCCGACCGACTGCGGCGCGATTGGGTGGAGAAGGTTCAAAATAACCCTGCCGTCCCGTAATCGCACATTGTCGCGGATGTCGCCGTTGACCAACGGAGTCCATCTGGCGATGCCTGCCGCCACGGGGGAAATGCTGTGATCGGATTATTACTTGCCGCCGCGGTGCCGCAGAATATCGCGACGCCCATTGCCAACGGTGCCGCGACCGCGATAGCCTCACCGCTCTGGAACGCGACCTCGCTTTCCGCCGTGATCGGTGCTGGCAGCGCGCTTTTTGTCATGCTGCTGAAGGATGGGTTCTTCGAATGGCTGAAGACGCGCCGCGCCCGCAAAGAGTCTGACGCGGAGATTTTTCGCCGGTATTTGAGCCCGCTCGCCGAGGCGTGCGAGAAGCTGGTGTGGCGCAACAAGGAGATCTTCGTCGATCACCGCCATGCCTTTCTGAGGACGGCCACGCTTCCGCGGGACTTCAACGAATATAAGCGGATGAGCACGCTCTACCGCGTTGCTAGCCTCATCGGCTGGACGCGCGGAATGGATATCGAGCTGAGTGCGCTCGCGGCGCACAACCCTG
Organism: Sphingomonas sp.; assembly: GCF_050725575.1. Classification (GTDB taxonomy): domain Bacteria; phylum Pseudomonadota; class Alphaproteobacteria; order Sphingomonadales; family Sphingomonadaceae; genus Sphingomonas. The sequence goes on along the minus strand of NZ_JBOHHW010000053.1, from coordinate 23,034 downwards.
GTTACACGCCGCCGATTGCGAAGCAGATCAGGGCTTTTCGGGATGCGCTGGCCGACGGGCCGTCCGTTGAACGAGATCGCGTCCAGCAGCTGTGCCGCATCTGGTCGCTCGATACCGACGGAAAGGATGACATGATACTTGACCGGCTTGGTATGCGCTTCGAGGTTCGGGCGCATGCGCTGTTCGGCGACGAAGGTACCAGTTTGCGTGACGCAGCCACGCTGGACAGAGATCGGAAATTCCGCGCGGTTCGCGCCCTTGCCGACTTCCTTGCGGCCGAGCTGGGTGTCCCACCGCCCGACAATAATGTTGTGGAGGCGACGCTCGATGAGGCTGCCGCGAGCCTCGTTTATCGCGAGGCTCTGATCTACCGCGAGTGGCAGGATGCGATCGGCGACGCGATGATCGACCGCGATCGAGATTCGCCCCGGAAATTCCGGATCATCGGGTTCGCGGCATTTTCGGAGCTGCTTGAAAAGGGCGAATTCCCTTGGATTCGGGTCTTCGCTGCGAGCCTTGACGACATAGATTTCGAGGATCCCGATCCGCGCGATTTCCGCGCGCAGCAGTTGAAGAGGATAGCTAGGGCGGCTGCAGCAATGCTGATTGCCATCCAGAAGAGCGGCAAGCCTTCGCCGGTGCCGGACCATGCGCTCGCTGCAGCTGAAAGGCTTTTCCGCGCAACGGATTGATCCGCCGTCACCCGCTCCGCTCAAGGAGGGTCGAATTTGCCTTCGGCGTTTTTCGACCCTGCCACAGGGGTGTCGGCTGCGACAAATGAGGTGCCGCGACGGGGCGGCATGGGGCCGGCCCTCGCGGAGAGCCGTCCGCCATGGACAATCCCGACGACATCGAACGCGCGCAGCGCGCGAAACGCGGTTCGCCCTTCCTCAACACCGACCAAGCCGCGGCCTATCTCAAGATTTCGAGCCGGCTGCTGAAACGGCTACGCGTGCGCGGCGAGGGGCCGATCTTTCGCCGGCATTGCCGCTTCGTCCAATATCATATCGACGATCTCGAGGGCTGGAGTCGCGAGCAAAGCGCTCGGGAGATTGGGCGATGAGCACGCGCCGGACTTCTACCGGCGACGCGCCGCTGCTCGCCTGGGGAGAGGCGATGCGCCTCGCCCGCCATCGCCGCACGACCCGTCGCATTGTGATGGGGATGGCGCTCGCCATCGCCGCGCTCGGCGTGCCGGTTCTCTGTTCACCAGCCCCTCGTCTTGTCTGGAATGCCAGTGCGAGCGTGCCGGTCGGGCTCTATCGCGTGATCCCGGGAGCCACGGCGAGAGTGGGCGACATGGTCGTCGCCCGCGTTCCCGAGCCGTGGCGGGGGCTCGCCGCGGAGCGGCGCTATATTCCCGTAAACGTGCCACTGGTGAAGCGCGTTGCAGCTGCGGCCGGGCAGGAGGCCTGTGCTCGCGGTCGGATTGTATTCGTCGATCGTAAGCTCGTCGTCACGCGTCGGCCGACAGATCCGCATGGCCGGATCCTGCCTTGGTGGGACGGCTGCATCCGCCTGCGCGGTCGACAGTTGTTTTTGCTGACGGATGCGCCGGAATCGTTCGACGGGCGCTATTTCGGGATCAGCGAAGACGGGGACGTGATTGGCCGGGCGGTGCTCCTGTGGCGGCGCTGATCCGTATCGCCGTCGCTGCCGCGCTGCTCGCCATGGCCATGCCAGCGCGCGCCGACGAAGTCGCACGCTGGCGCCCCTATATCGCGGAAGCATCCGCTCGCTTCGGTATTCCTGTCGCTTGGATCGAGCGCGTGATGCGAGCAGAAAGCCGCGGCCGACCCTTGTCGGATGGGCGCCCGATCCGCAGCCCCAAGGGTGCGATCGGACTGATGCAGCTGATGCCTGGTACCTGGGCCGAGATGCGTGCCAACCTCAGGCTCGGCCCCGATCCCGACGCCCCGCGTGACAACATCCTGGCAGGAACCTTCTACCTACGCCTGATGTACGACCGCTTCGGCTATCCCGGCTGCTTCGCGGCCTACAATGCCGGGCCGGGTCGCTATACGGCATGGCTTGCGGGCACCATGTCTCTTCCACAAGAGACAACCGCCTACCTCAGCGCGGTCGGGGCCAGCGCGGCGACGACGCCACGAGCGAACGCGCCTTCGACTGCTGTGCCGACATTATTCGTAGTGAGAGGCGAGCTGCAGGAGCCGGTCGCAAGCGCGCCGCAGCAACTGGCGGCGGCCATATTTGCGATCCGAAAGGTCCGGGAATGACGGCGGGCGGGGGAGGGGCTCGTCTCGATAGTCCGAGCATGACGGCCGGCGAAACGGCTATCAAGGCCCGCGGGTACCCCCCAATTTGCTGCGCAAATCGGTTCCCCCCACGTCCGCTTCGCGGCGCCTCCGCTTGCGCTCCGGCGGCCCTGACAGCCGCTCCGCCGCCCGTCTTTCGACTGTTGTTCTCAATCGGGAGGACGACAGCGAAGGAATTTGTCATGGCCTATTTTCAACCCGTCTCGGTCGCATCGGAACGCGTGGTTTCAGCACTGATCGCGGGGCTCGAACTCGAGTTCGGACGCGATGCAGGCGCAGCGCTGGCGCATCGTTTTCTGGAGGCCGAGGAGGTTGATTTCCACTGGGATGCGCGGGTCCAGGAGCGTTGGATCGGCAGCTATGCAGGCGGCGAGGGCGAGGAATTCGAGCTCGATCGCGTGCGAATTATAGGGCGGCTCGAGGGGCGCTGGTTCGTTGCGGTGATGATCGTCGATGGGGATGGGAATGCCCATGGGATTATGGGCAAGCGCAGCTTCGGGCGGCGCAGGGATGCACTCCGGGCATTCGCGGATGCGTGATTATCGCGTCCGTTCAGGCCGGGATGCGACGTCGGACAGGCGTCGCGTCCTGGCTTCCTTTTTGAGCCAGGGGGAGGACTGGGAAGAGAGGAAGGGAATGCAAGAGAAAGGCAATGCCTCGCGGGCATTGCTATTTGATTGTCTGCACATCGTTTTTTCGCGAGACAAGGCTCGGGCGCTGCGAGACAGGCGCGACGAAAATGGCGGGAATTCGCCGTTTTCGGCCTCGATTTACGAGACCCTCGGGCACGAGGCTCGGTCGTGAGCGAAGATGACAATTTCGAACCTCGCCTCGGCAAGATGCGCAGCCGAGGCGGTGGCAAACGCGCCCGACGCTACGTTGCAACAGTGATCGCGGCTGCGGTCCGTTCGGCGGAGAAGGGCGCCATTCGCAATCGGCGTTTCGATGGCAGTCGCATCGGCCGCGGCGCGAGCATCGGTCGAATGCTGTCGAGCCGCGACCGGCTGGCGGCTTTCCGGACACGCCGCGTCATGGTCAAAACGCGACTGGCCCGACTGGGCGGGAAGGGGTTGTCCGCGGCGCGTGCGCACCTGCGTTACATCCAGCGCGACGGTGTGACTCGCGAAGGCGAACCCGGCCAACTCTATTCTGGCGAGCACGACGCGGTCAACGGAAAGGTGTTCCTCGAGCGGTGCAACGGTGACCGTCACCAGTTCCGTTTTATTGTCTCGGCCGAGGACGGATCGGAATACCCCGATCTCAAGCCTTTCATCCGCCGGTTGATGACTCAGATGGAAGCCGATCTCGGGACAAAGCTCGACTGGGTCGCGGTCGACCATTTCAACACCGCCCACCCGCATTCCCACATCATGCTGCGCGGCGTCGATGATCGCGGCAAGAATCTGATAATCGCGCGCGAATATATCGCGCACGGCATTCGTGAACGCGCCGCCGAACTCGTGACGCTGGATCTGGGGCCGCGCACCACCCAGGAAATCGAGGCGCGGTTGCGGCACGATATCGGTGAGGAGCGGCTGACGGCGATCGATCGACGGCTGATCCGGTCGATGGGCGACGACCGCGTCGTCACGTCGGCCGACCACGACCCGTTTCAGCAGTCGCTCCGCGCTGGACGATTGCAGAAGCTCGCCAGCCTCGGGCTTGCTGATGCGATCGGCGGATGGCGCTGGCAACTGGCCGATGGCCTGGAGGATACGCTGCGCACGCTCGGCGAGCGCGGCGACATCATCCGCACGATGCAACGCGAACTGACGGCGCGAAAACTGGAGCGCCCCTGGATCGGCCGCAGCCGGTTCGACGCCGGCGATCCCGAAGCCGAACCCATCGTCGGCCGGATCATCGTGCGCGGCCTCGCCGACGAGCATCGCGACCGTCACTACCTGCTCGTCGACGGGGTCGATGGCCATGCCCATTATGTCGATATCGGTCGAGGCGATGCGCTCGCGCCGCTCCCCGAAGGAACGATCGTGCGCGTGAGCGCACGTGGGCTTGTGATCCGCGACGCCGATCACGTCGTGGCCGAGGTGGCCGCTGCCAATGGCGGGCGATATTCGATCGATCTGCACCTGCAACATGATCCATCGGCAACCGAAGACTTTACTGAGGCGCATGTCCGCCGGCTCGAGGCGATGCGCCGTGCCGGTGCGGGTGTAGAGCGCGAAGCGGATGGTAGCTGGGCGATCGCCGCCGATCACATCGATCGCGCTACCGCCTACGAAGCACGCCGCCACCGCGACCAGCCCGTCGAGGTTGAAACGCTGTCTGCGACCCCACTTGAACAACTGCACGATGCCGACGCGGCGACCTGGCTCGACCGGGAACTTGCAAGCGATGCGCCGCTACCGGTTCGCGACGCCGGGTTCGGCCGCGACGTGCGCAGCGCGCTCTCTGCGCGCCGGCAATGGCTGCTTGATCAGGAACTGGCTGATGGGGAGGGGGATCGCGTGCGCCTGCGCGCAGGGACCTTGGTGGCGCTGCGGCGTCGGGAATTACTTCGGGTTGCGGGTCAGCTCTCGGACGAGTTGCAAAAGCCGTTTGTTGAGGTGCGGAATGGCGACGCGGTCGAGGGCAAGCTGGTGCGTAGGATCGACCTCGCGAGCGGGCGCTTTGCGCTGGTCGAGAAGAGCCGAGAGTTCACGCTGGTGCCTTGGCGACCGGTGCTCGACCGGCAGCTCGGGAACCAGGTCGGTGGAATCATGCGCGCCGATGGAGTCAACTGGCAGTTGGGACGGGGCCGAGAAGGGCCGGAACGGTATTGAGATAGAGGAATTGCGACCGATCAAACCGCCTGGACCACCGATCATACGAGGTTCTGGCCTAGCGTCGCCGCCTGCTCGAAGCGTCTCTACCGCTCCTGACGGCGAGCGTCACCGCCTTGCCGCTCTCGATGATGTCACGAACGACCTGGGTTAGAATTTGGCTTTGCGGCGTATGCGTTCCAACCCAGCCACCAGCTACTAAAGGAATGAACTCGCTTTCAGTCAACTTTCGTCCAACATTTTCGAATGTCACGACCCGGCCACCCTTTGGGCCGACGGTAGCGGGATCCACCACGAGCCTGCGCCAATAATCGAGCGGGATGTACATGCCCGGAAACAGACCGCCATCATCGGGATTGAAGATATGGCGCGCGCAAAGCTTCAGAAAGAATGGGCCTGTGTGGAGACGAAAGCCATCGCGGCTCTCGTCGTCCGGGATGGCAGCAAGCGTTTGCGCCGTTGCATCCATCCTGCCAATTTCGAGGTCGAGCTGCGCATTGGGAAGACGGAATTCCGCTTTCGCGGTCCCGACGCGTTCCATCGCTTTGTACTGGACCATCACGAAGGCCTGATATGTGTCGTTGAAATAAATCAGGTCTGTGCCGAACTGTTGCTCCAACGGCAGCTTGTTTGCGAGGATCACCGTCAGGCGGGTTCCATCGCGCTCGAACAACTTGGCGGCAAAAGGATAGTCGCGAACAGCGTCGAAACCTGGGAGGATGCCAAGGTCGTGTGCGACCATGGCATCTTCACGAACTCGTGCGCCCGGCAAACCATCGAGAAAGGAGCTTGGTTGTGCGTCGGTCGGCGGCGCCCAAGCTTGCAGTATCCTGGTATCGAAGCCGGCAATCTTCAGAGCGAGTCCTACGCTCTCTTTCTGCTGGGCCAGTGCGTCTCTGGTCCGATCGGATAGCTGTGCCAATGCGCGAGCGCGCTGATTGGAGAAGCGCGTCATCCGATCGGCGATGTCGGGCGCAAGCTGCCGGAGCGCATCGATCACTGCTTGGAAACTTGCGGGCGCCAGTAGGCCGCCCTGTGCCAACCTGCGCTCGACCGGCGCTCGTGCGCGTGGCGAAAGAGCCTCGGTTAAACGGGCGATCGGAACTGGCGCAGCCAGTTCCTGCAGATCAACGAGGTTCAATCGTACCATCTGGGTCCCGGACGCCACTCCCTTGCGACCATCAGCAATGTGGGTAATTGCGTCCGGCGAAAACGATACGAGAATGAGAAGCGGCGCACGTGCGCTGAGCGCAAACCTCGGCACCGGCTCGCCGACCGATTGGCCTGGAGCCGCGTGGTTGAGCAAAGTCTCGGCGCGCTCGGGCCGGACGCGCAACACATAGCCGCTGGCCTGAATCATCTAGGGCGCCATGACCGATATTCGGCAACGCGGGTTCCGCGCCGCCTGCTCCGCCAATTTGGTCGCATCTCGAGCCTTCCCCCTATTAATGTCAGTGCGTTTAGCCATAAATGCGGCGAAGGGGGCAATCGAGTAATGGAATCGCCTGCACAAAACGAACGCATTGAACTGATCGCCAAGGCGCTGGCCGAAGCCGACGGGAAGTCGAACGCGGAGCGCGTTCGCATTGGGTGGCGAACAAGGGAAATATTCGCCACTGTGGTTGAGCTGCCGGTTGAGAAGGTTGTCCTCAATCCGCGCAGTCACCGAATTCGCGCCCAGCTCGAATCTTCGCCCGCCAAGGACTTGATTGAAGTCGATCCATTCACGGAAGAAGCACAGGCGGCGATCGCGGAGTTGTTGCGCGGTGCCAACGAATTCCATGATCTGAGAGCAAATCTCGCCGATGTCGGACAAATCGAGCCGGGCGTAGTGACCGCCACCGGGTTGCTCGTAAATGCCAATACGCGTTGTGTAGCCTTGCGCGATAACGGCGCGCGGTACGTTCGCGCGGCCGTTTTGCCAGCTGACGCAAGCCACGAAGAAATTGATCGACTCGAATTGCGCCTTCAGATGAAGCGCGACTTTCACAGTGATTATACGTTCACGAATGAACTCCTCTTCATCGAAGATCTCGTGAAGCAGTATCACTTCACTCCGGAACAGATTGCCACCGAAATGGCATGGGCCTCAGCATCCGATTCGAGAGCGGTAGCGCGGAAGGCGGAACAGGCTAACAGCTATCTGCGGATGCTTTCGATCATCCGGGAAGTTCAGCACATGAGCGCGGGTAAGCTCAAGATCGTGTATTTCGACAGCAACCGCCAGGCCTTGATGGAACTGGACGAGGAGATTGAGCGCCTGAAAAATAGCGATCACGGCGCGGCACAGGAACTTCGCAACGCTCGCCTAGTGGGCTTGCTGACGGGTGCCGGCTACCGTGAGCTCCGTGAAATTGGCGCCGACTTTCTCGATAAGTATCTGATTCCGGCGATGGAGGATCGGCCAGGTCTCAGCCCTCACGTCGAGACCTTGACACTCGCGGTGGAGCCGAGCGGAACGGTCGAACTCAGCGGTCTCGATATTCTCGAAGATAGCACTCCGGTTTCGGACGAACCATCCAAACGATCTTCGGCACCCCTTCTCGACCTCCTCACGCGATCCGTCGATGAAGAGGTGGTTGCACTCACCACCAATGACGGCGAGCGGCGAGAACTGCAACGCGGCTATTTTTGCAGCGAATTGCTCTCGGCAATCGAAGGTGCTGCCGAAGACGTCCGTCTCGAACGCGAGGCGGGCGATTTGCTCAATCGGCCCCGCGACCTGATACGAAAGGCAACCAAACAAACTCAGGCCGCCATAGAGGCCTTCCGTGAGGTTAATAGCCACCCAGAATTCGACCTTGATCGGATGCGTTCGGCGGTCGCCGATCTTGGTACCGCATACGATGCACTGATGGCCGTCATGGATGAGGATACGGCTGGGTCGTGACCGCGCGCCTGACAATCGTTTCGAAAGGTGCGAACCGCCTCGCAGTCTCGCGCGACGCAGAGGTAAGCAATGTCCTGTGGGGCAAGATCTTGGCGGAATGGGGAACCGCCGGCAAGCCCGACAGCTCGATTGTCGTTCCGGTCGAGGCGTTCCTGTCCAACCTCGACTGGCTGGCGGGTTACTGTCGTCGCTTTGAGACCAGTATCGATTGGGACGATGCGACCTTGGCGTTGGTCGGTCAGTCTCGACGAGAGAGAAACTCTCTCGGGGAGGTGATGCGCAACCTGTCACCGCTCGATGAGCAGGCAGTACTCGCGCGCTTGGAGTCAGGGCGTTTCACGCGCGACCTTCGGCCATTCCAAATTCGAGATCTGGGCAAGCTCCTCGCGCTGCCGAACGGTGCGAATTTTTCGATCCCCGGGGCGGGCAAGACGACCGTAACATACGCTCTGTACGAAGCGGAGCGCTTGGCGGGTCGTGTTGATCGGCTGCTTGTTGTTGCGCCCCTTTCGGCTTTCGATGCCTGGATGGGGGAAGCGGAAGCTTGCTTCGAAGTATCGCCCAACGTCCATCGGCTCGACGCTCGGGTGATTCCAGCGACGGTCGAAGTCTGTTTAGTCAACTACCAACGGCTGACCTCCGCCTACCCCCGCTTGGCGCGATGGGCGCAGGCAGGCAAGTGCCATGTCGTTCTCGATGAGGCGCACAGGATGAAACGAGGCTGGTCCGGACAATGGGGACGCGCCAGCCTTCAGCTTGCCTATCTCGCCGCCCGGCGTGACGTGTTGACGGGCACGCCCGCGCCTCAAAGCCTACGCGATCTTGACGCCATTTTGGATTTCGCTTGGCCGACTCAAGCTCGGCGTATCTTGCCGCCAGCGGTTTTCAACAGAGCGCAGCCACCGAACTTGGCCACCCAAACTGGTGCGGCGATCCGTCCTCTGTTCGTGCGAACCACCAAGGCCGATCTTGCTCTCCCCAAGCCAATTTTCAGAGTTGTCGAGGTGGCCCTCGAGGGACTGCAAGGCGATATCTACCACGCGCTTCGTAACCAATATGCAGGTCAGCTATCGGTCTCACGTGGGGAACGCACAGCTCTGGCGCGCATGGGACAAATCACCATGTATCTTCTGGAAGCGGCGACCAACCCGGGTTTGCTGCCTTTCGGAAAGCGTCCCGATCCCGTGACTGCGCGCCCGCGCTTCCCTCTCTCGACCATTCCGCGCGATTCCAATCTCGCAGCTTTGATTGCTGACTACCCGGAATACGAGAATCCGCCGAAGTTCGTCGTGTTGTCGCAACTTGTACGCGACAACGCCGCGCTTGGTCGAAAGACACTCGTTTGGACAAATTTTGTGACCAACATCGAATTGCTCGAGGAGGCATTTAGAGCGCTTCGTCCGGCGATCATCCACGGGGGAATACCCTCTGAAATAACTGCGCCCAATGCACCTCGCACTCGCGAAGCGGAGCTCCACCGCTTTCGGCACGATCCCTCATGCGCTGTTCTGATTGCCAACCCAGCTGCAACGAGTGAAGGGGTAAGCCTCCACCATCATTGCCACGATGCTGTGTATCTCGATCGTACTTTCAATGCGGGCCATTATCTTCAGAGCATTGATCGTATTCATCGTCTCGGAATGGATCCTGGCGTCGAGACGCGAATCACCTTCCTCGTCACCACCGGCACGGTCGATGTAACGGTCGACAATCGTGTTGACGTGAAGGCGCGGCGCCTCGGCGCGATACTGAGTGACGATGCGATTGCGACGATGGCGCTTCCCGATGACGACGACTATGAAGAAGTCATCGCGCCGGACGATCTTGCGGCACTTTTCGCCCACCTGCGCGGCGACGATGCCGGGCAAGGGCCAGTACAGCGATCATGACCACAAAGCCTTTGAACAGTGCGCTATCGCATATCAATCAGGAAGCTGTCAGTGCCGCTGTGCGAATTGAGACCCGCAACCGCGAACAGCATTTGCCGCCGATTAGTGTCTATCGCTGGTGGGCGCGGCGGACCGAGGCAGTCAACGGCGCCTTACTCGAAGCTGTCGGCTTAGAGCTGGGCGATCATCTACTGGTTGCCGATCCCTTTGTTGGTGGCGGTGTGATTGCTCTGGCGGCGCTCAAACGCGGGCATTCGGTGTATGCCCAAGACCTCAATCCTTGGGTGGCTGAGGGCCTGCTCGCCATGCTCAGCCTCCCTCCCCGCGATGCAATTTTACGAGCGGGTGAAGCACTGTGCACGTCCGCCCATTCCCTGGCCATGCGGGCTTATGGGACCAACTTCTCTGATGGTGCACCAGCCGAAGTTTCGCAGTCGATCCGTGTGGTCCGATCGCGTTGCTCGGACTGTGGTCACTCTCACCGTTTGTTTCCTCACGCGCTTGTCACCCTGAAGCGCCGTAAGGAACGCGCGCAAAGCGGGGCTTTCCTTGCATGTCACAACGGCCATCTGTTCGAGGGCGATGGGTCGGTTACACAGCCGTGTCCCGAATGCGGCAGTGCGGTTGATCCCGCACAAAGGTATCAGCCAGGAAGACTGGTCACCTGCCCCCAGTGTCAGAAGCAAGAAACGCTCCAAATGCGTGCTAGTGCACAGCCTTGGGAATGGGAGTTGGTGCTGGTCGAACGCTCGGACGGCAAGCGTCGAGAACTGAGCGTCCCGACCGCCGCCGAGGTGCGCCAAGCCGACACTGGGAGCTGGAAGCCAAAGCGTCGTCTCGGGATGATTCCCGAAGCAACTGAAACGCGCGTGCTGCGCCGACACGGCTTTTTGTCGTGGTCCGATCTCTATCCCAGCCGCCAACGATATGTACTCGAACAGCTATTAACCCTCGCCCGCAACACCTGTGAGAGCGAGGAGAGCCGACGCGCCGTCATGATGGCGATTCTAGGCACGGCAGAGATGGCGGGCCATCTGTCGCGCTGGGATAGATTCTACCTCAAGAGCTATGAGAGTATGGCGTCGCACCGCTTCAACCTGACGACGCTCGCGGCCGAACCCAATGTGATCGGTGTCGGCCTGCATGGCCGCGGAACTCTGCGCCGACGACTCAGATCGTTTGAAAAGGCTGCCGACTGGTTTGTCGCGCACGCGATCGATTCTCCCGTTGCCGGTTGGCGGGCAGATCATCCTAATAATGTTGCTGATGCCCATGGCGTGGTGAACATCGTCTCGGGAAGCTCAGAAACGCTGCTTCTTCCTGACGCTTCTGTCGACGTCGTGCTGACGGATCCTCCCTATCATGACGACGTGCAGTATCACGAGCTGTCGCTGCCACTTCGCGCTTGGGCCAAGCTCACCCGTTCCCGTCTGTTAGGGGAGGCTGTGGCAATCCCTCATTCGGCCCGGCTAAGCGGCCACAAGGCATATCGCGGCGCGCTCCAAAGGGTGTTTCGCGAGCTACGCCGCGTGTTGAAGCCGCGGGGTCGGCTCTTGTTCAGCTATGCCAACCGCGAGCCCGCAGCATGGGTGAATCTGTTTGCCGCGCTGCGATCATCTGGATTTCGCCCCTTGGGCTACACCATCGTTCACAGCGAGAATGAGAGCGATCATGCCAAACGCAACGGCCGCGCTTGCAATCTGGATCTGATTCTTGAGTTGGTGCCTGAGGGCGCGATTACCGGAGTCCAATGGCGACCCGAGGAATTGTTCAAAAATGACGAGGAGCGCTATCTTATTGCGGTCGGCGAGGCGTTTCTCAAGTCAGGGGACCTAGTCAACGGTTGGGAAGCTGAACTGGTTGAGGAGCTTCGTTCGCACCGGTTCGTCCGACAAGAAACGAAGGCAGCCAATACCGTTGCTGCTCCAGCCAACCCGGAATCCGGAGATGGTAAAGACGTTTCAGACTCGGCTGCAATATGTCCCGATGTGATCAAGCTATTTGCTTCCGGAGTGCCAAGCGAGAAACGCGATCGAGCGTCCCCCAATCTGCAGCTGGCTTCCCCAGAAAGGCTCTGACGCCAGGCTTCCCTATCGCCGAATCTAGCAGCCGAGCCCGCGCTCGCTGATTCTCGTGCGGGTGGAGGCCCGCATGACTCCGACAAAGCTCCTTATCGGCCAAATCCTCGTCGTGTTCGCGATTGTGCTCGCGGGTATGTGGTTCGCCACCCAATGGGCCGCGGCCGAGCTGGCTTACCAGCCCGAGTTGGGTCCGGCTTGGTTCCAGGCCTTAGGCCGTCCGATCTACCGGCCCTGGGCTCTGTTCGGCTGGTGGTTCCATTACGACGCCTACGCTCCGGCAGTGTTCGACAAGGCCGGCGCGATGGCGGCCGTCAGCGGTTTCGTCGGCTGCGGCGCGGCGGTGTTCGGGTCGCTGTGGCGTGCGCGCCAACGCCGCAACGTCACTACCTATGGCTCAGCGCGCTGGGCATCGGCTACCGAGATTCGCCGCGCCGGACTGTTCGGCGAGGCCGGCGTCTTTCTGGGGCGTATCGGCCCCCAGTATCTGCGCCACGATGGCCCCGAACACATCATGGCGTTTGCGCCGACGCGCTCGGGCAAGGGCGTCGGCCTGGTCGTGCCGACCTTGCTCAGTTGGACCGGTTCTGTGGTCGTTCATGACATCAAGGGCGAGAACTGGACCCTGACGGCCGGCTGGCGGTCGCGCTTCTCGCATTGCCTGCTGTTCAATCCGACCGATGCCCGCTCGGCGCGCTACAACCCGCTGCTTGAGGTCCGTCGCGGCGCCGACGAGGTGCGCGACGTCCAGAACATCGCCGATATCCTGGTCGATCCCGAAGGCGCGCTCGAGCGCCGCAATCATTGGGAAAAGACCAGCCACTCGCTACTGGTCGGCACGATTCTTCATGTCCTCTATGCCGAGGAGGAAAAGACCCTCGCACGCGTCGCGACCTTCCTGTCTGATCCGCAGCGGCCGTTCACGGCGACGCTCCGCCAGATGATGACCACCAATCATCTCGGCACCCCCGATGCGCCACAGGTCCACCCGGTCGTGGCGTCAGCTGCTCGCGAGGTGCTCAACAAGTCCGATAACGAGCGGTCGGGCGTGCTCTCGACCGCGATGTCGTTCCTCGGCCTGTACCGCGATCCAACCGTCGCCGAGGTCACGTCGCGCTCAGATTGGCGCATCGCTGATCTGGTCGAGGGCAAGTCGCCGGTGTCGCTCTATCTGGTCGTCCCGCCCTCCGACATCAGCCGCACCAAACCACTGATCCGCCTCGTGCTGAACCAGATCGGTCGCCGCCTCACCGAGCACCTTCACGCCGACAATCAGCCGGGTCGGCACCGGTTGCTGATGATGCTCGACGAATTCCCGGCTTTGGGTCGTCTCGATTTTTTCGAGACCTCGCTCGCCTTCATGGCCGGCTACGGCGTGCGCGCTTTCCTGATCGCCCAGAGCCTCAATCAAATCGAGAAGGCTTACGGAGAGCACAATTCGATCCTCGACAATTGCCATGTCCGCGTCGCCTTTGCGACCAACGACGAGCGGACGGGGAAACGCATCTCCGACGCGCTCGGCACCGCGACCGAGCAGCGCGCGATGCGCAACTATGCCGGGCATCGGCTCGCGCCTTGGCTCGCGCATGTCATGGTCAGTCGCCAGGAGACCGCGCGCGCGCTGCTGACACCCGGCGAGGTGATGCAGCTGCCGCCGACCGATGAGCTGGTGCTGGTCTCCGGCACGCCGCCGATTCGCGCCAGGAAGCTGCGTTATTTCGAGGACCGGACATTCACGCGCCGCGTGCTGCCGCCACCGGCGCTCAGCCATGGTGACTATGCCGATCGCCCGCCGGCGCGTGGCGATGATTGGCGCGGCGTCGTCCGCGGTATCGACGCTCGACTGCGTGCGGTCGAGGAACAGGATAGCGCCGAAGGTGCCGCCGGCGGCCTGGAACAGGCGCGAAACCCGGGCCACGAGATCGACAAACCAGCCGATCCCGAGCCTGTAACCGCCGATCCGCTCGGACTGGGCGATGATGAACCGGACGCCGCCGGCGACAAACGAGCAATGGATCAGGCGCAGGCACTGGGCACTGCGCGCGCCGTCTATGCGATCGACGCCGGCAGCGCCCGGCCCGGCGATCTGCAGCTGGGCCTGTGACGATGGCCGACAAGATCCGCCACCAGCTGTTTCTGCCCGGGCCGATCAGTGATCGGCTCGAAGCGCTGGCCGCCAGGCCGGGTGCTTCCAAGTCAGCAATCCTGGCCGATGCGGTGACGGCCTGGCTCGACCGGCGCGGGACGTCCGAACTCGACGATCGGTTCGGGCTCAGGCTCGATCGTATGACCACCGCACTCGGCCGCATCGAACGCGACGGTCATATCCTGCTTGAGACGCTGGCGCTGTTTGTCCGTTACGAACTCGCCATCCACGCGCCGCTTGCCGAGAACGACGCTGCGGGCCGCGCGATCGCGGCCAAGCGGTTCGAGGCGTTTGTGACTCAGGTGGGTCGCCAAATCGCTGCGGGGCGTCGGACGATCACCGCCGATCCGGAGGGCAGCCGGTGACCGGTACGCTCTCCGCCGACCGACGACGCGCGATGCTGCGTACTGCAATGGGGCCGGCGATCGCCGCAGCGATGTCCGATCCCCGCGTCATCGAGATCATGGTCAACCCGGACGGGGCGCTGCGCGTCGATATCTTGGGCGAGGGGAGGGTCGATACCCATGTCCGGCTCGACCCCGAGCAGATCGAGCGGATCATCCGGCTCGTCGCCAGCCATGCCCGCGCCGAGGTGCATGGCGAGGCGCCGATCGTCTCGGCCGAACTGCCGCCGCATCTCGAAGGGCGCGCCGGCGAGCGCTTCGAAGGCGTGCTGCCGCCGGTCGCGACCGGCCCGTGTTTCTCGATCCGCAAACCCGCCGAGCGGCTCTACACCCTCGACGATTATGTCGCCGACGGATTGATGAGCGAGGTCGCCGCCGACCGGCTCAAGGCGGCGGTCGTGCAGCGCGACAACATCCTGGTCGCCGGCGGCACCAGCTCGGGCAAGACCACGCTCGCCAACGCGTTGCTCGCCGAACTCTCCTGGATCGACGCCCGCGTGATCCTGATCGAGGACACGCGCGAGTTGCAAAGCCCGGCGCCCGACACCGTAGCACTACGCACCAGGCCGGGCGTGGTGTCGATGACCGATCTCGTCCGCTCGACGCTTCGCCTGCGGCCCGATCGCATCATCGTCGGCGAGGTGCGCGGACCCGAGGCGCTCGACATGCTCAAGGCGTGGAACACCGGGCACCCCGGCGGCATCGCCACGGTCCATGCCAACAGCGCGATGGCGGCGCTCTACCGGCTCGAGCAGCTTGTCCAGGAAGCGGTGGTGACCGTGCCGCGGCGGCTGATCGCCGAGGCGATCGACCTCATCGTCTTCATCTCTGGCCGCGGCGTCGATCGCCGCGTCGCCTCGATCATGCGCGTCGCCGGTCTCGATCCGGACGGCAATTACGGCCTCGTCGACCTTCTCGATTCTTCCAAACCCCAAGGAGAATGATCATGCATCTGTTTCAAATTCCTCGTGTTCGCACCGATCGAATTATTGTTGCTCCGGCAGTCGCCGCGCTCTTTGTCGCCGGGCAAGCCTGGGCCGCGGGATCGGGCATGCCGTGGGAGCAGCCGCTCCAGCAGGTGCTCGAGAGCGTCCAGGGCCCGGTCGCCAAGATCGTCGCGGTGATGATCATCATCACGACCGGCCTGACGCTGGCGTTCGGCGAGACCGCAGGTGGTTTCCGCCGGCTCATCCAGATCGTCTTCGGCCTGTCGATCGCCTTCGCCGCGTCGAGCTTCTTCCTGTCCTTCTTCAGCTTCGGCGGCGGGGCGCTGCTCGTATGATCGGCCAGAACCATCCGGGGCCCGGCGAACATATCGACGGCTTCGAAGTGCCGATCCACGCCAGCCTCGGCTCGCCGATCCTGCTCGGCGGCGCGCCGCGGGGCATCGCGATCGTCAACGGGACCATCGCCGCTGCGGTCGGCCTTGGCCTGCAGCAATGGATCGCCGGGCTGGTGCTCTGGCTCGCGGGCCACAGCATCGCGGTCTTCGCCGCGCGCCGCGACCCCGACTTCGCACCGGTCCTGATCCGCCACTTGCGTCAGAAAGGCTATCTCGCGTGCTGAACCTCGCCGAATATCGCCGCCGCACCGACCGGCTGGCCGACCATCTTCCCTGGGCGGCGTTGGTCGCGCCCGGCATCGTGCTCAACAAGGACGGCAGCTTCCAGCGCAGCTTCCGCTTTCGCGGGCCTGATCTTGAATCCGCGACCGAAGTCGAACTGGTGTCGGTCTGCGCACGCGCCAACAACGTGTTCCGGCGGTTCGGCACCGGCTGGGCGCTGTTTTTCGAGGCGGAGCGGCGGGAGGCTGCGGCCTATCCGACCAGCGATTTTCCCGACGCCGCGAGCTGGCTGGTCGATGAGGAGCGCCGCGCCGGCTTCATGGCCGAGGGCGAGCATTTCGAGAGCCGCTATCATCTGACCTTCACATGGCTCTCGCCCGCCGATCAGGTCGAGGCCGCGGGCCGTTCGCTGGTCGACCGGCCTGGCGGCGAGCAGGGCAGGGACTGGCGCGCCGCGCTCGCGCAGTTCGTCGCCGAGACCGATCGCGCGCTCGATCTCCTGTCGGGGTTCATGCCCGAAGTGGTCGCGCTCGACGATGCCGCGACGCTCGCCTATCTCCACGGGACGATCTCGCATCGCCACCAGGATGTGGCGGTGCCGGCGACCCCGATGTACCTTGATGCCGTGCTCCCCGATACGCCGCTCACCGGGGGGCTCGAGCCTATGCTCGGCGACCGGCATCTGCGCACGCTGACTGTGCTCGGCTTTCCGGCGCTGAGCCGGCCCGGGATCCTCGACGCGCTCAACCACGAAGCGTTCGGCTATCGCTGGGTCACGCGCTTCATCGCACTCGACAAGTCGGACGCGACCAAGGTGCTGACCGGGCTGCGCCGGCAATGGTTTAACAAGCGCAAGTCGGTCACCGCGATGCTACGCGAAGTGCTCTACAACCAGCCGGCCCAGCTCCTCGACAGCGATGCCGACAACAAGGTCGTCGATGCCGACCTCGCGCTCCAGGCGCTCGGCGCCGACAGCGTCGCGTTCGGTTACCTGACCGCCACGATCACCGTCGCCGATGCAAACCGCGGGCGGGTCGAGGAGAAGGTCCGGGCGGTCGAGCGGATCGTCAACGGATTGGGCTTCACCACGATCCGCGAAGGCGTCAATGCGGTCGAGGCGTGGCTGTCGTCGCTGCCCGGCCAGACCTATGCCAATGTCCGGCAACCGCTCGTCCACACGCTCAATCTTGCGCACCTGGTGCCGCTATCGAGCGTCTGGGCCGGCCCGGCGCGCAACGATCATCTGGGTGGCCCGCCCTTGCTCTATGCCAGCACCGCGGGATCGACGCCGTTTCGTCTCTCGACGCATGTCGGCGATGTCGGGCACATGCTGGTGGTCGGGCCGACGGGTGCAGGCAAATCGGTTCTGCTGGCGCTGATCGCGCTGCAGTTCCGGCGCTACCGCGACAGCCAAGTCTATCTTTTCGACAAGGGTTTTTCCGCGCGCGCCGCCGTGCTGGCAATGGGCGGTGCGCATCATGCGCTGGGGCTGGGCGCGGATGCCGGTGAGACGCTTGCCTTTCAACCGCTTCGCCGGATCGACGACCCGACCGAGCGGAGCTGGGCGGCGGAATGGGTCGCAGCTTTGCTCGCGCACGAAAGGGTACTGGTGACGCCCGAGGTCAAGGACGCTTTATGGTCCGCGCTCGGCAGCCTGGCATCGGCGCCGCCCGAAGAGCGGACGTTGACGGGGCTTGTGCTTCTTCTCCAGTCGAACGCGCTGCGGATCGCGCTCGGTGCCTATACGCTCGACGGACCCTATGGTCGCCTGCTCGACGCCGCCGAGCAAAACCTTGCTTTTGCCGACGTGCAATGTTTCGAGACCGAGGCGTTGATGGGGCAGGCGGGGGTGGTCGCGCCGGTGCTGACCTATCTATTCCATCGGCTCGAGGAGCGGTTCGACGGCAGGCCGACCTTGCTGATCCTCGATGAGGCCTGGGTCTTCCTCGATCATCCCCTGTTTGCCGCGCGCATCCGTGAGTGGCTCAAGGTACTGCGCAAGAAGAATGTTGCGGTCGTGTTTGCGACCCAAAGCCTCGCCGACATCGCATCGAGCAGCATCGCTCCGGCCATCATCGAAAGCTGCCCGCAGCGGATTTTCCTACCCAACGATCGCGCCATCGAACCGCAAAGCCGCGAGGCCTATGAGCGGTTCGGGCTAAGCTCGCGCCAGATCGAACTCATCAGTTGCGCAATGCCCAAACGGCAATATTACCTTCAATCGGCGCGCGGCAACCGGCTGTTCGAAGCCGGCCTCGGTCCGGTCGCGCTCGCGCTCTGCGGGGCCTCCGACCCGGCCACGCAAAAACGAATTGACGCAATGGTCGCTGAGGGCGGCCAGGGGGAATTCGCCGAATCCTTCCTCCACGGCGCCGATCTTGAATGGGCGGCTAACCTTCTCGCAAGCTTCGATCATGAAACGATGAACAATGACTGACATGCCCTCGATGAGTATGTGCATCCTCACGGTGGGGAGCCACATAGACGGGGATATTTGGGCCGGCAACGGTCCGTCCGCCTTCGAAAGGCGAGAAAGCGATAGCAGCCCTTCGCGAGCGCGCCGCCTGAGCGACAGCTAACGACCAACTTTCGCCATTCGTTGCCGAGCATGTGAATGTCCGGCTCTGCTCGAACCCGCCATTCGCCCGCGGAAACGGCCAGTCCGCGCGCGCCGAATTTACGCCGTTCGACTGGGTTCACGGGGGTGCCGGAATCAGACACTCGTGCGCCTCTTGTCGCCCGCGTTGTACGCTGGCAACGCCGCTCAGCTGCGGAAATATGTTTGTTTACATGGATTTGGACGCGTTGCTGGAACTGTCGAGGTATTTGACTAGCAGGCGGCTAAGGTTCAACGTCGCATCCTCGGAACGAGACGCTTCGGATAGGGTGGGCATGCTCAAGGATACGAAGATCCCTTACACGCCGATTTGCGGCATCGGCGCATCCGCTGGCGGCGTAAAGGCTCTTCAGGCGCTGTTTCGCGACATACCCGACGATCTCGGGCTGGCGTATGTCGTCATTCTTCACCTTGCCCCCGACCAGCCGAGCGCAATGACCGACATCCTTGGCTCGGTGACTGAGATGTCTGTGCATCAGGTCCAGGATACGCCCAAGCTCAAGCCGAATTGCGTCTATGTCATCGCGCCTGACCGGGAACTGGTAATCGAAGGCGATAATATCCACGCCCGGCCGTTCACCCAGCCGCGCGGTAGCCGGGCGCCGATCGACATGCTGTTCCGCTCGGTGGCGGAAGGTCGCGGCGACGGTCTGGCCGTGATCCTCACTGGCGCCGGCTCGGACGGCGCCAAGGGTGCCGCCGCCATGAAGGAAGCGGGCGGCGTCATCTTCGTCCAGGATCCTGCCGAGGCCGAGTTCCCCTCGATGCCGCACAGCGCGATCTCGACGGGCCTTGCCGATTTCGTCGCGCCGATCGCCGGCTTGGCCGAACGCATCGCCGAAGTCGCGCGCAGCAAGGAGGCCGTGCGCTCGCTCGATGAGCAGGGCGCCGCCAACGACCTGCGCCGAATCGTCAATTTCCTGCATTCACGCACCGGGCACGACTTTTCGAGCTACAAGCGCGCGACCGTGATGCGGCGTGTCCTGCGCCGCATGCAGGTTCGCCGACTGCTGAGCTTGGCCGAATATGCCATTTTTCTGCAGGAGAACCCCGAAGAGGCCGGCGAGCTGTTCCGCGACATGCTGATCTCGGTGACGCAATTCTTTCGCGATCCTTCCGCTTTCAACCTCCTCGCTGAGCAAGTGATCAAGCCACTGTTCGACGATCTTGGCGACGAAGGGCTGCGCTGCTGGGTGCCGGGCTGCGCGACGGGCGAGGAGGCGTACAGCCTCGCCATCCTGATCGCCGAGGAGGCTGCACGTCGAAAAATGTCGTTCCCCGTGCAGATCTTCGCCACCGATCTCGACGAGGGGGCTTTGGCGACCGCACGCGAGGGCCTCTATCCTCATGCGATCGAGGCGGACGTCTCGGACGAGCGACTACAGCGCTATTTCGTGGAGGATGGCTCGCAGTATCGGATACGCCAGGAAATCCGCGAAATGGTGCTGTTCGCATCGCACAGCGTGCTTAAGGATCCGCCGTTTTTGCGGCTCGATATTATCAGCTGCCGCAATTTGCTGATCTATCTGGAGCGATCGCTCCAGGAAAAGCTCTGCTCGGTTTTCTATTACGGGCTGCGTTCGCAGCGCTATCTTTTTCTTGGCTCGGCCGAGACGGCTGATGCGGCTTCCGAGCTCTTCACGCCGATCAATCGCGACGGGCGCCTTTATCGTTCACGGCCTAACGCGATGCGTTCGCTGCCGATCATGAACCAGCATTTTGGTCAGGGACTTGGTGCCGTCGGCGCGGCACCCACACCAGCATCGCTAGGCCGCCGCGATGATCGTCCCTCAGCGCAGCATGCTGAAGCGATCGAGCGGGCGGCGCCGCCGAGCATCCTCGTCGACGAGGCGCATCACATTCTACACCTCTCGCCGAGCGCAGGAAAATTCATCCACCATTCGGGCGGGCCGTTCAGTGGAAGGTTGTCATCGGTGGTCCGGCCCGAGCTTCGCCTTGATCTCAGCCACGCGGTCGACCGGGCGATCGAGCAGAAACAGCCGACGCTGACCCTGGCTGTGCCGGTTACGTTCGGCGGTGAGACGCGGCGTATTGCCATGAGCGTGTCCCCGGCCTCCGGCGAAGGCACCGGGCAGCAGGCCCTGGTGTTCTTTCTTGATGGCGGGATCGTCGACGACGACGAGGACGAGCCTGATCACGCCGAGACCAAGACCGATGAATTCCGCCGTCTCCATGCGGAGCTCAAGGGGGCCAAGGAGGGCCTGTCGAGGAGCCGAGGCGAGCATGAATTCGCCATCCAGGAATTGCGCGCGGCGAACGAGGAATTGCAATCGATCAACGAGGAATATCGCTCGACCGCCGAGGAACTGGAGACGTCGAAAGAAGAGCTCCAGTCGATGAACGAAGAGCTGCAGACGGTAAATTCCGAACTCAAGAGCAAGCTCGAGAGCATCTCGAGTGCGCACAGCGATTTACGCAATCTGACCGCCGCGACCGAAATCGGCACGCTGTTCCTCGACGAGAAGCTGCGCATCCGCATGTTCACTCCGCCGATCGCCGCGGTGTTCAACATTACCGACAGCGATGTTGGGCGCTCGATCACCGATTTCACCAACAGGCTTTCGCAAAACCGGATGGAGGACGATATCCGCAAGGTGCTGCGCGATTTAGTGCCCATCGAGGCCGAGGTCGAAAGCACCGATGGACGCTGGCTAATGATGCGGATACGGCCCTATCGCACCATCGAAGACCGCATCGAAGGCGCGGTGGTGAGCTTTGTCGACATCAGCGGTCTGCGCGGCGCCCAGCAGCGCGAGATCGAAAGCGAGAAACGTTACCGGATGCTGTTCGACTCAATCGATCAGGGTTTCTGCGTTCTGGAGATGATCTTCGATGAGGAACGTCCCGCCGATTACCGCTTCCTTGAAGTCAACCGAGCGTTCTCTGAACAGAGCGGCATCGTCGAACCCGGCGCGCGAACTATGCGTGAAATCGAGCCCGCCCATGAAGAGATCTGGTTCGAGACCTATGGGCGTGTCGCGCTCTCGCGCGAAGCGGAACACTTCGAATCTGCCGCGAACGCGCTGGGTCGGTTCTTCGAAGTTTACGCTTTTCCATTCGGCGAGCCCGAGCTTCGCCAAGTTGGCGTGTTGTTCCAAGACATCTCTGCCCGCAAACAGGCGGACAGCGAACGCGAGATGCTGACCCAGGAACTCAGCCACCGAGTCAAAAACACGCTTGCCGTCGTCCAGGGTCTCGCCAGCCAGACCAGCCGGGGCATGACCTCGGTGGAGGAATTCCGCGAATCGTTCATCGGCCGGCTCCATGCATTGGCCAATGCGCACAGCCTGCTCCTGGCAACCCAATGGCAATCGGCTGATATGAAGAAATTGGTCGAGACTGCCTTGGACGCGTACGATACCAAGGATGGAAAGGTCATTTCCGTTAACGGGCCCGCGGTTCATCTGAAGCCCAAGCAGGGGCTGGGATTGTCGCTCATCCTGCACGAGCTGTCGACCAATGCCGCCAAGTACGGCGCCTTATCGACGCCCGAAGGCCGTCTCGACGTGTCGTGGAGCATCACGCCGGAAAAGCAGGGCCGGGCGGTCCGATTCTGCTGGGCGGAAAGTGGCGGGCCCGCAGTCGCCCCGCCGAAGAAGAAGGGCTTCGGGACAAAGTTGATCGAGCGTGCATCCCGCTTCGAACTGCAGGGCGGGGTGGAACTGAAGTTCGGGTCCGGTGGTTGTGTTGCCGTGATAACCTTTCCCATCGGATAGACCTGTGGCGCTTCCTCAATGTCCCGAGTTGCAAGGCCGCCGGATTCTCATCGTTGAGGATGAGCTCCTGGTGGCCATGGACGTCGAGGATCTGCTGGAAATGCAGGGGTGCGTGGTACTCGGGGCCGCGTCGACCATCGAAGAGGCGCTCATCCTGATCAAAAGCGATAAACCGGAGGCGGTCATTCTCGATCGCAACCTTGATGGCGACAGGACTACTCCGGTCGCGGAAGAGCTGAACCGGGTCGGCATCCCGTTCGTGGTCATGACGGGATATGTCAGCGGCATCGCCGACGAGCCGGCGATGCGCCACGCGCTATGCGTCCAAAAGCCATGGATCCCGGCAGAATTGCTGAAGCGGTTGAATGAGATTTTCGCTTGAGGATTCCCGCAACCTATTCGCCGCAGGTACCATCGCGGCGACTGGCACGTAGCCATATTGGTGAGATATATTCGGATCAGTTGGCAAAGCCTGCTTCGCTGTTCCCTCAGCCTGAAAGCTGAAAGTCATCTATCGGCCCAAACTTTTGCG
The DNA here is from genome assembly GCF_050725575.1 of Sphingomonas sp. Classification (GTDB taxonomy): domain Bacteria; phylum Pseudomonadota; class Alphaproteobacteria; order Sphingomonadales; family Sphingomonadaceae; genus Sphingomonas. The sequence continues at coordinate 121 of NZ_JBOHHW010000053.1, read as the reverse complement.
TGCAGGCTGCCGGCCCGAGCCGGGGAACAGTGTTGCGTCGGCTTGTGACAACAGTAGATAGTGGCATTAGCCGCAGCGAAAAGCAGTAAAGTCCCAAACGCCTTGGGGACGGCTCCTCGCC
>NZ_JBOHHW010000052.1:0-35394 GCF_050725575.1 Sphingomonas sp. | reverse complement strand
ACGCAAAAGCCGCTCGATGCAGTGGCCAGAATCGACCCGATCTGGAGCGGCGATATGGGTGGATCGACCGATGTGTCGGACATCAGCTGGACCACGCCAACCATTGGGCTCGGCACCGCGACCTGGGTACCCGGCACGCCCGCGCATAGCTGGCAGGCGGTCGCTGCATCGGGGATGAGCATCGGGGCCAAGGGTGGTGTGGTCGCCGCCAAGACGATTGCGCTGACCGCCGCCGACCTGTTCCTGAGCCCGCAGACACTGGCTGAGGCCAAGGCGGAACTGGTCAAGGCGCGTGGCCCGAACTTCCGCTACGAGGCGATGCTCGGCGACCGCAAGCCGGCGCTTGATTATCGCAAGGCGGCCGGTGGCGGATCGGAGTGATCGGCCGGGCGTGATGCCTTGGAGCGATTTCGAGCTGAGTTGATCCACTCTCCTCCGCTCGCCCTGAGCTTGTCGAAGCCTGTCCTGAGCGCCTGCCTTGGCAGGCAGTCGAAGGGGGCCGTTCTTCTCTTTTCGACGCGGAAGAAGAGGGACGGTGCTTCGATGAGCTCAGCAGGAACGGTGGAAGGTAATTTCAGCCAAGTCGATGAGACTCTAGAAGAAGAACCCGACCAGCAGGGTCGTGTTCAACCCGATCACCACCGCTGCGATTCCCCAGGCAGTGACTTTCAGCCAGAGCGGATTGGCGAACGCGCCCATTGTGGTCCGGCTGCTGGTGAAGCTGACCAATGGCACGATCGCGAATGGCAGTTGCAGGCTGAGCACCACCTGGCTGAGCACCAGCAACTGCGTCGCGCCCGAGTTGCCCGCGATTGCCACGACGATCACCGCGGGCACGATCGCGATCATCCGCGTTACCATCCGCCGTATCCACACCTTGAGCTTCAGGTTGAGGAAGCCCTCCATCACGATCTGCCCGGCAAGTGTGCCGGTGACGGTCGAATTCTGTCCCGAGGCGAGCAAGGCGATGGCGAATACCACGCTCGCGGCTCCTGCACCCAGCGTCGGCGAGAGGAGCTTATAGGCCTGGTCGATATCGGCGACTTCGGTCTGGCCGGTGGTGTGGAACGCCGCCGCTGCGAGGATCAGAATCGAGGCATTGATAAACAGCGCAAGGCCAAGCGCGATGGTGCTGTCGAGCGTCGCGTGGCGCACCGCATCGCGCTTGCCCGCTTCGTCCTGACCGAACTTGCGCGTCTGCACGATCGACGAATGGAGATAGAGATTATGCGGCATCACCGTCGCGCCGAGGATGCCGATCGCGATGTACAGCATCGCCGGGTTGGTCACCACTTCGGTGGTCGGGATCAGCCCCTTGGCGATCGCTGCGATGCTCGGCTGGGCGATTGCCAGTTCATAGGCGAAGCAGCCCGCGATCACGATCAGCAGCGTGACGATGAACGCCTCGAGCTTGCGGAAACCAAAGCGCTGCAGCGAGAGGATGACCAGCACGTCGAAAGCAGTCAGGCAAACACCCGCGACGAGCGGGAGGCCGAACAGCAATTGTAGTGCGATTGCCGTGCCGAGCACTTCGGCCAGATCGCAGGCGATGATCGCCAATTCGCACAACAGCCACAGCGCGAAATTGACCGTGCGGCCATAATGTGCCCGGCACGCCTGGGCGAGATCGAGACCGGCGACGATGCCAAGCTTCGCCGACAGCGATTGCAGCACCATCGCCATCAGGTTCGACAGCAGGATGACCGAGAGCAGGGTATAGCCGAACGCCGACCCGCCGGCGAGGTCGGTCGCCCAGTTGCCCGGGTCCATATAGCCGACCGCGACGAGATAGCCCGGCCCGGCAAAGGCACCGAGCTTGCGCCAGAAGCGCCCCGCGCCGAGCGGCACGGCGATCGTGCGATAGCTTTCCGACAGCGACGGCGTGCGGGCTGGCACGGCACTGGCTTCGACGAAGGGCGGAGGCGGCGGCATCGGCTTTTTCACTCACCGATGCCGAGGCTTGCGTCAACCATCATGATCCTCCCCGTGTGTGGGGGAGGAACTCATCACGCATTCAATACCCGCCCCATCACCGCGTCGAGCTTGGCCAGCAGCGCCGGATCACGTACCTCGGGAGCCGTGATCAGCGCGGCGTCGAGGACGGTGTCGAGCGGGGAGGGGGTCCGTTTCTCCGGTAGGGCTGCAACGAGTGCTGCCACGGCCTGCCGCGCAATGGCCCCATTTGCGCCCATCTGTGCGATTACTTCGCTGACCTCGACATGATGTTCCTCCTCCCGCCAACAGTCATAATCCGTGACCATTCCGATCAGTGCGTAGGGCAGCTCGGCCTCGCGCGCGAGCTTGGCCTCGGGCATAGCGGTCATGCCGATCACGTCCGCCCCCCATTGGCGGTAGAGCAGGCTTTCCGCGCGGCTGGAGAATTGCGGGCCCTCCATGGCGAGATAGGTTGCTCCTTTGGCGACCGTGCCGCCCGCCGCGGTCACGGCTTCGGCGGCAAAGGCCGACAAACGCGGGCAGACCGGTTCGGCCATCGAGACATGCGCGACCATGCCGGTGCCGAAAAAGCTCGACGCGCGCGCGACGGTGCGGTCGATGAACTGATCGACCACCACGAAATTGCCCGGTGGCAATTCCTCGCGCAGCGACCCGATCGAGGAGATGGCGAGGATGTCGGTGCAGCCGGCGCGCTTGAGTGCATCGATATTGGCGCGTGCATTCAATTCGGACGGCGCGATCCGGTGTCCCCTTCCGTGACGGGGCAGAAACACCAGCTTGACTCCGTTGATCGATCCGAACAGCAATTTGTCCGATGGGTCGCCCCAGGGAGACTCGATATGCCGCCATTCGGCGTTTTCCAGCGCGTCGATCGCGTAAAGGCCGGATCCGCCGATGATTCCGATCGTCCAGTCATCATTCATTCGCCATTCCTCTGTAGCGCCCCGTTGCGGTGCTCGAGCTGTCCTTCCCTGGAGTCATAACATGCGTTTCGCCGCATTCTTCCCCGTATTTCTTTCCACGCTGATGCTTTTCCCTGTCGCGGCGCAAGCCGCTGAACCGGTGCTCGGCCGCTGGGTCACGCAGAACCAGAAGGCCGTGGTCGAGATCACCCCGTGCGGTGCCGCCGTGTGCGGGCATATCGTCAAACTGCTGCCCAAATCCGATGCCGGGAAGACGATGGATGAACGCAATTCCAACCCGAAACTGCGCACCCGTCCGCTGGTCGGCCTGCCGATCTTCCTCAGCATGAAGGCGGACGATGATGTCTGGCGTGGTCATCTGTATGACCCGCAATATGGCAATACTTATTCATCGGTGATCAGCCGCAACCCGGACGGGACGCTGCGCGTGAAAGGGTGCTTCTTCATTATCTGCAAGACGCAGACCTGGAAGCCGGCGGGCTGATTGGAGCGGGCTGGACAGGCTCTCGCCTCGCAGTCGCGCTGACGCGCTGAAAAGCCTAACAATGATAGCTTAAGGATTGCGCGCCATGACCGTTTCTACGGTAGGATGGAGGGCACCGTGGCTGCACAAAAGATCCTGTTTGGTACAGCAATTGCGGCCCTGGGCTCGACGCTGCCAGCGGTTGCGAGTGCGGCGCAAGGCAATCTCATTGTCGGCGCGACTGTCGTCTCGCCCTGTGCCATTTCGGTAGTACCGGCAGGAAAACGCCCGCAATCCAGCCTCAAATCCGCATCCGTCGATTGTGTTTCGTCGATGCAATCCTTCGTCATTGTGGATGATTTGGCGAAGGCTCTTCCTCGACCGGATCCACAGCGAAACAGCTCATCCGAGCCGCAAGACCCCATCGGAGACGCGGCTGCCGAGGTTGTTAAGATCATATTCTAACGATCGACCATTTCGCTGCGTAATCGATGTAGAATATAGATATCATCATAGAACAATTGCTGAAATACATAGTTTGTAACGCTAGCGTTACGACTTCAATGAAGTGATTGAGACTCTTGATTAATATTAATCATTGTCTAGGAGTTCTGGCTATGATAATGCGTCCAAATCGGTCATAAATTAACTTATCTGATTTTGATTTGATGCGGTCTGCACTTAAATATTTTTGAGTGGGATTTGCTGTGAGTGTTTAACGCACTCGCAAGATTGCGTGCGTGTATTGTCCGCAACTGTAGCGTATTCGAAAGGTTTTGTATGACCAAGCGTACCAAATTTCTCACATTGTGCTGGATCGGTGTCGCTAGCGCCGGCGTGCTGATTGCCCCCGCTGCGCAGGCGGCCACCACCACCACGACATTCCCGGTCACCGCCACCGTGCTCAAGGCCTGTGTCGTTTCCGCCAATCCCCTTCCGTTCGGGAATTACGATCCGACCGCGACAACGCCGGTCGATGCCACGACCACGCTTTCGGTGCTGTGCACCGTCGGCACGTCCTTCACGGTTGGCCTCAATGCGGGTACGGCGAGCGGCGCGACGGTCACAACGCGGCGCATGACGAACGGCGCGAACACGCTCAGCTATGCGCTGTACCAGGAAGCGGCGCGGACCAATAACTGGGGCAATACCCCGGGCACCGACACGCCGCTGGCGACCACGGCGCCGATCCTGCCGACGACCCTGACCGTCTATGGCCGACTGCCAGCCAGCCAGAATGTGCCGGCCGGCAGTTACACCGACACCATCACCGTCACCGTCAACTATTAAGGGCGGGATGATGCGCGCCCCGATGCGCGCAGGCGTTGCCGTCGTTGGCATGGTTTCGCTGGCGATGGCGGCGCAGGCGGTTTCGCTCCGGATTTATCCGGTCCGTATCGTGCTGAGCCCGAAAGCGCCGGTGCAGACGATGCGGATTCAGAACAGCAGCGGGGACTCCGCGCGCATCCAGGTGCGCGTTTTTGCCTGGAGCCAGGCCGGCGGCAAGGACGTGTTCGAAGAAACGCGTGACGTGCTGGCCAATCCCGGCCTGTTCGAGATCGCAGCGCAAGGGGAGCAGATCGCCCGTTTCGGGCTGCGCACCACCCCCGGTACGATCGAGAAAAGTTACCGCGTCTTCCTCGAAGAGGTACCGGATTCGCGTCCGACCCGCCCCGGCGAGGTGCGCACGCTGTTGCGGATCAGCGTCCCGATCTTCGTGCCGGCGCCCAATGCGATCGGCCGCCTCTCATGGCGTACCTGGGCAATGGGGCCGCGCAAGATGGCGCTGGCGATCAGCAATGACGGCACAGCTCATGTCCAGATCAACCGCCTCGCGTTGACGCGCCGGGACGGCACGAAACTGGGTGCCGATGATATGTCAGTCTATTTGCTGCCCGGCGCGTCGCAGCAGGTGGAGCTCGATATCGGTGCGCCGGTCCGCGTCGGAGAGGCGCTTAAACTGAACGCGGTGACGGATCAGGCGAATCTGTCGGCCGATCTCGTCAGCGAGGCGGGCCCGCGTGAAGCCGGCCGTCCTTAACAGCGCGATGGCCGCGCTCTGCCTCGTCGCCAACCCGGCCGCCGGAAGGGCACAGGCGGAGGGACACGACTTGCCCGAACCCCTGCGGCGCCCGGAAGGCGCGGAACTGGTCTTCCTCGCGGTCACGCTCAACGGCGCGCCGCAGGAGGGCGATTATCTAATCGCGCGGCAAGGCGGCAACTTCTTCTTCCGCTCGTCCGATCTCGCGCGCTGGCGTATCCGGTTTTCTCCGGCCGCGGCGATCACGATTGACAGGGAATCCTTTATCCCATTGGCCGCGCTTCCCGGCGCCACCGTGCAGTTCGATGCGGCCCGCCAGCACATCGCGCTGACGGTCCCCGCCGACCGGTTCGATGCACAGTCCATCTCGGGTTCAGCCGCTCGCGTAAGGCCGACCGATAGCGCCTTTGCGGCCTTTCTCAATTATGACCTGTCCTTCCAATATGATCGCAAGCTGCAGACCGCTGCCTTTCTGGAACTCGGCGTGTCGGACGATTGGGGGCTGCTCACCTCGACCATGGCGGTCGGTCAACAAGCAGGCGCCGGCAACCTCACACGCCTCGACAGCTATTTCCTGCGCGACTTCCCTGACAGCCTTACGCGGCTGGTGGTCGGCGATGCCGTCACCGACGCGCGCGACTGGTCGCGCCAGATCCGCTTCGGCGGTATCCGGCTCGGCACCGACTTCAGCCTGCAGCCCAATCTCGTCACCTTTCCTACGCCCGCCTTTACCGGCCGCACGGCGATCCCCTCCAACGTCGAACTGCTGGTCAACAATGCGCAGCGGTTCCAGACCGACGTGACGCAGGGCCCCTTTTCGATCGACCAGGTGCCGTTGGTGAACGGCGCGGGCGACGTGACATTGGTGATCCGTGACGCGCTTGGCGTCGAGCGCCGCGTGACATCCTCCTATTATGTCAGCTCGCGTCTGCTCAGCCGGGGTCTCAGCGCCTGGTCGCTCGAGGGCGGTGCAGAACGCCGTGACTATGGCATCCGCAACTTCAGTTACCGCAACCCCTTCGCTGCCGGTTCCTATCGCCGCGGGATCACTGACTGGCTCAGCCTAGAAGGCCGCACTGAGCTCAGCGGCGATGTCCAGATGGTCGGCGCGGGTGCCAATATCGTCTGGCCCGCGATCGGCGAGTTCGGGGTTGCCGGCGCGGTCTCGCGCGGCGGGGACGGGAAGGGCACGCTGTATCGCGTCTTCTTCAGCCGCATCACGCCCGGCTGGAACATCGCGGTCAGCTATCAGCACGCCTCGCGCGATTTCGACCAGCTCGGCATCTACCGCGACGAGGAGCGCATCACGCGCCAGCTTCAGGCGTCGGGCGGCGTCGCGCTGGGCCGCTGGGGCAATCTCGGTGTGGTCTATACCGATCTCGAATATGCCGATCGCAATCGCACGCGGCTCGCATCGGCCAGCTACAGCGTGGGGATCGGCGATCGCGGCTATGTTAGCCTGTTCGCGCTAAGGAGCGATATCGAGGGATTTGGCGTCGACACCACATTCGGCGTCGGCCTGACCATTCCGTTCGGATCGCGCGGCAGCGGCTATGTCCGGGCGGATAATCGCAACGCCCTGGCCGAGATCCGCCAGACACCGCCAACCCAGGGTGGCTGGGGCTATCGCCTCACTGCAGGCGTGGGTGAGAATGATCGTCAGCAGGCCGAACTGCTGTGGCGCGGCGATCCCGGGGAAGTCAGTGTCGAGGCCGGACGGGTCGAGGGCAATGCCGGCGTCAGGATGCTCGCCAGCGGCGGGCTGCTGTTCACCGGCGGACGCCCCTATGCGACGCGGCGGGTCGAGGATGCCGTGGGCGTGGTCGATGTGCCGGATCTCGCGGATGTTCGCATCTATCAGGAGAACCGGCCGATCACCCGCACCGACGCCAAGGGGCGTGCGATCATTCCGGATCTGCGCGCCTATGAGCAGAACCGGATCGCGATCGACCCCGGCGATATCCCGATCGATGCGCGCATGCCCAATGACACGCTGCTGGTTGTACCGCGCTATCGCGGCGCGGTCAGAGCGCACTTTGCGATTGAGAAGGACCATCCCGCCACCATCGTGCTGCAAGCGGCCGACGGTACGCCGGTCGAGGTCGGTACCACTGTACAACTGGATACGGGCGAGACGGCGTTCACCGGCTATGGCGGCGAAATTTTCGTGCGGGAGGTAAAGCCAGGTATGGCGATCGAGTTCGACACAGGGCAGGGGCCGTGCCGCGTGGTGCTCGGGGCGCTCCCCGCGGGTGAGATACTGCCGCGCATCGGACCATTGCGCTGCGGCGTCGCGGCCCGCACGCCATGACCATTCGGCGCCTCCTGCTGATGACGGCGGCGTTGCTCGGCTCGCTGCTGATTGCCACGCCGGCGCAGGCGGCCTGTGCGCAATTGTCGTTCTGCTCCTGCACTGTCACTGCCACCGGAATCAGTTTCGGCAATTATATCCCGGTCGATTCGACCAGCAATGATTCCTCCGGCACGGTGCGGGTCCGCTGCACCTTGCTGCTCGCGCTCGCCGGCTCATTCACGATCGATCTCAGTACCGGCTCGTCCGCCACCTATGCGCAACGCACGCTGCGCAACGGGGCGTCGGTGATCAATTACAATCTCTATCTCGATCCGGGCCGCAGCCAGATCTTTGGCAACGGCACCGGCGGCTCGTCGCGCATCACCTATAATTTCGCCGCGCTGCTGGGCGTCGATCAGAGTTTTACCGTCTATGGCCGCATTCCCGCGCGTCAGAATGTTCCCGCCGGCAATTACACCGATAGCATCATCGTCACGGTGACCTACTGACCCGCCAAGACCTCAGATCACCTGCATATCGCTGCCATAATGATACCAGGCGAAGATCGCCGCGGCGCCGCGGTGCGGGCGCCAGGCCTCCGCCAGTTCGCGGGTCAGCTTCTCGCTCGGGCGCGCTTCATGGCCGAGGATCCGGCCGACCTCGATCTGCACCGCCAGATCGCCCGCCGGCCAGATGTCGCCGCGCCCTTCGGCGAACAGCAGATAGACCTCTGCCGACCAGCGCCCGATGCCCTTGATCCGGACCAGCGCGGCGACCGCTTCCTCGTCATCGGCCGGCAGGTTTGCGAAGTCGAGCCGTCCGCTCGTCACTTCATCGGCGAGGCTGCGGGCATAGCTCGCCTTCTGGCGCGACAGGCCCGCCTCGCGCAATTGTTCGTCGGTCGCGCGCGTGATGTTGCCCGGATCGTCGAGGCTGCCGACCAACCCCTCCAGTTTGTTCCACACGCTCTGCGCCGCCTTGGTACTGACCTGCTGGCCGATGATCGTGCGCAGCAGCGTGGCATAGCCGCGCTCGCGAATGCGCGGCTCGGGATAGCCCACGCGCGCCAGCGCCGCGGCGAAGGCGGGCTCGGTCTTCGCAAGCACGTCGAGTGCCGTGCGAAGCTGATCTGCGGTCAGGCCCATATCATCTTGCCTTGATCGAGGATGCGCGGCGCGGCATGGCGGGTGCAAAGATCCGCACCGGAGGGAAGTTGCATGCCAAAGCTTATCGTCGTGACGCGCGAAGGGGAAGAACGCGAAATCGATGGCGAGGCGGGGCTTTCGGTCATGGAAGTCATCCGGGATGCCGGCATCGACGAGATCCTTGCGCTGTGTGGAGGCTGCTGCTCCTGCGCCACCTGCCATGTCCATGTCGATCCGGAATTTGCTGCCAAACTGCCGCCGATGAGCGAGGACGAGAACGACCTGCTCGATTCGTCGAGCGATCGTAACGAAAACTCGCGGCTGTCGTGCCAGATCGACTTCACCGATGCGCTCGACGGGTTGCGGGTGACGGTCGCTGCGGAGGATTGATCCTTTCCTCTCCATTGGGGGGTAGGTGAACGTGATATGACCGCATCGGCTGGCTGTTCCTGGCTGTTATGCCGCAAAATATCTTTTGCTGGCTGTTATGTTGGATCTTGCAGCCGGATTTTCGGCCACTTCTCAGTGCGTTGAGTCATCGCTGGCTGTTATCGAATAACAGCCAGCGAACAGCCAGCGAACAGCCAGCATATCAGCCAGGTAACAGCCAGCGGCATCGCTGTTCCGGCCGGAACAGCCAGCGCGAAAAGCATTCTAATTTTCCAGTCATGTCAAAGAGCAGGACAGGGGGCCGGGTAGCACTCTGTCCGGTGCTGCCCTGCCATGATCGCTCCCGGCATTGAATCGGGCGCCCCAAGGGGAGGGGCTATTTCGCGAAGCGCAGCACCGCCATCGGGGCGGTCCTGGACAGCGGGGTCGCTTTCCATGTCACCGTCTTGCGCGCGCCGGTGCTGGTCGGGCCATCTTCATTATTCTGGCTGACGATTTCGGCATTGGTGTCGAGCGTGAAGACGCCGTCGAGCTTGCTCGAGGCCTGGTCGGCGCCGGGCATGTCCATGCCCATATTCTTGCCCGAGCTTTCATTGGCGAAGGCCGGCGCCTTGAGGCGAACAGTGTTGTTCGCGCGTACCTCGACGATGATGAACGGGAAGACCGCCTCGGCATCGACATTATAGGGGAAGACGAAGCTGTGGGTCAGCGTGCCGGAAATCTGATAGTCGATGTCGAACTTGCCATCGCCGAGATAGGTGACCTTGCGATAGCCCGCCTCCTTCGACAGCGCCTCGGCGATCGCCTTGTTCCTGGTCTCGGCCGCAGCCTTTTTCGCGGCCGCCTTGGCCTTTTCGTCGACCTTGTCGTCGGTTTTCTCGTCCGTCGTTTGGCTGTCCTGCGCGGCGACCTTCCACAGTGCGGGCTTCGGCTCGACCTTGCCGCCGTCGTCGGTACCCGGTTCTGACGACTCGCCGGATGGCGTGTCGCCGGAGAAGGCACCACCCATGCCCTTGCCGATTTCATCGCTGACATCGATCGCAATCACTTCTCCGACATAGGAGAAGGTGAAGCTACGATCGGCGTTGATCGTCAGCTTCGACACGAACTTGCCCGGGGTGAGCACGCAGCTTGCGAGCGCGAGCGGCAGGAGCGCACCAATCATGATGCGCAGCAAACGTCCAGTCATGGCAAACCCCCGTTACGCAGGCACTAGCCCCGTGTCGTCACCGCGTAGAGCGCAATTGCCGCCGCGTTGGACACGTTCAGGCTTTCCACCTTAGGCGAGATCGGCAGGCGCGCAAGTTCGTCGCAATGCGCCGCGGTGTTGTGCCGCATGCCTTCGCCTTCGGCGCCGAGCACCAGCGCGACACGCGTTTCGCCCATCGCCTGAGCGAGAGTCTGGGTCGCTTCCCCGGTCAGGCCGACGCGCCAGAAACCGGCCTCGGCCACTTCCTCGAGCGCACGGGCGAGATTGACCACGCGAACCCAGGGCACGATCTCCAGCGCGCCCGATGCGGAGCGGGCGATGGTGCCGGATTCGGGCGGCGAATGGCGGTCGGGGGTGATGATGCCGAGCGCATCGAAAGCAGCGGCCGAGCGCAGGATCGCGCCGACATTGTGCGGATCGGTCACCTGGTCGAGGATGACCAATGGCCGGCGGTCCCCGGCACCCTGATCCAGCAGGTCGCCGAGCCACACATCCTCAAGCGGATCGACTTCGGCGACCAGGCCCTGATGCGGCGCATCGCCCGGCACCAGCCGTGCGAGATCGGCGACATCGGCAAAGGTGATCGGAATCACCGGCGGAATATCGAGCGAGGCCAGCGCCTCACGCGTTGCCCACATCTTGCGTACGATGCGCTCCGGGTTGGCAAGCGCGGCGGTGACCGCGTGCCGGCCCCAGAAGCGCGGGCGACCGGCTGGTGCGTGCGAAGGGCGATGTCCTTTGCGTGCCATCATCAATCCTCGTCATCAGTATAAGCAAAGGGATCGGTCACCACCGGCTTGGTCGGGAAGGGTGGCCGCGGCAGCGCCTTGTCGGCATTCGCCGCATTGGCGAGGAACGACGCCAGGATGATCGATCCCTGGCGCAGATCGTCCGCCTTCAGATGATCGAACGTGTCCACGCTCGAATGGTGCGTGCGGCTGCTGTAATCGAGCGGATCCTGGATGAACTGGAACCCGGGCGCGCCGACCGCCTGCATGAACACATGGTCGGTACCGCCGGTCTTGCGGATCACGACATTGGTCGCGCCCATTGACGCGAAAGGCGCGAGCCATTCCTTGAAGGTCGAGACCACTGCCGGATTATTCTCCGCATAGATGCCGCGGATCCGGCCCGAGCCATTGTCGAGATTGAAATAGGCGGCGAGGTCGCCGTAACCGGGCTGCGGCTTGATCGGCCAGCGATTGGACCAGCCATAGAAGCGCTTCATGCCGGTCTGGACCGGATCGCTGGGGCTGCCGCGCGTCGCGAGATGCTGCTCGACATAGGCCAGGCTGCCGAGCAGGCCCTGTTCCTCGCCGACCCATAAAGCGAAGCGGATCGTACGCTTCGGCCGCACGCCGCTCGCCGACAAGATGCGCGCCGCCTCCATGATCATCGCCGTGCCCGCGCCATTGTCGCCGGCACCATCGCCCGCGACCCAGCTGTCGAGATGCGCGCCGGCCATGACATAGCCAGCCTTGGGGTCGGTGCCGGGAATTTCGGCGATGACATTATAGGCCTTGCTATCGCTGTCGTCGAAGCGCACGTCGCTGTTGATCTCCAGCGTCGGCGCGCGGCCAAGCTTGGTGAGGCGCGCGAGGCGGCGATAATCCTCAGCGGCAATCTCCACGCCGGGCAGCGGCATGGTTTCGCCCGTGCCGAACATATAGCCCTCGCCATGCACCAGCTTGCCGTCGCGGTACGACATGGTGGCATAGGCAAGCGCGCCTTCAGCCTTGAGGAATTCGCCGAGCTTCTTGGTATAGTCGAGCCGCTTCAGCCGGCGATCGGCTGCTTCGGGATCATATTTTGGCTGCTCATATTGATCGAGCTTGCCCAGCTCCTCCGCCGTGTAGCGCTTGAACGGTGCGGTGTCGGGTTCGTTGCCGGTGTTGGGGAGGGTGACCAGTACGATCTTGCCTTTCAGCTGGCCGCGCCATTTGTCGAAATCGCGTTCACGCTTCATCGGCGCAACGAACACCGGCGCGCTGATCGTGCCGTTGGTGCCCGGCGTCCAGGCAATCGGGATCGCGGTCAGCTGAATCGGGCGCGGCGTGATCATGCGCACGCTCGACCGCTCGATCGTCCAGCCGCGGCCAAAGTCGAACCCTTCCTTATGGACGTTCTTCAGGCCCCATTCGGCGAATTTCTTCTGCGTCCAGTCCTCGGCGACCCGCATCGACGGCGAATTGGTCAGCCGCGGCCCGATCTCGTCGGAGAGATAGGCGGCGGTCAGCATCACCTGGCTGCGCGTCGTGCCTTCGTCGATGATCTTGTTGACCTGATTCTTGTCGACGACCTGGCCGGTCGCAGTTTGGGCGGAGATTGGCGCAGCGATGGCAAGCGCGGCAGCCGCAGTGAAGAGATAAGAGCGCATTGGGACCCCTTGATAGGCTTTGCTGCGATCAAGCAACAATATTGCGTCACGCTATTCGGTGCCCCGGCTCTGCGCAAGCGTTGCGACTGGCCGCGAAGGGCGTTGACAGGGGCGCAATCGGACGCCATTGGACCGCCTCGCTTTTTAGGCGGCCCGGATGGACAGGTGGCCGAGTGGTTAAAGGCAGCAGACTGTAAATCTGCCCGTGCAAGCGTACGCTGGTTCGAATCCAGCCCTGTCCACCATCCTCGCCTCCGGGCATTTCCGGTGGCATCCGGACCCCATAAAGATCATGGGTGAGGGCGCCCGGCGATATCGGCTGATATCGCCCTATCTAGCTATCGCCCTATCTAGCTATCGCCCTGTCATAGCCGACGTCATGCGGACCATGACCCTCCAGGCATTCCTGCAAGCGATGCCGCGCCGCGCTGAGGGCCGATAACGCAGCCGCCGATACCGCCAGATCGCGCGACGCCCCGCATGAACTGACATGTTTCGCTTGATGAACGCCGGTAAACCAGGGGGATCGTCCAGGGCGGTTGCCGCCCCGGCTTTTCAATGCGGATTATACGCGACTCGGGGCGGGTCGAAAACCAGCGTTTTTGCCGTTCCGGAAAGCGGTGTTTGAACGCCGGTGTTCATAAAAATGCACAGCGATGTCTATTAAAGGACGGCATCCCAGCGGTGCGCAAGGCGGAATGTTAAATCGCATTAAATCGTATTATATCAGTGAGTTATACGAATTTAAGTGAACGTTCCCTCGCGTTTGTAAGTTTCAAAAATGCCCCCGAAACGGTAATTACAGTTATATGATAGTGTTGACTATGTAATTTCCATACCATAGCCTGACTCGTCATCGCAAAGATGGCGACTGCCGATAGAAGCAGAACAGGAGGGGATGAGATGAGCCGTATGTTGAGCTCTTATGGACAGGTGCGCGCGCGCGCCCTGACGGGCGGGGCGTTGATCGGATTGCTTGCAACGACAGTTGCGGCGCGCGCTCAGGAGGTCGCCGATACTCGCGCTCCAGCAGATGTGGCGCGGGCTCAGGAGGTTCTCGAAAATCAGACTCCCGGTGCGGGCGATATTGTCGTGACGGCGCAGCGCATGGAGGAAAAGATCCTCGATGTGCCGATCTCGATCTCGGCTTTCTCTGCAAAGGACTTGTCCGACCTGAAGATTGACGGCGGGTCGGAATTGCTGCGCGCAATTCCCAACGTCAATTTTTCCAAGGACAATTTCACCAGCTTCAATTTCGCGATTCGCGGTATCGGCACCAAGGCGACCTCGGTCAGCGCCGATCCGGCTGTGGCGATCAGCTTCAACAACACCACTTTGCTGCGCAATCGTCTGTTCGAACAGGAATATTTCGATGTCGAGCGGCTCGAGGTGCTGCGCGGTCCGCAAGGTACGCTCTATGGCCGCAACGCGACCGCCGGCGTGGTCAACATGATCCCGAAAAAGCCGCAACTCTCCAAATTCACCGGCGAAATCCAGGGTGAGGTGGGCAATTATGGTACGCAGCGTCTGCGTGGCTTCATCAACATCCCGATCGGCGACACGTTGGCGATCCGCGCCGCCGGCGCGTGGACCAAGCGCCGCGGCTTCGATTACAACACTGTCACCGACCGCCCGGTCAATGGCCGCGATCTCTGGTCGATCCGCGCCTCGGCGCTATGGGAGCCGACGTCCAATTTCCGGATCGGCGTTTTCTGGGAGCATTTCAACGAGGACGACAATCGTTCGCGCACCGGCAAACAGCTTTGTACGCGTGCGGATACGCCAAGCCAGTTTAACTATCCCAAGGGCTATACCGATAGCGAGGGCGACCCCAACAGTTATCCGCTTTACGATGTCTGGCCCGCATCCACGCTGACGCCGGGCTGTCAGAACAAGTCGTTGTTTACCAAAGATTCCAACGGCGTACCCAATGGGCTTGGGTTCCCGATCGTTACCGGCATGCTGTTCGTTCGCGCCGGATTTCCGAGCCTTTATCCAAGCGGTCTTTATGCAGACCCCGTACTCGATCCCTTTAAGGTGGCGGGTAATAGGCAGTCGGCCGATTTACGCGAGATTTCCACAATCTATGATCCGGTGTTTCGGGCCAAGAACGATGTCGTTCAGCTCAACGCCGAATATGACGTGTCGTCCGACCTGCGGCTATACTCTCAGACGCTTTACATGAAGGACAGCTATTACGGATCGCAAGATTTCTTCCGTTTCGATTCTCAGCCCATTTTTGCACCGAAATCGAGCTTTACTGCTCTAATTCAACCCACATTCGCTCCATTCCTCGGGGAAGACAGCGCGAGAGGGGGAACATTTTGCGACCCGCAGCTTGGATGTTCTGATCGACCGCTGGCAGTTGATCTTTCCAGGTCGAAAAGCGAGCAATGGTCGCAGGAATTGCGGTTCCAATCTTCTTTCAAGGGCCCTTTGAATTTCAGCCTCGGCGCCAACTATGTGGAATTTAAAACCCGGGAAGAATATAACGTCTATAGTAATTTATTGACACTCATTTCCCTTGGGTTGAACACCTTTGGTTCAATAGATTGTACCGAGGCGGAACGAAAAACCAATCCTGGATGTATTTACATCGATCCGAATCCGATTGGAGAAGGGCCTCAGGATGGCCACAATTATCTGCGGAGCATTAGCATCGCGAAAATTCGCTCGGCGGCGGCTTTTGGTGAAATTTACTGGAAAGCGACGGATAATCTCAAGATAACGGCGGGACTTCGCTATACCGATGACAGGAAGACGCTGACTCCGGTTGCAACACAGTTGCTGGCCTTCTCCGGAGAGTATGGCGGCGGATTCGTCGGCCGGGGGTATCCGGAAGATCCTGACAGGGTTCAGCAGTGGCGGCGTTTTACCGGCCGACTGGCAGTCGATTGGAAACCCAATCTGTCCTTTACCGACAGCACGTTGCTCTATGCCTCTTATGCTCGCGGCTATAAGGCGGGCGGCGCCAATCCCCGGAGCCAGGTGTCCAATCCGGAATTCGCCAACTACACGACCCTGCCCGATTCATTTCAGCCGGAAGACGTCAACGCGTTTGAGATCGGGACCAAGAATCAGCTCGCCGGCGGCAAGCTGATGTTCAGCGCGGCGGCATTTTACAACGACTATAAGAAGTATCAGATATCGCAGCTGATTGACCGCGGCTTCCACACCGAGAACTTCGATGCGCGGACGATGGGCCTGGAGTTTGAGGGCGCCTGGATTCCCTCACGCAATTTCCGGATCGGCGCGACGTTCGGGTACCTCAATACCAAGATCGGCAAGGGGCAATATTCGATCGACGTGATGGATCGGCTTCAGGGCCATGATGATTGGGTCGTGGTGCGTCCCTGGGCGCAAAGTCCCAATACCTGTGTGGCCCCAAGGGAAGTTGTCGCCCGGTTGCTCAATTCCCCCGTGTTTATCGGTTCGGGCGTAACCGGCACGCCACCTGCGGGTTGGAAGCCGGGCGATCCCCCGCAATTTGGTAACGGCATCGGCATCTTCACGAGACTGTTGTGCGAATCTCCCAACTTTTTCCCAGGGAGGTTCTCGCCGGGGAGCCTGTTGTCGCAGCCCTTTTTTGGCAATGTGGTCTATGAACCCACGGCGAGCTACGATCCGAGTCAGCCGGCAAGTTACGATCCAGCCAATCCATCGAATTACGGTGCTCCCAATCAGGGGCGCGGTTTCGCCGCCAATGTGGGGGGGAATCAGCTGCCCAATGCGCCGCATTTCACCTTCAATATAGGCGCGCAATATACCTTCTTCTTCGATGATTGGCAGCTGGGCGTACGCGGTGACTATTACCGGCAATCGAGTAGCTATGCGCGGATATACAATACCGCATATGACAAATTGAAGGGCTGGGGTAACGGTAACATTGCGGTAACGCTATCAAGACCGGAATCGAAGCTGACATTCCAGTTCTACATCAAGAATCTCTTCAATAGCACGCCGATAACCGATGCATTCACCGGTCCGGATGAGTTGGGTAATTTTACGAATGTCTTCACGCTCGACCCACGGCTTTATGGACTTAACGTGAAAGTTGGCTTCTGAGTAATTAAGGATAGTATTTTAGCTTCATTTTGGTCTTATTTATATTTTATTATAGCTATAATTATGCTATCTATGAATACGCAAAGTGATTCGCTGCTTTGTTTCTTACGTCTCAAGGCACGATGTCTTTTTGCTACGCGAACCTAATAAATAAAAAAAGAAGAGGAGAGTGCATGGAGCGATATATTATAGATGAGTTTTATTAGTAGAGCCATATCTATATGTCATTAAGTGTATAGATATACATACTTAATACTGTCTAAAAGGTATTCGAAAATGAAATCTCTTGCAAAAATCGCACTTCTGGCTGCTGCAACCGTCGGCCTGTCGTCGGGCCCTGCCTATTCGCAGAAGATCTCGCCCTACGGCCTTGGGACTGCCGTTACCGCAAGTGGCACCATTGAAGTCAGTGTCTTCGGTATCGGCAGAAGGACGTGCGGAATCGTGATGAACGGCAGCGTGACCCGGGTGGGTTCGAACTCGCCGGCGGCCACTGGTGAAATGACGTTCACGAGCGGCACGGCAACGGGCACCAACTGCACGTCCACCGGCACTGGTTCCACCATCTGGCCGGTCAAGATCGAAACGACGCTGCCCAGCACGCAGTTCACCAAGGTGCGGATTACTCAGTTGTCGTTCAGCACGCCAATTGGCCCCTGCACGACCACCAACACTTTGGTCGATTGGAATAATGCGATTTCGACCGCATTTACCGCTTCTGCGGTGACGGTGGGGTTCTGCACCGTTCATACGATGAACGTGGTCGTTGCTCCGGCAATGACCATCCTCTGAGCTAATCCGGGATGTGGCATGGCAGGAAACTGCCATGCCACATCTTTTTTCGTAATGATGATAAGAAAATCAAAAGAAAATTATCTATCGTGATCTGTCTCGCAGAATAGTATTGCGTTTTTTGAATGTGAAACCCCGCAATATGCCAGGGACGTCTGACACACATATCTACTTATACGATTTTGTAGATATGTTGATTGTCTGCGAAATTGATTCACTGAGCAGTAAAATTGACGTTGTTTGTGGTTTTGGAGTATCGCGATGAAGAAGTCGATTTTCCTTGGTGGCATGGTCGCCTCTTTTGCTTTGTCGATCGCAACGCCGGTTTATGCCGGGGCGGACAAATCGGCCTTCAGCATCAAGACGCCGATCGAGAAGATCGCCGCCAATCCCGCCGCGAAGGCGGTGATCGAGCATGAGTTGCCCGGATTCATGACGCATCCGCTGTACGAGCAGTTCAAGACGATGAGCCTTGAAGCGCTCGAGGCGATGTTCCCCGATGCCGTCCCGCATGAACGGGTCGAAGCGGTGGACGCGGCGCTGAAGGCGATTCCGGCGGATGCGGCGGCGCAGACCGCGTCGACGACCGCCACCGGTGCCGCCGCCGCCGATCCGGCGACAACGAGTACCGCTGCGCCGCCGCCCGCAACGGCGCCGGCTCCTACACCCTCCCCAGCACCTGCCACGACGCCGCAATAAAGGGCACATCGCCCGAATTAAGTCAGGATGCGAAATGCCATTGGAGATTGGCCGGCGCGAGCTTGTCCTCGGCGCCGGTCTGGGGATAAGTGCGCTCGCGCTGATGGGATCCGGCGCCGCTGCGCAGTTACTGGCAGCGCGCGGGTTTACCCACGGCGTCGCCAGCGGTGAACCGGGGCCGACATCGATCCTGTTATGGACGCGGTTTGTGTCCGGCAGTGACGCGCGCCTGACCGCCGAGATTTCCGAGGCCCCCGATTTCCGCACGATCCGGGCCGGGGGCACTGCCCATGCCAGACATGACGATGATTTTACCGCACGCGCCGTGATCGGGGGGCTCGATCCCGGGCGCTGGTATTTCTATCGATTCGTTGGTCCCGACGGCGCCGTGTCGCCGGTCGGGCGGACGCGCACCTTGCCGGTCGGGCCGGTGGCGCGGTTCGGCCTTGGCGTGTTTTCCTGCGCCAATCTGCCGGCCGGCTGGTTCAACGCCTATGCCCATGCGGCGGCGCGCGACGACATCGACCTGATGGTTCATACCGGCGATTATTTCTATGAATATCCGCTCGGCTATTATCCGCGCGCGAACCGGATGGTGGCCGGCCGGGTGATCGAGCCGCCGACCGAGGCGATCCGGCTGGCCGATTACCGGCTGCGCCTCGCCAGCTATCGTGCCGATCCGGATCTGCAGCGGCTGCATCAGATGTTCCCGATGATCGCGCAGCGCGACGACCATGAACTGGCCAACGACAGTTGGGCGCATGGCGCGGAAAACCACACCCCCGACGAAGGCGATTATGAGGTGCGCAAGCGTGCCTCGATCAAGGCCTATAATGAATGGCTGCCGGTGTCGGGACGGGCTTGGTCAAGCTATGACGTGGGGGATCTGGCGACAATCTTCCGCCCGGAAACCCGGCTCACCGCACGCAGTGCCTGGCTCGACACGCGCCCGGTGGTCGAAGCACCGGGCGACCCGGTCGCCAATCTGATCGCGCTTCGCGACGGGCCGCTGGCCGATCCGAAACGCACGCTGATGGGCGATGCTCAGGAACAATGGCTGTATCAGGGGATGGCGCAATCGAAGCG
Organism: Sphingomonas sp.; assembly: GCF_050725575.1. Taxonomy (GTDB): domain Bacteria; phylum Pseudomonadota; class Alphaproteobacteria; order Sphingomonadales; family Sphingomonadaceae; genus Sphingomonas. The sequence goes on along the minus strand of NZ_JBOHHW010000052.1, from coordinate 15,954 downwards.
GCGCGGCACCAGATGGCAAGTCGTGTCGCAACAGGTGCTGGTCGGCCAGCAGAAGCTGCCCGAACTGCCCCCGGCCATGCTGTCCAGCCTGAAGCTTCCGCCGGAGGGCGCCGCCTATCTCAGGGCGATCAACGCTTCGGCCAAGGCGGGCCTGCCTGCCGACCTCGACGGCTGGGCCGGGTTTCCGGCCGCGCGGGCGCGCTTCCTGAGCGCAGCGCTGCAGGCCGATGCCGATTTGATCGTGCTGTCCGGCGACAGCCATAATGCCTGGGCGTTCGACCTGGCCCAGGACGGGAAGCCGGCCGGGGTGGAGTTCGGCGGGCACAGCGTCACCTCCGCCGGCCTTGAGGAATATATCACCGTACCGCCGGCGCTGGTCGGACAATTCTTCGTCAACGCCAGCCCCGAGCTCAAATGGGCGGAGACCAGCAGCCGCGGTTATATGGCGATCGAGCTGACACCGGACAAAGTCACCGGCGAATGGGTGTTCATGGACGGCATCGCCGCCCGCTCGCTCGCCACCAGGCCGGGCCATAAAATGCAGGTCGAACGCGGGCGAAGGGTGTTCGCAGCGTGATGGGCAAGACACAGGCTTGGGAGAAACTGCCTCAAATAAGGCAGATTGAGGCCGCTTTGTGGCAAAACAATTTGACTCCATCGAGATTAAGGCGAGATTGGGGCTGGATTAGGGCAAGAAGGCCGCATTCCAGTTCCCGCCGCTTGCCCTGGATCCTGCATCCAGGAGCGCATCAGATGACAAATCCGTTTGAGTCGATCTCTACCCGGACCGCTTTCCCCGCGCGGCGCAATTTTTTGAAGATGGCCGGCATGCTCGGCGCGGCGACCTTGCTTCCCGGCATCGCCCTTGCCCGGGCGGCGCCGGTGTCCTCGACCTTCGCCGAAATGGACGCGACCGCACTGGCCGCGGCGATCAAGGCGCGCAAGATCTCGCCGGCAGAGGCGCTCGAAGCCGCCATTGCGCGTGCGCAGGCGGTGCAGCCGGCGATCAATTGCATCAGCGAGGACATGTATGACCGCGCACGCCAGCGCGCCGCCTCGACCGATCTGTCCGCGCCGTTCGCCGGCGTGCCTTATCTGATCAAGGACGAGGCGGACATTGCCGGACTGGCCCGGCATTTCGGCTCGCGCCTCGACAAGGTCATGCCGATCGCGAAGCGCAACGACGTTCTGGTTGAGCGATGCGAGCAGATCGGCCTCAATCCCTTCGCTCGGACCACCATGCCCGAATTCGGCATTTTGCCGACCACTGAAACCCTGGCGTACGGCGTGACGCGCAATCCCTGGAACCTTGACCATGTCCCGGGTGGCTCATCGGGCGGCGCGGCGGCGGCGGTCGCTGCGGGGATCGTCCCGAAGGCGCATGGCTCGGATGGTGCGGGATCGCTCCGTATCCCGGCGAGCAATTGCGGGCTGGTTGGGCTCAAGACCTCGCGTGACCGGATTGGCGGCGGGTCGTTCCTGGGCCAGTCATTCTGCCTGTCGCGCTCGGTCCGCGATACCGCCAACCAGCTTGCGCTGGTCGAGAGCAAGGGACCGGGTGCAGCCTATGCGCCGGTCGGCCGGGTGACGGAGCCATCCGCCGGGCGGCTGCGCATCGGCTTCATCATGAACGGCCTTGGCGGCCATGCGCCGTCGCCCGAAGTCTCGGAGAGCATCACCGCCACGCTCACCCTGCTGGAAACGCTTGGCCACAAGGTCGGCGAGGCGCGCTGGCCGTTCGATGGCGCGCAATTCGTCGAGGATTTCACGCTGGTCTATATGGCCAAGGCCAAGAATACGCGCGCCCGGATGTCCGGCGGCGGCGGGGCCTCTCCCGACCCCGTGTTTCTCAAAAAACTGATTGAATCGGCCTCTTTCGACATTGGCGAACTGAGCGAGGATTTCTCCGACGAGTCGGTCGCCCAGGCCTATGCGCGCATGGCCGCCAATTCCCGGTCCTATTTCGGCCTGTTCGACACAATGGACATCCTGGTGACGCCGGTCCTGCTCAAGCCTCCGGCGCGGATCGGAGAGATCAACGGGTCGATTCCATTTCCGATCTTGCTGATGCGGCTGAACAATTACGCCGATTATACGATGCTGCAAAATGCGAGCGGTGGGCCGGCGATCAGCCTGCCGATGCATTGGACGAAGAATGGCCTGCCGGTCGGCGTCCAGTTCGCCAGCCAATTGGGCGGGGAACGCACCTTACTTGAACTCGCCTTCGAGCTCGAACGCGCTCAGCCCTGGGCTCAGCGTCGTCCGCCGCTCTGGGCGCCCTCTCACATTTCAACATAGCGATAAGGGAGTTGCGGCCACATGACTATTTCCTCGAGTGACACGTCCCCCCAGGGACGGCGGGATTTTCTCAAAACGCTTGGCATGGTGAGCGCGGCTGCGCTGATTCCCGGCGGTGCGCTGGCCAAGGCGGTGGCCGAGCCGGCAGCCGATTTTGCCAGCATGGATGCCACCGCTCTGGCGGCGGCAATCAAGGCGCGCAAGATTTCCCCGCTCGAGGCAGTCAATGCCGCGATCGCCCGTGCGCAGGCGGTGCAGCCTCAGATCAACTGCATCAGCCAGGAACTGTACGATCGCGCGCGCAAGCACGTCCCTGCAATCAACCCCGCGGGGCCGTTCGCCGGCGTGCCGATGATGATCAAGGACGAGGCCGATGTCGCCGGAACGGCCAAGCATTTCGGCTCGAAGCTCGACAAGTTCACGCCGATTGCGAAAGAGAATGACCAACTGGTCGAACTCATCGAACAATCCGGCTTCAACATCTTCGCCCGCACGACGATGCCAGAATTCGGCATCCTGCCGACCACCGAAACGCTCGCCTATGGCATAACGCGCAATCCCTGGAATCTGGATCATACGCCGGGCGGATCATCGGGTGGCGGCGCGGCGGCGGTTGCCGCCGGCATCATTCCATTGGCGCATGGTTCGGACGGCGCGGGCTCGCTGCGCATTCCGGGGAGCGTGTGTGGACTGGTCGGCATGAAGCCGTCGCGCGACCGCCTTTCCGGGCCGTTGAGCGTGATCAATGGCAAGATGGACGTCAGCGGTTTTCTGGGTGAGGCATTCTGCCTCTCCCGCAGCGTGCGTGATACTGCCAACATGCTTGCATTGCTCGAAATGAAGGGCGCCGGCGCAGTCTATCCGCCGATCGGCAAGGTGACGGGGCCGGGCACCAAAAGGCTGCGCGTCGGCTATATCATGAACAGTCTGGGCAATCATACGCCGGTGCCGGAAGTAGCTGAGGGCGTGAATTCGACGCTGAAACTACTCGAATCGCTTGGTCACCATGTCAGTCCGGTCAAATGGCCATTCGATGGCGAGGCCTTTGTCGAGGATTTTACCGTCGTCTATCTCGCCCGTGCCAACGAAGCCAAGAAGCTGCTTCCCCCGGGGACCAGCCTTGATCCCAAGATCCTGCGCGGGCTGGTCGAACCGGTCTCCTTCAGCATGAGCCAATTGGCCGAGGACGTGCCGGAAGACATGGTGGCGAAATGCTATGCGCGCATCGCGGCGGCGTCCAAGGCCTATTTCGGCCTGTTCGACACGATCGATATCCTCGTAACGCCGGTCCTGCTCAAGCCGCCGGCGAGGATCGGCGACATCAACGGCTCCCTGCCGGTCGCCGTCGTGATGCAGCGGCTCAACAATTATGCCGATTATACCATGTTGCAGAACGCAACGGGGGGACCGGCATTGAGCCTGCCGATGCACTGGACCAGGGACGGCCTGCCGGTCGGCGTGCAGTTCGCCGGACCGCTTGGGGGTGACCGGGCATTGCTTGAGCTTTCGTTCGAGCTTGAGAAGGCTCAGCCTTGGGCGCAACGTCGGCCGCCGCTCTGGGCGCCTTCTCGCGTCTGATTGGATTTGTGGATAGCAATCCAGTCGGCACCGCAAGAGGAAGAACTTCAAGCGACGGCGCTGCGGGTAAGTATATTGGCATCAACTCATTACAGATGCTGCATATTCTCGATTCTCCAGCGCCGCTTGCTGCGCCGATCCGATGTTGCGGACGGAAGGGTATTTTGGTTCCGCTGCAGTAACGACAGGGGAGCGGTGGGATCAAGATACCGTTGTCTGGAAGTGTTATTACAATGATCTGCGTAACGGATGGGGAAACACTGTAAGACCTTGCTTTTTTTCTTGAAAAGGGCCAATGCGGAACAAAGTATCGATGTTTCATTGCCGGCGTTGTTGCCGGCTTGATCCGATGCTGGAACGGGGAGTCGGTGGCCATGGGCGCTCATCGGATACGCAGGTCGGATGAACGATAGTCTTAAATATCGGTTTGACGCCGCTATGACCCTTCGGGCAAGGGCGCCCAACCCGGTAGAGGTACAATTTTTTGAGGCCGAATCTTTGAACAAGTCTCCCCAGGCAAACGGCGTTTCCCAGAAAAAAACCCGGACGAAACCGACCTTGATGCCCAAACAGGCTCGCGCGATTCAAACTCGCGAGCATCTGCTCGACGTTGCCGGATCCCTTCTCGCCGAAGTCGGGCTTGAGGATATTTCGACAAATATGATCTGCGCCCGTGCCGGCATGAGCCCGCCGGCGCTATATCGATATTTTGCCGACAAGCATGCCGTATTGGAAGCGCTGGGCATGCGCTTGATGGAACGGCAGAACGAATTGCTGATCGGCTGGCTCGAGAGCAGTCTGACCTCCGGCCTTGATGGCATGTTCGAAAAGGTCGAGGTGGTTCTGCGCGAGACAGCCGAATTGACCGCTGCAGAACCTGGTGGCGTATGGATCGAGCGCGCGCTGCATGCGTCGCCGCGGCTGTCGCATATTCGTATCGAATCTCATCGCTTCGTCACCGATGCGCTGCTTGAAGTGTTTTCCACAATGCTGCCGGACGTGCCCAGAGATGTCCTGTGGCGGCGCATCAGATTCCTGATCGAACTGGGCTATGCCGCACATGAAATGATGGGCGAGGAAGAGCGTATTGCACCCGAGACGGTGTATGCCGAAACAGCACGCATGATGCGATTTGTGCTGCTTGGGGACGATGGTCCGCCAAAGGAGCTTTGATCCGACAATTGCATCGGGCGCTCGTCCGCTTGTTGGGTTCGTGCTGGCCTCTCCATCTTCTCCTCCTGGATGAGATGTCGGTGTCGCCTGGTTGGCTGCTCATCCCATGAGTTGACCATCAACCGATCGTGTCGAGATCACTCCCGACCTCTCGCGACGGGACCCCGGATCACGTCCATCAGACATCGGCGATGGCGGTTCAGGTCGGTAGAGCGGGAATGAACACGGTCAACGATGCTATGACCTGTTGTGGCTGTTCCCACATATGTTCAAATGAGGTCCGATATCATTTAGTATCTATCTGATATATAAAGACATTGTGTGAATTCATCGGCGGGGCGGCGCAAGGAGATATGGCACATTACCGGTGTCCCATATCTCCTGCCGCTCATCCCCCTCAGTCCTGTCGTCGGCGACGATTCAACCATCACACAGGATCGGGCATATCATCGCTGCCGGACTTGTACCGGCGCGTTCTGCAGCTTGAGACGCTATCCGATAGAATGCTCGATGCTCTGGAAGAAAGGAACGATTATTGGCTCTTGCAAGAATGGTATTTATAGCTATCGTTTTGATCGGGGATTATACCCACGATCAATGGGCCCCGTATATTCTCAACGCCGAAGTATCCGGTATCAGGGGCGGGTTATTCCATGCGAGCATTGGTTCTGCTGCTTCCGGCTCTGGCTCTTTCGGCATGTACCACTCCGGAGACGCGACTGCGCACCGGCTTGATCGGGATGGGGCTGTCCGAAAGGCAATCGACCTGCATGGCCGACCGCATGGCCCGTAACCTTTCGATCACGCAGCTTCGGCGTATTGCGGCATTGGGCAGCTTGCGCAATCAGCCGCTGGACAAGCTCTCTCAGGAGGAATTCCTCCACAAGATCCGCGCGCTTCGTGATCATGAAATCCTCGCTGTAAGCCTGAAGGCTGCGGCCGGCTGCGCCTTTGGTTTTTAAAAGCGGTCCGGCGTGCGGTCTTGACCAAGAGCATCGCCGGCGCCGGCGCAGTTGAGCCTGCACGATTGATGTGAAGATAAGGGGAGAAACGGGGTGTCGGCATCGTTGGGGGCAGGGCTGTGATCGCCAGGAGCGTAATCGCGCGGAGCTGGATCGTCTGGGGAGTGAGCCTCGCCATTTTGATGGGCGCTTTCCTGTTGTTCGCTTATGTCATCGGCTGGCCGATATTACCGGACGGCTGCATCACTCAGGGCTGTTATTGCGAGTATTTCTCCCACGCCGATGTCGCCAATGGCGCAAAGGGCGTTCGGCAGCACGTCAACACCTGGTCCAATCTTTACGCCATCGGCACCAGCTTCTTCGTTGCCTGGCAGCTCAGCCGCGACCGGGCGAGTGGGGCGTTTCCCAATATCATCCGTTCCGCCGATCCAATTGCGGATCTCTATGTTTTCGTGGTCCTGTTCCTGGGGTTGGGCAGCATGTGGCTGCACGGCTCGATCGCGAAACAGGTGTCGTGGATCGACGGGCTGTCGATGTATACCTTCACGGGCTATCTCATCTTCTACACGCTGAACCGCTGGCTGGTGCGAACCGGCATGGATGCCGGAACGCGCAGCAAGATTTTCTGGGCAGGCTATGCCCTGACCGTCGGAAGCTTCGCCACCATATCGGCCTCGGGCGTGCCGTCCGAGATCCTGATCATGATCATGGTCCTTATCTATTTCGTGCTTGAATTCCGCTTCGCCGGATTCATCACCACGCCGCGCGCGCGCCGCTACTGGACCACCGGGATCGCAGCGATCGCTATCGCCACCATCTTCTGGCAATTGTCCAAGACCGGCGGGTTGCTGTGCGATCCCCATAGCTGGTTCCAGCCGCACGGGCTGCTGTGGCATACGCTGGCAGGTGTCACGGCGGTGATGATGTACCTCTATTGGCGGCGCGAGAATGTATCCGATGGTCAATAGTCTCTGAAAGCCGTTGGAGCATTTTTAATGCACCCCGCGGTTGCACCGTGGCACCTTCTTCGGCAGTCACACAGGCGATCAGGGGAGCGCCCGGATCGATCATTTCCGCCAATGGGCCTGCTCATTGTGCCCGCCAGGAGATACAAGAATGACCATCACACGCATCGATGCCGGCCCACGCATGAGCCAGGCCGTGATCCATGGCGACACCGTCTATCTGGCCGGCCAGGTCGGCGCGCCGGGCGAGAGCGTCACCGCGCAGACCGAAGCGGTCCTGGCCCAGGTCGAGTCACTGCTCGCGCGCGCTGGCAGCGACAAATCGAAGATCCTTATGGCGACGATCTGGCTCGCCGACATGGCCGACTTTGCCGAGATGAACGCGGTCTGGGATGTCTGGGTCGGTGGGCTCGATGCGCCCGCGCGCGCGACCGGCGAGGCGAAGCTCGCGACGCCGGCCTATAAAGTCGAAGTGATCGTCATCGCCGCGCGGTGAGGAGGATTTTACGTCGTCGGCGCTCATGCAAGGGCGTCGGCAGCCACTATGTCGATCAGCAATGACGGTCCGCTTAGTTCAAAGCGTTCTTCCTGCTCGCCTGTCGTCGAAACCAGCAAGGCATCGAAACGGGCGAGTTCACAGACGATCGTCCCGTAGCGGACGGTCATATCGCCGGTAGCGATCAGCATCCGGGTTCGGGCCGGGTCGGGAGCGATCGGAATCACGCCGGCGGGCAGATGCCGGATCGCGCCCGTCATCAGCCCGCGCCGAACCATCAGGTTCAGGTCAGTGACCGGCCCGCCGATTGGCGTGCCGTCCACCGCGACGTCGCCGGGAAAAGGATAAGCGGCGGTATCCGGGCTCAGGACGATGGGCGGATCGCCCGCGCCGAAATCCAGCTCGAGCCGGCCCTGCAGTACCATCAATATGCGGTCGATGCCCGGGAAGGAGGAGAACGGACCGGCCTCCCGCACCTCGGCCATGCTCAGTCGCCAGTCGAAATCGTCCATCGTGCTGCCCGCGGGAAAGGCGCAAACATCCCGCGTCACGCCGCCGCCATTCTTCCACGGTCGGGCGATGCGATCGGCAACACGAAGGACCCGGTGCGTCATCCAAGGATGCCGGGCAGGTCGAGGCCTTTTTCGCGCGCGCAGTCGAGCGCGATGTCATAGCCGGCATCGGCATGGCGCATCACGCCGGTGGCGGGGTCGTTCCACAACACCCGCTCAAGCCGCCTCGCCGCGTCGGGCGTACCGTCGGCGACGATCACCATCCCGGCATGCTGCGAATAGCCCATGCCGACGCCGCCGCCATGGTGTAGCGATACCCAGGTCGCGCCCGATGCGGTGTTGAGCAATGCGTTGAGCAGTGGCCAGTCGGACACCGCGTCGCTGCCGTCGCGCATCGCTTCGGTCTCGCGGTTGGGGCTGGCGACCGACCCGCTGTCGAGATGATCGCGGCCGATCACTACCGGCGCCTTGAGCTCGCCGCTCGCGACCATCTCGTTGAAGGCGAGGCCGAGCCGATGGCGATCGCCCAGGCCGACCCAGCAGATGCGCGCCGGCAAGCCCTGGAAATGGATCTTCTCGCGCGCCATGTCGAGCCAGCGATGGAGATGCGCATTGTCGGGCAGCAGCTCCTTCACCTTGGCGTCGGTCTTGTAGATGTCCTCCGGATCGCCCGACAGTGCGGCCCAGCGGAACGGGCCGATGCCGCGGCAGAAGAGCGGGCGGATATAGGCAGGCACGAAACCGGGGAAATCGAACGCGTTGGCGACCCCCTCATCCTTGGCGACCTGACGGATATTATTGCCATAATCGACCGTCGGAACGCCAGCCTGCTGGAAATCGAGCATCGCCCGGACATGCACCGCCATCGATGCCTTGGCCGCCGCCGCGACCGCGTCGGGTTCGCGCTCGCGACGCTCGACCCATTCGGCAACCGTCCAGCCGGCGGGGAGATAACCATTGATCGGATCATGTGCCGAAGTCTGGTCGGTGAGCAGGTCGGGTCGGATACCGCGCCGGAACATCTCGGGCAAAATCTCCGCCGCATTGCCGAGCAAGCCGACCGAGATCGCCTTGCCCTCGGCCTTGGCCTGGTCGAGCATCGCCAGCGCGTCGTCGATCGTCTCCGCCGCCTTATCCAGATAGCCGGTGCGCAGCCGCATCTCGATACGGCTCGGCTGGCATTCGATCGCCAGGCACGATGCGCCCGCCATCACCGCGGCAAGCGGCTGGGCGCCGCCCATGCCGCCCAGGCCGGCGGTGAGCAGCCAGCGGCCGGTCAGGTCGCCGCTATAATGCTGGCGGCCCATCTCGACGAACGTCTCGTAGGTGCCCTGAACGATGCCCTGCGTGCCGATATAGATCCACGATCCGGCGGTCATCTGGCCGTACATCGCCAAGCCCTTGCGGTCGAGCTCGTTGAAATGTTCCCAGGTCGCCCATTTGGGCACCAGGTTGGAATTGGCGATCAGCACGCGCGGCGCGTCCTTGTGGGTGCGGAACACGCCGACCGGCTTGCCCGACTGGACCAGCAGCGTCTGATCATCCTCAAGGCGGCGCAGCGTCTCGACGATCCGGTCGAAGCTTTCCCAGTCGCGCGCCGCGCGGCCGATGCCGCCATAGACGACCAGCTCTTCAGGGCGCTCGGCGACGTCGGGATGGAGATTGTTCATCAGCATCCTGAGCGGCGCTTCGGTCAGCCAGCTCTTGGCGGAAAGCTCGGTGCCGGTGGCGGCGCGGATCACGCGGCTATTGTCGATACGGCTCATGATAGCGGTCCTTTCTCAGGCGCGGGCGAAGGCGAGGCACGCCTTCAGGATATCGGTGAGGGTGGCGGCAAGCGGCGCTGCGAAGCCGGGATCGAATGGCGTCGGCCAGTTGGCGGACGTCGGCGCATCCGGTTCAGGCATATAACCGCGGATCGCGAGCTCCATCTGGATAGCATGCACGCCGTCGGCCGGCCGGGCATAATGGCGCGTCGTCCAGCCGCCCTTGAAGCGGCCGTTGAGGATATGACCACGCCCGCTCGCCGCGCAGATCGCCTCGACCGCTGCGGCCAGGTCGGGCGCACAGGTCGCGCCGTCATTGGTGCCGATGTTGAACTGCGGCAGTTCGCCATCGAACAGGCGCGGGATGCGGCTGCGGATCGAATGCGCATCGTACAGGACGATGCGCGGATGGGCGCTGCGTAGCCGGGCAATCTCATCGGCCAGTGCGGCGTGATAGGGATCGAACCAGGTCTCGCGGCGGCGTGCGATTTCCGCCGTGTCCGGCGTCGCACCGGCGTAGAGCGGCGCGCCGTCGAAATCGGTCGTCGGGCACAGCTCGGTCGTCGCTTGCCCCGGATAGAGCGACGCGCCCGAGGGATCGCGGTTGCAGTCGATCACGCTGCGCGAGATGCGCGTGCGCACGGTGGTCGCGCCGAGATCGCGCGCAAAGGCATAGAGCTGATCGATCCACCAATCGGCATCGCGCCGCGCGAGCCAGGGCAAGACGAACTGCCCCTCGAGTGCGGGCGGCAATTCGGTCCCGGTGTGCGGGAAGGCGACGATCAGCGGCGCCTCGCCACGGTGGACCTCAAGCCAGTCGGTCATGCCGTCACGCCGGGCAGATCGAGCCCGGCTGCCTCGACCAGCACGCCGGAACGCACGAGCAGGTTCGCGGCCTCCATATCGGGGTGGAAATGCCGGTCGTCGGTGAGCGTCGGCACCTCCCGGCGCAACCGCGCGCGCGCCGCTTCGAGCGCTGCGCTCGAGGCGAGCGGGGCATGGAAGTCGCAGCCCTGGCTGGCGGCGAGCAACTCGATGCCGATCACCGCGCTGGCATTGGCAGTCATGTCGAGCAGCCGCCGTGCGCCATGCGCCGCCATCGACACATGGTCCTCCTGATTGGCGGAGGTCGGGATCGAATCCACACTCGCGGGATAAGCACGCTGCTTGTTCTCTGACACCAGCGCGGCCGCCGTGACCTGCGGGATCATGAAGCCCGAATTGAGCCCCGGATGCGGGGTAAGGAACGCGGGCAGGCCGGACAGCGCGGGATCGACCAGCATCGCGATCCGCCGTTCCGCGATCGACCCGATCTCGCACACCGCCAGCGCAATCATGTCGGCGGCAAAGGCGACCGGTTCGGCATGGAAATTCCCGCCCGACAAGGCTTCGTCGGTCTCGGCGAAGATCAGCGGATTGTCGGACACGCCATTGGCTTCGGTCTCCAGCGTGAACGCGGCCTGGCGCAGCACGTCGAGCGCGGCGCCCATCACCTGGGGCTGACAGCGCAGGCAATAGGGATCCTGCACCCGGACATCGTCGATCAGATGGCTGGCGCGGATCGCCGATCCGGCCATCAGCGTGCGCAGCGCGTCGGCGGTTTCGATCTGGCCGCGGTGCCGGCGCAGCGCCTGGATGCGCGGGTCGAACGGGGTATCGGATCCCTTGGCCGCCTCGGTCGAGAGCGCGCCGGTGACCAGAGCCGACTGGAATAGCCGCTCCGCCTCGAATAGCCCGGCAAGCGCGTTGGCGTTGGAGAATTGCGTGCCGTTGAGCAGCGCCAAACCTTCCTTGGGGCCAAGCTCAAGCGGCGCCAGGCCGGCCTCTTTCAGCGCGATTTCCGCGGGCTTCTGCGTATCCCCGACGAAGATCTCGCCGACGCCGATCATCGCCGCGGCCATATGCGCCAGCGGGGCGAGATCGCCGCTTGCGCCGACCGAGCCCTGCGCCGGAATGACCGGGGTCAGGCCCTGGCGCAGCATCGCTTCGAGCAGCGCCACCGTTTCGGGCCGCACGCCGGAGGCACCCTGGGCGAGGCTGGCGAGCTTCAGCGCCATCATCAGGCGGATCACCGGCACGGGGGAAGGGGCGCCGGTGCCGGCGGCATGGCTCAGCACGATGTTGCGCTGGAGCGTGGCGAGATCCTCATCGCCGATGCGCACGCTCGCCAGCTTTCCGAAGCCGGTGTTGATGCCATAGACCGGCTGTCCCTTGGCGAGGATGCGGGCGACGGCGTCCGCACTGGCGCGGGTCACAGCGGCCGATGCGGGATCGAGCCCGGCCGGTGCGCCGCGATAAATGGCGCGCCACTGCGACAGTGTCACAGCGCCGGGTACCAGGGTGATGTCGGTCATTTGCCTCTCCAGACGCGGGCATGGAGCGGGTTCAGCCCCATGCGATAAACAAGCTCGGCGGGACGCTCGATGTCCCAGATTGCGAGGTCGCAGCTCTTGCCGGCCTCAAGCGTGCCGGTCTCGTCCTGGAGACCCAGCGCGCGCGCGGCGTTGCGGGTGACTCCGGCAAGGCATTCGTCGACGGTCAGCCGGAACAAGGTCGCGGCCATGTTCATGGTCAGCAGCAGCGAGGTCAGCGGCGAAGTGCCGGGATTGCAATCGGTGGCGATTGCAATCGGTACCCCGGCGGCGCGGAGCGCATCGATCGGCGGCAGCTTCGTCTCACGCACGAAGTAAAAGGCGCCGGGCAGCAGCGTCGCGACTGTGCCCGCTCTGGCCATTGCGGCGATGCCGTCAGCATCGAGATATTCGAGATGATCGGCAGACAGCGCGCCATGCCGCGCGGCCAGCGCTGCACCGTGCAGGTTGGACAATTGCTCGGCATGGAGCTTGACGGGAAGGTCGCGCGCCGCGGCGGCATCGAAGACGCGTTCGGTCTGTGCCGCGGAAAAGCCAATGCCTTCGCAAAACGCATCGACCGCATCGGCCATGCCGGCATCGGCGACCGCGGGGATCATTTCGTTGCAGACAACATCGATATAGCCATCGGCATCGCCGGCATATTCGGGCGGCAATGCATGAGCGCCAAGAAAGGTCGTGGCGACGCGCACCGCCCGCTGCGTGCCGAGCGCACGCGCTGCGCGCAGCATGCGCAGTTCGGCATCGAGCGCGAGGCCATAGCCCGACTTGATCTCGATCGTCGTGACCCCCTCGGCGATCAGCGCGTCGAGGCGGGGCAGGGCAGAGGCGACAAGCTCTTCCTCGCTGGCCGCGCGCGTTGCCTTCATCGTCGAGACGATGCCGCCGCCGGCGCGGGCGATTTCCTCATAGGAGGCACCCTTCAGCCGCAGCTCGAATTCATGCGCGCGGTCGCCGCCATGGACGAGATGGGTGTGGCAATCGATCAGGCCGGGCGTGATCCATCGGCCGGCACAGTCGATCGTCTCGATCGCATCGAACGCGGGAGCGTCCGCCGCAGGACCGGCATAGCTGATTCGCCCGGCGGTGGCGGCGACAATGCCCTTATCGACGACGCCCAGGCTCTCGCCCGCCCCCGTGCTGGCCCCCGAGCCCACCATCGTCGCGAGCCGCGCATTGGTCCAGATCCTGTCACACTGCATGCGCCATTTCCCCGTCCGGGATCACTGCAGTCGATCATTGCACCGCCGCGCTAGAATGTATAGACATAAATCCATAGGAGGCCAGAATGAGCATGACTGTCGACGCCGAAACGACTGTGACTCATCATTTTTCCTCCGTGCTGCTGGCTGACGGCTGGGCGCGGAATGTTCGCCTGTCGGTCGGCAACGGTGTCATCGCCGGGATCGAGCGCGACGTGGCCGCCGGCCCGGATGACGAACGGCATCAGGCCGCGGTGCCGGGCATTCCCAATCTGCACAGCCATGCCTTTCAGCGCGGCATGGCTGGCCTTGCCGAAGTGCGCGGGCAGAGCGACGATAGTTTCTGGACCTGGCGCGAGGTCATGTACCGCTTTGTCGACCGGCTCTCGCCCGACGATCTCCGCGCGATCGCCTCGCTTGCCTATCTGGAAATGCTCGAAAGCGGCTTCACCCGGGTCGGCGAGTTTCACTATCTCCACCATGACCGCGACGGCACGCCGTTCGCCGATCCGATCGAGATGAGCAGCGCAATCTTCGCGGCTGCATCCGAAACCGGCATCGGGCTGACTCACTTGCCGGTATTCTACGCGCATTCCGGTTTCGGCGGGGCGACGCCCGGTGCTGGGCAGCGGCGCTTCCTGCATGATCCCGATGCCTTTGCCTCGCTGCTCGACCGGCTTCGCGTCGCGGCTGCCCCACTGGGCGATGCGGTGGTCGGCCTAGCGCCGCACAGTCTGCGCGCCGTGACGCTGGAGGAGCTTCGCCTGCTGGTCGATATGGCCGGCACCGCGCCGATCCATATCCATATCGCCGAGCAGGTGAAGGAGGTCGAGGATTGCATCGCCTGGAGCGGCGCGCGGCCGGTCGATTGGCTGCTCGATCATGTCGCGGTCGATGATCGCTGGTGCCTAGTCCACGCCACGCATGTCACTGACGCGGAAGCCCGGGCGATCGCGGCCAGCGGTGCGGTGGTCGGCCTGTGCCCGATCACCGAGGCCAATCTCGGTGACGGCATTTTCCCGGCACAGCCCTTTCTCGCGGCGGGCGGCACGTACGGCATCGGATCGGATTCGAACGTGCTGATCGACGCGACCGAGGAGATGCGGCTGCTCGAATATGGCCAGCGGCTCGCCGGCCTCAAGCGCAATGCCCTTGCGCGCGGGCCGGGCGGATCGACCGGGCAGGACATCTATCTCGCCGCGCTTGCCGGCGGGGGACAGGCGCTGGGCGTCGATCCAGCGATCGCGGTCGGGCATGCCGCCGATTTCGTCACGCTCGATCGCGCCAGCCCGAGCCTGATTGGCCGCGAAGACGGCGCGCTGCTTGACGCACTGGTGTTTGCCGGCGGGCGATCGGCAATCGATTCAGTCTGGCGTCGGGGCCGCAAGCTGGTTAGCGGCGGCCGTCACTTGCACCGCGACCCGATTGTCGCGGCGTATCGGCACGTACTGGAGACATTGATCCTGTGACCCTGTCGCTGCACGAACGCATTCGCACCGACATCGAGACGGGCATTCTTTCCGGCAAGCTCGCACCGGATCAGCGCATCCCGGTCGAGCATGAGCTGATGGAAGTTTATGGCTGTTCGCGCATGACCGTGAACAAGGCGCTGTCGGCACTGGTCGCCGCGGGCCTGATCGATCGCCGCAAGCGCGCCGGATCGTTCGTCGCGCGGCCCAAGGTCGATTCAATGGTCCTCGACGTGCCCGATCTTGCCGCCGAGGTGGCGAAGCGCGGCGGCGTCTATGGCTATCGGCTGCTCGTGCGCAAGGTTCGCGCGCCCGATCGCGACAAGAGCGAAGAGCAGGCACTGGCCGGGAGCGGCAAGCTGCTGCAGATCGACGGTATCCATCTGGCGGACGGCGTGCCGCTTGCGGTCGAACGCCGCCTGATCAGCCTGAGCGCAGTACCGACGATCGAGGAGATCGATCCCGAGGTGGAATCGCCCGGTAGCTGGCTGCTGAGGCATGTTCCCTGGACCGAGGCGGAAACCCGCATCTCGGCGGTGGCGGCCAAGGGCGAGACAGGAACATTGCTTGGGGTCGATGCGGCGACGCCGTGCCTGCTGGTCGAGCGCCAGACCTGGCGCGGCAAGGAACGCGTCACCTCAGTGCAGCAATATTTTCTCGGCGATCAATATAGTCTGGTCGCCCGGTTCGGGCATGGCGTGCCGGCGAAGTAAGCGGGACTTGGGATCCGGAGCGACGCGCGCAGGGCCGGCCGTTGCGCCGATGGTGCTGTGGCTAGGTTAATACCAAGCTGCGTCGATCATGACCCATTCTTACTGCTTCCCCGGCGCAGGCCGGGGCCCAGTCGGAAAGGCCAAGGTGACGAAGCACCACAGCAGTTGTCGGCTGTTTCACGACTGGACCCCGGCCTGCGCCGGGGGAGCAGTAAGAATTAGGTTGTGAACCTATAAAATGGGGGCCGCTTACGGATGAGGTTGAACGGCAAAATTGGGTAGTTAGTGGACATTAAGCGATATAGGTTGACTTGAGGCCTGAGGACGATGGGGATGAGCGATGGGCGAGCGAGAGATAAAGGCCTTTGCGCTCGCCCCGCTGCCTTTGGTGGCTCCGCTGCTATTGGCGATCGTTGTTAATGCAGTGGTCGGCGATACGGGAGACGCG
>NZ_JBOHHW010000051.1:0-36344 GCF_050725575.1 Sphingomonas sp. | reverse complement strand
ATGTTTCTCGACTTCGCTCGAAACGAACGGATGATGGTAGCAATCTGGCTCGAAAGCGTCCTAAGCGGCACCGCATAACGCGACGGCATAAATCAGCATTGCCACGATGCCGATCGCGGTGCGCCCGGCATGGAGCTGGCCCCAGCGATGCAGCATCGCGATCGTCTCGGGTGATGCCTGATCGAGCGGCGTCGCCTGGAGCTGCCCGTTGAGTTTCCAGATGACGAGGAAGGTGTAGGCGATCGCCGACAGCATCACGGCGCCGCCGACAATCCATAATGTGCCGTCACGGGTCAGTCCCATAGCGATCCCGAGCAGACCCGAGATCACCGCAAGCCCGGCCTGCATCACCGTGCCGCGCGCGTAAGACGGTTTCCACTGCGTCAGTTGCGCACGAGCGTCGAGTTGCGCGCGTGCGGGATGTTCGACGGTCAGTACGTAGATCGCGGCGCCCGAAAACAGCGCGGCGGTGACGAGTGCGGCGATACCCAGCATGTCGGTGCTCCCGGTTGGTGGGAAAGCGGTTGGCGGCGACCGAAGGTTCCCCTTTGGCGTGAGCGGCCGGATTGGTGCGCACCAGCCGCCGAGGCGGTAGACTCAAAATGCGGTCGGGCAATAAGCGATCGGATACCTTCGTCAGCTATCCGAGAGATCGCGCCTTATTTTGGCATAGAGATAATACGATAGCTCGCGAAGGTGCTGACCCCAGTGGATTTGATAGAGGGAATTGAAATGCCAGTGCGCATCGTCAGGGCCGAGATGTACGAACCGCCAGACGGTTTCATCGAGATCGCTTGCGATGTCCGCTAGATCGTCGATCGCGTCACCAAGCACATATTCTTGATCCAGGGTGCCGGATGGGTCTGCAACCGGATAATAGCCGTATTCTGGGAATCTTGACCTCAAACGGTCATACCGTTGCTGGTAATCTTCCCTTGGGGGCTTGCCGTCGTCATCCGCTGGCTCGCCGTCAGGGGTATCGTGATACGCCAACGCGAGTTTGTCCAATTCTCGAGCCAGCACGGCGTCGGCCGGCGGCGCGCCTTCCAACACCATCAGTAAAAAACGCCGCGCAGCAGCAACCGTTGGAGTATCTCCCATCCAGCCACGTTCGCACGTCCATTGAATTTTCTCAACGAACCGCTTCTACCGGAACGGACCGTCCCGGCTCATGGGTTCACAAGCTCATTGGGTTCACAAGCTAAAGCCCAAACTTCGCCTTGAGCTTCGGCCCGGTCAGCGATTTCAGCGCATCCTTGCCAACCCACCGTTCGGTCTGGTCGTCCGACGCGGCAAGCCGTTCCGCCAGAGCAATCGCCGCGCGGCTCAGCACAACATTGCGCTCGCCGATCGCGCGGAGCGCCCAGCTCACGCCTTTCTTGACGAAGTTGCGCGGGTCCGTCGCCGCCGCCTCGATCAGCGGCAGGCAGTCGAGGAATGGGCCGTCCGGCGCCTTGCGATCATGCAGCGCGACACTGGCAAGCAGCGCGAAGGCGGCGCGGCGGCCGAACTCGTCGTTTAGCCGGCTCCAGTCGCGGATCTTGTCCAGCGCATGCGGCGTGCGGTCGAACAGGTTGAAGCACAATGTGTCGCAGAGCGCCCAATTGTCGAAATCCGCGCGCCATGCGTCCATGATCTCCGGCGTGGTCAACGCCGGATCGGCGATCAACGAGACGAGCAACCGCGCCTCGTAGATATCGCTTCCCCACAGCGCGAGCGCCAGCGGGTGGTCGCGCTTGAGCCGCTTCGCGATCGCCTTGATATCGGTCATGCGCACGCCGATCGCGGTCGGCGCGATGATCCCGTAGCGCCGCGCGAGATCGTCGCGATAGCCCGGGTCGGCATGCCGCCGCAGATCGGCAATGATCGCGGCGATCCGGTCGTCCATCGCTGACAGAGTCATGCCCGACCTTATCCGGACGATGCCAACCGAGTCGAGCGCCAGCGATGATCGCTGCCTCGATTCACATCGTTCGCGGGTGCCGTCATACCTGGTCTCCGGCGCGCGCGGTGCGCGTCATGGGCGAAAACCCGTTCGGCCAGCCAGTTGAATCGAGCAGAGCATGACCATCGTGCCGCCACGTCCCGACAGTCCCGCAAAATGCGCGCGAAATTCCCGTGCCGCTCCAACAAAATTCCCGCAGAAATTCCCGCAGATTCCCGCAGAACGCTCAAAAAAGCATTTTCCCGCAGAAACTCCCGCAGCGACGGGAAATCCGATCGCTCGATTTCGCCGGAATCGCCCCATATCGGGGTTGAATCGAGCGTCACGCCGCGGCGTTGTCGATCCCCAGCTCGCCGAGCTTGCGGTACAGGGTCGAGCGCCCGATCCCCAGTCGCCGTGCGACTTCGGTCATGCGGCCGCGATAATGGCCGATGGCCAGGCGGATGACATCGGCCTCGATCTCCTCCAGCGCGCGCAGATTGCCGTCGGCATGGAACAGGGTGACGCCGCCGCTGGTCGCCATCGGCGACGGCCCCGGCGTGGTATGGCGTTGCGCGCCAAGTGCCGCGATCTGCGGGAAATCGGCCCGGGTCAGCGCCGCGCCGTCGCACAGCACCGCGGCGCGGAACAAGGCGTTCTGCAGCTGGCGGACATTGCCCGGCCAGTCATAATGGCCGAGCAGCGCCAGCGCATCGTCCGTAATGCCAAGCGGCCGGAGCCCCGGCTGCTGCGCGATCCGCGCAAGCAGATGGCGGGCCAGCGCGGGGATATCGCCGGTGCGCTCGCGCAAGGGAGGGATCGTCACCTGCACGACGTTGAGCCGGTAATAGAGATCCTCGCGGAACCGCCCCGCCTCGACTTCCTCGATCAGCCTTTTGTTGGTCGCGGCAATGACCCGGACATCGACTTCGCGGGTGTGGCGCGCGCCGATCGACTGGATCTCGCCCGATTGCAGCACGCGGAGCAATTTGACCTGCGCCTCGAGCGGCATTTCGCCGACTTCGTCGAGGAACAGGGTGCCGCCATCGGCCTCCTGGAAACGGCCGATCTTGCGTTCGAACGCGCCGGTAAAGGCGCCCTTTTCATGCCCGAACAGCTCGCTTTCGACCAGATTGGCGGGGATCGCGCCGCAATTGACCGTGATCATCGGCTTCTTGCCGCGCGGGGACGCGGCATGGACCGCCTCGGCGACGACTTCCTTGCCGACGCCGCTTTCGCCTTCGAGCAGAACCGCGACACGCGCCCGCGCCGCCTTGGCGGCGATCGCCAGCGCAGCGCGGAAATCGGGCGCCGAGCCGACGATCTCGTCGAACGCGAGCAAAGCAGGGATTTTCTCGGTGAGCGGACGCAATTCGCCCGCCGCTTTGCCGGCGACCGCCGCATCCAGCGCTGCGAGCAGGCGTTCGGGGGCAAGCGGCTTGACCAGGAAATCGGTCGCGCCGGCACGCATCGCGCCGACCGCCTGTGCGACCGAGCCATTGGCGGTGAGCATCAGCAGGGGGAGTGCGGGGCGGCGTTCGCGAATCTCGCCGATCAGTGCGCTGGCATCCGCCTCGGGCGCCCAGTGATCGAGCAGGATCGCATCGAGCTGCATGCCGTCCTGCGTGCCGAGCATGGCGATCGCCATCTCGCCATCCTGAGCGAAGACCGCGCGCCAGCCGCGCCGCGCGGCAAGAGCTGCGACGAGTCGGCGCTGGGCCGGTTCGTCGTCGATCAACATCAGAAGGCGCTGTCCGTTGCGCGTCATTCGGCCATTCCTGTTTTCCCGTTCGCCGGTAACCTTAATGCAGACGGGTAAAGACGGGCTTAAACTGCCCCTCAATGGGACTCGTGGGACGGGGCTTGAGGGACGGCGCAGGGGCGGCTAAGCGCAATGGGGGACCGACAATCAGGGAATGAGATCATGGCCGGTAACAGTGATATGAAGGCGCACGAGGCGACCTATCACAGCATCATCAGCTTGCTGAAATGGGGCGCGATTGCCTGTTTCGTGATCGCGTTCGCGGTCATCTGGCTGATCGCCGGCTAGACGCGGGTGAAGATCGCAGTCCTTAAGGAACAAGCCCCGGGCGAGCGCCGTGTCGCTGCGACGCCGGAAACGGTCAAGAAATTCATCGCGCTCGGCGCCGATATGGCGGTGGAGAGCGGTGCGGGCGAGGCGGCGTCGATCGCCGACGCTCAATATGCCGACATGGGGGCAAAGGTCGGCAGCCGGGCGGACACGCTCAAGGGCGCCGACATCATCCTCGGCGTGCAGGGACCCGATCCCGCGTCGCTCGGCGGCGCTGCGCCTGGCGCCTGGCTTGCGGCCGGGCTTAACCCGTTCGGGGAACGTGCGCGGGTCGATGCCTATGCCGCGGCCGGGATCGAGGCGCTGGCGATGGAATTCATGCCGCGCATCACCCGCGCGCAGTCGATGGACATCCTCTCCTCGCAATCGAACCTTGCCGGCTACAAGTCGGTGCTCGACGCGGCGTCCGAATATGGTCGCGCCTTTCCGATGATGATGACCGCCGCCGGTACGATCTCGGCTGCGCGCGTCTTCGTGATGGGCGTCGGTGTCGCCGGGCTGCAGGCGATCGCCACCGCGCGCCGCCTGGGTGCGCAGGTCTCGGCGACCGATGTGCGCTCGGCGACCAAGGAGCAGATTCAGTCGCTCGGCGCCAAGCCGATCTTCGTCGAGAATGTCGCCGGGATCGAAGGCGAAGGCTCGGGCGGTTACGCCGGAGAGATGTCGCCTGAGTATCAGGCGGCGCAGGCTGAACTGGTCTCCGGCCATATCGCAAAGCAGGACATCGTCATCACCACCGCGCTGATTCCGGGACGCCCGGCGCCGCGCCTCATCTCGGCGGCGCAGGTCGCGAGCATGAAGCCGGGCAGCGTGATCGTCGATCTCGCGGTCGAGGCCGGCGGCAATGTCGAAGGCGCGGTCGCGGGCGAGATTGTCGAGATTGGCGGCGTGAAGATCATCGGCCACAAGAATGTCGCCGGCCGCCTCGCCGCGGATGCCTCGGCGCTGTTCAGCCGCAATTTGTATAATTTCCTCAGCGCCTTCTGGGACAAGGAAGCGGGCAAGCCGGTGCTCGATGAAGAGATTGGCGACGCGATCCGGCTGACCAAGGGCGGCCAAGTGGTAAGCGCAAGGCTGCTCGGATGATCCTCCCCGGCACGGGGAGGGGGACCAGCGAAGCTGGTGGAGGGGGCGTGCCGCGAGCGCTACGCCCGGAGGTATCCATTGCCCGCAAGCTGCGCAAAGAAATGAGCCTGCCGGAAGTGCTGTTATGGCAGCGCCTGCGCGGCCAGAAGTCTGGCCTCAAATTCCGCCGCCAGCATCCGGTCGGGCCGTATGTCATTGATTTCTACTGCCGCGAATCGGCGCTCGCTATTGAGATCGATGGCGAGGCGCACAACCGCGATGACCGTCCGCAACGCGACGAACGTCGCGACGCCTTTCTGCAAGAGAATGGGTTGAGTATTCTCCACGTCGCCGCTGCCCGTATCCTCAAAGACCCGGACGCTGCTGCCGAAGCTATCGCTGCGTATGCGGCACGCCCCCTCCACCAGCCTTCGGCTGGTCCCCCTCCCCGAATCGGGGAGGAGAAATAATGGGCATCCTCAACGCCACCGCGGCCGACCCGCGCGAGCTGATCGACAAGCATGGCGAGGCGCTGACCGACGGCGAGACGATCTATTTCGTCTACAAGACGATCCGCGATTATATCGCCTTCACCAACTGGCGCGTGCTGTACATCAATGTGCAGGGCATCACCGGCAGCAAGCGCGAATTCCTGACCGTGCCGTACCGCTCGGTCACCGCCTTTGCGGTGGAGACGGCGGGCACGTTCGATCTC
Organism: Sphingomonas sp.; assembly: GCF_050725575.1. Classification (GTDB taxonomy): domain Bacteria; phylum Pseudomonadota; class Alphaproteobacteria; order Sphingomonadales; family Sphingomonadaceae; genus Sphingomonas. The sequence continues at coordinate 30,548 of NZ_JBOHHW010000051.1, read as the reverse complement.
GATGCCGAGATCAAAATCTTCCTGTCCGGCCATGAACCGATCGAATTCAAGGTCGGGCGCAACACCGATATGCGTGGTCTGCAAAGCTTTCTTGCGCAGAAGATGGATCGTTAGGGGGTGTTCGTGATGGCCAGTGCAACCCAGTCAATTCGGCGCATATTGGCTGTTGCAGCGACCAATATGATCATCGTCTTCGCCCTCTTCTTACCCGCGCAGCCGGCACATGCGAAAGATTCGAGCCGGAGTTTCAGGACAATATGGATGATCGAGGGCCCCAAGCCTGGGCCAGAGACGGTCAGTATCCCCGAGAAAGAGCTGGTGTTGAAACAGCGCCTGTTCCCGACAGGCTTGGTGAAGCTGTCGCAGGCCTTTCCCGGCCGGCAAGAGGGAGAGGTAGCGGCACTTCCTGCCGGAGCCGAGCTGATTCAGGCAGTTGTGCAGCAGGGCAAACTCTATTGTTCGACACATTTCCAACGGGCAAGCGGCCTTAAGGGGTTTCTTCGGTCATCCGGCTCCAAATGGGTCGTCTTGACCTGCTTGCTGGATACTGATCGGGATGGTTCTTTCGACCAGGCCTTTACCGGCGCCGGTCTTCCCGCGTTGCCGGGCGCTATTGGGCAGTTGCCAAAAAAGCCCATGCCGATAACGCCGCTTCCCTATGAGATTATCGATCCATCAGCCTTTTCGGAGCGATATTTTGTCGGCCTGCGATATGACGGGCAGGCAAAGATCGGGACACTGCGCCGGTTCAATGTGGTGTTCGGCACGGATGGAGCCTGGGACGGTTTGACCGACAATATCTTTACCAAACGCGATTCCGATCTCCCCAAAACGCTGACCGTGATGGGGTCTTCGATCACGATTCTGGGCGGCGATGGGAAAAATGTCCGCGCGCGGGTCGACAACGGCTTTCCGATACAACCCTTTGGTGTGGTCGTCACGGCATACACCTATTTCATGTGAGGCGGATCATGGACTTCATCGCAATCCTGTCGATCTTCGTAATGGCCTGTTTCGTCGGCTATTATGTCGTCTGGTCGGTTACACCGGCACTGCACACGCCGCTGATGGCGGTGACCAACGCGATCTCGTCGGTGATCATCGTCGGCGCGCTGATCGCTTCGGCGGCGGCGGGGTCGGCGACCTCGAAATGGCTCGGGCTGGTCGCGGTCGCGCTGGCCAGCGTCAACATCTTCGGCGGCTTCGCGGTCACTGAACGCATGCTCGCCATGTACAAGAAGAAGGACCGCCCGGCGGCCAAGTAACAGGGGTGGGTTGCCCGCGCGATGCGCCGGGTAACGACTAGGGGACAAGATCATGCACGAAGCCGCCATCGCCACGCCCGCCTGGGCCGCACTCGCTTATCTCATTGCCGGGGTGTGCTTCATCCTCGCCTTGCGCGGCCTGTCGAGCCCGACCTCGTCGCGGCGCGGCAACCGGCTCGGCATGGCGGGCATGGCGCTCGCCGTCGCGACCACGCTCTATCTCCACATGAATGTCGGCATCATCGAGATCGTCATTGCGATCGCGATCGGCGGCGCGATCGGTCTGGTCACCGCGCGAAAGATCGCCATGACCGACATGCCCCAGCTGGTCGCGGCGTTCCACTCGCTGGTCGGCATGGCGGCGGTGCTGGTCGCGGCGGCCGCCTTCCTCAATCCCGAAGCGTTCGGCATTCTCGGGCCGGACGGGCAGATCCTGACCGTCAGCAAGATCGAGATGGGGCTTGGTGTCGCGATCGGCGCGATCACCTTTTCCGGCTCGGTCATCGCCTTTCTGAAACTCAACGGCAATATGGGCGGCAAGCCGATCATGCTGCCCGCGCGGCACGTGATCAATCTCGCGGTGCTCGCCGCGATCATCGGCCTGGTCGGCTATTTCACGCAGGATCAGGATCCATGGGTGTTCTGGACCATCACCGGCCTGAGCTTTGCGATCGGCTTCCTGCTGATCATCCCGATCGGCGGCGCGGACATGCCGGTCGTGGTGTCGATGCTCAACTCCTATTCGGGCTGGGCTGCTGCGGCGATGGGCTTCACGCTGCACAACACGGCGATGATCATCACTGGCGCTTTGGTCGGGTCGTCCGGCGCGATCCTGTCCTACATCATGTGCAAGGCGATGAACCGCAGCTTCATCAGCGTCATCGCCGGCGGCTTTGGCGCTGACACCAGCGGCGGCGCAGCGGCGGCGGCGAGCGATCGTCCGTGGAAGCGCGGCTCGGCCGAGGACGCGGCGTTCCTGATGCAGCAGGCCGAACAGGTCATCATCGTGCCCGGCTACGGCATGGCGGTGGCGCAGGCGCAGCATGCGCTGCGCGAAATGGGCGACAAGCTCAAGGAACATGGCGTGCGGGTGAAATACGCGATCCATCCGGTCGCCGGACGGATGCCGGGGCACATGAACGTGCTGCTTGCCGAAGCCAATGTGCCCTATGATGAAGTATTCGAGCTGGAGGACATCAACAGCGAGTTCGCGCAAACCGATGTCGCCTTTGTGATTGGTGCCAATGATGTGACTAATCCGGCGGCGAAGACCGACAAGAGCTCGCCAATCTACGGCATGCCTGTGCTGGATGTAGAAAAGGCCAAAACGGTCCTATTCATCAAGCGCTCGATGGGCGGAGTCGGTTATGCCGGTGTAGACAATGATGTCTTTTACATGGACAATACGATGATGCTGCTTGCCGACGCCAAAAAAATGGTCGAGGAGATCGTCAAGTCGCTCGACTGATGAGATAATTTGTCTAATTCAATTCATCTGATATACCTCCCCGTGACTTAAGCGGCCATTTGGTCCATTATGGATAAGGTCGGGTTCCGCGCGGCCTGTAAATTACGTAGTTTGCGAATGGGTTAGGTAGGTATCGGAGCAGGGCATGATCGAAACGGCGGCGCCATCCTTCGCGGTGACACCTCAGATGCTGATCGTGGCAGACGATAGCGCCGCCGTGCAGCTGGTGTCCGAAGCGGCTGTGCTGGCCGGGGGACGGATCGAGGTCACGCTCCCCTGGAATCAGGTGGCGGAGCGGATCGCCGACTATCAGGCAATCGACGTGATCGTGGCCGAGGCGGAGTCGGTATCGCCTGAACTGCTCGCTGGCGCGTTGCTGCTGCTCGATGATATCGCGCGGGAACGCCAGGCGCGCATCGTCATCACCCTGGCCGAGGAGCAGATCGACCTGGTCGCGGCGACGGTGTTCGGGCCGCATGTGCAATTGCTCTGTCTTCCATCGGTTGCCGAGCGTGTCGTTGCGCTGACCCTTGCGGCGCGTACGCGCACTGTTTCCGCGCGGGAATCGGGTCGCGATGGCGAGGAAGCGCGGCTGCGGCGATTGAACGAGGAAGTCGCGCGGATTGCCGAGACGCTTGCCCGGCTCACCCGCAGCGACAATGGCGATGTGGCGCAGCGCGAGAAGCCCGGCGTCGCTGACCGGCGCTTCGCCTATGCGTCACCTCCGCCGGCCGACACGGCGGACATCGATGCGCAGGATATTCGCGCCGCCATTCGCGCTCGCCGGCTGCGCGGGCAATATTTCGATGCCGGGCTGCTTGAGGATCCGGCCTGGGACATGCTGCTTGATCTGTTCGCGGCGGAGCTGGAACGGTCGCAGGTTTCGGTATCGAGCCTGTGCATCGCCGCGGCGGTCGCGCCGACCACCGCGCTGCGCTGGATCGCCAAGATGAGCGAGGCCGGCCTGTTCGAACGCCATGCCGATCCGTTCGACCGCCGCCGCGCCTTCATGGCTCTGTCGGCGACGGCGCGCGCCGGCATGATGGGCTATCTGTCGGCGGTAAAGCGCGCCGGCTTGCCGATCGCATGAGGCCATTGCCTGCTGTTGCCGCTCCGGTCCGTTTCCGTCCACGAAGCTAGGCCTTGCCCGGCCGGAAAATGGCGCTAAGACGCGGCTTCCCGCTACGGGGGCGATTAGCTCAGTTGGTAGAGCGTCTCGTTTACACCGAGAATGTCGGCGGTTCGAGCCCGTCATCGCCCACCATCTCCCCTTCAGGCGCACGCCGCTAATCCGGGCGCGCCAGGACCGGAAAGATGATGAAGCCGGTCCGCGGGTTGAGCGTGAATGGCTCGCCCAGATCCTGCTTCAGTCCCTGCCGCATCTCGGCAAGCGCGCTCAACGGCAGTTCGAGCGGCGGCTCGTCCGGATGGACGGTCGCGCGGTCTGGGTAGGGAATTCCCTTGCGGTCCATCTCGACATGCGCGCCCACGATGTGACGGACGCGGTGCCGTTCGGCGAAGCGAAGCGCCCGGTCGACGCTGCGGCGCATCTCCTCCGTGCGATTGGCCGGCACAAAGACGCGGCCCGGATACAGCATGTCCCCGGTCAGGAGACTCCGGGTTTGCGGGTCGTAAATGGCGATATGGGCATTCTGATGCCCGGGTGTCGGAATGATCGATACGACGCGGCCGCCCAGATCGAGTTGCGCGATGGAGTCGGGCCAGCGACGGATGCCGAAGAACGTCGCGACCGCTTCAGGGGCGTGTCCCACGATCACCGTGTCGGGCCGATCCCGGAACTCCGCGTCCCCGGCAATATGGTCCCGGTGCCCATGGCTGTGCGCGACGATCAGGTGAAGGCGCTTCAGCCCGCGTTCGGCGCACCATTGTTCGATCAGGCGGTCGATCGCTGGCCTGATCGTCAACCCGCCGGCACCGGTGTCGAGCAGCAGCGCCTGCCGATTTCCCAGCAGCAGATAGAGAAAAGGCGCTTCGAAGTTCGTGGCGAGCGATTGACGGATCACAAACGTGCCGGCGCCCAGTTTCTGTACCTGCACTGTCGGATCGCTTGCCGCCGTGCCCGAAATCCAGGGGTGCGGGAAAAGCCCGGATGCGCTTTCCGAACCCGGCCCGGATGCTCGCGCGACGCTGAACGGGATCGTGTCCCGCGGCACGGGACGCGCATGCGAGAGTCCCGCGAGCAGGACGGCAAGGCCGGCGGACATGGCGAGCAACCCTGCCTTCATTTCACTGCCTTTCATGGTCATGGCGTGTCGCCGGCAGCATTGCCGCCGATCGTGCGGCATGCTGGTCATATGCCCGCGCTTCTCGAGATTGCGCACGATATAGATGGCGATGACGCCCTTCCAGCCGGTTTCGCGCGCGGTTGCCTGAAGAATATCGCCCCGTTCCACGGCGGCGACTTTCGACCTTGAGTGACATACCGCGCGGATTTTTAGGGGCGCGCCGATGCGAGGATCATAGGGCGACCGTCACGACGCGCCGGATTGGTCGATCTTCACCAGCTGGCCCTGCACGGTGACGATACCGCTTGAGGACAGCGTCGCCGCTGCGGTACCGTGCGCGCTGAAGCTCGCATCGGCCCTGGCCTGGATCGTCGGCCCATCGATCGTCACGCTTTGTTCGCCTTTCAGCGACAATCTCCCCTGTGCGGTGATGGTGATGTCGGTTGCGGCGTTGAGCGTGATTGTCGTGGCGCTGTCGATCGTGACGCCGCTCTTCGTCATGGTGACGCGGTTCTTGCTCTTGTCCACGACCGTCACCGAGTCGGCCTTGTCGTCGAGCCGGATTGTCTGTCCGGCCGGCGTTGAGAGTTCGATCGCACCATCGACATCCCAGAAATCGATGCGCAGCTTGCCGTGCGTGACGATGGTTTTCCGGTCGTTCGCGGCAGAGGGCGGGATCGGGGGTGGGTTCCTCTTGCTATAGAGGCTGCCCAGGATCACCGGGCAGCGCGGATCGCCGTTCATGAAGGCAACCACCACTTCGTCGCCGACTTCGGGATAGAATAATGCGCCCGCGCCGCGCGAGGCATAGAAGCCGCCGAGCCGCGCCCAGACGCCGGCATTCGCCTGGAGCAGCGGCAGTGCGACCAGGACGCGGAATTCGCCATCGGGGTCGCTGTCGATTTTAGTCACAGGGCCGGTCTGAAGGTTGGCGGCGGCCGGAATTTGGCCCGCTGCACTTGCGGGCGTCGCGCCGGTTCCAGCCGCATCCCGCCCGACCCATTCCGGCGCAAGGCCGATCTCGACCTCCGTCGTCCAGGCGCCCGCGACAACCTGCTGGTGAACGCCCGAGACATAGGCATTGCCGTTGAACCGGGCGCCCAATCCGGCAAGCGTGATCATGCAGCCCGGCCGGGCCAGCGCGCTACCCTGGAAGCGGACATGCCCCCGGATCTTGGCCAGCCTTGCCTGAGTCAGCCGCGCCGAGGACCAGCTGGTGAGATCGTCCTTGCCGATCGTCGCACTGGTCTGTTGGAGGAGCTGATCGACGCCGAAAACCGTGGCAAGGGTATCGGACGAGAGATTGCCGGGCGTGGTCACCGTCGAACTGGCCGCACCCGCCATGGCGAGTTCCTGAGTCGCGGGGTCCCAGGCGACGCTCTGCACCGCCGAGGGAGCATATTGCGTCGCTGCGTCCATCACGGTGCGGAAATCGAGGATCGACTCGCCATTAGTAATGGTGAGGACCGGCGACTGGGCGGTGTCGGGCGGCGCAACCATCACCTGCCCGCCGGACACCGTCACGACCATGCCGTTCACCGCGGCGCGTGCCAGCATCAGGTCCCAGTCCGACGCATGATATTGGACGACCGCCTCTTCCACGGCCGCGGTTGGTGTCACCGACGCGGTCAACCCGGCGGCGGTGATCAGCCGCTCGATCACGGCGCTGTCGGTCATGCGTTCGAACACGGCGTTGCGCCGTGCGAGCGTCATCGCCAGTGCCGGGTCGGTCGCTTCGATGGTCAGCAGCGAAGCGCCGTCCGGGCCCTGCTCCAGGCTCTCCCGGTCGATGATGCCGGAAAAGACTTCGGTGTCGGTCCCATCATAGCCGAGCGTAATGGCCAGCTTTGTGCCGGGGATCAGCGTGCTGGCTTCGCTGATCGCGAAGGCCGTCTCCGCTGCGTTGCCGTCGGCGATGGTGATACGGGCCCGGGGCAATGTGTTGACCCCGGCCCAGATGTTGATCGAGATGACTTGCCACGCGCTGTCGATCGGCTTGCCATTGGTCGTGATGGTGAAGGAAACCAGTGATCCCGCCTGCAATGGTGAGGGTGCGCTCATGATCGATCTCCCCTGAATGGCATCGTCCCGATCACCGGTCGCCACCTGTCGCGGGGTGAGCCTAAGCGATCCGGATTGCCTTGTCAGGCGCGATCGTGTCGCAACCGCAATGATCGCCGGCGCCTGTTTTTCCGGCGTGATTCCCGATCTGATTCAACACCGGTGCCGACCCTGACAAAGTGAGGGCGGTCAGATGCTCTCCGGCGTCCGGCTCCGCTCTTTCACATGGTGAGAAAAAGTCGATGCCATCAGCTGGCTGATCCTGGCTGATATGTTGGCTGTTATGCTGGCTGTTCATTGGCTGATAGCTGGCTGTTATTCGATAACAGCCAGCTTTGGCTGAAACATTTGAAAATGCGCTGAAAAATCCGGGTCGGAAATCCAACTTAACAGCCAGCAAAAAGAATATTGCGAAATAACAGCCAGGAACAGCCAGCAATTTCGGTTGCGACCAGGTCCTAGAGCGACCGCACCAGCCGGACCGCGCGGGCAATCCAGGGCGGGTCGGCAACCACCTGCTGACGCCCGCCCGGCCCGGGGGGCAGGAGGTGGAGCTTGCCGTCCTCGCGTCCGATCAGGCGGCCGAACAGGAAGCGGCCGGCTGGGCGGGGGACCAGCACGTCGCGGTTCATCGCCTGGGCGAAGCTGTCCGGGGCGAGCGTCTCGCACCATAGCTCGTCGCCGCTGCGATAATCGCCGACACCGGCGGCGACCGTCACCGCGACCAGGCCGGGGCTGGGGGTGGGCGGGGTGAGCGTGATTTCGTGCTTCGGCGCATGGACTCCGCCGGAATCGAGGATTGCCGCCACGGGGATGTCGCTGCGCGTCGGCAGCCTGACAAGATCGGCGGCGGTGACGCCAAGCGCGTCGGCGATGCGGTTGAGCCAGCCCACCGAGACGGTGCGCGTGCCCGTTTCGAGCCGGCCGATCGTCTGCGCGGTGGTCGGCGGGTCGCAGCGCCGCGCGACATCGTCGAGCGTCAGCCCCTTGGCGCGGCGGACTTCGCGGATCGCGGTGATCATGACTAAGGGTCCTAACCAGATAGGCCATTCTCCTGTCGGCCTGCCATGACGATTTGGCAAGTGCTGCACCCCTGCCAGCCGTCATGCCGGGCTCGTAACTGATGCGGGTTCCCGCTGACTTTTGCCGTGAAAATGGCTATCGAGGCGATCCACCCCAGGGGAGAGAGCGATGCCGGTCAAGCGCGAGATGATGGTGCGTAAGGATGCGCTGGAGCAGACCGCGATCAACGAGACGATCGCGCCCGAGCCGAAGGACGGCGAGGTGCTGCTCGAAATCGAGGCATTCGCACTGACCGCCAACAATGTGACCTATGCGGTGGTCGGCGAGCTAGTGAAATACTGGTATTTCTTCCCGGCGCCCGAGGGGTGGGGAATCGTGCCGGTCTGGGGCCATGCGCGGGTCTCGGCGTCGCGTCATCCCGATATCGCGGCGGGCGAACGGGTCTATGGTTATCTGCCGACGGCGACGCATCTGATCGTCGCACCGGGCAAGGTGTCGGCTGGCCAGTTCCGCGACATGACGGCGCACCGCCAGCCAATGGCGGCGGTCTATAACCTCTATCGCCGGCTCGCGGCGGACCCGGCGCATGATCCGGCGCGAGAGGAGGCGCGGATGTTGTTCGAGCCGCTGTTCCTGACCAGCTTCCTGCTCGACGATCAGCTGCGCCGGCAGGACTGGCACGGTGCCGGCAGCGTGATCCTGACCAGCGCGTCGAGCAAGACGGCAATGGGCCTGGCGCATGTCGCGCGGGCGAGCAGTCCGGGGATCAGGCGGATCGGCCTGACCAGCGGGTCCAATGTCGCGTTCGTCGAGCAGACCGGGCTGTATGATCAGGTCATCGCCTATGACGCGCTCGATGCCCTGGATGTCGCAGGCACTGCGGTGCTGGTCGACTTCGCCGGCAATGCCGGCGTGATCGCCGATGTTCAGGCGCGGCTGGCCGAACGGCTCGTCCATATCCTGAAGGTCGGCGTGACGCATCACGACGAAGGTGTGGCGGGCGGCGGCGACAGCGGTGTGGCGACCGGTCCGAAACCGGTCTGGTTCTTCGCGCCCGATGCCGCCGCGACGCTGATCGGGGCGATCGGGCAGGACGGGTTCCAGAGCGCGGTGGCGGAACGCTGGCACGCCTTCCTCACTGACGCCGATGGCTGGGTGACGGTGGACCGGCAAAGCGGCGCCGAGGCGATCCAGCGCGTGTGGCGCGATCAGGTCGCCGGGCGCGCCAAGCCCGATATCGGTTATATCATGCGCTGGTGATGCCGTACCGGGCGCGTCACGCCTCCGCTGGGTCGGACGCCGCCTTCGCCTTGCCGATGACCCGGCCATAAGCCCAGCCGATTCCGATCAGCGCGATCCCGAGCCCGAGGAAGGACAGGATGCGCAGGATGCCGGCGAGCGCGGACGCGTCGATCAGGAAGACCTTCAGCGTCACCAGCGTGAGCAGAGCGAGCCCGGCAACGCGCAGGTCGCCGGCGCCGCTCTGAATGCCGCGCGCGAGCCAGACCAGCGACAGGCCGAGCAGGGCGGCGGAATAGAGCCAGTTCTCGGTCCGCCCGATATCGCCGGTCAGGACGGCGCCATGCGTCGCCTGACGCACCGTCAGAGCGACGGCGAGTGCGATCAGGCCGAGCGTCGCGATACGCCAGCGACGATCGTCCTTCATCAGCCACAGCCAGGCCGCGATCAGGCCGACATGGATGGTGGCCAGGTTGAGCAGCGGCAGGCTGCCGACCGTCTGGGTGACGAACAGCGGGTTGAACAGCGCCAGGTCGAACCAGGCGAAGCGGGCCAGGCCAAACCACAGCAACGCCTCGGACAGTCTGGGTTGACGCATGCGCAATGCCCAGGCCGTGGCGAGGATCGCCTGCGTGAGGATCGCGCGTTCGAGGAACCCGACCGCTTCGAAGCGGGGCAGAGTGGCAATCGCCAGCGGCTGCTTGGCGAGCGCGTAAAGCGTGGCGACCGCAGCGACCGCGAGCGCGGCGATCACTCCTTGCCGCGCGATGTCGAGCGCGTCGCGCCGCAGGAACAGGCCGCCGGCGATAAGCGCGGCGGGCATGGTCATTTCACGCAGCAACGTCATGATCGTCGGCAACAGGGTATAAGGCAGGGCTTCGCCGCCGAGCGACAGGCCGATCAGTTCGAGCAGCTTGGCCAGGACCGGCAGCATGGCGGCGACCACCGCCGCCAGGGCGGCCAATGCCTTGTTGCGCGGCAGGCGTGCCGCGATCGTTGCCAGGGCGGCAAGGCCGAGCCCGGCGGCATGCCAGGGCGCCGGCAGGACCGCCGGCACGAAAGCGAGTGCCAGCAGGAAGGCGATCCATTCGATCCCGACCGCGGTTTTGTCACGCGGCAACAGGCGTGCGATGCCGAAGAGCAGCAGCGGCGGCAACAGGCCGATCGCGATCAGGTCGGCGATCGGCGGCAGCGGATCGGTATCGATCACGCTGCCGAAATAGTCGCCAAGATCGCCGAATCCGGCAAGAACAGCCAGGCCGGTTGCCGCCACCGCGATCGGGGCGAGCAGGGCAATGCCGCCATCCTTGCTGCGCTGCGCCCAGGCGGCCAGCGCGAGGCCGACCGCCAGCCATGCCGGCCAGCGCCACGGAATGGGGAGCAGTTCGACCAGTGCGACCATCGACAGGATCGCGGCGAGTGCGGCGCCTCCCGTCAGCGCCGGCAGGAAGCTGCGCTCCGCGCGCGCGTTCGACCGGTCGCGCCAGCTCAATGAGGCGCATGCGCCCGCTGCCAGCGCCAGCAACGCCGCCCAGCCCATGGGCACAAGCAGCGGATGTCCGATGGCACAGGCAAGCAACACCGGTCCCGCCGTGCCGCCAAGCGCGATACCGGCCCACAGCCAGTTGCTGCGGGCGCGCAGATGGCCGGGGATGGCGAACAGCGCGGTGATGGCGATCGCGGCGATCGGCGCCGTGGCGCTGTGCCGGTCGAGGCCGACAGCAAGCAATAACAGCACCAGCCCGAGCGCGGCGGCCGCACCCGGCGCGAGCGCTTCGTCACGCCAGCCGAGCCATAGCGCAGCGGCGCTGAGCAGCAGATACAGGCCCCAGGCCAGCGGCCCGAAATCGAGTGCGGGCGCGAGGACCAGCAACTGTACCAGCCCCGCCACCAGCGGCAGCAGGCGAAGCCAGGGCCGCGCGGCGCCGGTGCGCGGCAGCGCCAGCGTGGCGCCGATCGCCAGCAACAGGACAAAGGCGCCGACCCCGGCCAGGTCCTTTGCCCCGAGCGTCGCGATCAACAGATTGACCCAAGCGAACCCGCCACCGCAGGCGGCGAGCGCCAGCCATACCCAGCCGCGCCGGATGGCGAGGCCGAACAGGGCCGCGACGAGCAGCCCGAGATAGGCAAGCAACGGGCCGATCCCGGCGGACTCGAACCCGGCGATCAGCGGTGCGGTAAAGCCGCCGATCAGCGCCATGATCGCAGTCGGCGGACCATGGCGCAGCGCCAGGCCAAGTGCGGCGACGGTCACGCCGATCATCAGGATGAAGGCGGTGAGGTCGCCGATCAGGTTGTACAGTGCGGCGGCGATGTAGAGCGTGCCATAGAGGATCGCGACCCCTGCACCGGCCAGCGCCTGGCCGATGCGTGGGTCGTCCCGCGTCGCGGGGATCCGGCGCGCGACTTCGCTTGCCGCGATCAGGCCGACCCCGAACAGCGTCGCGATGATCGTGCGCGCGACCGGGCCGAGCAGTCCGTTCTCGATCGAGAAGCGCACCAGGAAGAAGGCGGACAGAACCAGCGCGGCGCCGCCGATCCAGATCGGCAATTTGCCGCCGACGATCGCTTCGAAGCCGAGCCGAACAGGCTCGCGCATCGGCCGTTCCGGTGGTGCCGGAGGCGATGGAGCAGGTGCGGCCGCCGGTGGTACAACGGGTTCAACTGGTTCCGGCGGCGCGAGAATCGTCGGCGGGGGCGGTGCCGGCCGGGCCTGGGCGCGAACCACCGTCGCCGGTAGCGGGTCGGTTTGCGGGTCGGGTTTCGGCGGCGGTGCAGTGATATCGGAGTCGAGCTCGGTCAGGCGCTTCTGCAGCGCCCTGGCCCAGCGTTCGAGCCTCGCGACCCGGTCAAACAGCAGGGCGATTGCGATGCCCGCCGCGACGAGCGCGATAAACAATAATGCGGTCACGCGGCGTCCCCGAACGTCATGCCGCGCAACGTGACATAAAGGTTGCGGCCTGTCTCGTGGCGAATAGAAAGGTTGCGTTTCGAAACGTAACTATTAACAAGACCCATAATCTGAGGAGAGTTTCGATGATCGTTTATGGCTCGACCATGTCGCCGTTCGTGCGCAAGGTAATGGCGTTCGCCGCCGAAAAGGGCATCACGCCGGAATTGAAAAATGCCGGCATGGGACGTGGCGGTCCCGAATTCGAAGAGGCAAGCCCGTTCCGCAAGATGCCGGGCTTTCGCGATCCTGGTGCCGACCAGGGGCGCGACTTCTGCATTTCGGATTCGACCGCGATCATCACCTATATCGAGGCGAAGTTTCCCGAGCCGAACCTGATCCCGCCCGACCCGATCGCGCGGGCCCGCACTGTCTGGTATGAGGAATTCGCCGATACGATGGTCTGCGCGCTGGGTGGCAAGCTGTTCTTCAACCGTTTCGTCGCGCCCAAGGTGCTCAGGATCGCCGGCGACGAAAGCGTTGCGGCGGCGGCGGAAGCGAACGAATTGCCGCCTCTGCTCGACTATCTTGAAGGGGTGGTGCCAGCGTCAGGGTTCCTGGTCGAGGATCGCATCACGCTGGCTGATCTCGCGGTGTGCTCGCCGTTCGTCAATCTCGATCATCTCAGTGTCGCGATCGATCCGGTGCGGTGGCCCAGGACCGTGGCCTATGTCGCCGCCATCCTGGCGCGGCCGAGCTTCGCACCGATCATTGCGAAGGAGCGGGCGATCGTCGCGGCGATGGCGTGACAGCCACCTGCTCGCTATAGGGTCGTCATGCGGTTCGATTTCGTCAAATGCCATGGGTCGGGAAATGATTTCCCGCTGATCGATGCGCGCAGCCTCGATCTCGACGATGCGGTATGGGCAGGAGTGGCGCGCGCGCTCGCCGATCGGCGCGGACCGGTCGGTGGCGATGGGCTGCTGCTGCTGACCGACGGCGACAGGCTGCACGATTTCGGCATGCGCATGTTCAATTCGGACGGCAGCGAGGCTGAGACCTGTCTGAATGGCTTGCGCTGCGTCGCGCGTGCCGGATTCGAGGCATTGTCGATCGACCGTGCCGAGGTGCAGTTGAAGACATCGAGCGCGCATGCCGAGCGCGACGCCGATCTCGCGCCGGGCGTGACCACGATCCGCGAAACGGCGGGACCGGCCGATCTGGATGTGACGCAATGGCCGCTGCACGGCACCGGGCACCAGATCGTGCAGCAGGCGATTGCCGCATTGCCTTCGGCCCGGCTGTTTACCGCAGTGGCGATGCCCAACCCGCATCTGGTGAGTTTCGTCGAGACGATCGACGACGCGGAACTGGTCGCGATCGGCGAGCTGTGCGAGTCCGCGCCGGACTGGCTGCCCAACCGCGCCAATGTCTCGTTCGTCGAGCTGCGCGGCGCGAATCTTTTCGTGCGGACATATGAGCGTGGCGTCGGGCTGACCGACAGTTGTGGCAGTGCGATGGCGGCATCGATCTTCGCTGCGTGCCTGACCGGGCGTGTGGAGTTCGGCGTGGAACTGAGCATTTTCAATCGCGGCGGGCTGGTCCGGGCCCAGGCTGAAAGTGACGGCATGGTTCGCCTGTCCGGCAATGCGACCTATGACTGGGCAGGATCGGCCGAGGTTGATGCCGACCGGGGACTCGCCGGCGATCTGGCGGTCGATCGGCATTTCAACGATGAAATCGCCGCCTGGGCGGCCGTAATCGACGGGATCGGTTGAGCGTCGATCTCAAGCCATCGGCCTGAAATCGCGGCCGTTTCGGCGCGATCCCACGATATCGGATGCGTAACGATTTGACAGCGACGCAACAAAGGGCGTCCATGGCGGTTGGGGTCAACGAACCACGCCGGAGAACATGTATGTCGCGTTTCACGATCGTCGCCGCGCTTTGCGCCACCAGCCTTATGGCGTTTACCGCGCCCGCCGGCGCGCAGACACGACAGGAGGAGCAACGCTTCCAGCAGGCGCAACAGCGACTGCAGGATGAGCTTCGCGTGTTCCAGCAGGAATATGACCGCTACCAGCAGGCACGCAACCGTGGCGGCGGGCGCGGCCCGGGCGGCTATGACGGCCCGGATTATGGCGGCCCGGGCGGCTATAACCCTGCGCCTCGCCCCCGCTATGACGATGACCGGGTCGAAAGCGGCTATGAGCCATCGCGCTATTATCGCGACGGCAATTATCAGGAGCGCGTGCTGAGTTCGGACGAGCGCGTCTATCGCGGCCAGGACGGGCGTTATTATTGCAAGCGCAACGATGGCACGACCGGTCTGATCATTGGTGCGATCGGCGGCGGCGTGCTGGGCAATGTGATCGACGGCGGGCATTCGCGCGGCGTCGGCACGATCCTCGGTGCGCTTGTCGGCGGTGTCGCCGGCAAGTCGGTCGACCAGGGCAATCAGCAGGTGAAGTGCCGCTGAGGAGATCAGGGCGCCGCACCGTCGGCGCGGCGCCCGAAGCTTCGGGATGATAAGGCCGGCCCGGATCCGGGCCAGCCAGGTCGTGATTACCAAATAGGCAAAATATCGAATGCCAATGACGCCAGTCCGGCGCGATTGCGTCGGGCCGGGTCATTGCTTGCGACGTGGGCTTGCGACGTGAGCCTGGTGTGGGTGGCGTGAATGGGCGGCCGTCGTTAAAGCCGAATCCATGGTTCCACGCGAATTGATCGATAGTGCCGATGTGCCTGGCGGCGGGGAGCTCAAGCTGTTCCGGCGCGGCGGCGACTGGTCAATCATGCTGGGCGGCAATGAATTGATGAGCAGCCGCGTGCGCGGCTCGGAGGAAGCACTCGCCACGCTCGCGCTGGCGCGGGTGGCACGCGCCGATGCCAAGGTGCTGATCGGTGGATTGGGGATGGGGTTCACCTTGCGTGCGGCGCTGGCGGTGCTTGGTCCAGCCGCGGAGGTGACCGTCGCCGAACTGGTGCCGGCGGTGATCGACTGGGCGCTGGGGCCAATGGCGGCAGTGCATGACGGGAGCCTGGAAGATCCGCGGGTTCATATGATCGAAGGCGATGTCGGGCCGCTGATCCGGGCGCGGGACGCGGTGTTCGACGCGATCCTGCTCGACGTCGATAACGGGCCGGACGGATTGACGCGTGGCGGCAATAACGGCCTTTATTCGGCGCGTGGGCTTGCGGCGGCGCGCGCGGCGCTGCGTCCGGGCGGCGTTCTCGCCATATGGTCGGCTGGCGCGGACGCGACGTTCGCGCGGCGCTTGCGCGACGGATTCTCGGTCGAAGAGGCGGTGGTTCGGTCAGGCACCGGCGGCAAGGGCGCGCGGCACATCATCTGGGTCGCGACGCGCACCCCCGGGGCCTGACCCCGGCATTCGCCGTTGCCGTTCCTTCAGGCAGGTCAGTCCGATCCGGTTGCGATTTTTCTGGCCGGGAATCCTTTCGATCGCAAGCATGTTGCGATGCGGGGTATTTCGATGAAGCCGCGATACTCCATGTGTTCCGGCGAGCGTCTGTTGCGCGATAACGACACGCACTGAATCGGCCATCGAATGCGAATCGCCGCTCACTGCAGCGGAGATTCCGGTTTCGGATGGCGCCGCTATTGACGCACTGCGCCGCGGGCGGTGGCTCGAGCGGAAAAAATGTTCTCTAAAAAGACCTGCGAACACCGCTGCTGCCGCCAGAGGTGTCGAAAGCCCTCGCTTCACGATGGCGTGCGCCGATCAGTGAGAAACCCCCCGGTTAATGGGATCGCGCGGCGGTGGCGCACGTCAAGCCGGCACTGGCCTCATCCATCGATCATAAAGCAGTGGGAATTGTCAGAAAATGACGCAAATGCTTGGTTTTACGGGGCGGAAGGACCCGTTCCACCACCCGTCGCCGGATTCCGGATGCGCTGTGTTCGGCCGTGGCCATTCGATGCTGCCGGATTCGCCTGGGCGGTCAAAGGTCTTTTTGATGTGATGCGACACGCGGATCGTACTGCATAAGATACCGCATGATCTTAATCGAAATGCAGGAAATCACCTGCTTTATGTTGCGTTAGGGCAACAGCGGACAAAATTTGTGCGCTTGCGTGGAAACCAACCTTTGGGTAGGGAGTTTGCGCTGTCCGAGTGACAACGACGAAAGGGGATTTTTATGCGGAAGCTTGCCATCGCTATGGCGCTTGCCTCCACTGCTCTCGCCACACCAGCCCTCGCACGCGATGATTCGTGGTACGTGGGCGTCGAAGGTGGCGCGATGATCGTGGAAGACATCAACTTCGATATCGGCGCAGTGAGCGACGCTTCGACGGTTGATTCTAAATATGGCTATGACGTCGACGGCGTCATCGGCTATGACTTCGGCGCCTTCCGCCTTGAAGCGGAAGTCGGCTACAAGAGCGCAACTGTCGACTCTTACCGGTCTTCGGTGACGACCCCGGCATTCCTGTCGACTGGTGGGATCTCGAACCTCCCCGCAGGCACATACAATTATGCCGGCGGCCGGACTTCGGCGCTCAGCTTCATGGTCAACGGTTTGCTCGACTTCGGTGACGACGACGGCATCCAGGGCTTTGTCGGCGGCGGTGTCGGCGTTGCTCGCGTCAAGTCCAACTACGGGCTCAACACGCGCGGCGACTTCCTCGACGATTCCGATACGGTCTTCGCTTGGCAGGGTCTTGCGGGTATCCGCGCTCCGATCACCAGCCATATCGATGCGACGCTGAAGTATCGCTTCTTCAACGCGCGGAATGTCGGTCTGGTCGATGTTACCGGTCGTGCTTTCGAAGGCACGTTCCGGACGCACAGCATCCTCGGTGGCCTGACCTACAACTTCGGCGAGCCGGCGGCACCGCCGCCTCCTCCTCCGCCCCCGCCGCCTCCTCCTCCGCCCCCGCCGCCTCCTCCTCCGCCTCCGCCGGAAGTGGTGTGTTCGCCTGGGCCGTACATCGTGTTCTTCGAGTGGGACAAGTCGGACATCACGCCGCAGGCGGCGTCGTTGCTCGACAACGCGATCTCGCAGTACCAGAATTGCGGCAATACCCAGATCATGCTTGCCGGCCACGCCGACAAGTCGGGTTCGCCGAAGTACAACGTGGGTCTCTCGCAGCGTCGTGCCGACGCGGTGAAGGGCTACTTCACGTCGCACTCGGTTCCCGACAGCGTGATCTCCACCGAAGCGTTCGGCGAAAGCCGTCCCCGCATCGAGACCGCCGATGGCGTTCGCGAGCTGGAAAACCGCCGCGTGGAAATCAGCTACGGGCCTGGCTCGGGCAACTAAGCCCGGTCTCGCACGAAGCATTTCGTACGAAACACGGAAGGGAGGTCAGCATCGCTGGCCTCCCTTTTGTGCGTCTGGAGCCTTGCAATTCTCCGGCAGTCGCCGTCCATAGTGCCGTTGGCACAAGCCAATGGGGTGGCAATCTGGCGATGTTCGGCTAGAGGATCGCGGTGACACGGGCGGTAACGCCTGCAACAATGGGATACGGTCCACCATGCGCATCACGATGATCGGCTCGGGCTATGTCGGCCTGGTTTCCGGCGCCTGCTTCTCGGATTTCGGCCATGACGTGATTTGCGTCGACAAGGATGAATCGAAGATCGCCGCGCTCGAAGCGGGGCGGATGCCGATTTTCGAGCCTGGTCTGGACAAGCTGGTCGCGGCTAATGTCGCGGCTGGCCGGCTTACCTTCACCACCGATCTGAAAAGCGCGGTCGCGGGTGCCGATGCGGTGTTCATTGCGGTCGGCACGCCGTCGCGGCGCGGCGATGGCCATGCCGACCTGTCCTATGTCTTCGCAGCGACGCGCGAGATCGCCGAGGCGGTGACCGGGCCGATCGTGATCGTGACCAAGTCGACCGTGCCGGTCGGCACCGGCGACAAGGTCGAGGCGATCATGGCCGAAACGGTCAATGGTCATGACGTGGCAGTGGTCTCCAACCCCGAATTCCTGCGCGAGGGTGCAGCGATCGGCGACTTCAAGCGCCCCGACCGGATCGTCATCGGCACCGAGGATACGCGCGCGATGCAGGTGATGCGCGATGTCTATCGCCCGCTCTACCTCAATGAGAGCCCGATCCTGTTCACCGGCCGGCGCACGGCCGAGCTGATCAAATATGCCGCCAACGCGTTTCTGGCGACCAAGATCACGTTCATCAACGAGATCGCGGACTTGTGTGAAGCGGTCGGCGCCAACGTCCAGGATGTGTCGCGCGGTATTGGTCTCGACAACCGGATCGGGTCGAAATTCCTCCATGCCGGACCGGGCTATGGCGGGTCATGTTTCCCGAAGGATACGCTGGCTCTGCTCAAGACCGCCGAGGACTATGAAACCCCGGTGCGGATCGTCGAAGCGGTGGTTCAGGTCAACGACAACCGCAAGCGGGCGATGGGGCGCAAGGTGATCAAGGCATTGGGCGGCGACGGCAAGGGCAAGACCGTCGCGGTGCTCGGCCTCACCTTCAAACCCAACACCGACGACATGCGCGATGCGCCCAGTCTCGCGATCGTGCAGAGCCTGATCGACGCGGGCGCGACGGTGCGCGGCTATGACCCCGAAGGGATGGAGCCGGCCAAGGCGATGATGCCCGAGATCGCCTATTGCAAAGACGCCTATGAGGCAGCGACCGGGGCCGACGCCGTGGTGATCGTGACGGAATGGGATGTGTTCCGCGCGCTCGATCTGAAGCGGCTGGCCAGTGTGATGGGCACGCCGGTGATGGTCGACCTGCGCAACATCTACCCGCCGGCGGAAGTCGAGCGGGCTGGCTTCGCTTATAGTTCGATCGGGCGGTAGGCAGTCGAGGTCGATTGCGCCAGCGTCGCCAGGATGAAATCGGCGCGGTCGCCGACCGCGACCTTATCGAGCACCGATAGGTCATAACCATTGGCGGGATAGGCGAGCACCAGGCGCTGATACTCCGCGACGGCATCGTCGAAACCGTGACGTCGCTCGCGGTCGGTAACGTAAATCTCCGGCCAGGGTGGCGTCAGGAAGACCATGTCGTGATAACGCGGCAGGGCATCGATGTGCCGGCCCTGGCCTCCCGATAGATGGTCAAGCGCTGCGGCGGCATCGATCGCGCTGCGGTCGAAAAACACCCATCCAGGCAAGTGCTCGGCGGCAGCCCGGTCGGCCAGCGCCAGGTCGATCGCGCGACGAGCAAAGGCGTCGGCGTCGGCCCAGGGCAATGCCGAGCCGTGGCTTGCCAGTTCCTGTTCGACGATCCGGCGGCCCGGCTCCGCGACTGTGGCATGGCCGCGCCGCGCCAGCTCATCGAGCAACGTCGATTTGCCGCCGCCCGAACAGCCCGAAATGACGACGAACCGGTTCATCCGCGCGACCTTATCCGGCATCCACATCGTGCAGTGCGGTGGTCGCGGTGCCGAACACGGCGGCGCGGGCGCGCAGCACGGCATCGAGATAGGGTGTCTTCATTGCCATGAAACGGCGCGGTGTCATGCCCAGAAACCGGTTGGCGTCGCGCAGGAAATGCGATGCGTCATGATAGGTGGTGGCAATCAGCGAATAATCCGCATGGTCGCGTATCGCGAACATCTTGAGGAACGAGCGCAGGAAGCGTGCGCGCAGCAACAGTGTCTTGGGCGGGAAGCCGAAATGGCGCGTCGCCAGCCGTCGCAGCCGGCGCGCGTCGATCCCGATCCGCGCCGCCGCGGTCGACAGATCCTGCGTCGCATCGTCGACGATCAGCGCCATCAACGCCCTGATCTCCCCTTCGTTACGATCGCGCGGACCCATATGATTCAGGAAGAAGCGGTCGAGAATATCCTTCACGTCCAGCGCCTGATCGGATGCTCGCAACCGCGAAACCAGCTCTTCAACGACCCCCGCCGGCATGACCGTGTCGAGCGACACGATCCGGTCGCGATACTGATCGGCCGGTCCGCGAAACAGCCGCGACCAGCCAAGCGGGGTTATCCCTGCGCCGATCGTCACGCCGCCCGCCGTCCTGACGCGCATCGCCTTGCTGGTCGTCCCGTACAAGGCGGCTTCAGGCATCGGATCATAGGTTGTGCCGCCGATCGTCAACGCAATGGGATTATCGGCGAGAATGACTCGGATCGCCGGCCAGCTCGGCAGCATCCATTCGATGTTGGTGCCGACCCCGCTCTCGTCGGAATCAAGCACATGATAGTCGGTGAGATAGGCCGCCAGACGCGGGTCCGGTCGTTCATAACGCAGCGCGGTATGCGGCGGGAGGCCAAAGGATTCCACCGACACATTTGGGGTGTGCGTGCCGCTTTCGATCATTCGACGCTCTCGTCATTCCGGGCGCAGGATGGATATCCAGATGCCGGAACAATGCCATGCCCCGAACCTTCCATGAGGTAAAGTGCACGGCAAGCAGATTGCACGACAATTATCGGGTGGGTAAAAAGGCTTGTCGAGAAAGGCGGATCGGTATGGTTAGCCCGATCGCACCCCCCGAAGGATTATGGGGCGGTGTTCTGGCCGATGCTTTCGCGTCGAGTCCCGCGACCCTGAACACGGCGCATCGTGCGTCGGTGACCATAAGGGTATGGACCATGCAGCAGCAGATTTCCGTGATCACCATCGGCATTGCCGATCTCGCACGCTCGCGGCGTTTCTATGTCGACGGCTTCGGCTGGACGCCGGTGTTCGAGAATGACGAGATCATCTTCTATCAGATGAACGGCCTGGTGCTCGGTACCTGGCTCCAGCCGGCGCTCGAATCCGACATGCAGCGGACCGGCCTGTGCCGGCCGGGGGCGTTCGCCATGGCGCATAATGTGCCACGGCAAGAGGATGTCCAGCCGCTGATCGAACAGCTGGGCAGGGCCGGCGGAACGGTCCTGCGGCCCGGCGATGCACCCGAGCATGACGGCTTTCGGGGCTATGTCGCTGACCCCGACGACCATGGCTGGGAAATTGCCTGGAACCCCGCCTGGTCGATCGACGAACGCGGTCTCGTAACGTTCGGCCTATAGCGCGGCGGCGAGCCAGTCGGGGATAATCGCGTCGCCGAGCGCCTCGACCCGGCGATGCTCGACCATCAGGCCGAACTCCGGATACCGCACACGCGTCCGCTCACCCGCCTCGCCGAGCGGCGCGACGACGAGGCGGCGATTGACCTTGGCCCGGTGATGCATGCGCGCGGTATTTTCCTGGCCGACATAACAGCCCTTGGTGAAGCTGACGCCGTTCAGTTCGCGCGCATTGCATTCCAGCCACAGCGTCTTGTCGCTGCCCAGTTCCGCCTGCCCCTCGGTCACGCCGAGCGACAGGCGATGTGCGCGCCAGCCATTGGCGGCGGCGGCAGGCTGAGCGAGCCAGCGATGGCCGAGTTCGGCAAGGCGCGGATCGGGCATGCCCCGATCGGTATCGCGCGACCAATGCACCGCCAGGCTATCGTCGCGCGCAATCGTGATCGCGCGGCGCAGGCGATAGATTGACAGCCGCCGGGCAAGCGCATCGGCTTGATCCGCCTCGCAGTCGATCAGCAAATCGTCGTCGTCCGCCCAGAGCAGGAAATCGAACAAGGCCTTGCCCTGTGCTGTCAGCAATCCCGACCAGGCCGGCAGCGCCCCCATCGTGTCGGCAGTGACCAGGCCCTGCAGGAAGCCGCGCACATCTTCACCGGAAACGCGGATCAGCGCGCGGTCATCCAGCATTGTCGGGGTGGTTTCGCTCATGACGAACAGGTAGGGGTGCGGTGACCCCAGCGAAAGAGGCGGCAATGGCCAAGTTCGATCTGATTCTGACCAACGGCACCGTTCACCTGCCCGCCGGGCCGGTGCAGGCGAGCATTGGCGTGCGCAATGGCAAGATCGTCGAGATCGGCGCACCGGACCGACCGGCCGGCGACGCGGGCGAGACGATCGATTGTACCGGGCTCGATATCCTGCCCGGCGTGATCGACACCCAGGTCCATTTCCGCGAGCCCGGGCTGGTCCACAAGGAAGATCTGGAAAGCGGCAGCCGCGCGGCGGTGCTCGGCGGTGTCACGGCAGTGTTCGAGATGCCCAATACCAAACCCAATACCGACAGCGCCGAGGCGATCGAGGACAAGCTCACCCGCGCGCATCATCGCATGTGGTGCGACCATGCCTTTTATGTCGGTGCGACCAATCACAATGCGGCGAGCCTGGCCGAGCTGGAGCGCATGCCGGGCACGGCGGGCGTCAAGATCTTCATGGGGGCGTCGACCGGCGACCTGCTGGTGGCGGAGGATTCCTCACTTGCCGAGGTGCTGGCCTCCGGGCACCGCCGCGTGGCGATTCATGCCGAGGACGAAGCGCGGATGAACGCGCGTGCCGGAGAGCGGGTGACGGGCGATGCGTCGTCGCACCCGGTATGGCGCGATGACGAGAGCGCGCTGCTCGCCACACGGCGCATCCTCAGCCTTGCGCGCGCCGCGCGTCGGCGGATCCATGTGCTGCACGTGACCACGCCGGCCGAACTGGAACTGCTCGGCCAGAACAAGGATATCGCCAGCTGCGAGGTGACGCCGCAGCATCTGACCCTAGCGGGCGAAGAGGCCTATCCCCGGCTCGGCACCTGGGCGCAGATGAACCCGCCAATCCGCTCCGGCGCGCATCGCGACGGGCTATGGCACTGGCTCAACCAGGGTGTGCCCGACATTCTCGGTTCCGACCATGCGCCGCACACGCGCGAGGAAAAGGCCAAACCCTATCCCGACAGCCCAAGCGGCATGCCCGGGGTGCAGACGATGCTTGCGCTGATGCTTGACCATGTCGCGCATGGCCGCACCACCTTGCAGCGCGTGATCGACCTGACCAGCGCCGGGCCGCAGCGCGTGTTCAACATCATCGGCAAGGGCCGGATTGCGGCCGGCTACGACGCGGATTTCTCGATCGTCGATTTGAAGGCGCGCTGGACGATCACTGACGAATGGCTTGCCTCGCGCTGCGGCTGGTCGCCCTTCACCGGCATGGAACTCACTGGCAAGCCGATCGGCACGATCGTGCGCGGGCAGCGCGTGATGTGGGACGGCGCACTGGCCGAGGCCGCGATCGGCGAGCCGATCCGGTTCGAAGCGGTCGAGTTCGGCTGAATGGACGATCGGGCCGCCACATCGGCCTGGGGTCCGCGCCTTTCGATCGAACAGCTTCCCGATCCTTCCGGTTTCTCGACATTCATGCCCTTCATCCGGGGCGTCTTCAGCCAGTGGCATGCAACGCCCTTCTCGATCGGCGGGCGGCGGTTCGTGACGGCCGAGCAATGGATGATGGTCGCCAAGGCGGAGCTGTTCGGCGATGCGGTGCGCGCGTCTGCGATTCTGGCCACAGCCGATCCGGCCGAACAGAAGCGGCACGGTCAATTGGTTCAAGGATTTCACCAGGACATCTGGGACGCCTGGAAGATCGCCATCGTCTATACCGGCAATCTCGAGAAGTTTCGGCAGAACCAGGGTGCGGCCCGTCAACTCCGGACCACGGCGCCCGCCATGCTTGTCGAGGCGAATCCGCGCGACTGGATCTGGGGTGTCGGACTGGCGGTCGACGATCCCGCCGCGCATGACCCGGCCGAATGGCGTGGCGCCAATTTGCTGGGGCGCATTCTCACCAGGGTCCGCGCGGATATCCCGCCGAACTGAACCGGATCACTTCTTCTCGGTGAACCGCTTCACCTTGACCGGCAGGTCCTTGCCCTTGGTGCGGCGCGACGGGATCTGCACCGGGTTCTTCTTCTTCCACTGCGCCCAGGTCATCGGGCCCTCGGGCGTGTCGATGATGGTGTCGTCGATCGAATCGGTCATCAGTTCGGATACTCCCGCCGCCGGAACGGCCAGTTTATCACCCGGCCGGCAAACAATGCCCACCAGATGATTACCGGTTGAAACGCCAGGCGCGGGATATGGTACCATAATCCCAGCGTCTTGCCGCCAATGACGATGCCGTCGACCGCATGCTTGATATTGGCCGGATAGACACAGATCGCATAGGCGGCGAGCATCACGCCGGCGATCCAGCGCAGCCGCGCGGAGAGCAATGCCAGCGCCCCGGCGATCTCGCACAGCCCGGTGATCATGATCACCTGGTGCGGGAACGGCACCCAGTCCGGGGTAATCGCCAGAAAGGTCTGGGGCGAGCGCAGATGCGCAATGCCGGCGATCAGATAAGCGGCCGCTAGGATCCAGCGGAGCAGGGTCCGGGCGCGCTCGGCGCCCGGCGAAATATCGGGAAGGAAGGTCGCCGTTACAGCGGGAACCACTTCGATTTATGGCTGAACTTCATATAGCCGATATTGACGCCCTGGCGCCAACCGACACCAAGCCGGATCGGAATGATGACGATGTCGCCGCGGCGCAGATAGGTCGCGGCAAGGCCGCCAACGAAATAGAGCCGCCCCTCGCCAGCCGGGAAGCGCTTATACAGGTCTTCCGAGTCGTGAAGGTTGTAGACCAGCGCGAAGACCTTGTTGCCGTCGCCGCCCAGGTCGAAGCCGACCGACGGTCCGGTCCAGTAGATTTTCTGCTGTCCCTCGATCTTGTGGAACAGCTCGCCCTTGCCGTAGCGCAGGCCGACGACGATCGCGCCCGACGCTTCGCTGCCGGCGATATAGGCGTTGGGCTCGCCTTGCTCCTTCAGCAGCTTCTCGAGCATCCCGGCGAGACCCGACGACCCCTTGCCGAAGGTGCTTTCCGCGGCGCGGAGCAGTTCTTCACGCTTGAAGGTGGTTGCCGTGGCGGCCTCTGTTTCGGCATTGGCGCGGCTGGTGTTCTGCGCCGGGTCGGTCTGCGGCATGTCCGACTGGGGTGTGGTCGGCGGATACCGGTCCGATGGATACTGGCCCGATTGGTATTGGGGATCGGCCGGATACTGGCTGGGCTGGCTCTGATCGGCCGGCGGTCCATCGGGATAGGATTGCGGTTCGTCGAGCGGAACCGGCGCATCCTGGGATGGCCGGGCAGGCGCGGTTCTGGACAGGTCGGAATCGATCGCCTGGTTGGGATCGATCGTGCGGACTTGTGCAAACCCCGCCGGGCCGGTGCCGAGCACCAGGGTCGCAGCGAGGATCGTCGATATTAACTTGCGCATGGCTACTCCCCCGACGCGCCCAATCACGAATCCTAGCGCGCCTCGGGATTGACCCGCAATGAACGCAGCGACGACCCGAGTCGATTTCGCGCCCAGTGGCGGCAAAAAGACTCTTTCGCTTATCCGCCGACAGGGCGGTTGATCGGCACGCGACCCCTCGCTATAGCCGCCGCTTGCCGCCAGGTCTGGAGACGTGGGTGAGTGGCTGAAACCAGCGGTTTGCTAAACCGCCGTACCGGGTTTACTGGTACCGAGGGTTCGAATCCCTCCGTCTCCGCCAATTTTTAGTGTCGATTCCGAAATGGGCGCGCATTGCGACCTTGCCCGTGCGGCGATGGTGGATCCAGGGCCGCACATAATCATTCGTAATGATGCGTCTGGCGAGAGACGAACAGGCGGCCTATGGTTCCGGAAAAGCCGGGGCCGCGTCAGATCGTTGAATCGGTTGCGCCCCGAAAGCCATGGAAAAGGTGACGCAATGACATTCTGGAAGATCGCCATGGCGGTCACCCTGTCGCTCACTGGGTCGCTTACGGGCACCCGGGCCATTGCCGCCGATCTCTGGCGCGCTCAGGCCGATGAGGGGTTCACCATCCTTTTCGACGGCGATCGGCTGGGCAAGGCGGCGGGCGGTGTGACCACGGCGGTCTATTATATGGACAGTCAGGTCGCCGTGCGGCGCTTCGCGGAGTTGCATGTCGAATTCAACTGCGCTGCCCGACAGGTTCGCGTCGCAAGACCCTGGTCTATGATTCAGAGTTCAAGCTCGTGCCCGACACGATGCCGCCCGTTCAGGACAATTGGGAAAAAGCCGATGACGGCGCGACCGGCAAGGCATTGACCAATTTCGCATGCGGTCCGCGCGCTGAATGGCCGCGTCTCGGCCGCAAGCTGTCCGAGCAGGACTGGCAGACCGTCATGAAGCAGCGGCCTTTGAAACAGGATGCCGGCGATGCTTCCGCGAAATCCAGCGAGGAACCGCGCTAGGTCTTTCGCTTCAGCCGTCATGCGACGTGACGCGAAAAATCGAGCGTTGACCCGAAAGACGTTACAACATATCATCTCTCAGCGACATGACGGTCAAATCCAACTGAATGCAGATGCACCGGCCATTCCGGCGAACCCCGCCGCGGTGCCGTAGCGTGCCCGGTGGGCAACGCGACTGGCTGCGCATGGCCTGGCTGGCCGTGTTGCTGGTTGCCTTGTCCTGGCAAAGCGTTCTCCTGCAATCGCACATTCACGTGCCTGCAATGCCCGCCCTCGGGGTGGATCAGCAGGCGGGGCACTCCTCCGGCGAACACCGGTCGCCGCTCGCCCCGGACAATTGCCCGATCTGCGATGAAATCGATGTCGCCGGTGTTTATACGCTCGGCACGTCGATCATCCTGGTCGAACCGGTCGTTCATGCGTTCTGGTTCGGCGCCGAAGCACAGCCGCAATCGGTCGATGGCGCACCGGCCCATCATTGGCACAGTCGCGCGCCCCCTCTCCAGCCTTTGATCTGATTCCGACGGGACCTTGAGGTCCCTCGTACCGGATGCCGGCGTCAGCCGGCGTCCGCAAAGGTTCATGGAGTTTTTCATCATGCGACATGTTTTTCTGACCGGCGCGGCGCTTGCCGCGTTCCTGCCCGCTTGCGCCCAGGCGCAGACCGATCCTCAAGTTTCGACCACCGCGCAGCCCGGCGCTGAGACGGGAGCTCGTCCCGATCCGGTGGCGAACAAGGGCGACATCATCATCACCGCATCGCCCTTTGCCGTTTCGGGCGACGATACGCCCACCATCGCGGCCAAGGTCAACCGCAAGCAGATCCTGGAGGCGGGCGGCGCCAGCCTCGCCGATTCGCTGGCGAGCGTCCCCGGCATTTCCGCGACCGGCTTCGCCGCCGGCGCGTCGCGCCCGATCATCCGCGGCATGGATGCGACCCGCGTGCGTATCCTGGAAGACGGTGTCAGCAGTTCGGACGTGTCGGACATCGGCCCCGATCACGGCATGCCGGTCGATCCCCTGTCGGCGCAGAGTATCGAAGTCGTGCGCGGCGCCGCGACGCTGCGCTATGGCAGCCAGGCGATCGGCGGCGTGGTCAACGCGATCAACAATCGCGTGCCGACCTTCCTGCCGACCCGGACCCTGTCGGGCGAGTTGAACGGAAGCTTCGGAACGGCCGCCAATACCGCCGAGACCTCCGGCCTGGCGGATGCGAAGCTCGGCGATTTCGTGCTGCACGCCGATGGCTTTTATCGCCATGCCGATGATTACGACACGCCGCTGGGCACCCAGGCCAACTCGTTCTTCCGCGGTCATGGCGGGGCGCTAGGCGGGTCCTATTTCTTCGGACCGGAATCGAAGAGCCGGATCGGCGTGGCGGTCACGCAGTATGATGCAAAATATGGCATACCCAGCGACACCACTTATATCGATATGCGCCAGACCAAGATCCTCGGGCGCGCGTCATTCGACCTGGGGTCGGGCGTGCTTCACACGCTCAACATCGACACGAGCTATGCGAACTACAAGCATGACGAGGATGACCCCGACGGCACGGTCGAGGCGACCTTCAAGAACAAGGAACTGGATGGCCGTGCCGAATTGCTGCTCGGGCCGATCGGCCCGTTGAGCAACACCGCGCTTGGCGTCGAGGTGCAGCGCCGCAAATTCCAGGCACTGGGGGCGGACAGAAGCTATCTGTTCCCGACCACGACGCAGAGCGAAGCGGCGTTCCTGTTCACCGAACTGCCGCTCACCAACGCTCTCAAGCTGCAGGCGAGCGGCCGTGTCGAACATGTCCATGCCGATGGTACGCCGGCATCGAATATCTTCACCGGCGCGGAATTCACGCCGGTGAGCGGTGCGATCGGCGCGCTCTATTCACCGATCGAGGCGGTCAAGTTCGGCCTGACCTTTTCGAGTACCGGCCGCGCACCGGCGATCACTGAACTTTTCGCGCGCGGCGGGCATGATGGTCCCGACACGTTCGAGACCGGTGATCCCAATTTGAAGATCGAGCGTGCCAATTCGCTCGAAGGCTCGGTCCGCGTGAATGCCGGCGGCTTCAAATTCGAGGGCAGCGTCTACAGCACCTGGTTCAAAAACTATATCTACGGCAATCTGACTGGCCGCACTTGCGATGACGACGGCGTGTGCAGCCTGGATCCCGATGGCGAGCTGAAGGAGCTCAATTACCTCCAGCAGGGCGCGCATTTCCGCGGGGTGGAGGGCGTTGCGTCCTATCAGCTGCTGAAGACCGAGAGCGGCGGGCTCGAGGTAAAGGCGCAAGGGGATTATGTCCGCGCGACGCTGGACGACGGCAGCAACGTCCCGCGCATCCCGCCCTATCGCTATGGCGGCGGACTGTCCTGGACCAGCAGCAAGCTCGACGCCGGCTTCCTGTTCCTGCATTCGGCGCGGCAGGACAATTTCGGGGCGTTCGATACCGCCACGCCCGGCTTCAACTCGCTCAACGCGCAGGTCGCGCTGCATCCGTTCAAGGATCATCCCGGGATCGAGTTCGCCGTGGTGGGGCAGAATCTGACCAACGACGTGCAGCGGGATGCCGCCGCGCTCGACAAGGATGTGGTGGTCATGCCGGGGCGGAACATCCGCTTCGTCCTGCGCCTCGCGACCTTCTGAAGCGGCGCGCCGCCGTCACTCGCCTGGGCGACTGACGGCGGCTTGCCGCGACGACATATCACGGGAGCGTTGAGCATGAACGCAATCCGACGAGGCGATGGCGCGCCGGCGCGCGCATCGTTACGACGCACGCCGTCCTATCCCGCGTCGCTGCTGGCCAGGGATATCGTCGACCGGCTGACGCAATCCGGCGTGCCGCTCAGTGCCTATGATCTGGCCAGCGATCTCAGTGCTGACGGTCGCCGCATGTTCGTCGTCTCGATCTATCGGGCGCTCGCCAGGCTGTGCCTCGACCGGGTGATCGAGCGCGTGGAAATGACCTCCCGCTACCGCGTCAGGGACGTCGATCGCGCCGTGCTGATGACCTGCACGGAATGCGGGCAAACCTTTGCGATGCCGGCAGGGGCGCAACATGACGCGCTCGAAACCGTTCTGGCCGGCGCCGGGTTCGTGACGAGCAAGCTCGCGCTCGAGGCGGCCGGCACCTGCCTGGCGTGCCGGGACACGCAGGGCCGCGACTAGCGTCGTCCTTGGTGGCGATCTCCCCCGACCAACTCAGCCTCGGTTTCGGAAGACGCCACAGCTTGTGTGGAAGACAGGTTGACCAGCTAATCGGGTGAAGGCGTTGATCGGGACGGCGAGATAACACGATGGCGGCCCATCAACTGATCGTCAAAATCGGTTTGTGACATTTCAAGGGACTTGAGAGTGGCCATATCGCCTTTTAGCGTAACGACGATATATCTGTATCTCGGGGTGTCATAATAATATGACGCAACGCATCCAATTGTCCTACGCTCAACGCGCGGAAGCGGGGAAAGCTTCTCGTTGCCGGCGCATCGCATCTTCAGGGCTTGAGTTTGATTCTTGTTCAGAGCGAAAACCCAGGTTCGGGGACTCGCGAGATGTACCAAGGTTGGCTCTGCGATTTGTTGCTTCGCGCTGATTTCTCGCATGCCTGGCACGATGGAGAGGATCTCGCTTATTTCCCTGGAGCGGGCAGCGGATAACCATGCATATGCCATGGCCACCCCAACAAGCGCCAAAGTGAGGGCCGCCGCGATCCACCATTTTCTCATTGGCTGCTGGTCGCCCGACGCATGATCTTCTGACAACCCTCCACGATCAGCGCGGCAGTATGGACGAGAACCGTTAGAAGCATAAACGCGCTCGCCACCAACAGCGCATACAATGCGATCGGGCCGAGCGTCGAGATGAGCCAGCCAGTGACCGCAAGCGCGACCTGACCCCCAGCATTTGTTTCGTAAAGATGGATACATCCATCAAGCGCCATGCGCCCAAAGAGCAGGGCGATCGCGCCTATTGCTACGCCATACATGATTGCGCCAAGTCGGCTCATCCGGACAGCGCCGTTGGAAAGGGGCGCGCCCGCCGGACATGCTTCTGCGGCGAACTCCGCCCCGCGACGATCGCTTCAAGCCGCGCCCTGTCCAAGGCCGTTACAGAAATGCTGATACCTGTACGCATCCCGCAATGTCGCACGTCATGGCCATTTACCGAATCCCCGACAGGGCCCTTCCGTCCCGATCAATCTGCTAGGGTTCAAACCCAATCAGCCTATTGATCTGGGGGGAGCTTCCTGATTCACAGAGGGTGTGACGATGGAGGCGGTAGATGGCGTTGTTCTGGTTATCAGACGAGGTGTGGGCGGCGAT
>NZ_JBOHHW010000050.1:0-37169 GCF_050725575.1 Sphingomonas sp. | reverse complement strand
GGCGTTGCGCGCTGCGATCCGCGTGCCGCTGGCTGGGCTGCGGCCGCTCGAAGACCGCCACATCGATGCGGTAGCACTTGCGGCGCGAGGCAGCGAAACGATGTTGGTGCAGCGACGCGCCCGC
This sequence comes from Sphingomonas sp., assembly GCF_050725575.1. Classification (GTDB taxonomy): domain Bacteria; phylum Pseudomonadota; class Alphaproteobacteria; order Sphingomonadales; family Sphingomonadaceae; genus Sphingomonas. Next base: position 37,045 of record NZ_JBOHHW010000050.1, on the reverse strand, counting down.
GCCTGGATCGACCTCAACCGCGGCGAGGATGAGCGCGATCCGCATATCGATGGCGGCGCCGACCGCCGCGCCATGGGTATGCAATCGGCCAAACTGCGCGGCGGACTCGGGTTGATCCCCCGGCGCTTGGCCAGCACCGGCGAAATCTGGCAGCGCAAGCTGGATAGCGAAGAGGTGATGGGCCGGATCGCCGGCGATCATCGGCCCTATCATGATCTGCTCAGCAGGCTGCTCGCGGCGGCCCGGGTACGGTTCGGGATCGCGGTGCTGCTCGACATACATTCGATGCCGCCGCTCGATTCCGGTACCGGAATCATATTCGGCGACCGGTTCGGACGATCGGCGGCGGCGCGGTTCGTCCATCGCCTCGAGGCCGAAGCCATGGCGGCAGGCGTGACCGGAGCGGTCAACACGCCCTATGCCGGCGGTCATATCCTCGATCGTCATGCGGCACCCGACAAGGGCATCCACGCCGTACAGATCGAATTCGACCGCGCACTCTATCTCGATGCCGCGCTCGATCAGCCGAGCGACGGATTGCCGCAGGCCGCACGCTTGCTGCGGCGGATGATCGATGCGCTCGCCGATGAGGCGCTCGCTGCACCCACCGCGCTCGCGGCGGAGTAGCCCCGCCATAGCCTCATAAAAAACCACCCCGGGCATACGCCCGAGGTGGCCAAGGTTCAGGGAGGAGATACACCCGAAGGTGTATCGCGAGGCCACGCGAAAGGGGGGACACGGGCCTCGTGATGCAGATATAGGTAAGCCGTTTTGGGGGTTCAAGGGGCTTTTTCGCGGCAACCCAACATAATGTAACGGGACGAATATTTGCCGATTGCGGCAGGCCGAATATCCTGTGTTCAATGGCGACCGTCGTTGAGCGCAAGTTGCGGCTGGCGAGCCCCATCGATCGCCAGCGACCGCCGTGCGGCGATTTGCGCAGTCGTCTGTTTCCGGCAGCGGCGTAGCTCTTTCTGGCCGACAATGTCGAAATCCGAGGCCCACCCGCACGCCTCGCGAACCGCCCGGTCGATACGGCGATCCAGCGTTCTGACGCCGCGCACGGTGCTCAGATCGAGATCGCTATAGGTGACGACTTGCGGGCTTGGGCCAACCTCTGCCTTTTGAGCAAATGCGGGCGCGACGAAAGTCCCGGCGGCCAGGGCCGCCAGCGTAATAAGAATCTTCATGTCCATTCTCCGAAACGATGAGGTTTTCGGCACCGGTGCATGATCTTTATACGCCCGCCACATCCCGATTGACGAACAACGATGTTGCACTGCCGTTATGCAAAAGTGCAGAACGAACCCATGATCGACTGGAATGACATCCGGCATTTCCTGGCCGTGGCCGATTCGGGCAGCACGCTGTCTGCCGGTCGTGCATTGCGGGTCAGCCAGACCACGGTGGCGAGGCGCATATCGGCGCTGGAAGAGGCGCTCGCCGTAACCTTGTTCGAACGGAGCCCGGCCGGGTATCGCCTGACCGAGGCGGGTGCGGACTTGGTCGCGCATGCCCGCAAGGTCGAACGGGCGGTACAATCAGTGACCGATACCGCTGCGTCGCAGCAACGCGAGATCAGCGGCACGGTGCGCGTGACCACTCAGGAAATCTTCGCGGTCACCATTCTCGCGCCGATCCTGCGCGACCTGCATCAGGCCTATCCGGCGATCCGCATTGATCTCGATACCAGCGAAGAGGCACGTGACCTCGCTGCAGGTGCGGCGGATGTGGCGCTGCGCACAGCGATCCGACCAAGCGGTGCAGGGCTGGTGGGTCGCCGCCTGTGTGACGATGTCTGGACGCTCTATTGCAGCCGCGCCTATGCGGCCGAACACGGACGTCCGACGCGGCGCAGCCAGCTCGTCGGCCATCCGCTGATCGGAGGCGGAGAGGCAGGCCTGTGGCGCCTGTATCGCGAATGGCTGCAGGCCAACGATCTGGAAGCGGCGGTGGCGATGCACCATAGCTCGGCGGCGGGACTGCTCGCCGCGGTGCGATCGGGCTTCGGCCTGGCGGTGCTGCCCTGCCTGGTGGCAGACAATGACCCGGATCTGCTTCAGTGCCTGCCGCCGTTGCGCGACGATCCGCATGGCCTGTGGCTGCTGACACACGAGCGATTGCGGCACACGCCGCGCGTGCGCGTGGTACTCGATTTTCTCGCCGAACGGCTGACCCGGCTCGATCGGGATCGTGTGCCGAATTAACGACGCCGGCCGCCAGCTGCTTATTCGCGCATTGCCCCGAACGACGCGACCGAAATCGGCTCCATGAAATATTCGATCAGGGTGCGTTGACCGGTACGGACCAGTACCGCGGCAGGCAATCCCGGCTTGAGCAGCCGCTCCGGCACATGCTTCGCGGACAGAATCTCGACGGTGGCGTTGAAATAGCGCGCCCCGGTCCGCTGATCGACCAGCGCGTCAGCGGAGATGGTGCGAACCACGCCCTCCAGCACTGGCGCGGCCTGGAATCCGCCCGCCTCAAGCCGCACGAACGCACGCTGACCACTGCGCACGTCATCGGCATGGTTCGGCGTGATCTGTGCCTCGACGATCAGCCGCTGCGACACCGGTACGATGTCGAGCAGCGCTTCGCCGGGGCGAATGACGCCACCGAGCGTCGTTACGGCAAGCCCCACGACCACGCCATCGACCGGTGCGAGAATCCGCTTGCGGGCCAGCACCTCACGCGCCGCCGAGAGTTTCTCGGTCAGCTGAACGAGCTCGGACTGGACCGAGCGTAGCGCATCGGCCGCGGTCACGCCCCCTTCGCGTTCAACCTGGCTGCGCGCGATCCGTGCTTCGCTGATCTGCGCCCGCGACCGCGCGGTTTGCGAGTTCGCTGCCTCCAGCTGACCGCGCAACTGCGCCGCAGCCCGCTGCAACGCCAGCAGCCGGGGCCGCGTGGCATAGCCCTTGTCGACCAGCGCCTGGGTATCGCGGATCTCGCGGTCTAGCAGTGCGAGCTGCTCGGCATTGGCAACCGATTGCGCGGACGAGCCTCGTGCATCCTGGCCGAGTTGCACGACCCGCTGATCGATCCCGGTTTGCTGCCCACCGCGCCCTGCCCGCCGCGCGGTGAAAGCCGCTCGCTGCGTTGCAATCGCCGACCTGACCGATGGTTCGGACATGCGTGCCAGCAGTTCCGACGGAAAAGCGATCGAGCTCGATCCGGTCAGTTCGGCTTCCCGCGCGGCACGTTCGGCCAGCAGCGAATCAAATTGTGCCTGCAGTACCTGTACCGCGAGCCGGGCATCGCCATCGTCGAGCCGGAACAGCAATTGCCCCGCCTTGACCCGGCCGCCTTCCCTGACGTCGATTTCCTTGACGATGCCGCCATCAAGATGCTGCACGGTCTTGCGCTTGTTCTCGATCCCGATCCGTCCTTCGGCGACAACGCCGCTGGCGATCGGCACCAGTGCTGACCAGGCAAGGATCAGCGTGACCGCAATGGCCAGGCCAATCGCCAGCAATTTCGTCACGCGCGCGATCGGGTGCGATAGTGTTTCCGCCAGGAGCTGCCGCTGGTCGGCGCTACGGGGAACGGGGAGGTCTGTCATGTCCGCGCAATCTGATCGGGTTTCTGATTCTGCGGCAGCAGCTGCGGTAGCACGTCGGCCATCGCGCCGAACTTGGCGACCGTGCCTGCGTTCATCACCAGCAGCAGATCGAGCGTATGGACCAGAGAGGGCCGGTGCGCGATCACGGCCAGAGTCGCACCGCGGCGACGCACGGCCGCAACAGCCTGCAACAACGCTATCTGGCCTTCGCCGTCGAGACCAGTTTCGGGCTCGTCGAGCACAACCAGCATCGGATCGCCATAAAGCGCGCGCGCCAGCCCGATGCGCTGACGCTGACCGCCCGAAAGGCCGAAGCCTGGGCCAGATACCGGCGTATCGTAACCCTGCGGCAGACCCAGGATCATGTCGTGCGCGTTGGCCGCACGCGCCGCCGCAATGATCGCCGCATCGTCCCGCTCGTTCAGCCGCCCGATATTGTCGGCAACCGTGCCCGGGAGCAGCGTCACATTCTGCGACAGATAGCCGATATGCCTTCCCAGTTCCTCGGCGTCATATTGCGTGATGTCGGCGCCATCGATCCGCACTGTCCCGCGCGCCGCCACCCAGGCGCCGACCATCACCCTGGCCAGCGTCGATTTCCCCGAGCCGGACGGCCCGACGATCCCGACCGACTGTCCAGCGTTGATCCCGAACGACACCCCCTTCAGGATCGGCACCGTTCCGCCTGGCGAAGTCGCGATCACGTTCTCGAACGCTATCACGCCGCGCGGCGGCGGCAGGCGCAGCGTATCGCGCGCGTCGCCTTCACCTTCGATCCCGGCCAGCCGGCCCCATGCGCTGCGCGCCGTGAAAACCTGGCGCCACGCCCCGAGGATCTGGTCGATCGGCGCCAGTGCCTTGGAAAAGACGATCGAACAGGCGACGATCGATCCGCCGCTAATCTTGCCATTGACCGCCAGCCAGGCAGCGGTGGCGAGGATCAGGATCTGGCTCGCCGACCGGATGCCGCGCGACACCGATGCAACGCCGCTGGTCGATACCGTACTCGAGATTTGCGCGGTCAGCGACAGGCGGTTGAGCTGGGCGGCACGGCTCTCGGCACGGCCGGCATAGCCCATTGCCGTCGCACTTTCCGCCGAGGCCAGATGTGCTTCGAGTGCATCCCCGGCCTGGCGCTGCCGCTTGACGATCTCATCGGCGGTACGCGCCATCGTACGTCGGCTCGCCCAGGCCGTAATCGCCAGTGCCGCGGCACAGCCAAGGCTGACGGTGCCGACCCAGAAATGCACCGCGAACAGCACGATGACGAACAGCGGCACGAACAGAAGATCGAACAATGCGCCCGGAACCGGCCCGGTCACGAAGCCGCGCACCTGTTCCAGATCCTCGAATGCCCGCGCGCGCCGGCCGGGGGCACCGGTCAGAGCGGTCTTGCGAGATACGGCAAGCACGTCTGCTTCCATTTCCGCATAGAGCCCCATGCCCGCTCGCGCGAAGACCAGACCGCGCAGCATTTCCAGCAGCGAGGTCAGTATAATCGCGACCAATGTGATGAGCGTGATGGCGATCAGGGTCGCACCGCTGCGCGATGGAATCACCCGGTCGTAAAGCTGTGTCAGGTATAGCGGGGTAATCAGTGTCAGCAGATTAATCGCCAGACTCGAACCCAGCGCAATACCGATCGGGCGACGGACATGGGGCAAACTGAAAATGCGTTGCATGAAGGGCCCGCCACACGAAAAAACGCCCCGGCACTGCGGCTTGGGCGTCGAAACGACCGCATAACGGCAAGAATGCACTTACGCAAACGCCGCACCAACAGATCAGCCCAAGTATCAGTCGCCGTCCGAGAGCGTTTTCGATTCGAGCCGATCGACCGCCCCCATCGGCTTTCGCTCCTGTTACGTCCTGTTATCTTCTGTTTTTCGGCACTTTTTTTTACTCCTGTTATTGTTGGACCAAGAGTCCGATTATCGGCTTATTTACAATAGCTTGGTTGAATTCCCCCTGTTTTGATAACAGGAGATAACAGGAGCAATAACAGGAGCCATTTTGATCGAAACGGGAGCTTGCCCCAACGCTTCGTGGCCATGTGAAAGAGCGGGACAAGAGCGCCTGACCGGCGCCTCGTCCGATCCTCACCATGCCGCATCCCGCAGTTCTGTTGAATCGCCATTGGTGGATCAGCTAAATTCGACAACGCTTTAGGTTGATACCGGGCCCGCTCAGATTCGGCACGCCCATGACACTTCCCAGCAGACGTCAAATATGGATCGGCTTGCCGCGCACCGCCATCGCCGCTTCCTTGATCGCCTCGCTGTGTGTCGGGTGCGCATGGCAGGTATAGGCGATGTCCTCGCTCGTCGCGCCGAACTCCATCGCCTGCGCGGCCTGAGCAATCATCGTGCCGGCGGGAACCGCAATACACCACACACCAAGCACACGGTCGCTCTTGGCGTCGGCGATGATCTTCACAAAGCCGTCGGGCTCGTGGTTGGTCTTGGCGCGGCTGTTGCCGACCATCGGGAACTTGCCGACCTTGACCTCACCCTTTTCCTTCGCTGCTTCTTCGGTGAGGCCGACGCCGGCGATTTCGGGCCAGGTATAGACGACGCTCGGGATCACATCGTGATTCACGATGCCGGTCAGCCCGGCAATGTTCTCCGCCACCGCAATGCCTTCATCTTCGGCCTTGTGCGCAAGCATCGGGCCCGGAACGACGTCACCGATCGCCCAGATGCCGGGCACGCTGGTTTCGAAGCGATGGCCGATTTCGATCTGGCCGCGCTGATTGGTGGCAAGGCCCGCCTTATCGAGCGCCAGGCCGTCGGTGTTGGGACGGCGGCCGATCGAGACCAGCACGCAATCCGCCTCAAGCGTCGTCGCTTCGCCGCCGGCCGCGGGCTCGAGCGTCAATGTCGCCTTGTCGCCCTTGACGGTAACGCCGGTCACCTTGGTCGACAGCTTGAACTCGATCCCCTGCTTCTTGAAGATCTTGTTCGATTCCTTGCGGACCTCGCCATCGAAGCCGGGCAGGATCTGGTCGAGGAATTCGACACAAGTGACCTTCGCGCCGAGGCGGCGCCACACGCTGCCCAGTTCGAGACCGATCACGCCGCCACCGATGACGACCAGATGCTCGGGCACCTTGGCCAGTTCGAGCGCACCAGTGCTGTCGACCACGACCTTCTGATCGATTTCCACGCCCGGCAGCGGAGTGACGCTGGAGCCGGTGGCAATGATGATGTCCTTGGCAGTGACCGTCTTGTCACCGACCTGGACCGTGTGCGCATCGACGAAGCTGCCACGGCCCTTGAGCCATTCGACCTTGTTCTTCTTGAACAGGAAAGCGATGCCCCCGGTCAGCTGCTTGACCGCGTCGAGGCGCTGGCCGTGCATCGCTTCGAGATCAAGCTCGGGCGTGACCTTGATACCAAGCTTAGCGAAGGTGCCGTTCGACGCCGCATCGAAATATTCCGACGCGTGAAGCATCGCCTTGGAAGGAATGCAGCCGACATTGAGGCAGGTGCCGCCGAGCGTCTCTCGGCTCTCCACGCACGCGGTGCGCAGGCCGAGCTGCGCTGCGCGGATCGCCGCGACATAACCGCCGGGGCCGGAGCCTATTACCAGGACGTCGAAATCATAGTCAGCCATTACACACTCCGTTCGCCCTGAGCTTGTCGAAGGGCTGCACTTTCTCAGTTCCGTTCGAGAAAGAAGATCAGTGCTTCGACAAGCTCAGCACGAACGGAATATGGGGTTTCGTTTCTCGATTACAGGTCGATGAGTATGCGCGTCGGATCTTCGATCGCGTTCTTCAGCGCGACGAGGAAGGTCACCGCTTCGCGGCCATCGATCAGGCGGTGATCATAGCTCAGCGCGAGGTACATCATCGGGCGAATGACGATCTGGCCGTCGACCACCACGGCACGGTCCTCGATACGGTGCAGGCCGAGCACGGCGCTCTGCGGCGGGTTGATGATCGGGGTCGACATCAGCGAGCCGAACACGCCGCCATTGGAGATGGTGAAGGTGCCGCCCTTCATCTCGTCCATCTTGAGCGTGCCATCCTTGGCGCGCTTGCCGAAATCGCCGATCGTCTTCTCGACTGCGGCGACGCTCAGCTGATCGGCGTCGCGGATCACCGGTACGACCAGACCGCCCGGCGACGACACTGCGACCGAGATGTCGGCATAATCGTGATAGACAATGTCCTCACCATCGATCGATGCGTTGACCGAGGGGATGTCCTTCAGCGCCATGCACGCGGCCTTCACGAAGAAGCCCATGAAGCCGAGCCGCACACCGTGCTTCTTCTCGAACAGGTCCTTGTACTTGGCCCGCGCCGCGATCACCGCGGTCATGTCGACGTCGTTGAACGTCGTCAGCATCGCGGCAGTGTTCTGCGCTTCCTTCAGCCGCTTGGCGATGGTCTGGCGCAGGCGCGTCATGCGCACGCGCTCTTCCTTGCGGCCAGTCGACTGCGCAACGGACGGCGACGCGACCGGTTCGGCCCCCACCGCGACAGGCGCGGCGACAGGTGCAGCAGCCGGCGTCGCGGCGGCGGCAATCACATCGTCCTTGGTGATACGGCCATCCTTGCCGGTACCCTTGACGGTCGCCGGATCGACACCGTGTTCAAGCACCGCGCGACGCACCGACGGCGAGAGCGCGGCAGGACCATCATCCGATGCCGGGGCGGGTTCGGCAGCCTTGGACGACTCCGTCACCGCCGGCTGCGGCGCAGCCGCCTGAGCGGGGGCGCCGGCACCGGCTTCGATCGTCGCGATCATCGCGCCGACCTGCACCGTATCGCCGACCTGCACTGCATGCGCACCCATCACACCGGCGACCGGCGACGGCACTTCAACCGACACCTTGTCGGTTTCGAGGCTCGCGATCGGCTCATCGACCGCGACCGCATCGCCAGGCTGCTTGAGCCATTCGCCAAGCGTGGCTTCAGTGATCGATTCACCCAGGACCGGGACTGTGACTTCGGTTGCCATCGTATCTTCCTCGTATCCGCGTCTGCGGACTTATGATTTGCGCGTGCGGCGGATTTCTTCGCGGACATTATGACCGAGCGCATCGGCGACGAGCGCGGCCTGTTCCATCTGGTGACGCTTCATCAGGCCCGTGGCGGGCGATGCCGCGGCGGCGCGGCCGGCATAGCGTGCGCGCTGCACCTTGCCGCCGGCCTGGCCGAGGCATTCCTCAAGGAACGGCTCAACGAAGAACCAGGCGCCGTTGTTCTTCGGCTCTTCCTGCGCCCACACCACTTCTTCGAGATTGGTCAGCGCCTTGAGGCGCTTGACCAGCGGCTCGCCGGGGAACGGATACAGCTGTTCCAGCCGCACGATCGCGGTGTTCTTGTCACCCGCTGCATCGCGTGCCTCGATCAGGTCATAGGCGACCTTGCCGGTGCACAGCACAAGCCGCTTCACCTCGGTATCGACCGGGGCCGATGGATCGGACAGGATGCGCTTGAAGTGAGTCTCGCCCTGGAAGTCGGATGCCTTCGACACCGCCATCTTGTGGCGCAGCAGCGATTTGGGCGTGAAGACGATCAGCGGCTTGCGGAACGAACGGTGCATCTGCCGACGCAGCAGATGGAAATAATTCGCCGGCGTGGTGCAGTTCGCGACCTGCATATTGTCCTGCGCGCACAGCTGCAGGAAGCGTTCCGGCCGCGCCGAGCTATGCTCCGGGCCTTGCCCCTCGTAACCATGCGGCAGCAGCATTACGAGACCATTGGCGCGCAGCCATTTGGCTTCGCCGGCGGCAATGAACTGATCGATCATGATCTGCGCGCCGTTCATGAAGTCGCCGAACTGAGCCTCCCACAGCACCAGCGTCTTCGGATCGGCCAGCGCATAGCCATATTCGAACCCGAGCACGCCATATTCGCTGAGCGGGGAATCGAGGATCTCGACCCGGCCATGCTCGATCTGCGCCAGCGGCAGATATTTATGCTCATCAGTCTGGTCGACCCACACGGCATGACGCTGGCTGAATGTGCCGCGACCCGAATCCTGGCCTGAAAGGCGCACGCCGTACCCTTCCGACAGCAACGAACCGTAAGCCAGCGCTTCGCCCGTCGCCCAGTCGAAATTGGCGCCCGATTTGAACATCTCGCGCTTCGCGTCGATCACGCGGCCAAGCGTCTTGTGGATCGTCAGCCCTTCCGGAACCGTGGTCAGCGTGCGCCCGAGCGAGTCGAACAGCTTGGGCTCGACCCCGGTTTCGAGATTGCGCCGTGCGCTCTCCGCATCGGCCGGCGCATGCAGCCCCGACCAGCGCCCGGCGAACCAGTCGGCCTTGTTCGGCTTGTAGCTCGCGCCCGCTTCGAACTCGCCCTCAAGCAAGGTCGTGAACTGCTTGATATTGTCGTCGATCCAGGCGCGGTCGATCACCTTCTGCTCGATCAGCTTCGCGCCGTAAATCTCGCTGACCGGCGGATGCTGGCGGATCTGGTCGTACATCAGCGGCTGGGTGAAGCTCGGCTCATCGCCTTCATTGTGACCGAAGCGGCGATAGCACCACATGTCGATCACGATATCGCGCTGGAACTTCTGGCGGAACTCGATCGCCATCTTGCAGGCAAAGGTCACGGCCTCGGGATCGTCGCCATTGACGTGGAAGATCGGCGCCTGGACGCCCTTCGCCACATCCGACGGATAGGGCGAGGAGCGCGCGAATTGCGGGCTGGTCGTAAAGCCGATCTGGTTGTTGATGACGAAATGGATGCAGCCGCCGGTATTGTAGCCGCGGATGCCCGAGAAGCCGAGGCATTCCCACACAATCCCCTGCCCCGCGAACGCCGCGTCGCCATGGATCAGCACGGGCAGCGAGCCGGTATGGTTCTTCAGATCGTCAGCGATGGTCTGGATCGCGCGCGTCTTGCCGAGCACGACCGGATCGGCCGCCTCAAGGTGCGACGGATTGGCGACCAGCGACATATGCACGCTGATCCCGTCGAATTCGCGGTCGGTCGAAGTGCCGAGATGATATTTGACGTCGCCCGATCCGGCGACATCATCGGGATTGTCGGAGCCGCCGCCGAATTCGTGGAAAATCACGCGGAACGGCTTGGCCATCACGTTCGACAGCACGTTCAGCCGGCCGCGATGCGCCATGCCATAGACGATCTCGCGAACGCCGAGCTGGCCGCCATATTTGATGATCGATTCAAGCGCGGGGATCATGCTCTCGCCGCCGTCGAGCCCAAAGCGCTTGGTCCCGACATATTTGCGGCCGAGGAATTTCTCCCATTGCTCGGCCTCGATCACCTTGTTGAGGATCGCTTTCTTGCCGAGCGAGCTGAACTCGATCGCCTTGTCCTTGCCTTCCATGCGGTCCTGCAGGAAGCGGCGCTCATCCACATCGGAGATGTGCATATATTCAAGGCCGACATTACCGCAGTAATTCGCGCGCAAGATGTCGACCAGCTCACGCACCGTCGCCCATTCCAGGCCGAGCGTGCCGCCCATATAAACCGGCTTGTCGAGATCGGCGCCGGAAAAGCCGTGATATTCAGGCGTCAGATCGGCCGGCAGCTCGCGCTTGGCCAGGCCAAGCGGATCGAGATTGGCGGCAAGATGACCACGCACACGGTAGGTGCGCACCAGCATCATCGCACGGATCGCGTCAGCGGCGGCGCGCGTAACATCGACCTGCGGGGCCGCTTCCGGGGCAACGACGGGCTTGGGCGGCGCGCTCTTGGCGGGCTTGGCCGCCGGCTCCATCTGCGTCGGATCGAGCGCGGCGGTCAGATCGTCGGTCGTGCTCAGCGGCCAGTTGGGCTGTTCCCAGCTCGGCCCCTGCGCCGATCCTTCGAGTCCTTCGAACCAGGCGCGCCACGACGGCTCGACGCTGTCCGGTGACGTCTTGTAGCGCGCGTACAGCGTTTCGATGAACGCGGGGCTCACGCCGCTCGCGATCTCGCTGAAATCCTGGCCTTCATAGCCCATTGGCTGTTCCTCGGCGCATCCCCGGGGAGGTGAGAATGCTCATTGGCCCGCCGCCTGGCGGGGTAGGTTAACCGTTCAGTACCGCAAGCAAGGTCGTGCCGAGTTCCGAGGGGCTGTCCGCCACCCGGATGCCGGCAGCTTCCATTGCCGCAATCTTGTCTTCCGCGCCGCCCTGACCGCCCGAGACGATCGCACCGGCATGGCCCATGCGGCGGCCCGGAGGCGCTGTGCGGCCGGCGATGAAACCAGCCATCGGCTTTTTGCGGCCGCGCTTCGCTTCGTCGCGCAGGAACTGCGCCGCTTCCTCTTCGGCCGCGCCGCCGATCTCGCCGATCATGATGATCGACTTGGTCGCTTCGTCGGCCAGGAACAGCTCAAGCACGTCAATGAAGTTCGTGCCGTTGACCGGGTCGCCGCCGATACCGACCGCGGTCGTCTGGCCAAGGCCTGCATTGGTGGTCTGGAACACAGCTTCATAGGTAAGCGTGCCGGAGCGGCTTACAACGCCGACCGAGCCCTGCTTGAAGATGCTGCCGGGCATGATGCCGATCTTGCATTCATTCGGGGTCAGCACGCCGGGGCAGTTCGGGCCGATCAGGCGCGACTTGGAGCCCGACAGTGAGCGCTTGACCTTGACCATATCGAGCACCGGAACGCCTTCGGTGATGCACACGATCAGCGGCACTTCGGCGTCGATCGCCTCGAGGATCGAATCCGCGGCGAAGGGCGGCGGAACATAGATCACACTGGCGGTCGCACCGGTCGCGTGCACCGCCTCGTGCACGGTGTTGAAATTGGGCAGGCCGAGATGCGTGGTGCCCCCCTTGCCCGGCGTTACACCGCCGACCATCTGCGTGCCATAAGCAAGTGCCGCTTCGGTGTGGAAGCTGCCGGTCTTGCCGGTCATCCCTTGGGTGATGACCTTGGTGTTCTTGTCGACGAGGATGCTCATTATATCTCCAATTCTATTCGTACAGAGCAGCCATCGTCGTGTAACGGATTGCGCTCGTCGTAGGCCATGCACCGCGGGTTATAATTCGTGCGTCCACCTTGCGCCCGTCAGCAACTTTACCGCTAGCGCGGTAATATGCCGGCAGGTCCGTCTCGCGGCCGCTCAAGCCATTGGCCTTCATTCGTTCGCGAAATTGATCGAAATACGGGAAGATCGTACCCTTGTTTTCTTCGGTCCTCAGGAAACACTGGATGCCAGATTTCTTGAATCCCAATCGCCTAATGACGATCAACTGAAACGGCTTGCCGTCGATAGTAAGCGACCAGGACTGGTTCTCACCCAAGTCTTTAACGACAAAATCCGACGGCAATGCTGTTTCCTGCAAGGAAGGATCCTTGGACAGCCCGGCCGTTATTTCGGAGACCGTATATGGCTGCGAGAAACAATATTTTTCAAACGCCGAAACTACCGCAGTTCCGGAACCTCGCTCACCCTCTTGAGCAAGCGCACCTGTAGCTGCTGCGAGAAGCGAGACCGGAATGAGAGAAGCGATCGCGCGCTTCCCTGGCGTCCGAGTGATCACGATAAGCTGCCATCGATCGCCTTGCAGGCGACCAGCAATTCCTTGACCGCATCGACCGACACGGCGAGGTTCTTCTTGGCCTCGTCGTCCAGCGCGATCTCGACGATCTTCTCGACGCCGCCGGCACCGATCACCACCGGCACGCCGACGTAAAGATCGTTCACGCCATATTCGCCCTGCACATAGACTGCCGCCGGCAGGAGACGCTTCTGGTCGTTGAGATAGGCCTCGGCCATCGCGATGCCGCTCGTCGCGGGGGCGTAATAGGCCGAGCCGGTCTTGAGCAGCGCGACGATCTCGCCGCCGCCCGAACGGGTGCGCTGGACGATCGCGTCGATCTTTTCCTGAGTCGACAGGCCCATCTTGATCAGGTCGGGCACCGGGATGCCCGAAACGGTCGAGTAGGAAATGACCGGGACCATCGTGTCGCCATGCCCGCCGAGCACGAACGACGTGACGTCCTTGACCGACACCTTGAACTCGTCGGCGAGGAAGTGGCTGAAGCGCGAGCTGTCGAGCACGCCGGCCATGCCGACGACCATGTGATGCGGCAGCCCCGAAAATTCGCGCAGCGCCCAGACCATCGCGTCGAGCGGGTTGGTGATGCAGATCACGAACGCGTTCGGCGCGTTCTTGGCGATGCCTTCGCCGACCGCCTTCATCACCTTCAGGTTGATGCCGAGCAGATCGTCACGGCTCATGCCGGGCTTGCGTGCGACACCGGCGGTGACGATGATCACGTCCGCGCCGGCGATATCGGCATAATCGTTTGAACCGGTGATCGTGGCGTCAAAGCCTTCGACCGGGCCGCACTGCGACAGATCGAGCGCCTTGCCCTGCGGCACGCCCTCAACCACGTCGAACAGGACAATGTCGCCAAGACCCTTGAGAGCCGCGAGATGGGCGAGCGTGCCGCCGATGTTGCCGGCGCCGATCAGCGCAATCTTCTTGCGGGCCATCCTTCGTCCTTTTCGGATAAATTAAGCCGCACGGGCGGCGAACGCGACGGGCCTTAGGCCCGTTTTTACGCCGGGGCAACCGCTAAAGGCACAGGATTATATCAGCTTGATGCAAATCATTCGCAATTGCAATAAACCCTTACGCCGCATCGATATCGACATAGCGGCGCTCGCCCGTGGTCTCGTTGTACCACACGACCACCAGCCGCCCGCTTTCGTCATCGATGAAGCGCTCCGGCGTCTCGCGCCAGGCGCCGCCGGTTGGCCTGGCCTGGGTTGGGCCATACCGTGCGCGTTCGAACATTATGCCCGCGACCAGCAGGCCGAATGCCAGAACCATCGGCCAGTTTGCCGCGTCAACCCAGACGCCGATCAGCGTCGCGGTAAAGGCCAGCAACGCAGCGACCAGCACGAAGGTGCGCAACATCATTCGGGAGCGGGGTCGAGGATCACGGCCGTGCCGTACGCGACCACCTCGTTCATCGACTGGGCGATCTCACCCGAGTCGAAGCGCATCATCACCACGGCATTGGCACCCATCGCCGCCGCGTTCTGGACCATCCGGTCAATCGCATGGCGGCGCGTCTCTTCGACCAGCCGGGTATATTCGGGAATCTCGCCACCAACGATCGAGCGCAGGCTGGCGGTGATGTTGCCGCCGATACCGCGGCTGCGCACGACGACGCCAAAGGCCTGGCCCAGCACCGCTTTGACGGCGTGACCGGGCACATTCTCGGTGGTGGTAACGAGCATCGAATCTCTCCTGCGTTTCGTTGCCATTCTAAGCGTTTTGTCAGTCCGTGACACCTGATCTTAAGACAGCGAGACGCATGGCCTGGCCATGGCCGCACCAACCGACCACATGATCCCCGCCTACCGCTTGCTGCGTCTAACCGGCATGTCGATGCCCGCCGCGGACAGGCGAGGCGACTGGCCGCGTTAGCCCCTGCATGGCGCCCTCATCGGTCAAGGATCATCTTCTGGCTCTCGACGCTGTGCGCTTCGTGTGTGCTGCGATCGTGCTTCTTTTCCACTTCACGACAATCTTTCCCCTCGCCACGACTGCGGCGACGCGAATGTTCGATCCGGCGGTGATGTTGCCGGCCGACGCGGCTGCGTGGACCTGGTGGGGCTGGATCGGCGTCGAGATCTTCTTCGTCATTTCCGGCTATGTCATTGCCTTGTCGGCACGGGATGCCGGACGCCGGGCGTTTCTGCAGCGCCGCCTGCTGCGACTCATCCCGGCGGCATGGATCTGCGCTACGCTCACTGCGCTGACATTGCTCGCATACGGCATCGTGCCAGGCGGCATGATCGCAAAAGCCTGGGCTGCATCGATGCTGTTCTGGCCCTTCGCGAACCAGATCGACAGCGTCTACTGGACATTGGGCGTCGAACTTGTCTTCTACCTGCTCGTCGCCGTCTGCCTCAAGGATGACAGTGACAATCGGTCCAGACTGGAACGAATAGGGTTGAGCCTCGCATTGTGGAGCGCCGGTTACTGGGCAGTCATGCTGATGACGGGTGGAAAACCCGAATTCGCCAAGAGCACCTATGCCGAGCATTTGCTGTTGCTTCGATATGGCGCGTTCTTCGCCTTCGGCATCGCGCTGCAGTCGATGCGTCAACATGGTAACAGGCGGCTATCCCTGTGCACCGTCGCCATTGCAGCGCCGACCATGATGGTCGAGATCGTGGCTCATGCGAGGACGATGATCGGCATCAACGGCATCCATGTCGAGCCTGCCATCCCCCTGCTGGTATTTGCTGCTGCGATGATGGTGATCCGGGGTGCTCCGCAACTACAGAGCAAGCTGACAAATACAGGCATGGCCGGATGGTTCATCGCGGCGGGGAAAAGCAGCTATCCGCTCTATCTTCTGCACCAGGTGATCGGCGCGGCGATCATCATTGCCTTGATCGGGGCCGGGACGCAGCCAATCGCGGCGATGGTCGGTGCCGCTCTGACAATCCTGATCTTGTCGACCTTTGTCGCAATACGCGCCGAACCGGGGGCACGGCGCATCCTTGCCACGCTCCTGCGCCGGATCAACGCCCCGACGCGCCATGCCCTTCGGCCAGATATTCCTCAGACCGCATCTCCTCCAGCCGGCTGACCGTGCGATCGAATTCGAAACGGCCGTCGCCCGTTTCGTAAAGCCGGTCGGGTTCAGCATCGGCGGCGGCGAGCAGTTTGACCTTATGCTCATAAAGCGCGTCGATCAGCGCGACGAAGCGGGCGGCCTCGTTGCGATTCTCGGGGCCGAGCTTGGGGATACCGACCAGGATTACGGTATGGAATTTCCGCGCTACGGCGAGATAGTCCGCCGCGCCGCGTGCTTCGCCACATAGTTTCTTGAACGCGAAAACCGCGACGCCCTTCAGGCTTTTCGGCACATGCAGGGTGCGCCCGCCCTGCACTATCAGCTCCTCCGCCGGAACATGCGCGCGATCTTCGGGCGGGTAATCGGTCAGGCGGAAAAAAGCCGCGGAAAGCTGGGCTGTCGCCTCGGCTCCGTTAGGCACCAGCCAGGTCTCCTGCACACCAAGGCGATCGCGGCGATAATCGACCGGCCCATTGAGCGCGAGGACATCGAGCCTGGTCTGGATCAGATCGATAAAGGGCAGGAAATGCTCGCGATTGAGCCCGTCCTTGTAGAGGTCGGTCGGCACCCGGTTCGATGTCGTCACTACCGTCACACCGCGCGCGAGCAATTCGGTGAACAGCCGCGACAAGATCATCGCATCGGGACTGTTGTTGACGATCATCTCGTCGAACGCGAGCAACCGGGTTTCCTCGGCGATCGCCGCAGCGACGGGGAGGACGGGATCGCCCTTCTCCTTGGTGCGCTCAACGCCGAGGCGCTGATGCACGTCGAGCATGAATTCCTGGAAATGGACCCTGCGCTTGCGGCGGATATCGAGCGCATGGAAGAACAGGTCCATCAGCATTGATTTGCCGCGCCCCACTCCGCCCCACAGATAGATACCGCGCGGTGCCTCCGGTTTCTTGCCGAGCGTACGCCACAAGATGCTGCCGCGCTTCGGCGTCGCCTCGAGTTCAGTCGCGAGCAGGTCGAGCCGGCGCGCGGCCTCGGCCTGTTCCGGATCGGCCCGCAATTCACCGGCCGTCACCAGTGCCTGATAAGCAGCGAGGACTTTGCTCACAAAAGGCCGGCCGGCGGAGTCGATTTGCGCAACGTGCCGCTGAAGCTCGCGATGGTCGGCTCACCCTCCTGCACAATCAGGCCGCGCAGGAACAGCATGCGGCCGGTTTCGCGCAACAGCTCGATATGCGCCTCGAGCGGGACGCCGATGCGCCCGCCACCGATGAACTGCGCCGACAGATCGAGCGTCACCGCTCCGCCTGCGCTCAGCACGCCGAACCCACGGCTGGCGGCGAACAGCGCGACATCCATGAAACCGAGCAATGCGCCGCCATGCACCTGGTCGCGCATGTTCGAATGGTCGTGGCGGGGCATCATGCGGACCCGCGCCAGCCCGTCATCGACCCGCACGAGCAGCGGCTCGATAAACGCGTTGAATCGGGTCGGATCGCGAAACTGCCAGCGTTTCCAGCCAGGCGCGTCGGGATCGTCCTCGTAACTGAAGAATGGGTTGGCGGAGCTGGTCACGCGCGGGCCCTAGAGAACCCGCTCCACTTCCATCTTCTTGATCTCGGCGATTGCCTTGGCCGGGTTCAGGCCCTTGGGGCAGACATTCGCGCAGTTCATGATCGTGTGGCAGCGATACAGGCGGAACGGATCCTCCAGCTCATCGAGCCGCTCGCCGGTCATCTCGTCGCGGCTGTCCGCGAGCCAGCGATAGGCCTGCAACAGGATCGCGGGGCCGAGGAACTTGTCGCTGTTCCACCAATAGCTCGGGCATGAGGTGGAGCAGCAGGCGCACAGGATGCATTCGTAAAGCCCGTCGAGCTTCTCGCGGTCCGTCGGTGACTGCAGCCGCTCCTTGCCCGAAGGCGGCGGCGTGACGGTCTGCAGCCAAGGTTTGATCGAGGCATATTGCGCGTAGAAATGCGTGAAATCGGGAACCAGATCCTTGATCACTTCCATGTGCGGCAGCGGCGTGATCGTCACATCGCCCTTCACATCCTCGATCGCGGTGGTGCAGGCGAGGCCGTTCTTGCCGTCGATGTTCATCGAGCATGACCCGCAAATGCCTTCACGGCACGAGCGGCGGAAGGTCAGCGAGCTGTCCTGCTCTGACTTCATCTTGATCAGCGCATCGAGCACCATCGGGCCGCAGCTGTCGAGGTCGATCTCGAACGTATCGTAGCGCGGATTCTCGCCGGCATCGGGATCGTAGCGATAGATCTTGAAATTCTTGATCTTCGTCGCCTCGGCAGGCGCCTTGTGGACCTTGCCGTTCTTCTTGATCTTGCTGTTCTTCGGCAGGGTAAACTCAGCCATCGGTACAACGTCCCCGTACAGTCCTGGCGCGTTCCGGCCGCGCGATGTCGCAAGCCGATACACAAGGCAGCGGGGTGTCGCAAATGCTTAGACGGCAGCGCCGCATGCAGCCCGTGCAGCCATGCGCTTTTGTTTGTGAAGGATAGAAGAATTACCGATCGGCACCAAGCCATGGAAATCCGCGACAAAGCACGCGGGAAAGTCATCATGACTTAGCACTGACCCATTGAAGTGCGATCTACACAGGCCATTTGTCCCTTAACGCAGAAGGCATTGGCATGAGGCGAGCCGGCGAAACGGGGAATGGCATCATGAAGCTCCAGGGCAAGAAGGCGATCGTCACCGGCGGATCGCGCGGCATCGGCGCCGCAATCGCGAAGCGGCTTGCTGAGGACGGCGCGGACGTCGTCATCACCTATGCCGGCAATGCCGAGGCGGCGAATGCAACGATTGCGGCAATTACCGCTGCCGGACGCGCTGGCCATGCAATCCAGGCCGACAGCAGCGACCCGCAGGCCCAGGCAGCGGCGATAAAGGCCGCGGCCGACAAGCTCGGCGGGCTAGATATCCTCATCCACAATGCCGGCGTCGCCGCCTTCGCATCGATCGGCCACGACTCGATCGACAATCTGCGTCATCAATTCGGCGTCAATGTTGACGGTGTATTCGCCGGCACGCTCGCCGCGATACCGCTGATCAGCGACGGCGGCCGGATCATCATCATCGGCAGCGTCAATGCGCACAGCATGCCAACGCCGGGCGGGGCGATCTACGGTGCGACCAAGGCGGCGGTGGCGGGGTTCGCCCGCGGCTGGGCGCGCGACCTCGGCCCGCGCGGCGTGCTGGTCAATGTCATCCAGCCGGGCCCGGTCGATACCGACATGAACCCGGCCGACGGTGATTTCGCCAAGCTGCTGACCCCGCAGATCGCGCTTGGCCGCTATGGTCGCTCGGAAGAGATCGCCGCGCTTGCCGTCTTCCTGGCCAGCGACGAAGCGTCCTTCATAACCGGCGCGACGATCGATATCGACGGCGGCTTTTCGATCTAGGGGGATCACTCAGCGCAAGAAGATGGCCGGCGGCACCGATTCAACATCATTGCAAGTCGTGGCAGCGTGGCGGCAGACGGGACAGCAGCGTTTCGTCGCGCTCTTTGACATGACTGATAAAGGATAAGCGTTTCCGCACCCGCGGTTTCGGCAATAACAGCGGTCAGCTCACCGCTGTTATTCCGCTGTTCCACCCCTGTTCCATCGCTGTTCGACCCCTGTTATCGAAACAGGCGAAACGGGGTACAAGCTATTGGAAAAATTCGAAGAATCCGTATTTGGACTCCAACATAACAGGGGTGGTTTTTTTGTTGCTGAAATAACAGCGGAAAAATGGGCCCGGTGATGGCCGCGACTCGCGTTCCGGGAAACCAGCCCGCTCTCTCATCCGGCCCGCCGATCGTAATCGAGGACAGGATGGAGAGCGGACTGGCTTTGCGTTTCTGTGCGTGGAACCGGGCTAGATCTTGATCGGCGCGATGCGCATGCCACCCCAATCAAGCCCGCGAGTCAGATACATCACCGCCGCCAGCGCCGCGAAGAGCAGCAGCGAGCCGATCACCAGCGAATAGGCCTCCAGGCTGAGCAGGATATAGAGCACACCGTAAAGCGCGGTGAGCAGACCGGCGATGTATGCGCCGCGCCGCCAGCTGCCGAGCACTGCCGAGGAATAGGCAGTGAGCAGCCCGATGATCGCCCCTGCCGCCAGAATATAGGCTGGGGAAAAGCCGACCACCTCGGCAAAGGCGAGCAGCATGACAAAAAACAGCACCAGCCCGACGCCGACCAGCAGATATTCGACCGTCGAGACGCGCACGCCGCCGATTACGTCGAACATCAGAAAGGCGATGAAGGTGAAGCCGATGAACAGGAAGCCATATTTCACGCTGCGGTTGACCTGGCTGTAGAGGTCGACCGGCGTGACCAGATCGACCCGCGCTTCATAATCCCCCGCAGCCTGGCGCAGTGAGGCAGTACCGCGCTGATAGGGCTCCTTGACCACATCGGGCTTGGTTCGCTCGGTGGAGATGAGCGTATTGCCCAACGCGAGGTTGCCGACGCGCCAGGTCGCGGTGAAACCCTCATCCTTGACGCTGGGTGCGATCGGCAGGAATCCCCCGGTGAAACTTGGGTGCGGCCATTTCGAACTGACCGTCCAGCGTGTGTCACCGGCCTGGGGCAACAAGGCGAGCCAGCCATTGCCGCGAAAGGCATAATCGAAGCTGACCGCGATCGGCCGTTCCCGCAGCGCCGCCGCGTCAAGCCAGGTGAAGAAGCCGGAGCCGCTGGTTTCCGACGGGCCATTGCCTGGTTGGAGCGGCAGCCGGCGGTTATCGACGGTCACTGAAGGCGGCGGACCGAACAGGCCGCGCGCATCGCGCAGACCAAAGCGCAACTCCGCACGGTTGAGCGCCAGCTGATCGATCGTGACGCCGAAACGCTGGAGATCGGCGGGCAAAGCGAACTTCGCGGTACCGGTGTTGCGCGCTTCATAAACGACGGCATCATAGATCGAGCGATGGCGTCGTTCGGGTTTCAGCTCCGACTTGATATCCGCAACGCTCGGCGAGACGGTCAGCTCGCGCCACACCGTGTTGGTCTTCACGACCTGCTTGCCGCCCTCGGTGACCGTCTCGCTGATCTGTTCGCTATAGGGAATAACCAGCACCGGTCCGGCGATGGTCTGCGGGCCGCCCCACCCCTCGGCGATCGATGAGCGCGCAGTCTCCGACTGCGACTGGCGATCATAGACGAGCAGGTAGATCGCAAAGAGCGGGATCGCGAGCAGCGCCCCGACCAGGATCGCGAACAGCAATTTGCGCCCGGGCGGGCGCTCAGTGACGACAGCATCCGACATGATCAACTCCCTCTTTAGAGGGTCCGCGATAGAGTGCGGCCTGGCCGGCGGCCAAAGTTGATCAGGTGGAACCTTTGTGCAGAAACGGTGCAGGCGCGCCCGTTACGGGGCCGTCTTGCCGCTCGTTGCCGCGATCCAGGCGTCGATCTTCTTTTCCAGCACCGGCATCGGCAAGGCACCGGTGTCGAGGATCTGGGCATGGAACGCACGCGGATCGAACGTGTCGCCAAGCGCGGCCTTGGCCTTCGCCTTGGTGCGACTGATGGTCAGCTGGCCGATCTTGTAAGCCAGCGCCTGTCCCGGAATGGCGATGTAGCGCTCGACCTCCGCCGTCGCGTCGGTCCGCGCCATCGGCGAGTTGGCGAGCATATACTCGATCGCCTGGTCACGGGTCCAACCCTTGGCGTGGATGCCGGTATCGACGACCAGCCGCATCGCGCGGAGCATCTCGTCATTCAGGCCGCCCATGCGCTGATACGGATCGGTCTCCATGCCGAGCTCAGGCCACAGCGTCTCGGCATACAGGCCCCAGCCTTCGGCATAGGCCGTGTTGCCGCCAAAGCGCATGAACGCGGGCAGCGCGGCATTCTCCTGAGCGAGGCTGATCTGGAAATGATGCCCCGGCTCCGCCTCGTGCAGATAGAGCGTCTCCATCTCCCACATATAGCGCGAGGGCAGGTCATAGGTGTTGTAATAAAATACACCGGGCCGCGTGCCGTCCGGCGTGCCGCCCTGATAGGAGCCGCCCGCCTCGGTCTTTTCATTGTAGGCTGGAACCGGGCGGATCTCGAGCGGGGTCTTGGGCAGGAGCGAGAATTGCTCCTTGATCCGCGCCTCGATGCGCTTGCCGATCGCACGATAGCCGTCACGCAGCTGCTCCGCCGATTTGGGCGCGAACTGTGCGTCGGTGCGCAGGAAGGTGAAGAACTCGGGCAGCGTGCCCTTGAAGCCGACCGCCCCCTTCTGCACCTCCATTGCCTTCAGGATCCGCGCGACCTCCGACAGGCCGAGCTGGTGCACATCCTCGGCCTTGAGCGGCAATGTGGTGTTGGACTCGATCAGATAGGCATAGAGCTTGTCGCCGCCCGGCATGCCTGACAGGCCCACACTATCGCGTGCCGCGGCGAGATAGGTATTGGCGAGGAAATCGCGCATCCGCTTGTGCGCAGGGATCAGGACGTCGCGAATCTGCGCCGCATAGGCGGCCCGCAGCCGCGCCTGATCGGCGGCGGGGATGCCTGCCGGGAAGGTCTTGACGGGCCCGTAGAATGCCGATGTCTCGACCCCCTGCGCGATGATGTTGTCGAACTGCTCGATCATGTTGCGCACGGTCAGTTTGGGCTGGACCACCCCCGTCTTCATGCCCTGGCGAAACCGCTCGATCGCCTGATCAAGCAGCGCCGCATATTGCGCGCTGCGCTTCAGGCTGTTGTCATAGTCCGCGACCGTCTTGAAGGGTGCCGCACCCTGACCCGATGCGAAGTCGGGGTAGAAGGTCTGGAACCCGCTGAAATGATCGATCGGCCGGACGATGGTCAGCGCGACGATCTCGGGGCTGTAACCACGCAGGCTGATCTCGGTCGAATTGCGGAACACGTCATAAGCGATCTGATCGACATGGGTCAGCTTGCTGCGATCAATCGCGCCGAGCGCGCGAAGGTCGGCCTCACCCGCCTTGCGCTCGCCGTCGAGATAGGCGTCGGACAGATAATCACCGAGCCGGTCAGCATAGCGCAGATCGCCGCGAAAGATGGCCGAGATCGGATTGCGCTTCAGCGATGCTTCGTCGCTATAATAGAAGAGCCGCTTGAGCTTCGCATCTTCCGCACTGTCGCCGGCAACCGACGCAGGCGGCGGGA
The DNA here is from genome assembly GCF_050725575.1 of Sphingomonas sp. Lineage (GTDB taxonomy): Bacteria > Pseudomonadota > Alphaproteobacteria > Sphingomonadales > Sphingomonadaceae > Sphingomonas. Next base: position 13,862 of record NZ_JBOHHW010000050.1, on the reverse strand, counting down.
GCGCCTGGGACAAAGCCGGCGTGGCGGCAGAGGCGCAAAGCAGCGCGGCGGTCAGCAGTTTGAAACGCAAGGCAGTTTCCCCCGGGGATAGGATGATGCACTGTCTTATGTCGCTAAACCGCCTGCGACAAGCATCCGATCGTGTCGAACGGTGCCCGGCTTGGGCATGCGCGCTCGCCAGAATGGGAAGCTATGGCGGATCGAGCAGCGAAACCGCGGGCTTGCCTATCGGGGTGGTCGCGGCGGCTGGCGTGCGGCGGTCCAATGCGGCGAGCCATACCCCGGCCCGCGCGCCGATCGATATTTGCGGCAATGACGGGGTTATCTTGCCTCGCGCCTCCCACTCACCGACCAGGCGGGCGGCTTCCTCGGCGGCGGTATTGATCGGTTGCGCCTTGCGCAGGGCGTGGTTGATCAGCGCGTCGCCATAAAAGGTCCAGTCGCTATCTGCCTGGCATCCGAACGATGTGCGATCCGCCGATGCTGCCGTCATCACCACGCTGTCGTCGGTCGATAGCAGAGGGACGAAAATCCCCGAATAACAGGCGCTGACCAGGATCATCCGCCGTTCGATCCCGAGCGCGCCGAGCAGGCTCCACAGCCGCTGCGGCGACACCATGCCATAGCCGGAATCGGCGTCGTTGTAGACGATACCCATCGGAGCCCCATGGCTCGTCGTATAGAGGATGAGTACATCCTCTTTCGGGTCGATCAGCTCGGCGACCCGCGCCAGAACCAACGCGAGCGTATCGGGTGCACCGCGGGGCAGATTGCTCTCCGCACTGCCATCACTACCGGCCAGGACGACGGTACGCCCTGCAGCATCGTAGCGCCGCGACAAAACCTTGCCGGCCTCGCGCGCCTCGCGTCCGAATACCGGGTCGCTGTCGAGCGCGATGCTGACGACATAGGCGTCGACCACGCCTTTCCGCTGCGGCTGCAGGTCGGCGAGCGCGCGTTCGATGCGGCGATGTTCGGCAAGCTGCCATTTTGCTGTGCGGTCGCGCTCGGACGAAAGACCGAGATCGGCGAGATAGGCCGCCTGCTCGGCCGTGATGGCGGAATAGAAGGGCGGCGGCTGAGTGTGTTCGGGCGGATGGTAGCGCTGCTGCGCTAGGGCAGGTGCTGTGGCCATCAGAGCGATGCCCGCACTGATAAGCCATTTCGCGATACCGGCACTACGCCCCATGCACACCTCCGCTTGAAGCCGGAATGTCAGTGTGCGTCAGTTCCATGTCAACGGGGCCGGCCGGATTTTTATTCCACGCGGTACAGAAGCAGGAAATCCCCGCGGCGCGACGCTCAGCAGACCTCTGCAGTGAATTTGGGGAGCGGCCCGGGCGGAACCCGCGCCGCCGAGAGATAAAAGCTGTCTGCCGTCAGGTGATGATTGGCGCCGTAAGCCGCGGCCAGCACTTCGTTCAGTGCTGGATCATAGGTAGCGAGGTCCGCATCAGACAGCACCACCCGTCCGTCGAATGTCGCCACCTTGTTCGAATTGAACCAGAATTGCGTGCCCTCGGCCCAATATTCATCGATATTGACCGCGGTATATTCGCCCTTCCACAGCCCCTGTTTCAACGCGGCAGCATAGGCAGCCTCGACCCGCGCGTAGAGTGCGGGATCAACGGCGCGGATCGCATCAAGGATGTTGTGTGAGAATTCATGGACGAAGATATTCTCGCCATAATAGCGCGAGCTTTTCCACCCCAGCAGATTTTCGACCGTGCCGGTGGTCAGGATGCCGGCCATGCCCCGCGCGCGGCCATTCCAGTAATCGCGGTCGCTCAGCCGGCCGATACGTTCGTCATAATGTTTCGCTTCGCAAAAGGTCAGCCGCGGATCGCCGCGCAACGGCTTTTTCCAGTCGCGCTGTTCGGGAATATCGACCGTCCCTTCATCCGCCGCCATCACCGCGACCCGCTGCCCCCGCGCAATCAGTGCACGGTTAAGGTCGGGCCGCGCAGCGAGCATCGCAACGACGATATCGCGCGCCTTCAATAGCGCCTCGTCGGGGACTTTCGCAGAGGAGACGACAGGGATGCCGCCGGCATCGAGATAACGGGCGTAGAATGGATCAAGCGCAAGTGCCGCCGGCGGCGCGGTGATGGCGGGCTGGGCCGATGGCGAGAGCGCACACCCTGGCGCCGCTAAAGCCAGGAAGACAGGCCCGAGGGTCCATGCCAGCGCCCATCCGGCCCGCATCATAAGCGGTCTCACCCGGGAATCGGCCCGATCGGCCAGTTGCTGACCGCACTTTCCACCTCGGCTGCCGTCGAGGGGCACATCTCGTACAAAGTGAACGCGATCTTGCCGTCGAGATACCAATCCGCGCCGCGAACGTCTTTCTCGACGCCAGTCGAATAGCAGACGGCCGCCTTGCTGCCGTCGGCAACCATCAGGACGGCCCAGTTCACATCGCCACCGCTGGCCGGATCGAAGGTGCGCGAGAACAGCCTGCCCTGCGTTTTCACGATCGGTACCGTGACCCCTTCGCCGGAAAGCACGATATCTCGAATGTCGCCCACGGGAACGGCCATCTCGATGGCCGCACGCACTTTAGGATGATCGAGGAAGCTGACGCCCTTCACCTTGTCATAGGGATATTTGCCGGCATAGGCGGCCAGATCGGACACCGTCCCGCCCTTGGCGACAATCGGCCCGCTGACGATCATAACGGCCACGGCGACGGCAACACTCAGCTTCTTGGTCATCTGACGCATGTTCCGTCCATTACTTCGTTCAAACACCGGAAGTCATTGTCCGATGTTACCGCCCTGCACATACAGCGCGCCTTCCTCGCCGGGCGTGTCCCAGGAATTGTAATCGCCATAGGTGGTGACCGACAGCGATCGCTTATCGACCTTATGCTTGAAATTCATCAGGCACAGGCCGTTGCTGCTGCAACTCTCGATCTCGGGCAGCGCGTCGCAGATATTCGGCTTGCCAGGCAATGGCCCGTCCAGGCCATAGACCTCTTTGGTGCAATCGGGTTGGGGCGCCGGGACCCAGCCCTCGGCGATCGCGACCTTGCGGAAGGTGGCATAGGATGGCCCGCCCTGCTCGGCCGCTCCCTTCAGCAAGCTGCCGACGGTTTGCACCGGTGCGGGTTTCCGCGCAGTCGCGGGATTGCCCGCAACCAGCATGATCGCTGCTGCCGATCCGATGATGATCCTGTGACGCATAACTCAAAACCCCTGTTACCGAGTAATGGGGAGACCTTAAAGCGAGTCGTCCTCGATGCGATAGAGCTGCCAGCAATCGGTCTTTCGAAAGATGTAGCGCATCTGATAATCGCTGTCCCCGCCGGCCAGCTTTACGTCGATGTCGCCACCGGCCCGGCGCGACAGGCTGCGTTGCAACCCGTCATCGGCTTGCTTGCGGGCATTCAGCATGATCGGAAATACCGGCGCATCGACCATGCGCGTGACTGGTTTCGGCTCGGGCTCCGCCATGGCGTCGATCGCGACGCTCTGCAGCGGCCGAGCGGTGAAGGCCCGTTGGGCCGCAACATCGTTCATGAAGGCGTCGAGAAACGCCGGGAAATTCTGTGACGGGCAAGTCACGGCGAAGGCGCCGGGGACATTGCCAGCCATTGCGACGATGATCGCGGTCATGGCGAAGCGGATGTTGCGCATCGCCAAGGCGCTACAAGAGCCGCTCGACGCCCTCAATAAACCCGCTTCTTCGGCTTGATATAGTCGATGTCGTCAGTGAGCGTGTAATCGTGCACCGGGCGGAAGCCGAGCGTGGTCGCGCCGCCCTTGCCACCCCAGCCGTCGAACGTCGCGGTGGTGTGCTTCATCCAGTTGGCATCGTCGCGGTCCGGGAAATCTTCGTTGACATGTGCGCCGCGGCTTTCCTTGCGGTTCGCAGCGGAGTCCATCGTCACCACCGCCTGGGCGATCAGATTGTCGAGTTCGAGCGTCTCGACCAAGTCGGTGTTCCAGATCAGCGAGCGATCCTTCACATCGACATCCGCCATCCGTTGATAGGTCTTGGCGATCTGAGTCTTACCCTCATTAAGCAGCTCATCCGAGCGGAACACCGCACAATGCTTCTGCATCGTGCGCTGCATCTCGAGGCGGACCACGGCGGTCGGCGAGCCGCCCGCCGCGTTGCGGAAATGGTCGAGCCGGCCAAGCGCCAGTTCTTCCGACCCCTTGGGCAGCGGATTGTGTGACGTACCGGGCTTGAGCGTCTCCTTGAGACGCAAGCCCGTCGCGCGACCGAACACAACCAGGTCGATCAGCGAATTGGAGCCGAGCCGGTTGGCCCCGTGTACCGAGACACACGCCGCCTCGCCGACCGCGAACAGGCCGGGGACGATCGTGTCCGGATTGCCGTCCTTCAGCTGGACGACTTCGCCGTGATAATTGGTCGGAATGCCGCCCATATTGTAATGCACGGTCGGCGTGACCGGCAGCGGCTGGCGCGTCAGGTCGACGCCGGCGAAGATCTTGCCGGTTTCGGTGATGCCGGGCAGCCGCTCGTGCAACACCTTGGGATCGATATGGTCGAGATGGAGGTAGATATGATCCTTCTCCTTGCCGACGCCGCGCCCTTCGCGAATCTCCATCGCCATCGAGCGCGACACGACGTCGCGCGACGCGAGATCCATGGCCGAGGGGGCATAGCGCTGCATGAAGCGCTCGCCTTCGCTGTTGGTCAGGTAACCGCCCTCGCCCCGCGCACCCTCAGTGATCAGCACGCCGGCGCCGTAAATGCCGGTCGGGTGGAACTGGACGAATTCCATATCCTGCAGCGGCAAGCCGGCGCGCAGCACCATGCCACCACCATCCCCGGTGCAGGTATGCGCCGAGGTCGCGGAGAAATAGGTGCGGCCATAGCCGCCGGTCGCCAGCACGACCGAGTGCGAGCGGAAGCGGTGGATCGACCCGTCATCCATGCACAGGGCGATCACGCCGCGGCACACGCCGTTTTCCATGATCAGGTCGAGCGCGAAATATTCGATATAGAAATCCGCGTCATACTTCAGGCTCTGCTGATAGAGCGCGTGAAGCATCGCGTGACCGGTGCGGTCTGCGGCGGCGCAGGTGCGCTGCGCGGGCGGGCCTTCGCCCATATTCTGCATCATGCCGCCGAACGGGCGCTGATAGATCTTGCCTTCGTCGGTGCGGCTGAACGGCACGCCGGCATGTTCCAGCTCGTAGACCGCGGCGGGCGCCTCGCGCACCATATATTCGATCGCATCCTGGTCACCGAGCCAGTCCGATCCCTTGACCGTATCGAACATATGCCAGGTCCAGTGATCCGGTCCCATATTGCCAAGCGAGGCGGCGATGCCGCCCTGCGCCGCGACCGTGTGGCTGCGCGTCGGGAACACCTTGGTGATGCACGCCGTTTTCAGGCCCGCCTCGGCGATGCCCATCGTCGCGCGCAGGCCCGAACCGCCCGCACCCACGACCACGGCATCATAGGTGTGGTCGATGATCTTATAGGCTTCGGCCATTATGCAGGCGTCCCGGTAAAGGCGATCCGGAGGATCGAGAAGATGGCCACCGCGGCGGTCCCGACGGTGAAGAAGTTGAGCGCGATCATCAGCACGACATGGAGTTCGTCGTGGATATAATCCTCGATCAGGACCTGCAGGCCGAGCCGGAAATGATAGAAGACCGAGGCGACCAGGAGGATCAGCGGGATCGCCACCCAGGCCGATGAAACCCAGTTGCGCACAGTCGCATAGTCATAAGCAGGCAGTTGCGCGATCGCGATCATGAACCACAGCATCAGCACTAGGTTCGCCGCCGCCGTCAGCCTTTGATGCCACCAGTGATGCGCGCCTTCCTGGGCGCTGCCGAGACCGCGGACGCGGCCGAGATTGGTGCCGTTGCCCATCTTATTTGCCTCCCAGCAGATAGAGCCAGAAGAAGGCGGTCAGCGTGACCGATCCAATCACCGTCAGCCAGGCGCCGATCCTGTTGCTCTTCAACTCATATCCAGCGCCTGTATCGAGCAGGAAGTGGCGGATGCCGCTCCCCATGTGCTGGAAGAAGGACAGCGTCAGGCCGATGCCGACGACATAGCCGATTGCTCCACCCCAGAACTGGGTGAAGACATGCAGGAAGGTCGCATAGCTGTCCTTGCCGCCAGCCAGCGCGGCCAGCCACCAGACGAACGCCACGGTGCCGACGGTCGCCATGCCGTCGCCGGTGACGCGGTGCACGATCGACACTGTCATCGTGATCGGCCAGCGCACATGCCACACATGGGGGCTCAATGGGCGGGCGGCGGGCGGTTTGGTGGCCAAGAGCAAGTCCTTCGTCAGGCGATGCTGGACCTATTAGTCCGCCTATGCCGCGATGCAAGACGGAACGCCCCTCGCATCCGTGTCCTAACCGGCTCTTAACCAAATCGGGTTAGCCCAAAGACACAGAACCACGGGACCATATCCGGGTCGCCCAGACGGAGTTTCACACTTGGACGCCAACGACCTGCCTGCCACCGGCACGATCGCCGCGAAAATCGATCTGACCGCGCGCCTGCGCGTGTTCGATTTCGACGGATCGCTCGCCAGTGCAAGCCGTGACGCCTGGGCCGTGCTCGAACCCGACATCCGTGCAGTATCAGAGGCTTACTGGCAGCAATGGCTGCGCTGTTTCGCTGACGAACGCATCTGGGCGCCGCACGAAACCGACAAGATGATCGATGTCGGCTGCGTCTTCCTGCGCAATCGCTTCATCGATACCCCGGGCCGTGCCTGGGTCGAATCGGTCGAACGCTCGGTCGCCGCTGCCTATACCAACGATGTGTCGCCACTCGCCCTGCTGTCGATGATCAACGCCAGTGACCGCGCCGCGCTCAACATTCTCTCAAAAAAAGTCGATCATGCCGATGTGAAGCTGCCGGTGCTGATCGACACGCTGATGCGACTGTCCGCGCTGGAGGGCGAAATCACCGTCGCGATCTATAATGCCTATCGCGAGCATAGTGCGCAGATCGCGCGCGATCGCCTCGCGACCGAATTCCGCGACGGCATCGCCCGCATGGTCGAAAGTGCGACGCAGGAATCGGGCGTGCTACGCGGCCAGTCGGTCAGCACGTCGAACTCCGCGCGCGGTATGCTTGGCAAGACCTCCGAAGTCGCCGCGGCCGCCGAACAATCCGCCGTCGCGATGCGCGAGGCGGCGCACACCGCCGCCGGCCTGATCCGCGCGATCGAGGATGCCCGCAGCGAAGTCGAAGCGGCACGCGAGATCGCCACCCGCGCCTCCACTCAGGCCGGTGTCGCAGTCGGCATGTCGGAGACCCTGTCCGATCACGCCAAGTCGATCGAATCGATCCTCGGCCTGATCCGCGACATTGCCGGGCAGACCAATTTGCTCGCACTGAATGCGACGATCGAAGCGGCGCGGGCCGGCGATGCCGGGCGCGGCTTCGCGGTCGTCGCGCAGGAAGTGAAGAGCCTCGCCAACCAGACCGCCCGCGCAACCGACGATATCGCCGCCAAGATCGCCGCGATCCAGTCGGCGACCCGTTCGACCGTCGATACCAACGCCAGCATCAAGGCGACCGTTGCGGAGGTTCAGGAAAGCGCCAATCGCATCCGCTCCGCGATGGAGGCGCAAGCGCAGACCGTGACCGCGATCACCGCGGCGGTCGACGAAACCGCGCTCGCCGCGGATTCGATGTCGAACACGATCGCGGCGATCCGCGAAGATACCGAAACCGTCGCGTCGGACATCGACCGCGTCGGCAAGGGCTTCGATTCGCTCGAGGCAAGGCTGGGGACACTCAAGAACAGCGCAGGCGATTTCATCGCCAAGGTCGCTGCGTGAGAGCATTGGGAGGATGACGTGGTGGTACAAGCAAACAGCGCGATTTTAGGCAGCTGGAGCGGTGGTGCGCGCAGCGCCGCCGAGCGTGTCGGAGACTATGACTGGGACAAGGCGATCGCCGCCGCCAGCACCGAGATCGCGACTCTGATCGAGGGGTCGGAGGAGATGATCGCGCGCGCCTTCTGGAGCCATTATATGTCGCTGCCGTCGACGGCGCATATCCGGCCCTATCTGACCGGCGATCTGCTGGCCAAGCGCATCGCGCGAAGCGCGCGCTATACCAAGATCAAATATGCCGATCCGTTCGGCGAACAATGGATGACGCTCGCCTTTGGTCATGCCAGCGAATCCTATGAATCCAACGTCCCTCTCCCCGCCTTGCTGTCCTCGCTCAGCTTTGCGCACAGCCAGACACTCAGCATCATTGCAGAACGCCTGAACGGCGACACGGCGCGCGCGCAGCATCTCGCCGACATCATCCAGCGCCTCGCGCTGGTCGAAGCCGATGTGATGACGACGCATCTCGGATCACGCGACGCGGAGCGCGCGCGCGATGAACGCCGCGAACGCTCGGCGCAATTCAGCGAGAGCATCGGTCAGTCGATCCAGGGCACCGCAACACTCGGCACCCGCATCCGCGTCCAGGCCAAGGGCGCATCCTCTTCCGCGCGCGGCATGCTGGGCAAGACCTCCGAAGTCGCTTCCGCCGCCGAGCAATCGGCCGTCGCGATGCGCGAGGCGGCACAGACCGCCGCCGGCCTGATCCGCGCGATCGAGGATGCGCGACGCGAAGTTGAGGCCGCCACCGATATCGCGACCCGGGCTTCTACTCAGGCGAGCGATGCGGTCAGCATGTCGGAGACGCTGTCCGATCATGCCAAGTCGATCGAATCGATTCTCGGCCTGATTCGCGACATTGCCGGCCAGACCAATTTGCTCGCGCTCAACGCGACGATCGAGGCGGCGCGCGCCGGCGATGCCGGGCGCGGCTTCGCAGTCGTGGCGCAGGAAGTGAAATCTCTGGCCAGCCAGACCGCGCGCGCGACCGACGATATCGCCGCCAAGATTGCCGCGATCCAGTCGGCCACCCGCTCGACCGTCGATACCAATGCCGGGATCAAGGCGACTGTCGCCGAAGTGCAGGAAAGCGCCAATCGCATCCGCTTCGCGATGGAAGCCCAGGCGCAGACCGTGACCGCGATCACCGCGGCGGTCGACGAAACCGCGCTCGCCGCGGATTCCATGTCCAACACCATCGCCATGATCCGCGAAGACACCGAAAATGTCGCGAGCGAGATCGATACGCTCGAACGCGACTTCGACGAGGTCAATGAGCGGCTCGAAACCTTGCGCGGCGCAGCGGACAGTTTCTCCACCAGCGTCGCGGCTTAGGCAGGGCGGATCGACGCACCAATCCTGAAAATGAGCGTTCCCCGGCGAAGGTGATGATGAATAGGAATCGCGTCCCGGGGTGACGTCCATGGTCTGCGCAGCTATGCCGCGCGGATGACCACCAACATCCTCCTCACCGGCAGCAGCCGGGGCATCGGTGCCGCCATCGCAACCGCGCTGACCGGCCCGGACGTCAACCTGATCGGCCATGGCACCGCCAGCGGGATCCCGGCGAATTTCGCCGATCCCGCCGCTCCGCACGCGCTCTGGGCGGCGGCGCTCGACCGGCTCGACGGCCGCATCGACGTGTTGATCAACAATGCCGGCATCTTCGAAGCCAATCCGATCGATCGCCCGGATGAGGAATGGACTGCGGACTGGGAGCGCACGATGCGCGTCAACCTGACCGCCTCGGCCGAGCTGTGCCGCCTTGCCATCCTTCACTGGCAAGGGCGCAAGGCCGATGGCCGGATCGTCAATATCGCCAGCCGCGCCGCCTATCGCGGCGATTCGCCCGAACATTGGCATTATGCCGCCTCCAAGGCGGGCATGGTGGCGATGACCAAGTCGATCGCGCGTGGCTATGCGGCGCAGGGCATCCTCGCCTTTGCGGTGTGCCCGGGCTTCACCATGACCGGCATGGCCAGCGACTATTTGTCGAGCCGGGGCGGCGAGAAGGTCCTTGCCGATATCCCGCTTGGCCGCGTCGCGCAGCCCGACGAAGTCGCGACGGCGGCACGGTTCCTGGCACTTGAGGCACCCGCGTCGATGACCGGATCGGTCCTCGACGTGAACGGGGCAAGCTATGTCCGATAGCTGGAAGCTCACCCTTCCCTGCACCCGCGCCGAAGCTGAAGCGATCGACGCAGCCGACGATCTTGGCATCGATCCGGCGCCGGTCCTGATGACCAGCGAAGAAGTCGCCGACGACCCGTTGCGCTGGCGGCTCGACGCCTATTTCGAGGGCAAGCCGGACAAAGAGGCGGTCGCCGCAGTGCGCGCACTGGTGCCCAGTTCGGCGAAGACCAAGGCGGCGGCCGAACGCGTCCCCGACGCCGATTGGGTCACGCTCAGCCAGGCGGGGATCGAACCGGTCCATGCCGGCCGCTTCTATGTCCATACCGACGCCAATAAGGGCCGGGTTCCGGCCGGCGCCCGCGCCTTTCGCATCGAGGCGAGCCGGGCATTCGGCACCGGCCAGCACGAGACAACCACGGGCTGCCTGCTTACGCTCGACGCAATGCGCCGGCGCGGCGAACGCGCGCGCAATCTGGTCGATATCGGCACCGGCACCGGCCTGCTCGCCTTCGCCGCGCTGCATTTATGGCCGGGCGCCTATGCTACTGCCTCGGATATCGACACGGCCTCGATCGACGTGACGGCGGAGAATGCGGTCCTCAACCATGTCGCGCTCGGCTCCGGCCCGGGCCGCCTCGCGCTTGCCGTCGCGCCGGGGCTCGAACATCCGCTGCTGATAAGCCGTGCGCCCTATGACCTGATCGTCGCCAATATCCTTGCCGGGCCGCTGATTGCACTCGCACCGAGCATCGCAATGGCGCTGGCCGAGGGCGGGACACTGGTGCTGGCGGGCTTGCTCCACGGCCAGGCCGATGCCGTTCTCGGCGCATATCGCCGTCAGGGCCTGCGCCTTGCCGGGCGAATCGATACCGGCGAGTGGCCGGCGCTCCGGCTGCGCAAGCGCGTACGCCATGGCCATGACCGCGTGACCCGGCTGGGTCCCGGCGGCGCGGGCGAAACGCCCGGATTCGGTAACTGGTGATTGAACTCCTCCCGGCCACCGGGAGGAACCGGTAAAGTCCTAACGCTCGGGCTTGACCGCGATCGCATCGACCTCGACCAGCAATTCCGGCCGGGCGAGCCGCACGACATAGACCAGCGTCGATGGCGGTACCGCATCGCCGAGCACTGCGGCGCGGATCGCGGCCGAGCGTTCATAGGCGATCGGCTTGACCAGATAGACGGTGAGCTTGACCAGGTTGCGCGGGGTTGCCCCCTGGCTGGCAAGGATTGCCACGACATTGCGCAGCGCGCGTTCATATTGCGCCTCGGCATCGGCCGGGATGCTGCCATCGGGTGCATTGCCGACCTGTCCGGCGAGGTACAGCATGTCCGGCCCCGACGGCACCACCGCCAGATGCGAATAGCGCCCGATCGGCGGCGCGACGGTCGACGGGTTGGAAATCTCCTGCGCCGACGCGGCGGCTGGAATGGCCAGCGCGCAGGCCAGGGCGATCCCCATCTTCATGCCGCCGCCTTGGCGTTGGCATAATCCTGCGTGCCGTGCGTGATCAACGCATCGGCTGGGTCGATTGCCGCGACCGGAATGTCAGGCAGCGCTTTCAGCGTCTCGTAGAGCGGCGCGAAGTCGGTCTCCACGGTCAGCCGGAGCAATTCGTCGAAGCTCGGGATGACGAAATAATTCTGCTGGAAATCGTCGATCCGATATTCGGTCCGCATCACCCGGGCGAGATCGAAGGCGATCCGGTTGGGGCTCGGGTCGTCGAGCGCGAAGCGACTTTCGGCAAAGCTCGACACGATGCCCGACCCATAGATGCGCAGGCCCTCGGGCTCGGCGATCAGGCCGAATTCGACCGTGTACCAGTAGAGCCGCCCTAGATATTTAAGCGCATCGAGCCCCAGCGCGCGCTGCCCGCCCTGGCCATAGGCTTCGAGATAATCGGCGAACACCGGGTCGGCGAGCATCGGCACATGACCGAACACGTCGTGGAACACATCGGGTTCCTGGAGATAATCGAGCTGGTCGGGCCGGCGGATGAAATTGCCTGCGACGAATCGGCGATTCGCCATGTGATCGAAGAACACATCGTCGGGCACCAGGCCGGGTACGGCGATCACCTGCCACCCGGTCAGCTTCATCAGACGTTCCGACAATTCCTCGAAATCGGGAATGCCGGGTTTGGACAATTTGAGCACATCCAGCCCGCGCAGATAGGCGTTGGACGCCCGTCCAGGCAGCAATTTCGCTTGCCGTTCGAACAAGATGTCCCAGGTCGCATGGTCCTCCGCGGAGTAATGCGCCCAGTCCTGTGGTATCGTCCAGTCGCCTGCCGCGCCTTCGGGCGGTGCGTCCAGCACATGCGTATCCTCTGTCATGCAAATCGCATATCACAGCCCGAACGCCGCAGGAAATGGGTGTGCATGCCAATACGCCGGAAGAAGATCTTTACCCGATGGATGGTGCGATGAGCGAGCTCGAGGTCATTGCTGGCCCACCGTCAAAATTGCTCTGGGCAGCAGAAGTGCCGCGCGCAGCCTGGGCCGTCATCTCCCTGCTCCGGTCCCGGCGGATGCTCGATGACGTGCCGAGGGGAGATGGCCGGCCAGTGCTGCTGCTGCCCGGGTTGTTCAATTCCGATCGCTCCAATTTCGTCATGCGGCGCTATCTCAATCGCCTCGGCTATCGTGCCGAACGCTGGGGTTTGGGCCGCAATATCGGCTCGCGCGCGGTCGGCGCCGAAGGCGAGAAGCTGCTCGACCGCATCCGCGCGCTCCACGCCGAAACGGGCGAACCGGTCACGCTGATCGGAATCAGCCTGGGCGGCGTCATGTCGCGATTCGCGGCGCACCGGCTGCCCGGCCTGGTGCGCGAAGTGATCACGGTCAGTGCGCCTTTTGCCGGCTCGCCCCGTGCCACCAATGTCTGGCTCGCGTTCGAGCTGCTGACCGGCGACCGCGTCGACAGCGACCGGGTCACAAAACAGGCCGCTGAGGTGGTAAAGCCCCTGCCCGTCCCGTCGACTGCGATCTGGAGCCGCAGCGACGGGCTGGTCAACGGCATGATCTGCCATATCGACAACGACCCGCGGTGCCGCAACGTCGAGATCCGCGCGAGCCATCTGGGGGTGCAATTGCGTCCCGAAGTGCTGCGCGTGATCGCCGATGTGCTGGGCGGCGTGAAGTGACGTCACCTAGGCGGCGCGCATCAGCATGCATTTCACGGTGAAGTCGATCGCCGGATAGCTGATATATCCTGGCAACTGGTTCGGCCGCGTCGCGGTATCGGCGGGGTTGTCGTTCCGGGCAAGTGGCGCGTCGGGAATACGGAAGCGCGCCACATGCGGCGCGGCTGCCGCCATGGTCAGCACCAATTCGCCGCAAACGACTTCATAGGTCCCGGCCGGCAACGCACGCCGGAAGACCTTGCCCGCGCGCAACGTCCAGTGCTGATCGTCCGCCTGGTCCACTGGCTCGCCTTCTTCCACAAGCCGCCAATCGCCTTCAAATGCCGCAGAATCATGCGCCATAGTCCCTGCTCCACCTGATCCGATGATCGGAACAATAGCAGAACGAAATGCCCGAATCCAGCACCTGAATGACGGTATCGCGTACCGCGCGCCAATGCTCAGCCGTCGAGCATCAGCCTGTAATGCCCGGTCAGCTTGTGCGCGAACAGACCGTCCTCCTCACGCGCACCACCGCCGATATTGTGGATCACCGCCCAATTGCCGCTGGGGCCGCGCCGGTCGGAGACGATGCCGATATGCGGCAAGCGGCCGCCGATCAGGCTGGTGAAGATATCGCCCGGGCGCCAGCCGGCAGATGTCGCGGCGAGCGGCAGTTGCGCACCTTTGCGGGCCATGAACGCCCGCAGGTTCGGCACCCGGCGATGGTCGATGTTGCGATCCGGCC
>NZ_JBOHHW010000049.1:0-37254 GCF_050725575.1 Sphingomonas sp. | reverse complement strand
GCCGCCCACACCTCGTCTGATAACCAGAACAACGCCATCTACCGCCTCCATCGTCACACCCTCTGTGAATCAGGAAGCTCCCCCCAGATCAATAGGCTGATTGGGTTTGAACCCTAGGTCTATGTGCAAAATCTATTCGACGGCCATGGCCAGCTCGCCGGGCAGACGATCCTGTCGCAGCTCGGAGGCCCTGCGCAGATTCTGATCCTGCGGCCGCGCATGATCGGCATGCGCCTGTCGACCCGCTTTTAAACTCGATGAAACCACCGGGCGTGACCGGCAAGCAGCTGGTGGACACAGCACTCGAAAAGTGGCCGAAACTCCGCGTCATTTACATGACCGGCTACACGCGCAACGCCATCGTTCATAATGGCGTGCTCGACCCCGTTACACGACTCCTGACCAAGCCGTTCACGCTTGAACTTGACCGGGAGCTGCGCGAAATGCTCATGATTCCGCGAGACAATGATACCGTCCGTTGATCGTACGCGGAATTTTATCGCTATTTAAGCGAGTGCGACATCGCGGGATGGATTTCAAATCTCAATGCTTATAAACAAACACTTTATTCGTCCAATAGTTAGACAACCCCACATTTTGCCCCACATGGTTTAGTTGTCAGCATCGCAAAAGATTCTGCGGCCTCCGCGCGAATCTCGATGCCGAAGCAAAGTCGAGCCAGAAGGTCTTGCCGAAACGTGCCGCACATGTAGTATCATGTTCTCTCCTTATACAGGCGGATGGAGTATGACTCAGCCGGCGGAAATACTGTATGCGATACCTGTCGGGACGGTTGTCGCTTGGTATCCGCTACCGGCTGCACCGCTGCCGCCCGGTTTCGTCTATTGCGACGGCGCGTTCATCACTGACGCCGATAGCCCCTATAATGGAATGCCCGCGCCGAATCTGATCAATCGTTTCATACTCGGCACAACCGGTGGCGGCGTAACGGTGAACGAGCAGGGCGGCGACAAGGAGTACAACATCAACGGATGGACGAGCGGGGCGATCGAAACCGGTCCGACAAAAGTCTCGATTCCACAGGATGACGTCCAAAACGACATCGTGGTGCATAACCAGCCCGGCACCAGCGTTTACCGTTATGACCTGACCAGCAGCAACGATGGCTGGAACGACGGGAACCATCACCACCAGATCGCAGGATTTCAGGTGCCCGCACCCGGCTGGCTTGCCCTGATCTATATCATCCGGATTAAATAGGCGCGCCATGCGCTCCTGCACCCACCGACGGACTACAGGCAACGCCAGATCTGCCGTCGAATCGTTGCGCACCGTGCCGAAACGTCCGGTCACAGCGCAACGGGCGACGGCGCTTCCCCGGCACGACATCGCCGGCGTGCCGATCGCCGATGCCGCGCCGCGCCGCGCGCCTAACCGAACCGGCCTGCCCGACACGCTCAAGGCCGGAATCGAGAGCCTGTCCGGCATTTCGATGGACGGAGTTCGGGTGCACTATCACTCTCCCGACCCGGCGAGAGTCGGTGCGCTCGCCTTCACGCGCGGCGCCGACATTCATGTCGCGCCGGGCCGCGAGCAGCATCTGCCGCACGAGGCATGGCACGCGGTGCAACAGGCGCGCGGGGAGGTAGCACCGACCACCGCGGTCGCCGACGTGCCGATCAACGACGAAGGACATCTCGAACGCGAAGCCGATGTGATGGGCGCCAAAGCAGCGCAGGCCGGATCGGCGGCAAGCGCAACGTCTCCCGCTTCCCGGCCCGCGCCACCCGTTGCCAGTGGCGCGGGCCGGGAAGCGGGAGGCGTTGCGCAGTGCTTTCTTGATGTCGGTGGCAAGCGCGCGACACCCAAGAACAAGCTCGCGCTGGTGAGTGCGCTCAAGGCGGAGGCGAGCGCTAACACCCTTACCTGGAAGCCTGCATATGAGGGGCTCCTCGACACCGAACTGGCGTCGGAGAAGACGCGGGTCTACGGCAATCTCATCACCCTGCTCATCGATCTTGATACGGTGGAACAGGGGGGCAATTGGTCAATTGTGGAGAAGGACCTGCGGCGCAGTAGAACCCAAGGCCGGGCGCTGCGACAGGCGACCAAATTCCACGAAACTCACACACACAATCCATCCCAGCCCAATCCGATCGCGACCGGATTCCACACCTATGCACCGAGCAGCCTGCTCAAGCCGCCTTCAGGCGTCCAGATTCTGCAGGAGCAGGGCAAATATCATTATTTCCGCGAGTCAGGGGCAAGCAACGCCGCCGATTTCAAGGTTTTCACCACCGGCGATCCAAGCAAACCCGGCTATATCTATGTCGATCAGGAGGAATTCGCCGGAAATTACGACACGCTTGACACCACCGGAACCTGGAGTGCGCAAGGGCGCGACGAGAGCCAACGCCAGTATATGGACCTGGGGAGGAATCACAAATATCCAAACCATACGGTCGGCCACGTCCTGCCGTTCGAGCATTCACCCTTTGTCCATGATACAGCCACGACAGTCGGCACAACCACCACCTATCAGGATACCGACCAGTTCAAGTACAATGTGGTGGTCGAGAATCCGGCAGTGGGTGAACAGATCAAGCGCGCGCAGGTCGAGCAACCGATGATGAGCAGCGGCGGGGGCGGATCTTTCTACCAGTATCCGGTCTATTCGGGAGCGTCGGCGCAGATCGACACGACCTATAACAGCAAGCCGATTGTCACGGGGCAGACCGATACCCACGGCGCCGAGGTCAAAAGCAAGAAGCGCAAGCGTCCGGACCAACTTCAGTTCGGGCGCCCTGATCCAAGTGGCAGCGGAGCCATAGAATGGGCCGGCTTCGACAATACCGGCATGACGCAATACGACACCGACAGCAAGAAGCTGACGAGGACCGGATTATTCGATACACGAATGGACCCGGACTGGTGGAAAAAGAAGAAGAAGAAGAATCAGAAACGCGTCAAGAAAGGCATGGATACCAAACTGGCCTGGGATAGGGCGCGAGCATTGACGCCGGTCACGCCGCCGCTCGCGCAGGTCGTGACCATGGGTGACGACGTCACGGCCTATGACCCCAGGATCGAAGCGCTCAAAGCCGACGTGACCGGCTATATGACGCCGCCGGGAAGTCCCTTCTATATGGGCACACCGGACCCGGTGTTGACCAAGCAGGTGTCCGGGCTGGTCTTCCGCGGCCAGCAGGTGACGACGACCGACGGAATCACGGGGGTGGTGGTCATCTGCACTGCTTTTAATAGTACGACCAACGAGTCCACGGTCGAACTCGAACCCACGCTCGATCCCTTCACCTAAGCGGCGAAGGCGGTATGCTCAGGTCCATTCACAAGCGCGCGAAGCCGGGATCGGAGCCGTCGTCATCGGTTCGTGCGGCACCAGCGCGGTCCATGCCGGCGCGCGCCGCACATAGCCTGCCGGTTCATGATATCGATCAGGTCCCGATCGCCGACGTCCCTGGTCGTGGCGCGCCAGCACAACTTCGCGTCGGTGCACCCGCGGTTGTGCAGCGAGTCATCGATATCGGCACGAAGCGCGCCGCGTTCGATCGCAAGGCGAAACTTATCGCTGCGCTGAAGGAGCGGGCGGACACTACGGGCGTGGTGTGGTTGCCCGACTTCGACACCATGCTGGATGCCGATCTGAAATCAGACAAGGTGCGCAGCTACGCCAACCTGGACGACCTGCTGACCGACATGGACGGCACCAAAGGCAAGGGCCCATTGTCGGCACCCGCGCAGCCGCTAAAACGCACCCTCGATCAAGCGCGCGCGGTACGGCAGGGCGTCAAATTCCACCGCACACACGAACGCAATCCTTCGCAACCGAATCGGCTCGCCACTGGGTTTCACGATATTCCCAAATCAAGAATGTTGAAGACGCCGCCGGGCATTCGACTGGTGCGACTGCAGAGTCAATATTTCTATTATCGCCAACGTGACGCGAATAACAAAGCGGACTTCCAAGTGCACACCACCGGCAATCCTGCGGATCCCGGTTACATCTACACCGACCAGGGGCAGTTTCAAGGTAATTTGGATGTCAAAGATAAAACCAAAAAATGGAGCAGGCAGAAGAGAAAGCAGAAGGCTCGAAAATATATGAACCTTGGATCACAGTATAAATACCCAGAGCATACTGTCGGCCACCTCGCTCCATTCGAACATTCTCCATTTGTTCATGATCGGCCTGTCGTAAAGGGATCGACTAATACCTATATCGATACCGACAGTTTTGAACATAACGTGGTTATTGAGAATCCCTATGTCGGGGAGCAACTCAAGCGCGCGCAAGTCGAGGCGCAGATGATGAAGGACGACAGTTATTTTCTGCAGATGCCAGTTTATTCCAGTACGTCTCCAACGATTTCAACGACTTTCAACAGTAAACCGATTGTACCGGGTCAGACAGACAGTTCCGGCAATCCCGTAGTAGACAAGCCTCGCGTGCGCCCGGACGAGTTGGTGTTCGGTGTGGAAAAAGGCTCGGGCCTCGAATGGGCTGCCTATGACAACACGGGCAAGACCCGGTATGACACGAAGGAGACGAAGCGCCAGAGATGGGGCTATGAGACGCGCACGGGTGACTGGACCAAATGGACGGGGAAACGAGTCAGACCCGGCAGCCATCCTAGCAGAGTCTGGGAAGCCGAGAAGCAAGCTACGACCTTTCCCTACCTTGCAGACGTCTACACGCCTTCCACCTCGACTCAGAGCTATGAACCGTGGCTTGATAGTACAAAGGCCGGTGTCCCAGGCTACCAGAGCCCTCCGCCCTCCCCTTATTATCTGGGCAATTCAACGCCGCTACCCACGCATGTCGTCAAAGGGTTCGTCACGCCTGGCGAAACGGTGACAACCACCACAGGTGCCGTCGGCATTGTTAGCGAGCTAACATACTATGATAGCACGACCGAGCAATCCACAGTGCTCCTGCAATACGAGCCGCAGCTCTTCAAGTAAGATCGATTGATAACCCATGTCGAGCAGCGGAAAACTCGCTCGACCTCCAAGAGATTTCAGCGCTCGCGCGAATTCGTTTCTTGCTTTACGATACCAACAGCCCCCACAAGGGAATGTAGATGCCGATCGACGGTCGAACCTGGACCGGCGTTCGATCTGTTTGGCTAGGCGGCGAGGGTGCCATGCGTACGTCCGTCCATAAGCACGCGAAGCCGACACCAGGGCCGTCGCTTTCTTCCCGTGCCACGACGGTGTGGCCCATTCCAGTAGCGCCGGCGCGTCATGCTCAGATTCATGACATCAGCCGCGTGCCGATCGCCGACGACTCGGACCGCGGCACGATCACTCAGCTCCGCGCGGCCCCCGCGGAATCGACGCCAGCCTATCATGCGCCGCGCTCGACCGGGCTGCCTGACGGACTCAAGGCAGGGATCGAGGCGCAGTCGGGCCTGTCAATGGACAGTGTCCGCGTCCATTACGCCTCGCCGGAACCGGCGAGGCTCAACGCGCACGCCTATGCGCGCGGTACCGATATCCATCTGGCGCCCGGCCAGGAACGCCACCTCGCGCATGAGGCGTGGCACGTCGTGCAACAGGCCGAAGGGCGCGTCCGACCGACCACCGACGTGGGCGGTACGGAGGTGAACGACGATCCTGCGCTGGAGCGCGAGGCGGAGGCGCTGGGAGAGGCGAGTGCAGCGCGAGGCAGGGGCTTCCTCGCGCCGGATGCGCCCGGCTTGGCGGCGGCGGAGCCGATCGCCGCCCCGGCACAGTTGCAGCCGATCGCTGCCTGTGTCCAGCGGGTGATCAAAATCACCGCGGGCGATATGAAAGGTGAATACAAGACCAAAGGCGGCGCGGCCACGAGGCAATTGATCTCCGATGTCGACGATGAAATCGGCGACGAACTCGCGCGCGGCTGGAAGGGCTGGATCAGTGAGCAAGCGGGGGACAAAAAAACCCAACGCCACACGACCGATGAATTCCTCGACGAGGTCAAGGCGCAGTTTCCGAAAAGCAGCAGCAAGGGCTCGAAGATCCGGCCCAACTTTCCCAAATCCTCCTATTGGCTCGGCACGGTAACCCGCGAGATCCAGACCGGGGACGACCAGTCCGGCCTCAAGCCCGCGGATGAGAATCTCGCCCTCCCGCACCGCTTTCCTTACAAGGCGATCGAGACCAGCACCGATTTGTTCCTCTCAGGCAAGGAGGATGCAACCGACCTCTACCGCTGGACCGACCGAATGGTCGAGGCGACCAAGAAGCGGCGTGATATCAACCGCAAGAAGATCAAAACCAAAAGGACGCGCGAGAAATATGAGGAAACCGTCAACGATCAGCTCGACGGCATGGAGCGAGCTCGCAAGCGGCTGAAGAAGGAGGTCGAATCCGGCAAGGCGCTCGACTTGACATCAGGGACGACGCAGGAATTCCTGAAATACACCAACGCATTACACGGGAACATCCCCGATTATGGCCCGCACGCGGGGGTCAACATCCAGGTCAGCGACCGGACGCACCTCAATGTCGAGGAGGACGGAACGTTGACGCCGGGGAGTCTTGCGGCAGGGAGCATGTCGCCACACCGCGGCAGGGGCGTCGCGCGCACTAGCGACGGGCAGTATATTGTCACCACGGGCGGCTACAAATTCGATCCCGACGAGCTCAGCAAGAAGCTGCAGAAGCTGCTCGCGGCGAGAGGCTATAGCGACACGACAATCGATAAGGACGATCTGGAGGACTATTGAGCCGGAAACACCGCCTCAACTTTCGAAGCGCTGATCGAGCCGCGTGCCGAGCAGCAGCCCTGATTTGAGCGCTGCCTCGAACTGCGCGAGCCGCGCAGTGGGAACCGCGAGATTATAGGCGCCCAGCACATCGCGATTGCTTGCGCCGGCGAGGATCGCCGGGGGATTGTCGTCCGACAACCGTGCGAAATCGGGGAGCGGATAGGCATTGGGCTCGATGAAGCGCGGCGGCTGATACACAGGCTCCCATGACTGACCATCGGCTCGGAGCGGGCAGGTTTCGGCGCAAGACGCGTCGCTGCAGGCAGTGCAGTCGCGCACCGAAGTGTCGGACGGTGTCTCACAGCCGCAGAGGTTATCGCCGGGCGTCAACGTAACCTGACGCAACAGGCAATTGAGCAGCCGCATCGTGCGCGGCTTGCCGCAATCGCCACAACGACTCACTGCGGCAGCGACCCCGGGCGCGGCGTCGGTGTTCTTGGCCGGGGGATATTGCAGGTCGGTCACATAGCAGTCAGTGAAATGGGCTTCGCCCGAGCAGCTGAGGACGCCGTCGAAGAGCGAGTCCGCAGCATAGAACTCCCCCGCCACTTCCGCGCCGCCGATGACGGTCAGCCGGGTGAAATGGGCCGTCACTTCAGTTGGGAGGGTGAGCACGTTGATGGTAGATTCAGGCACCGGCAGCGTGCTCAGCACGCTGCTCTCGATCTCGATGCGGCCGCTGAGCAGGTTGAGGTCGATCGGACCGAGCAGGCAACGCTCCATCCTGAGTGTTGCGGTTCCCGCCAGCGTCGTCGATTGCGAGGACTGGGGCGGAACCGCTGCAATCGCAAGCGGCGCCGATCCGGGATAGAGCGTGGTGTCGAGCAAGGTGAGATCGATGTCTCCGCCCAGCAGGCCGATCGTCGCACCGAGCGTCACGCCGCTCATGGCGATCGCGCCTGACTTGGCGGGCGATGTCGGCCCAAGCAGCGAGAGTTCACCCGGGCTGCTGGTCACGACATAGGGCTGGCTTCCCGCCGCACCCACGATCCAGAGCGCCTGGCCAGCGGTGGGAGAAAGCTGCTGGCTTGCTATGGTACGCGTTGCACTCGTCTGGAGCGTGAGCACCGTCGAGTCGGCCTTTGACTGCGCCCAGGAGCCGAGTTGCTGCTCGAGCCAAGCGGGATTGCCGCCATCCGTGAGCGTAACCGCAGTCGCTGACACAGGCGGCGGTGGTCGCACCCCGACGCCCCCGATCGTTCCCGGCATCGCCAGGCCATAATCGACGCTGATCGCACCTGGGGTCTCCCAGGCACTCGGCCAGCTGAACTGTCCGAGCACCGGATCGATCGCAACGACGGGCACCAGCCCCAGCGCCATTGCAGGTGGCGTTGGCGGCACGGGCGGCTGCGGCGCGGCATAAGGTGGCACGATCACCACCTGATCGCCCGCATCGCAGACGAAGCAGGTCGGGAGCGCCGCCGCAAATGCCTGGACCACCCCCGCCACGGTCTGCGTCTTGAGAGTGAACGGCAGCGGGACCTGGAGTATCTGCCCGGCGGGCGCCGTGAAGATCATCACCTCATTCTGCGGCGCGCCGGTGAGGAGAGCGATCAGCGGCTGCGTGAGCGGCAGGGTCGCGGCAGCGATCCCTACCCGTGCCGATCCCGCGAGTTGCAGTGGGTTGGTGCCGTGCCGTTTGGTCGGCTCGATCGATAACGGCTCCGAAGGAAGCATGCGGGGGACTATCACGAGCACTCTGCCGACTGCGCCGACTTTGAGCGCCATGACTGCTGCCTTGGAGACCCGTTCGCCAGGAACGATCGTCGCGGCCGCGATCGCGCGCTGCAGAAGCGCGACCAGATCGGGCATGGTCCGCACCGCCGGGACCTCGACCGAGAGCTTGGCGGTCGCATCGCCGAACGTAATCGTGAGCTCGGTGGTGATCGCTGTTGTGGAGATGAGGTCGATCGACCCGCCCTCCAGCGCGGGATAGTCGGGCGCCACCGGCGGGTTACCGGCAAGCGACATCGCGCGCAGCGACCCGGGTTGCAGCGCTGTCCAGTCCCCCGTGCCGCTGCTGGTACGGATTACGAGCCCCCGCGCAGGACCGTAGAGCAGCGAGCTAGGCGAACCTCCGCCCGGACCAGGCCACATCACATCGTAGCGCGCGAGATCGGCGGTGAGCATCGCTGTGGTGAGCGGCGTCGGAAGCGCCGTCACCGCCGGCGCCGCGACCCAGTTGAGCGGGGTACTCGGCAGGTTGAACAAGGGTTGGTCCATGCCCAGCGGATTGAAGTGATAATAGTTTGTCGTGGGCACGCGCGCGGGCGTCGCGCCGATCACTGCGAATACCGGCAGTCGCCAGATGCGCAGCAACCCCACGGTTGCAGCGGCAGGCTCAAAGGCCGCATCGCCGAGCGGCCATGCGGGCCAGGGGGTGCTCGCGCCAGGCGAATACAATGAGAACCAGCCGGCGCTGTCACGCGTGAGCTTGGGCAGCGCCGCGGCGATCCCCTTGCGACGGCGAAAGGCGAGCGCATCGGCGACCAGCGCGCGATGCTCCGGGCGGACCGGCTTGGCGATCTCGAGCCCGAGCAGGTCACCGATCAGCGGGACATAGTCGAGCGGGCAGGTCTGGATGAACCAATCCTGCTCAAGCTCGGAAATCCCAGTCGCAAGCTCGACGCGAATATGGTCGAACACCTTCATGAGTGCGAGCAGCGGATAGCCCTGCACGATGTCCTGTTGACGGAAGACCGTGGGAAGCAGCGCGTAGAGCGCGTTCTCGGTCGGACCGTTGGTCGATATGATCATGACGCGGGCTCCCCTGAAACGGACGCGGGCGCTGGTGGCGCGGGCGGCGGCGGAGGCGGAGGCGGGGAATCGAGCGTGAACGCAACGGCATCCGCATCGGTACTGAGGAAAAGGATTTGCGCGCCCGTGGGCGGATCGCGTCGGGCCTTCTTTGGATGGAGCACCTGCGCGGTCGGCGCCGGAGTGATTGGCTCGATGATCATCAACGCCGGCGAAGATGAGGGCGGCGATGGCGGCGGCGTGGGCTTGGTTTCGGTCGGCGCCCAGAGATTGGTCACGGTGACGGTTTTGATCTCGGCGACATTCTTGAGGATCACGGCACAGATGTCGGTGGCGCGCACCGACTGGCCGAAGTTCATCATGGCGATGTCATAGGTCGATTGCAGCACCGTCGCGATAGCGCTTTCGACCTGCTGGAGGTCGGGCGTGCCGACGACAGTGAACGTGCCGGCCACCTTGAACGGCAGCGGCTCATAGGGGAGCAGCAGGTGCTGCAGCGCCGCGCTGCTCGCAAGCGCGCGATTGAAGGCTGCCTGAAGGGAAACAAAGGTCGGCGACGCCATGTCGGGGACCGCATTGTCGAGCCCGGCGAGTGTGACCAGGCTGATCTGCCCTGCCGTCTGCCCGACGGCCCGCACCGTCGAGAGTGTCGCGGTGCTGACCTCCGGACGATTGACGATGAAGGTAAGCATATCGTCCTGCGTCACGATTCGGCCGAGATCGGCGACGCCGATCGGGATCTGGCCGCGCAGGCTGCTACGCGGGGGGGCACCGATCCCGCCGGTCGCGGCGACGGGATTGAGCACCCCCTTGATCCCCGGGACACTGTTCGGCGGGCGCGTCAGGCTGCCGGCCGGAACATTGCCACCGGTCCCCGCGCCGACGCGGTAGGTGGCGGTGATGTTGTTCTGCCCGGTCGGCGGACGGAGGCCATGGATGCCGTCGCCGAACTGAATCTGAGCGCGTCCCTGTGCGTCCTGGATCAGCTGATAGACACGCGCGTCGGGCGTGCAGTCGCCAAGCGCCTCGACATATTGCCAGGCCGCGCCGTTGACCGTCACCGTGAGTTGCGGTGCGATCGAGCCATCGGCCTGTTCGAGCCAGGTCAGCGGTGCTTGTTTGAGGATGAACCGAAGGAAGGGTTTCTGCCCGTCGCCGCTGCCGAGCAGTTCGTTGACCGTGCTACCTTGCGTCACTTCGGTGACGTTGCCGTACACGGATGTGGTGGTACGGTCATAGAGGTAGCGCAGCGGCTGATCGAGCGTCAGCACGGTGGTGTTGGTTGCGGCGTATTGCTGAACCGCTTTCACCAAGACGGCTTCGCTCTGCACCGGCCGGGTGAACAGTTGCAGTTGCTGCGAAGTGACGTTGCCGATCGTGCTGCCATTGCCCGAAAGGTAGCGGAGCCCCGATGGCGGATCCCCGCCAAGATCGACTTCGATCGAGAGCTCCCCCGTATCGGGCACGTCCGCTCGCCACCAATTGCCCGTGGCCGATGGCACCGGCGCCAGCACCATGATGATCGTACCGGGGTCAAGCTTCGGCGTACCACCGATGCCGGTGACGTCGCCCACCGTCGCAGCGAGCGGCGGGTTGCCGGCCGTCAGCAGCGTGTGACCGACCGCGATCTCGTCGATCAGCCCGGTCAGCACAATCGCTGCACCTGTCAGCGGCCGATTGTCGATCGGCGGGGCGAGGTAGAGCTGGCGGCTCTGGGTATAGACCATCGCCTGGCGACGCGCGCTCGAATCGGGGGTGGGCGGTGCATCGACGTAGAGAATCGCCGAACAGCTGCTCATGCCGTTCGGATCGACCTGGCCGCCAAAAGCATAAACGCCACGTCCCGCAACCGGGATCGGCGTCACCGTCTCGCTCAACGAGACGAACAAGGGATAACCCGGCGACGGCAGCGGGAAGGGCAACGGATAGACAGTCTCGCCGCCGGTGCCGTCCGCCGGGATCAGCTCATAGCTCGGCGCGCTCGCCCCGCCGATCAGCAGCAATCCCGCAGGGAGCAGAATTGCGCCCTGCGAATGCCGCGGCTCGGCGATCGACGTGGAGGGCGCGAAAGTGTAGCTGCCGGGATCGAACAGCTCAGTGGTCGCGGTCGCCTGCATGTCCGACGTCACCACGCCGCCGACAATGAGTACTGCACCCGAGCCGAGCAGCGTCGCGCTGTGCATCGCACGCGCGGTGCCAAGCGGGGCGATCACTGCAAAGGCCTGCGCAGCGACGTTGAACACCGCCGCTTGCGTCGAGGGAAAGGCCGTCACCGAGGTGAAGTCGCGCTCAGTATAGAAATCAGTGACGCCACCCGCGATCAACACGTCGCCGCTCGCAAGCCGGGTCGCGCTGTGGAAAGCGAAGCCAAAGGGCAAGGTGGTCGCGACGGCCGTGAAGGCTTGCTGCGCGACGCTGAAGGTCTCGGCATTGTCGAGTGCCGGCACCCAGGTGGCGAGTACGCCGTACGGTTCATAGGTGACCGCGGGATAGGAATAGCCTCCCGCGAGCAGCACCGTTCCATCTGCGAGCACGGTGGCGGTATGGCCGCAGCGCGGTACGGTCAGCTTGTTGTGGATCGGGCGGAAGGAGCGGCTCTTGGGGTCGTAGATCTCGGCTGTGTCGAGCACGGCATAGCCGTCATCCGTCAAACCCATGCCGCCCGCAACAAGGATGGTGCCGTTGGCAAGGAGCGACAGCGTCGCGCCAATGCGTGCTGCCCCTGGGGCGCCGGTGATGGTCGAAAGATTGGTGGTGGGATCGAAAGTCCAGGCAAATCCGGTCATGCTCTTGGCCGAAAAAGGAAAAGGGTCGGGCATGGTCGAGCCGAGGATCAGGATCGTCCCGTCGGGAAGAGCGATCGAACCGACAGGAGCAAGCGTATAGGCGGTGGTAAGGATCGGCCCCGGAAAGGTGATGAACGTGCCGACATCGGCGTCATAGGCGACCACGGCGTTGAGAAATCCGTCGGGGATCGTGTCGAGCCCGCCTGCAACCAGCAACTCATCCCCCGGAAGCGCGAGGAAGGCGGCATAGGCCTGCCTCTGCGGCAGCGCCGCTCCTGCCAGGCTCGGGCCGAGCACCCGGACACCGTCGAACGGGATGCTGATCCCGGCGCTCACCGAGAAGATCTCGACCGAGGCAAGCACGGTGCTGCCCGAAACGCCGCCGGCAACCACGACCTTACCGCCCTGAAGCTGCGCGGCGGCGTGGTTCGACCGTGCAGCGATAAGTGGCGGTGCAGAGACAAACACCGGTACGCCCGCGAAGTCGCTCGCCCCCGCACCGGCATAATGAGCAAAGGCGCCGACCAGCCAATTGTCCAGAACCGGCCCCGTCGCCGACTGACCGCCGGTGATGAGGAAGCCGTCGTTACCCGGGAGGGGGGTAGCGACATGGTCGTACCGCGGGCTGCCCGTGGCGCCACCGGTGGCCGCCTTGATCGGATAAAGGCCTGGAACTGGTTTCCAGTCGGTGGGATCGGTGACCTCGGCATCGTCCCAGATTCTCGCGGTCGTGCTAGCGCCGGTGAAACCCGGAGGCATCGCTCCGCCATCGTGCCCGCCCAGGAACACGACAATCTGCCCGACGGGCGGCACGCTTGCCGAACCGCCGTCGGCGGTGGTCTTCACCACCGGGCATAGGGTGGCGCTGTGCCCGGCGCGTGCGTGTTGCATTTGCGCTTCCCACGCCCAGCCTACCGGCCCCGGCGCGAACACCACGACCGAGTTTGTGGCAATCGAATCTTCAAGCAGCGCCTTGAGCGTGGGATAGATCTTGCTCGAGTCACCGGTGAGCCCGCCGCTCAGCATCAGCGTACCGTCAGGCAGCGCCGTGGCCGCATGGCCGATGCGTGGGACCGCGGGCGGGATGTCCTGAATCGCGGAGAAGGTCAGCGTCTTGGGATCGAGCTGGAGGATGTCGGTGGCGAATTCCCAGTCGCCTGTCACGCCACCGACCAGATAGACGACGCCATTGATCGTCGTCGCGGTGTGGAGCCCTCGCTTGGACGGCAGTGTCGCGACCTGGCTCACCAACCCGGTGACGGGATCATAGACCTCGACGCTGTCGAGCACGCCATCTTCGCCGATTCCGCCGGCGAGCAGGACACGCCCGTCTCCAAGCAGGCTGGCGGTGACGCCGTTGCGCGCGGGGATCAGTGCGACGCCCGAAGGCAGCACGGCCGGATCGAGTTCGAGCGTGACTTGCGTGACCTGCCCCGTAAGGCCGAATTCGGAGATGTTCTGGCGCGAGACCGAGGCAATCACGCCGAGCGTGTTATTCTCAGGCGTCTCGAGCAGGAACTGACTGCCGGGCAGCACCTTGGTATAGACCGCCTGGAGGTCGAGGTCGTCCAGATCGATGCCAAATCCCGGCCATTCGGTGAATTCGGCGGGCGACATGCCGGTGGGCGTATTGGCACGTTGCACCGCCGCCGACTGCGACGACCAGGACGGCGCGTTATAGCCGAACAAGCGGCAGGTGAGGTCCAGCGCATAGAGCTCGAGCCCCTCCCCGGCGTCGTGCGGCAATGCCTCGGTGGCGCCGCTGGCGGTCCACTGTGCCTGCAGGCTCGAGCCGATGCTGATCGTGGTGGTCGACAGCACGTGATTCTCGCTCACCGCGAATACTGTCAGGCGCAACCATTGAGTCGGATTGCCGCGACGCACGAACAGCATGAAGTCGCCCACCGCAAGCCCGAGCCCGGTTCCCGAAATCAGCAGACTGTCGGTATCGGGATCGAGATAGACGGGCCTGGTCTGGAGCGGCGTGAGCTGGTTGAGCGCAGGATTGACGACGACTTGGGCAGCGGTCTCGAAGATCGGAGATATGGCGGTCGAGGCGGCATCGCTCGCGGCGGCGGCCTTGGCGCTGTTCGCGCCCGACGTGCTGCCGCTTGGCTTGGGTGGATTGGCCTGGATCGCGGCGCCCTCGGGCACAGTCACCGGTGCGCCGGGCTGGGCGAACAATGCGATCTCGGCGGTCGCGCCAATATAAGCACCGGCAGTCTCACCGATGCTGCGTCCGAGCAGCACGAGGCTGGAATAGTCGATCGCGGTACCGAGATAACCTTCGCTGAGCACGCGGTCCTGATAGAAGGAGACGATGTCGGCAAGCGCTGCAAAGGCGTCGACCATCGCGAGTGTCGGATCGGTCGGCACACCCAGGTTGAGCCGCGCGAGCGGGCGGGTGACCGCACCGCCACCGGTGTCGACCACCACGCGCGGGATCAGTGCAAGCATGTCGGCCTTGAAGGTCGCATAGTCGCCAAGCTTCGCGGAGATCGGGGCCTTGGCCTCGTCGGTCATGACCCGGCCACCACAAAGAGACGGATACGACCCAGCGCTGGACGAAAATTGTCGTTGCCAGCGCGCGCGCGTTGATGCGCCTCGATCGCGATATAGCCGCGCGCGATATTGGCCGCGCTATCATCGTCGCCATCGACCGTCTCGAACTTGATGCGTGGATCGTTTTGCGGGTCGGAGACCACGAACGACACCGCCTGATCGGCACGAAGCACGCGCGTCAGCTCGTCGAGCCGCACCTGGCGGCCGAGCGGCCAGTTGGCCGGATTGAAAAAGGCGGGCGAGCCGTCAGGAAGCGTGCCGGCGCCGATGCGCCGTTCCAGCCGCTCACGCGCCGCCGCAATGTTGGTGCCGGGGGCGCAATAGGCGATGAGAGCGATGGCCAGCTCGACATCGCTGCCCGCGACGATCGTCGGCGGCGCGCCGAGGACCGCGTGATCCATCAGCCGGGCGCTCGCAACCGGGAAGGTGATGCCGTCGGGGATCGTCGCTTGGGTGATCAGCCCGACCGTGCAGGGCGTCTGATCGCCAGGGCCGAGGCTTGCATGGACCTGGGTGACCAGTGGGTCCGCGCTGCCGAGACGCATCCAGTCGTCCGGCTCGATACCGCGAAGATTGGCGCGGAAACCGGTATTGGCGAACAGCCGGATCGCCTCCGAATCCTCCGCGGCGAACGGCGAGGCGGGAAGCGGATTGGTTACCCAGGTAACGAGCGGCGCAGGGCCGATGATCTGCAGCAGCGAATTGGCGCGCACGCGTCCGCTCTGGCCGCCGCTGCTGCGTGCGGTCGCCGTAAAGACTGTGTCGGGCGCGGGAGCATAGCCGAGAGCGCCGTCGCCGAAGCGCAGGTTAAGCTGGCGCGGCCCGCTGCCTGACCCATCCTCGATCGCGGCGGCAAACGAGCGCTCCGTCGCGGAAGCGGAGAGCAGGTCCTGCTGGGCGTTCCAATCCTCGGTGACGCCCGCCATTCCCGGGCGCAAGCCGCTCAACGAAATACAGGGCGCCGCCTGGCGCGGGTCAGAGGTGAGGCTTGCCTTGGCCGATTCGACCATCAGGCTCGCGGCGACGAGGTCCTGGCTGCCGTCGAAGGCCGCGGCGACGCGCGGTAGAGGCGCGGCCGATACGACGTCCTCGACCTGCACCATCGGCGTGTACGCAATCGCGGCGGGGACGGTGGACGGCTGGAGCGGCGCAGAAACGGTCTCGCCGTGATCGGCAAGCACGACATTGCCATACAGCGATACCGCACCCTCAGCATTGACGGGCGGGACGATGAGCGCGCTTTTCAGCGCATCTTCGGGGTGCCAGCTAAGCACTGTGGTGAGCACGCCATTTGGCGTCGTGACCTCAGTGATCTTGAGCAGCCGCAGCACCTGAGCGCCGAAGACCGAGGTCGTGCCCGCCGGCGCATTCAACTGGCGGAGCGCGATCAACTGGCCGGGAAGCAAGCCGGGATTGCCGCCCGCGAGCGTGAGCGTGATCGACCCTGCGGGGATGGTGTAGGCGGCGCTTTGCACTAGCGCCGGACCAAGATCGTTGAGCTGCTGCGCCATGGACTGGGCGTGCATCGTCTCGAACACCGTCGTGCTCGCCACGAGCGCAGGATCGGATGGCAGAATCACGTCGGGCTCACCCGGCTGCAGCGTCACCACCTGCAGTCCGGCCGGCAGCACGCCGTTACCATTGACCGCGAAGACCAGCGCGGTGCGCGCGTTGCAACCGTCGTTGACGGCATAATCGCGCAGCCGCCCATGACGGCGCAGCGATAGGCGATGGCGCGCTGTGGTGAGATAGGATTCGGTGCCCGCTGCATCCTGCCGGAACGAGAGGTGGTCGCCGGCATAGGCGAGCACTTCAAGGATCGTGGTCATCGGATCGGCGGGATGATCGAGCGCCCATGCCGAATCGTCCTCGACGATTTGCGACACGCGCGAGCGCATCATCGCGGTCAGGGCAACATAGTCGCGCGCGAGATAGTCGATCGCACCGGTACCCGGAGGCGGATTGCTCCCCGCAACGCTGGGCGCGAGCGACTGCGGCGACGCGAGCGCAAACCACGTCGCATAATGGCCAATGGTCAACAGATAGGACGGGGGATCGGCTTCGGGATCGACGGGAAACAAGTCCGCGCCGATCGTCAGCGCTGCGGTGCCGTCGCCGGTGAGCGGCGTCACATGGTTCACCTGCGCACGCCTGCCGAGAAAATCGACGATGGTGACCTCCACTGCCGCCTTCGCCGCGCTGGTCACGAGATGCTCGGGACACTCCACCACGAGGTGGAGCGTGGTGCCCGAATGCCGCGAGCGAAGGACGTTGAATGGGATGGTGCTCATGCCTCCGCGATCCGCGCCACCGCCCGTCCCGAGCCGCCCGATGCACTGGAGGCACCACCCACCAGCGGCAGAGTGACCGACGCTTCCGCGAGCTGTCCGGTGTGGACGATGAAATAGGTGAGATCGACTTCGACCTCCTCGTCCTTGAGCGTGACGGTGAGGGTATGGATTGTGATTGCGTCGCCCAGGAACTGAAGCAGCTTGCTGCGCACCAGCGTCTCCGCGGCACTGGCCAGCCCCGCGTTCACGCCCGCGAAGACCAGCGACTTGAGTCCGGCGCCAAAATTGGGACGATTCACACGCTCGCCTGGGTCAGTCTCGAGCACGAGCAGAATCAGATTCTGAACATAGGTCGCGAGATCGCTGGTCGCGGTCTGCCCCGAAGCGTCGATCTGATACGGAAAGCTTAGATAACCAGTCATCGATTGGCGTCCGCACACCTCTTCTCAAGAGGGATATTAAAAGCATCTTGCCGGACCTTCCTGGCGCCGGCAGCAGTCGAGAATTACAACACTGTCAGTGATCCTTCATTAATCGAAACCTCGGGCTCGACGGCATTGATCATGGCCGATCCATGGGCGAGCGTGACGCCGGCAACCTCAAGCGCCAGCGTCGCGGGTTCAGCGGTGATGGTTACGCCGGTTTCGGTCATGGCCAGGCGCACATCGGCGAGCGTAATTGATACACCAGTGCTTGAGGCGCTGATCGTAATCGGCACTGCAACCGCCGGATCAATCACGCTCAGCGTGAACCCACCCTCGCCGGGAAGATCGTTGAACACGAGCTTGCCGGAGGCTGTCTGGATCATCCGCATCGTCGGCAGCTCCGCCTCGATCGGGCGCTCGCCCTCACGCCAGAAGCCACCGACCCAGATCGGATAGTCGAGATCGCCGCCTTCGAACTCGACCCATATCGCGGCACCGACCGGTGGCATCATGTAGAAACCGACCTGAAGACCGGCATAGGGCACGCAGGGCATTGCCCAGGCCGTCAACACCTCACCGAATACCTGCGGCGCCGCCACCTGGAGCCGGCCGAGCATCAACGGGTCTTCATTATCGATCACAGTGCCGCGATATTTGCCCCAGAACTGCTTCATCGTCTCTCCTCGCCGCCGTTGCTCATGGCAGCACCACGGGCGCGATCGGGCCAGTGCCGTCGCGCCCCAATACGAACTGCTGTTTATACTCGTTGCGACGGAGCTTGTGGGTCACTTTCTCCACGCTCCACATGCCGTCGAAGCTCCTCCCCGCGCCGCGCACCCCGACCAGGCCGCCGCTTCGCAGGATCGATCCGTAGCGCTTGACGTCGAGCACGCCCTCCGCTTGCGCAACCCGGGTCGAGGAGGCGTTGACCCGCCCCTGCGCGAAGCCCATTGCGCGGATCTCATCGAAACCGTCCGATCCCGTCGGCAGCTTCTGGCCGAGCAGCGAACTCATTGGAAATGGACTCTTGAGCGCGAGCGGCGGGAGTAAAGTAGGCTCCAGTGCGGCGATCGGCAGCACCGGCGTCTCCTCCAACGGTCCGGGGATCAGCCCGATCACCTGGAACGCGGCACGCCCGTTCTGGCTGAAGGTGAGCTGATCGACATTCGCGAAGGTCCCGCCATTCACCGTCAGCGCGGGTGCGGGCACGCCGATGCGCTTCGGCGGTCCCCAATAAGCGGTATTGGTGAGCGGCACCGGGCCCGCGCGCATCGTGAAGACATAACCGTAGCGATTGGCCAGATCGTACACATATTCGAGATCGGTGCCGTGCTGGATCGGTGTGCGCTGGAGTACGGTCGGAAAATCCGATTCGATCGGCGGGATGGTTTCCGGAACGATTGCGAAACGCTTATACTGGGCGATGATCTCGAGGATGATCATCTCGTCATCCATGTCGGGATAGCCCTTGATCTGCTCCTTCAAGTCCATCGCGACACTCAAATCAGCACCGCTGACGACGATCCGGCTTGCCCCGGGATTCTTCCCGGGGTCGAGCCAGATGTCGGTCACTAGCCCGTCGATCAGCACAGTCGGCAGCGCTGCTTCCATCGCAATGAGCAGCACCCGCTTGCCGGGCGAAAGGCGCCCGTCCGCAAGCACCTCGACCTCGGTTCCGGTCCCGTCCGAATCACGTTGCGCACCAAAGGTCAGGCGAAACAAGCATTGACCGTCGGCGACCTCGACCACTTCGGCCTCGGTTAGGAGATCGGCGAGCAGCGGACCGATCGGCGTCGGTACCTCCTGATCGCCCGCGAACACCGCGAGTTGGATGCCGGCCGGAAAACTCATGGACTTTCCTCAGCATCATCAGCATGGGCGGCCGGTGCGGCGGCCGTGCTGCGCCGTGCCGCGGCCGGCTCATCGAACGGGTCGTTCCCCTGCCCTACAATCGCGGGGACAATAATCTTGCGGCCGGGATTTGTGCAGAGCGATGCCGGGTCGCTGGTACCATTGGCCTCAAGCAGCATCCAGTAGAGCAACGGATCGCCGAGCAGCTTGGCCGAGACGTTGTCGAGCCGGTCCCCGGCTTGGATGGTATAGGTCGATTGCTGTTTGATCGTGCTGGGGAGCGGCAGCAGTGTGCGGCCGAGATAGGTAACGGAGTCTGTGCTGGTGCTGCCGGACGCGGCCATGTCGCCGGTGGCCGCGCGGGTGCGCGTGCGGACCAGCTTGCCCGGAGCGGCGTTCTCGATCGACAGCGGGTAGCGGCTCAACCTCCTCATCGCCCCAGCGCTCCCGAAATAACGCTCGCCCCGCTCTGCACCGTGCCGAGCGCCGACATCAGCTCACGTTCCGCCAAGCTGGCGAGGTAGAGGTAGAAGCCAGCCTGGGTCGGCTCAAAATCCTGATAGGTGAGGACTTTCATATTCATCGTCACCTCGGCGTCGATGGGATTGAGCCGAGTATCGTGCATCGTTTCGTTGACGCTATAGCTGGTGATCTGCACCGGCAGCACGCGTTGCGGACCCCAGACGAATATGGTCAGGGGAGTCTCCGGCGGGACGATCTCAAGCACGCCGAGTGCCATCTCGGCCAGCCCCTGGATGATCGAGCTGCTGCTCGGAAACAGCATCAGCTCGAGCGTCGCCAGCTGAGGATGAATGCCAAACCTGATCGCAGTCGCGTCATTGGCCTGGAGCTGGTCGACGGCGCTGATCCGCGCAGTCATCTGGATCGTTTCGGTCGCCGGGC
Organism: Sphingomonas sp.; assembly: GCF_050725575.1. Lineage (GTDB taxonomy): Bacteria > Pseudomonadota > Alphaproteobacteria > Sphingomonadales > Sphingomonadaceae > Sphingomonas. The sequence continues at coordinate 16,945 of NZ_JBOHHW010000049.1, read as the reverse complement.
CGGCAAGCAGGTTGGTGCCGGTGGGAGTATCACCGATCTTCTCGAAATCGGGCTCGAGCTGCCGGGTGAGCTCGGCGGGATTATATTGCAGCATGATCAGTCGCGGCACGGGGATGGTTCCCCCCATGCTGATCAGCGCGGCCTTGAGGACGTTGGGGCTGTTTGGATAGGGACTGTTGCTCATTCCGGCCATCCTTTGTGCCGGAGCTGCGCGGCGATCATATCCACGATCGCCCGGTTTGCGTGCGCACGATCCGCGGGGCGCAATCGGACGAGCGCCGTGCGAATGGCGGGGCTGTCGCGCATCGCAGTTCGGATCGGATCAGCGGGCGGGGCAGCGTTGCGGGGCGCTTTAGATTTCATGTCGGCCATCCCTCAAGTTCGGCAGGGGGTACGCGGCGGCGCTGCTTGCTGTATTCGCTGACCAGTGCGCGCGCGACATGGGGCATGCCGATTGCACTGCCCTCATCGGCGGCGAGCATCGCCGCGTTGACCACGACGACGCGGATCTGCCCGCCCGAAAGGGAAAGCCTGGCAAGCCGGTCCCAGTCCAGCTCCGCGGTCGGCGCCGTTGCCGGAAAGGCGCGGCGCCAGATCTCGCACCGCTCGGCGGCGGTCGGGAATTCGAAATGCAGGCTGAAGGCGAAGCGACGCGAGAAGGCATCATCGATCGCGTTGGGCAGGTTGGTGGTGAGGACTGCGATACCACGGAATATCTCGATCCTCTGGAGCAGATAGCCGACCTCCAGATTGGCATAATGATCATGGCTGTCGCGGACTTCGGTGCGCCGGCCGAACAGCACGTCCGCCTCATCGAACAACAGGATCGCATCGGTCGAATCCGCCGCGTCGAACAGGGCAGCGAGGCGCTTCTCGGTCTCGCCGATATATTTGTCGACGATCCGCGACAGGTCGACGCGAAACAGGTCGAGCTCGAGTGCGTGCGCAAGCGCCTCGGCTGCCATCGTCTTGCCGGTGCCGCTCGGCCCGGCGAACAGCACGCTCATCCCCTGCGGGCCGCCGCCCGAGTGGCGAAAGCCCCATTTGTCGAGCACGAGGGAGCGGTTGCGCTGGCGCGCGATGATCTGGTCAAGCACCGTTCTCGCCGCACCAGGCAATACCAGGTCGTCGAGCGACATGCGGACCTCGATTGGATCGGCGAGCCCGTTCATCGCTTCGCGCATTTGATCGCGCAGCAGCGGCAACATGTGCGGCAGGATCGCATCGATAGGCGGATCTGGTTGCGTCTCCCCGGCCGTGGCACGCGCGACCGCAGCGCAACTGTCGAGCGTCGAGATCGGCAACCGGAAGCGGTTCATCACCTCCAGCAACGCGGGGGTCACCGCAAGCCCCAGGCCGGCAGCGACATGGTCGGCCACCTCGCCCGGCTCGTTGCGGGGCAGTGGCACGCGGATGACGGCGTGCGAAACGCGCTCGGCAACCGCCTGCCCTCCCATGCCGATCAGGATTGCCGGCCCGGCACCCTCCACGAGCAGCCAGCCGAGCGCCGTGAGCTGGAGCTCGGTGAGCTGTTCCTCAAACGAGATGAGTAAGGCACCGCCGAGCGCAAGCCGGTCGCGTTGCCAAAGCCGCGCGAATCCCTGGCGCTCGGCATCGATGGTCAGTCGACCGAGCGGCAGGTGGAAAGGCGTGAAGCCGAGCGCGCTCATAGTCGCTGCCGCGACCGCGAGCGCGCGCCTCGTGGGCAAAGCGACGAGATGGATCGCCGCATCATCCTCTGAGCTCGCAAGCGTCGCTGCGAGTTGGCGCGCAAGCGCCACGTCCGAAGGCAACAGCCGTGTAGGCTCGACCGGGCGGATCAGTTCGGTCAACTCACCATCAAGCACCGGCTGGCCGATCAGGAACGAGAGCACCGCGTCGGGCACGCCCAGGTGGAGCTGGAGACGTCCGCCGGGCCGGGTGGCCTCGGTGGTGATCAGCTGCCAGTGACGCAACGGCGCCGAGGGCGCGAACACCGCCTGCGACGCGCCTTCCAATCCGGCGAACACGGCGAGCGTGAGCAGCGTCGTCGGATAGGGCGTTGCCGGATCACCCTGCGCCAATGCGCAGAGATTGGCCATGTCGGGCGAGATCTCGCCCCCTGCGGCGAGCACCACTGTCGCCAGCTCGAACTCGGTCAGGCCGAACCAGTTCGCCATCGCATCAAGCGCCGAGCCCTCGACCGGTGGTCCGAGTCCGGTCGGAGCGGGTTCGCGCGGAATGGGCGTAGTCCCAACATGCGCGCGCTGAAGTGCATAGAACTCGAGCATCCGCGATACCGCGCCGACCGCACCCTGCAATCGTTCGACATGGGGTGAGACCTGGGTCATGTCTCAGCTCGCCGCCGGCACGTCTATGACGGGACCGGTATAGGCCTCGCCCGAAAAGTCGAGCAGAGTTGCCACGCCGTCAATCTCGACACTGACCAGATATTTGCCGGCAACGATACCAGCAAGCGAGGCAGCCAGGCTGGTCGAAGGCGCAGTGCGCGGCAGGCAAGGAATCCGCCGGGATGGCGACTGGGACGCAGCGTACGGGAACAACAGCACCGCCGCTGCGGCTTCCGGTGCGACCGGGAGCGCCATGGCCATGGTCAGTTGATCTTTCTCGACAATGGGCGGCGCGGCGAATGCCGGGATGATTGCGGTCGTCACGCTCTGGGATTCAGCAACGATTCCCTTCCCGTTCGGCTGGGTGCGGATCACCTGCACGGCGAGCGGGCCGGCGGCGAGCGGTGCGGGCTGGCTTGCGGTCAGGCTTACTAGGACTACGGCAAAACCGTCGGCATCGAACCCAGCCTTTGCGTCTTTGACAGCCACTCCGTTCAGGCGAACGACGAGATCGGGCTGGCCCGGATTGACCAGGCGGATTCCCATCAGCCCGCCAGCCAGCAGCGGCAGGCTGGGGTCGGTGGCATTGACGATCGAGGTGATGGCCATGACGTGCGAGGGCATCGCGCGCAGTCCGATGCGGCGTACCGGCAGCACCGGTTCCACCGGCAGCGCCACCTCAAGCGTGACGGGCGTCACCGTGTAGAGCTGAGTCAGCTGATAGGGAACGTTGACGAATTCGGACCAGAGTCGCGCCATCGCGTCGGGCAGCATGTTGAGCGGCGTCACGCGAATCTGCGCGCCGGGCGTCTCCGGGGTGTCGCCCAGCCAGGGGGTCGAAGCGATCGCCGAGCGCAGTACGTCAGGCTCGATATAGGGCTCGGCATTGAGCCCGCCGACCACCAGCCCGAGCAGCCGTTGCGGATCGAGCTTCGCATCGTCGCCGAAGAAGGTGATCATATAGTCGAGATCGAGCTTGACCACCGGTGAGGCCAGCGACTTGCCGGCGGCGCTGCGCGTCGGCAAGTCATTGTTCGAGGCAAAGCCGTTCCGCACGGTGCGAAACAGATAGAGGTTCACGATCGGATCGCCGCTGCGCAGCGCCTCGGCGCTGGGGTTGAGCGTGGTCACGCGTGCGCCGGGCACCGAGTCGCCGACGAGCACGTGCAGCCGGTCGGCGAGCGCGACGGTGGCAGCGGCGACGGGAAAGCCCGAACTCATCCCTCCGGCCCTCGGCGGGGCTTGCCCTGGAGTAAGGGCGGTTCCGGCCGCGACCGTTGCGGCCGGGCGCGCGGCAAATCGATCTGGATGCGGCCGATCTCGATGTGGATTTCGTTCGATGCAGGCGCCTTCATCGGGGTTGCTTGACGCGGGGCGCTCGCTCGGCGTTGGCCGCGTGTATCCGGGAAACTGTGAGGCGGCATGGCATCGCTCCCTGCCATCGCCTCTGGCGCAACGGCGCGGGAAGATGTGACTTGGTCAATGGCGTGTCGAGACTCAGCCGAGGAACGGTTGGTGGCGCGTGGGCGGGCAGGTTCGGAATGCTCCATGCTATGGTGTCGGGATCTGGCAGGGCGGTCATCCGACCGATCGTGCACGGCTTGCCGGGGCCCGGATGCCTGTTCGGGCCGTTCCGTAGCGGGCGGCCTTGCCGGCAGAAGTCCGCGAGGCCGCTCCGCAGGACGAGGTGGCGCGATGGCGCGACTGGATGGCGCTAAAGCTAGCGGCCCCCCTCGGTTATCAACTCGCGGCGCGGCAGCGGGGACGAGGGCCGCTCCCGGCGACCGGTGTGGCGTTGCGGTAGCTTCGTACCGCAGGACGACGGACGCGATATCGCCTTCGGTCGGCTCCGGCTGCCGCGCTATCGCCTGGCTAGGCGCGAGCCCGACCGGTTTCCCTGGCCGTTGGCTTGGATCGGGGGCTTCAAATTGTCGGGGGACATGCCCGACCGAGGGTGGTGCTCTATTTCCGTCCTCGCCCCGTTTCAGGAGAGACGAGCGCGCACTTGCCGGGGCGGTGGAGCGCGCGATATCGGGCAAGCTTTCGCTCGCCGCGATGGTTTCGACTGGCGGCATTGCCGTCGATTCACCGCGTTGAGGATTGACCGGAGCAAGGTCCATCGGCGCGGTAGCTGGTCTTTCGCGCGGGGCAGCGCGACCACCATCCACCATCCCGGTGTGGCCGCTCTCCACGATCGGTGCCACCGACCCGAGTCGGGATGGAGGGACCTGTGCGGCTGGCCGGCTGGCTATTGTCGGATCGGCGCGAAGTTGCGCGACAGGCGCCACATTTGCCGGTGGCGAAGCGACCGCTGGCCTCGCGGGTCCCGTTCGGGCGCCGCTCCGTCCAGGCGCAGCGGCTTGGGCGGGATTCCGCATCGGCGAGGTTGCGCCAGGCTCCTGCGATGTTTTTTCCGCAATGATATCTGGCGCCGTTGGATGCGGCATGGTCGCTGTCGATGGCCGAGCGTCGCGTCGTGCCGACAGCCCTGTCGAGATGGCTGGCCTGTCCTCGCTGACGTCAGCCGAGGCCGCCGCGCCCAAGCCGGTGACGTGCTGAACCGCTGACCGGGACACCAATCGGGCGGCCGGCGACGATCGCTCAACATGAGTATCAGTTGTGCTTAGCGGTTCGAAGCGGCCAGCGGCTTCTCCCCCCTCTGAACGCGCAGCGTGAATCGCCCTGGTTGCCGGCGGCTGCTCGACCATGATGGTGGATTCTGTCGGTTCAACTGCAGAATCTTTGTCTTCATCCGGATGCGAATGGCGCACCTCTGTCCCCTCAGCGGGAGCGGTTGCGCGCGATCGGTTGGAAGTTTCCTCTCGGGCGGGCGTCCCAAATACCTCGCCAACCGCGTCGTCCCCTTCATATCCGGCCCACCCCTCGGCATGTTCGTCAACCGGCGCGAAACGATAACGGACGCGCCGTGCGAGGCTGGTCGGGCTGCCTTGGGCGCGGGCAACCAGGCGGGATAGGATGTCGCTCATGCGCGCAGCCGCTGAAGATAGGCATGCCGGCGCGCCGGGGCGAGCGCGATGATTGCGTCCTCACTCCAATGATAAGCGAGCGCAAGATCGTGAATGTCGTCCATCAGTGCATCCGCCGCAGCCTCAATCTCGGTTGCGAGAATGCGCGCGATATCGACCGGCGCGTCCCATGTCGCTTCGCAGCCAAAGCAGGTCAGCGATACATAGGGATCGCTTGCCGGGTCGACCTTCGCAAGCGCAACGGCGATCGCATCGACATCGGCATCGGAAAGCGTATCGGGCAGGTCCATTCCCTCGGCCGGCACCAGGCAACGGATCGCCAGCAGTGCGCGGGCAGCCTCGGCATCGGGAATATCGACGACCGCCGCTAGGTCGGCGCTGTCCACTGGCCGCACTCCGAAGCATTGCCCGTCGATCTCGATCATGGGTGCCGTGTCGTCAGCATCGGATTCGATCAGCAAAGCATCGGTGGTCAGACTGACGTCGAGCCGTGTCCTGCAGTGCGGGCACTCCGCGGCGAGCTCGAGCTGGTGCCCGAACATCGCCGCATGAAGCTTTACAAGGGCGGCATCGCGCGCGCCAATTGCGAGTTGCGCACACGCCTCAAGCGAAAGCTCGGACATGCTCAGCGCCGCCAGGCACACCCCAGCCTCGATTGCCGGGCGATCGCGGCATATCGACACGGCATCCAGCAATTCGACGGCACTCAGCGGACGCGGAGTCACGACGTCGGTCAATAGCTGGGCGGCGGCGGCACTTTGACGCTCGTGTCGCGCTCCCAGCCCTCGTTTTGCAGGACCAGTGTCTGGATCGCGACCGCATTCGCGCTGGCGTCAAGTTCCGGAAGCGCAACATATTCAGAAGGCCAGCAATTATAGATATTGTACGAATAGACCAGCTGTCCGGCGGCGTTGTAGAATTCGAGCGTGATGTTGCGCCGGAAATTGGCGAGCGAGCTTTCGCTGCCGGGCCCTCCGCGGAAGTTCCAAACCTGGTTGACCCAAGTCTCAAACTCGAGGTCCTGCGTCACACCGCGTTCGAGCGTGATCGGGTCGAACGTGGTTTGCCCGGGAAGCACATGCGACGAACTCGGGTCACCCCCCTCGCGGAACGGCGCCGTTTGCGTGCTACGCTTGAGCGGGCTGCATTTGCTCACCGCCGCGACATATTTGCCGTTCCACTTCAGGCGGAACTTGAAGTTGAGATAGGGATCGGGCGGTTGGCTTGATGCGGAGACGCTCGGCATTGTTGGCTATCCTCAACTCGAAGACTGTCCGGCCATCTGCTGCAGGCTGATGACGACGAATTCCGCCGGCCGGACCGGCGCGAACAAGATCAGGATATTGACGATGCCATTCTCCATGTCTTCGGCAGTGGTGGTCGAGGCGTCGCAAATGCACTGATAAGCCTGCGATGGCGACGTCCCGACAAAGGCGCCCTGCAAATAGAGTGGATGAAGGAAGCTGTTGACGCTCAGCCGGATCTGCGCCCACAGCCGGTCGTCGTTGGGCTCGAACACCACCCATTGCAGCCCCTGGATCAGGCTCTGCTCCATGTAGAGCGCAAGGCGGCGGACGGGGACGTATTTCCAATCTTCGTCGGCGATGTTGGCCGCCGCCAGCGTGCGCGCGCCCCAGGAAATATTGTCGTAGATCGGAAAGGTGCGTAGCGCATTGATCCCGAGCGGGTTGATCTGGCCATTCTCCGGATCGTTCATGACATAGGAAAGCTGCTGCGCACCGGCGAGCGGCGTGGCAATGCCCGCAGGTGCCTTCCATACGCCGCGAGTCTGGTCGGTAAGGGCATAAATGCCCGCGAGCGTGCCGCTGCCGCCGATCTGCAGCGGCTGCGTCGAGAACGGGTTAGGCACGAGCAACTGCGGGAAATAGGTCGCCGCACTGATGATGCCGGTGCCGAAGGTCCCCGGAGTGGCGGTCGCCCAGGCGACCGTGTCGGAGGGCGACTGCACGGTGTCGGGCATGTCCAAGATCGCGAATGCCTTGCGCTGGAGCGCATAGTTGAGCGTCGCGGTCGCCGCCGTCAGATAATCGGACTGAGGCATTGCGGGCATGTCGGGGACGAGCAGCAGGTTGACGATCTGCATCGCGTCGAGCGCATATATGCCGGTCCGCGTCACCGAATTGCCCGCGACGTCGAAACCGGCCGGGATCACGCCATCGGGATTGGTCTGGCTTTTGAAGGTGAGCTGCTGAGCCTGGTAATTGGTCTGGAGGGTCGCGAACAGCCCCGTCTGGTTTGCCGTGACGCCGATCAGATACTGAGCCAGGCCGGGGTCCGGTGACCAGACCTGCACCAACTGTGCCTGTGGTTGCCCGGCGGTAGGCGGATAGGGCGACAAGCAGCTGCGCACCGTCGCGCTCGCGAGGCTCGGTATTCCGAGCATTCCAGCCGCATTCGAAAGTGCGCCCTGAATTCCTGCGATCAGATCAGCGACGGTCGTCACGTTGAACGTCATGGTGAATAGCGCCGTCAGCGGCGTTGCGGGTTTACCTGCAACCGGCGGCGGCTCGATCGTGATCGTGAAGGTCACCCCTTTTGCTGTAGACTTTGGCGGCGTAAAGGTGAGCGTGGTGCCACTAGCAAATGGAACAAGAGCTGCCGGCGTCGTGGTAATATTTGGTATTGCCAGCAACTGTGCAAACTGATTAGAAGAAGATTGCATAACTTCTATAATTGAATTTGCCTGAGCGATATCCAGTGTCACTCCTGGAACGCTTTGCGTCTGAGCAACGCTATAGCTCGTACTGGTAGAATTGCTGTTGCTGCTCGTCGAATACAAAGTCGCCGTCAGATTGAATGTATTCAATTTATTCGTCATATAGTCTATAGTGACGAATATATTCTGCCCCCAGGTCCCGGGATTTTGTGATTGCAGCGGGAGCACGTTGGCTCCCTTCGACTGCGCCGGCGGGCCACTGGCCGCCGGAGTCGGAGTCGTCGGGGGAGTCGCACCGATCAACGTGGTGGTTGGCTGCACCGGCGGTGCCGAGGACCCGCACAGGCGACTGATCCACGCTTCAGTGCCACCGTTCAGGAAAAACTGCGATACCTGAAAACTCGTAATACTGCTTTGGTCCAGCCCTCCAAAAACCCGCTGAAAATCTCCAAAATTGAGACATTGCACGGGTATGTTCATGGGTCCGCGAGTCAGATATCCGACAAGTGCTGTTGTCGAGGTCGCCACACCAGCAATCGTGTGCGTACCGCTTGGAAGCTCCTGAACATATACGCCGGGATATGTCAGCTGAAGCATTTGATGACTCTCTCTACGGCCGCGATACGCAAATTACCTGATGTTCTCAAATTTTGTACAAATCAAGAAGCATTTTCGAGCCCGCATCGAGAGTCCGCTGACTCGACCCGTCGATTATTACCAAAATGGATGTAAATTAAGCTTGAAGGTTCAGCTTGACGTAAGCTGTGCATACCAATAGCATTACTTATATCGATTCTCTCTCCGAGTCTATTTGACTCGGACAACGGAACAGTTAAGTCATTTTATACCAGAAATTTTGGAGAAGGCACTGATCATGGGGGCCGATACCAATCCAATATTGCGGCACCAATTGGACTTCATCCTGCACAACCTGCCGTCAACAGCGGTCAGGATTGATTTCCCTGTCGCATCTGGAGCAGAGATACTGTTGCTTACATCAATACCGACAGTCAGGTTGGGGGCGAGTTACTCGGATACGCCCGTACTCATCAGTAATATTTTCCTTCAGCCGCAACGCATTCAGTTCGATATCACGAGCCCGCCGCCCGTTCTGCCAATAACGCTGCAGATCAAGTGCAACCAGGCGTTCGTATTCGGATGGTTGCAGGTGCCCGAAAATATTCAAACCTCAATCGCAACCGTTGTGGAGCAAATACGCATAATCGGTCCGAGCTATTGGGCACTACCTCTAGGTCAGGGTGTGCGCGACCGAGAAGGAAGACCTGTCGCTGCGACCTCCGCCGAAAAGACGGTACCAGCCAGGTCCGCTCCTGCTCCGGTTGCCAAACCAATCCAACCAGCGACAGCAGGAAGATCAATCACAACATAGGAAGAAAATGATATAAATTAATCCCTGTGGACGTAAGTAAATTGAGAAGGAGAGAAGAAATGACCGGAGTTGTTCAAGTACAATATCAGAATGCCACCTTCACCGCGAACACAGCGACGATCGTGATCGAAAACGGTACAATCTCACTCGACAACCACGGTTCGTTCGGTTTGTCGGGGTCATTCCAGTTCAATAACCTCAACGTGTCGAGCGGGTCGGTCAGCTTCTACAACCAGTCGCCGGACACCCCAGTCAATGGCACTGCCAATATTTCGGTGTCGTCCAGCGGCAAGGGCGATCCCAAGCTCACCGCGAACAATTTCTCCGGTTCGGTCGAATTGCAATGGCCGACCAACGATGGCACCAAATATCAGCAACTTTCGTCTGGCGAGTCGATCACACTAAGCGACTTCAACGGCTGAACGAGCGGGTCGTCGCATTGCGGCGGCCCTCTCTCCCTTGACGCGGAGAACCGGTATGACCGCACTGATCACGATCAACTTTGCAAATGGCACCGCGGCCAGCAACGGCGTCGATGTGCTGTTGACCAACTGCCAGGTCGCCCCTGGTGCTGACTATGGCGTTGTAGTTGCCATGGCGTCAGCACTGACCAACATCTCCGTGTTCAACTCGCAGGTGGTGATTTCAACCGCGACCAGCGCTCTGTTCAATGGATCGCTCACGATTCAAATCAGCTGGAAATCGGGCGCCGAGCCTAGCGTTACGCTCAACAATCTGCACAACAGCGGCGGCAGTCCGGCGACGGTAAGCTGGCCAACCGAGAGCGGGCCGCAAACTCAGATACTCAGCCCGGGCGATCCGCAGACACTCTCGGGCATCGTCAACAGCTGAGGGGCCGATGCCGCAATTGGTAAGCCTTGGTGCCGTGCTCTCTTGCAGTTTCGGCACCGTGCCAATGCCGATGATCGTGCCACCCGAGACGCCGGTATTCGAAGACGCAATGCCGGCGGCCACGATCATGGACTTCATTCCGCTCGAGAATATTCCCTCATTCGTGATGTGCACCAGCCTCGCCAATCCTGAGGTCGCGGCGGCGACCGCGGCGGCCCTCGGCGTGCTGACTCCGATGCCCTGCGTTCCCGTCACCACTTCACCCTGGTTTCCCGGTGCGCCGATGGTGCTGCTCGAGGGGATGCCGGCTCTCTGCACCGGCTCGATGTGCCTGTGCGACTGGCTCGGCGAAATCACAATCGACGAGCCTGGCCAGGAAACCGCCTCGACCGACGCTTGAGCCGTTCCATTTTCACCCGTTCCCCGAGTGATGTCGGTCACATTACCGGGTCGGCAATTGCCAAGCGAATGCCTGCCCCGCAAATTCGCAACGGAATGATCGAGATCATGCTGAAGCAAAGCTTCGGCATTCCGATGCGCGCTGAGCCATGCCTCTATCGGAATCGGTTCTTCCGTTTGTCTAGGCCAAGGAAAATGATCCAATATGAACTGAAAGGCTTGGCTAGAGGGATGCACACGGCGCTCAAGGACAAACCAGTGAAGCTGGCGCCGCCGCCGCGGGCGGTGCTCGCATACCCCGCTGAAGGAATGGTCGAGCTACAACCTGATCACTAGGCGCGCAGCTCAAAAAATGCCGGAGATGAGGGTGACGATGTGACCGGGGCCGGTCTGTGCGCCGAACATATCCCTCGGTAGCTGGCTCACATGACGGCGACATCAATTCAAGGTTACCTGCCTTGTGTCACGATTTGTGCCCTGATATCTCTTGGCCGGGAAAATTGAACGAACCAAAATCACGAAATCCGCAGATTTATGCGGCTTTCAGGACGCACTCGGTTCAAACAAATGACGGAGCAACGGTTTCCTAAACCGTAGGCCGCGCGTTCGAATCTCGCCGGAGGTACCACCCTGAATCCTCATGATTCGGCCTGCAAGCAACACAGGTTCGCCGCTCCGCCTGTCGATTGAGCTCAATCATTGCCAACCCAGATCGGCGGCGTATGTCGCCACCATTCCAGGGCTGCTTCGAGTTGATAGGCGAGAGCGAGAAGCGTGGCTTCACCGCCGGAACGCGTGGCGAACTGAACTCCGACCGGCAATCCGTTGTCGGAGAACCCCAAGGGCAGGCTGATTGACGGCGTCCCGGCGAAATTGTCGATCCAGCAATAGCCGGCATAGTCAACGAGATGATCCCGCTGGTCGAACCAAGCGACGTCAGGGCCGAAGACGCCGATGCGAACGATTTCCGTGCTGAAGACAGGCGTCATCCAGATGTCGAGTTCATTCAGGCTGTCGAGATAGGCGGCGGCAATCCCCTCCATTTGCCTCGTCGCGGCGGAAAAGATTTCGTCACCGATCCCCTTCCCCGCCGCGACCAGCGTTGCTGAACGATATTCCAAGTCATCCGGGGCGATCGAGATGCCGATTTGATTTGAAAGGAGATCGAGCTGACGGGTGAACCTGCCTTCGATAAACCTGTTCAAGGCATCGATGGCACCCGGCCCATCGAATGGCAGCTGGCCATCGCTGACGCTGTGACCCAGCCTTCCAAGCAAATCGATCGTATCGGCAAAGACCCGGCCAACGCTCGCATCAGGCGGCTCGCCGGTTCGCATGATCGCGCTGTATGAGCGGATCCGAAGCTTTCGGTCGATCGGCGCGGTGACAAACGGAACAGGGGTGAAGGCAGCATCGGGACGACGCGTCTGGCTCGCTTCAAGCCAGGCGGCGGTGTCGCGTACCGTGCGGCTCACACAGCCATTGACGCCGAGATCGGAAATCGAGCGCATCGTCTCGTCACCAATATTGCGTCCGCGCGACGGCTTGAGCCCAACCAGTCCGCACGGAGCGGCGCCGTGACGAATTGACCCCAGTCCGTCGCTGGCGTGCGCAACCGGCACCACACCCGCAGCGACTGCCGCCGCCCCGCCGCCCGATGAGCCGCCAGGAGTGTGATCGAGGCTCCAAGGATTGCGCGTGGGACCCACTAATGGCGATTCAGTGGCCACGTTGAGCCCCAGTTCAGGCATTGATGAGCGAGCAATGGAGATCAGCCCGGCATCGGAGATCGCCTGAGTATAAGGCGAGTCTTCTGTTGGAATATAGTTGCGCAGTACGGCGGCGCCCCAGCTTGCCGGAATCCCTTTTTCATTGATCATATCCTTGATCAAAGTCGGGATACCCGCCAGCCGGCCCGCGCGAGGTTCAAGCGCTTGAGTGCGGGCGCGCTCGAACACTGGCCATGCGATGAAATTGAGCCTGGAATTCACAGCCTCCGCACGCTCGATGGCGCGTTCCACCAGCACGGTCGGCGTCGTGCGCCCCGCTTCGAGCGCGTCGCGCATATCCATCATGTCGCTTACCCGGGCGCCGGCCGATAGAGTCGTCATGCTGCCTCTTTTCCGCAGAGTGAGAATGGGTCGCCTGGACAGTTGCCGACGGCAGCGCGGATGAGCGGGATCAACATCGAAAGCGGCGCCGATATGGCAGGCCCCATGGTCCAGACCTAGATACCGGAAAGGCGTTTATTCCTTTGCGGCAGGGACGGGTTACCAGGAAGGGACTCCCTGCGGCGGCACGAGAAAACGCAGCGCCCGTGTGACTGCCGCGCCGAATACGGAGATGTGCGTTTCGTCAGTGAAAATGGCCAGTTCGGTGGATACGCCATGCGCGGCGAGTGCCGCGCGCATGCGATAGGCGTTACTGATGATCGAGGCGGCGGCGAGCCCTTCGCCTGGCTCCTCTTCCCGCGCACCGGCCGACAGGAACACCGCCGTGCCGGACGGGATCGTACCGACCGGAAGCGCACGCACCGCTTCGACCATTTGTTCATCGCCCGGCGCTGGCGGAAAATCGACCAATGCGGGGCTCAGCATCGCATAGCCCGAAAACGCATCCGGGCGTTGCGTCAGGGCATAAGCGGCGAAATGCCCCCCAGCCGACATGCCGAACAATATGCGCCCTGCATTCAACGTCTCGGGTACACGCCGCCCAACCTCGGGTGCGACCGTATCGAGCAGAGCCGCCAGAAACGCTTCCGCGCCGCCGAGCTCGAGCTTTCCGAGCCCCGGCATGTCCAGTGAACGTCGCGGCCCGCGATAGAAATCCAGGGCGCGGCGATATCCGACGAACGCATAATCGCCCCGCTCTTCGGCATAGCCGATCCCGACAATGACCGCCGGCCCGACCTCGCCAGCATAATGTCCCATCCGCGCCGCTTCAACGACGGTGCCGAAGCTATAGTCGGCGTCCATCACATAGACTACCGACGCCGCCGCCGATGCTAGGCTGGCCGCCTGACCTGATGGCCTCGCGATCGAAATACGCAAGCTGGTCCCGAGGCCGTCAGGCGTGACGACGAAGCTCTCGATTCCGGGAATGGCGGACATGGTGGTATCGGTCATGCTTTGATCCTCTTGTCACTCTACCAGCGAGTGCGCCTGCCATCGTCAGTATTTGAACGTCACCGCCGCACCGATCGTGCGCGGTTGCTGGATGGTGATTTGATTGGGGCCGAGTTGCGTATAGGCAGCCAGTTGCGCACGCTTATCAGTCAGGTTTCTGACGAACAGGTCGATATCGACATGCTCGCTTTCCAGTCCGGCATGGGCGTCGAACAGTGCATACCCCGGCAGCACATAATTCGGGAATGCGACGCTCGATTGCGGCGAACTGTTGCGCGACCCCGCAAAGCGCGCCGAACCACGCGCCACCGCTTGCCAGCGAGAATCCACCGGTGCACGATATTCCGCCGACAGCGAGCCGCTCCAGCGGGGATTGTTCGGCAACGCGTCGCCGACTTGCGCGATGCCCGTAGCGGCGGTGACCCGGGTGATCCTGCTGTCCGAAAAGGCCAGCGTCCCCGACAGGCTCAATCCATCGATCGGCCGCAGGGTGGCGCCCGCTTCGAAACCATAGACTCGGGCATCGCCGGCATTCGCGAAGCCGTTCAGGCCGCCTGCGCTGGCAAAGGCGAGAAAATTCTTCCACTCAAGATAGTAACCGGTCACGTCGAGTGAGCCGCGTCCATCCCAGAATTTCGTCTTAAGCCCCAGTTCGTAATTATAGGTCTGATCGGGATCATAGACAGGCTCGAATCCGGGAACGGGAAAATTCGGTCCACCGGGGCGGAAACCAGTCGCGAACCGCGCGAAGATCATCCCGTCGCGCGAGAAATGATAGCGTGCGGTGGCAAGGTAGGTGACGACCGTCTTCGCTCCTTGTTGCGGGCCGGTATCGGCCGGCGGTCCGGAACCGAGGCCGCTGACCACGAACAGCAGCTTATAGGCGGCAAAATTGCTGCCGCTGAGAAGGGTTCGGTTGACCTGCTCGATTTGTCCGACACGGACCCCGCCAGTGATGTCAAAGGCTTCCGAAAAGGCATAGGTGACATTACCGAATGCCGAATATTCAGTGAGTGTCGTCGGGATCGTGACGCGAAGCGCCGGATTGATTCCAGGCACCAGCGCGCCCGAGATCGTCCGGGCATTGACGGATTGCTGCTGCTCGCTGCGTTCATGCGTGTAATATCCACCGGCAAGCCAGCTGACCGGGCCGCTACCCGTCGATGTCAATCGCACTTCCTGGGTGAATTTCTTGAAGTCGTTGAGCGTGTCATTGCTGAGCAGGCCAGGCGCGGGGATCGTGACGCCCCCGAGCAGCGGAAGGACGTTGACGAAGATAGTATTCAGCGTCCCGGTTTCCTGCGGGAAAGCATAATTGACGTTGAGATGTTGATACGATGTCACGGAAGTCAGATTGGCGAAATCGAGATCATAATCGATTTTGCCGACGGCAAACCTGGTCTTGCGATTGGTGGTCGGCACGAGATAGTCGTTATTGACGAGGTCGCCATCGCGCGGCGTGCGGTTTGCGGTATAGACTATCTGATCCTGTGCATATTGATTTTGCTTTTGATAGATCCCCGCGATGAAAATCCGGAGCCGCTCGACGGGTTTGAACAAAACCGAGCCCTGCACGCCGTAGCTTCGCCAGCGATTCTGGTCGGCGACATTGGTCAGATTATTGTCGACGAAGCCGCCGCGGCGGTCATGAAAACCGGATAGGCGCACGGCCAATTGATCTTCGATGACGGGCATACTGATTGCAGCACGCTCCGAATGGCTCGTCCCCCCACCCTCGGTACCACTAAGGCCAACACGGGCGATCGCGCTGGGCTTTTGAAGATCCGGCTCGCGCAACGAGTATGAGATTAGACCGGCCAGGGTGTTCGCCCCATAAACCGTACCTTGCGGCCCCTTGAGAACTTCCACACGCTCAAGATCGATTGGATCAAGATCGAGCGAGCTTGCGCCGCCTGTTTGAAAGCTCGAACTTGGCCCGATCGGTGCGCCGTCAACGGTAATGCCGACCGACTGGCCGAAATCGGCGCCTGTGTTGATGCCGCGGATAACGGGCGAGCCCGTACCATAGCCGGCATTGAACTGGAGGCCGGGGGTCAGTCCCGCAAAGTCGGCAAGGCTCGTGCTGCCGTTTTTCAGCAGATCGCCGCCGCGAAACGCGCTGATAGCCCCTGCGACATTGAGGATGCTTTCGGCCCGCTTGTTGGCCGTGACGACAATATCGCCAGCATCGGATGGCACCGCTTCGAGCGATTCCGGCCGCATCACCGCTCCTTGGACAAGCGATGACTGGGTCGTGCTCGATTTAGCAGGGACTTCGGCTGGACCACCAGATGTTTGAGCAAAAGCAGGTGACATGGCGAGGGATTGGCACAGCGCAACCCCTGACGCTGCAACCGTAAAACTTCGCAGATTTCTCACAAGCATCCTCCTGAGCTTGCTGGTCAACCAGCGCCCTTGGGTCATATTTAATACAACCAACTTATTTATGGTCAAGCCAAAATAAGTTGATCATATTGTAATTTTTGATAGCGACGTGAGGCCTGAGCGGCGAAAAATGGGCAAAGCTCCCCGTTTCAAGCGATACGGCGGCAATACCGGGCGGATCGTGGGCGCAGCGTTGAATTCGGCCTTCACGCGCGTTTCGACATGAGCCCGACAATGCAGTGAGGTAATCTTACCGATGATGAGACGGGAATGATGACAAGCTCAGTTAAAGCCGCTCGGCGCAGCCATGCGGAGCGCCGCGCCTCCACGCGGTCCAAAGTACTCGCTGCCGCTCGCGATATCCTCTGCGCGCAGGGTTATTCGGGTGCAACAATGAGTGTGATCCGTGACGCGACGGGCATGAGCCTTGGCGCAATCCAGCATCAGTTTCCCACCAAGGCGAAACTCATGGCCGCTGTTGTAGAAGAGTTTTCCACCCATCGGATCAAGATTTATGCCGAGGCTATCCGACGCGGCCGGACGCCAAGGGAAGCGATGGAAAATCTCGTCGATGCCAATCTCGAAGTCATCAGCATGCCTGAGGCAGCGGCCTCATTGGAAGTTTCCTTGGCGCGCAGGAATGATCCGGAACTGGACAAGGAGGTCGAACCCCGCGCGCGCCGCTTCGACCGGCGTGTGCTCAGATGGGGTAACTGCATTCTTCGTGCTGCCGGAATCAGCAACGATAGCCACACGCAGAGCATACAATTGCTCAGTAACGCCGTTACTCGTGGCCTCAT
>NZ_JBOHHW010000048.1:0-38408 GCF_050725575.1 Sphingomonas sp. | reverse complement strand
CCTTCAGCCCGACCTTGACCAGCAAGTCGAACAGGCGGGTCTTCTTCTCCGCATCCATTGGGTCGATCAGGGCCTGATTGCCATCGCGCAGATCAGTCGAAAGCCAGCGCGGCGGCCGGGTGATAGTACGCGACGGCCATTGGCGGTCGGCCAGGTTGATCTGGGGGAAAGGGCGGTATTTTACGGAAGGGTCACGCAGCATGGCTTCGGGTCTCGCAAATTTCGCTGGTCGTCGTCTGGGGCGATCAGGTCCCTTAGGCGGGTCGCGCACGCCCAAGGCGCGCGGCGAGGGTCGCGCCTAAGGGCGCGTAAGTCGAAGCAGCGAAAGGCGAAGGGCCTGCGTCATTGTCTGTTCGCCTAGCGTGGCGGCGGGCCGCATGTCCAGCCCGGATTTTCCGGTCACTTCTGATCGAACCAGGCGTCCATCGGGCTCTTCGGCAGGAACCACAGGATCGCGACCGCAGTTGCGGCCGCCACGCCAAGCCATGGTGTGATGAAGCTGAGCGGAATGCCCGCCGCATAGATGCCGGTGGCGACCAGAGTCTTGCGGATGCCGCGGCGGTGATAGCGGTCCGCGGCGGGGCCTGCGATGCCGGTGGCGCGGATCGCGCGCTGCAGCGGGCCATAAGCGATTGCCGGCAGCAGCATCGTTACGAGATAGATGATCGTCGCATCGCGGCTGAAATGCTGCTCGCCGAGATAGGCGGTCGAGAAGGGCACCAGCGACAGAGTGAAGAGCAAGGCAAGATTGCCCCAGATCAGCGGGTTGGTGACCTTGGTCGCATGGCTGAACAGCTGATGATGGTTGACCCAGTAGATGCCGACATAGGCAAAGCTCAGCACATAGGCGACCGCAATCGGCCAGAGCTGCCAGAGGTGGTGCATGCCGGCCTCTTCCGGCGCCTTCAGTTCGAGCACCATGATCGTAATGATGATCGCGATCACACCATCGGAGAATGCCTCGACCCGACCGACGCCCGGGACGCCTTCCTGTCCGCCATCGGCGGGACGGCCGTCGTCGGTCAGTTCCGTCTTGCTCATCTCGTCCCCCAAGTCTCGCAGGCGACCCCACCGCGTTTCCGCGCGGTGGGGTCGTCATCACATCCGGGCCGCTATTTCTGAAAGCCGGCCGCAATCTTCAGCTTGATCTCGTCGGAGACAATCGGGACGCCGAAGCCGAGGCCGAATTCGCTGCGCTTGATCGTGCCCTCGGCTTCGAAGCCGACATTGTCCTTGCCGCCCATCTGTGGCGGGGTCTTGCCGGCGCCGTAGAAATCGACCTCGAGCGTGACCGGCCGGGTCACGCCATTCAGCGTGAGGTTGCCGGTCACCACCGCTTCGTCGTCATCCTTGACCTGAACCGAGGTCGAGACGAAATGAGCGGCGGCCGGATTGGGGCCGAAAAAGTCGGGCTTTCCGCCGGCGGTTGCCGGTGCCTTGAGCAGATGGCTGGTGAGGCCGGCGCTGGCGGTGGTGATCTTGCCGACCGGGATGGTGACATCGACCTTGGCCGCTGCGAGATTCTTGGGGTCGAGCTCCAGCGTGCCGGTAATGTCGCCGACCAGACCGAAATAGGGCGTGAAGCCCATATGATCGACCGACCAGCTGACCAATGTGTGATAGGGATCGGCCTGGTAGGTGCCGCCGGTCACCAGCGCGACGTTCTTGGACCCCGGCTTCTGCATGGCCTGCTGCGCGACAAGCGGGGTGGCGATGATGGCGGTGGCGGCGAGGAGGATCAGGGGAAGGCGCATCGGGTCGTCTCCAGACAAGGGAAAGGGGCCACGCCAGTCTGACGCGGCCCCTTCCACCACGCAAGCGCCGAAGCGGAAACGCTTAGTTCTTGTCCTTGTCCACCAGCTTGTTGGCGCCGATCCATGGCATCATCGCGCGCAGCTCAGTGCCGACCTTCTCGATCGGGTGCGCCGCGGCCCGCTTGCGCGCGGCCTTCAGCTCGGGCTGGCCGGCGCGGTTGTCGAGCACGAAGTTCTTCACGAAGCGGCCGCTCTGGATGTCGTCCAGCACGCGCTTCATCTCCGCCTTGGTCTCGCTGGTGATGATGCGCGGGCCGGTGGTGATGTCGCCATATTCGGCAGTGTTGCTGAT
Source organism: Sphingomonas sp. (assembly GCF_050725575.1). GTDB lineage: Bacteria > Pseudomonadota > Alphaproteobacteria > Sphingomonadales > Sphingomonadaceae > Sphingomonas. The sequence continues at coordinate 36,302 of NZ_JBOHHW010000048.1, read as the reverse complement.
CGAATAGCGCATATTGGCGATGCCGCCTTCGTAGAGCAGGTCGACGATCAGCTTGGTTTCATGCAGGCATTCGAAATAGGCCATTTCCGGCGCGTAGCCGGCTTCGGTCAGGGTTTCGAACCCGGCCTGGATCAGATGGGTGATGCCGCCGCACAGCACGGCCTGCTCGCCGAACAGGTCGGTTTCGCATTCCTCGCGGAAAGTGGTCTCGATGATGCCCGACCGGCCGCCGCCGACGCCCGAGGCATAAGCGAGCGCGATGTCATGCGCATTGCCGCTCTTGTCCTGGTCGATCGCGATCAGGCAGGGGACACCGCCGCCGCGGACATATTCGGAGCGCACGGTGTGGCCCGGGCCCTTCGGCGCGATCATGATCACGTCGAGATCGGCGCGCGGTTCGATCAGGCCGAAATGCACGTTGAGGCCGTGTGCGAAGGCGAGGGCGGCGCCCTGTTTCATATTGTCGTGATAGTCGGCGGCATAGATCGCCGCCTGATGCTCGTCGGGGGCGAGGAACATGACGATGTCGGCCCAGGCCGCGGCGTCGGCATTGGACTTGACCGCGAAGCCCGCGTCGATCGCCTTTTTGGCGGTGGCCGAGCCTTCGCGCAGTGCGATGGCCACGTCCTTGACGCCGCTGTCGCGCAGATTCTGCGCATGGGCATGGCCTTGCGAGCCATAGCCGACGATCGCGATCTTCTTGTCGCTGATGAGGTTCAGATCGGCATCGCGATCGTAATAGACACGCATAGTTATAAGCTCCCTCGGTCGATTGATGGCGTCATGCTGAACTTGTTTCAGCATCCAGGCGCGGCCGATTGCCACATGGGCGTCGCCCTTTGGTCAGATGACCGCGCATGGACCCTGAAACGAGTTCAGGGTGACGATGATTTCTGGCTAAACCGGTTCTTTCCCCCGGGCGATGGCGACGATGCCGGTACGGGCGACCTCGATCAGGCCGACCTCGCGCATCAGGGTGATGAAAGTGTCGATCTTCTCGCGCCCGCCGGTCACTTCGAACACGAAACTGGAGGTGGTCGCATCGACCACGCGGGCACGGTAGACATCGGCGAGGCGTAGCGCCTCGATGCGGTGATCGCCGGTGCCGGCCACTTTCACCAGCGCGAGTTCGCGTTCGACGTGCGGGCCGAGCGCGGTCAGGTCAGTGACCGAGTGGACCGGGATCAGCCGGTCGAGCTGAGCCAGGATCTGCTCCATCGTCTCGTCCGACGCGCTGGTCACGATGGTGATCCGGCTGACCGCATGATCGGCGGTCACATCGGACACGGTCAGGCTTTCGATGTTGTAGCCGCGCGCCGTGAACAGGCCGGCGATCCGCGCCAGGATGCCCGGTTCATTGTCGACCATGATCGCCAGCGTGTGACGCTGCGTCGTTTCCGTCTTGATGTGCATCAGACCAGCGCCTTCGCTTCGTCGTCCATTTCGCCGGTGACTTCATTGGCCTGAAGGATCATTTCGGTATGCGCCGCGCCCGACGGGATCATCGGGAAGCAATTGGCCAGTTGACTGACCATGCAATCGACCAGTACCGGCCCGTCATGGGCGAGCATGTCAGCAATGCTGTCATCGAGCTGATCCGGCCGTTCGATCTTGATGCCCTTCCAGCCATAGGCTTCGGCGAGCTTCACGAAGTCGGGCAGGGAGTCGCTGTAGCTTTCGGCATAGCGGCTCGAATAGGTCAGTTCCTGCCACTGGCGGACCATGCCCATATATTGGTTGTTGAGGATGAAGATCTTGACCGGCAGGCGATATTGCGTCGCCGTCGCCAGTTCCTGGATGTTCATCTGGATCGAGGCTTCGCCGGCGATGTCGATGACCAGCGCCTTGGGATTGCCGAGCTGCGCGCCGATCGCGGCGGGCAAGCCATACCCCATCGTACCGAGCCCGCCCGAGGTCAGCCATTTGTTCGGCGCCTCGAAGTCGAAATGCTGCGCGGCCCACATCTGGTGCTGGCCGACCTCTGTGGTGATGATCGGCGCCTGCTTGTGCGTCGCCTCCCACAAGGCACGGATCGCGCGCTGCGGCATGATCTCGGTCGCGCTGTCCGTGAAGCTGAGGCAGCCGACCGCGCGCCAGCCCTCGATCCGCCGCCACCATTCAGCGAGGTCGGGCTTGGGATGTCGCCGCGCCTTGTAGACGCGGATCATGTCCTCAAGCGCATGGCCGACATCGGCGACGACGGCCAGGTCGATGCGCACCGTTTTGTTGATCGACGAGCGGTCGATATCGATATGCACCTTGCGACTGTTGGGGCTGAACGCGTCGAGGCGCCCGGTCACCCGGTCATCGAAGCGCGCGCCCATCGCGATCACCAGATCGGCCTGGTTCATCGCCCAGTTCGCTTCATAAGTGCCGTGCATGCCGAGCATGCCGAGCCACTGGTCCGACGAGGCCGGGAAAGCGCCCAGACCCATCAGCGTCGAGGTGACCGGCGCGCCGGTGATGCGTGCGAGTTCGCGCAGCAGCTGGCTGGCCGCGGGACCCGAATTGATGATCCCGCCGCCGGTATAGAAGATCGGCCGCTCCGCCGCCGCCAGCATGTCGACGACCTGCTCGATCGCCGACTGGTCGGCCTTGACCTGCGGGCGATAGGTCTTGTGCTTGATCGGGCCGGGCTTGGTGTAGCGCGCGGTGGCGACCTGAACGTCCTTGGGGATGTCGACCACGACCGGGCCGGGACGACCCGAGGTCGCGATATGGAATGCCTCATGGATCACCGCGCCGAGCTGGGCGGGGTCCTTCACCAGATAATTATGCTTGGTGCAGTGGCGCGTGATGCCGACCGTGTCGGCCTCCTGGAAGGCATCGGTGCCGATCAGCGCGGTCGGCACCTGGCCGGTGATCACGACCATCGGGATCGAATCCATCAGCGCATCGGTGATGCCCGTGACGGCATTGGTCGCGCCGGGGCCGGAGGTGACGAGCACCACGCCGGGCTTGCCGGTCGAGCGGGCATAACCCTCCGCGGCGTGCGTCGCCGCCTGTTCATGGCGCACCAGGATGTGCTTGATCCGCTTCGAGCGGAACAGCGCGTCGTAAATGGGAAGGACCGCACCGCCCGGATAGCCGAACACGACTTCCACCCCGAGATCGCACAGCGCCTCGACGAGGATATCGGCTCCACTCTTCTCGGTCATGACTCGTCCTTCAGTTCGGCGTCTTGGGTTGCAGCGCAACAAATGCAATGCGAAGCGCGCTGCTAGGGATGGATAATGCGGCCGTCAACCTCAATTGTGTAATCTAGTTTCAATTTCGTCGATCAGCCTGTTCGAATCTGTCTCGGCCGTTCGTGGCCACATAGCGGGAGGTTGATTCCGAAACCATGTAAATTGTCGCTTGGCGTACTGACGGGTGGCGAGGCGGGCGCGGGTCAGTGCTTCGTCGCGGCCGATCTCGCCGTTCAGCATGGCGGCGATTTCGGGAACGCCGATCGCGCGCAGCACGGGGGCGAGTGGCGGGAGGTCAGTACGGGCAAGCAGGGCCTCGACTTCGGCGATCGCGCCGTGGTCGAACATCCAGGCGAGCCGCATGTCGCAGCGATCGAGCAACCAGTCGCGATCGGGCAGCAGGATCGTCGCGGTCAGGCGGACGGCATTGCCGATGCCGCCGGTCTTGTCGCGCTGCCAGTCGGCGAGCGGACGGCCAGTGGACCTGACGACCTCAAGCGCGCGGGCGACGCGGGTCGTATCGGCGGGGGCGAGACGCCCGGCCGCGCCGGGATCGGCTCCGGCCAGCAGGCGATAGGTCTCAGCGACCGGCAAGGCGCGGATTGCCTCGCGGATCGCCGGGTCGATCGGCGGGACCGGCGCGATGCCGTCAAACAGGGTGCGGATATGGAGGCCGGTGCCGCCGACCAGCACCGGCAGCCGCCCTGCGGCGTGCGTTTCGGCGATCACTTGCCGCGCATCGTCCGCCCAGTGCGCGGCGGAGCTGCTCTCGGCACCGTCGACATAGCCGAACAGGCGGTGCGGCACGCGCGCTTCTTCTTCAGCGGTCGGCCGGGCCGAGAGGATGCGCAGATCGGCATAGATCTGCGCCGAATCCGCATTGATCACCACGCCGTTATGGCGTTCGGCGAGGCTCATCGCCAGCGCGGACTTGCCGCTGGCGGTCGGCCCTGCAATGAGCGCCACGCGGGGCAGGAGCTCCAGATTCGGGGATTGGGCCATGTTCATCGCGACGCTGATAGCACCGGGGACACTGGCCGGGAGCGATATTTCCACCGCCGCCGATGTGCTCGGGGAGGCCGGTTGCGAGCCCGGCGCGACGAACTGGATCGATGAGGGCTTTGCTGCCGATATCGGCTTCACCGGCGATCCGGCCGCGGCGCGCGAGGCGCTGGAACGCAATTGCCCGGCGATGGATGTGGTCGTGCAGCCCACCGAGGGGCGCGCCAAGGCGCTGCTGGTCGCCGATATGGATTCGACCATGATCACGGTCGAATGCATCGATGAACTGGCCGATTATGCCGGGATCAAACCGCAGATCGCCGAGATCACGGAGCGGGCGATGCGCGGCGAGCTCGATTTCGAAGCGGCACTCGATGCGCGGGTCGCTTTGCTCAAGGGGCTCGACGAAGCGGTGATCGAGCAATGCCTGGCCGAACGCGTCGTCATCATGCCCGGCGCGGTGCCGCTGATCCGTACGATGCGCGCGCGGGGTGCGCTGACCATCCTCATATCGGGCGGCTTTACGCGCTTTGCCGAGCCGGTGGCGACAATCATCGGCTTCGACCGCGCGATCGCCAATGTACTTGAGGTCGCGGACGGCACGCTGACCGGCACGGTGACCAAGCCGATCGTGGGGTCCGACACCAAGCTGCAGACCCTGCTCAACGCCGTGTCGGAGCGCGGGCTGGCGGCCGATCAGACGCTGGCGGTGGGCGATGGCGCGAATGACCTGGCGATGATCAAGCGGGCGGGGCTGGGTGTGGCTTATCGTGCCAAGCCGATCGTCGCGGCGGCGGCGGCTGCGCGCGTCAGCCATAATGATCTCACCGCGCTGCTTTATGCGCAGGGCATCGCCAAGGCGGATTGGGTGACGGAGTAAGAGCAGCCTGGATCTATCGCAGCACAGCAGTCAAAACGCTCATCGCGGCGATAAACCCAAGGTCGCATATCACGATCCAATATCGGCGCGGTTCGGCTTGCCTGAGAACAGGTTGATTTCTCAGATAGATGCGGCCGGTAGCAAGGGCGTGAAGTGCCATGAAGGCAATAATCGCAATCACAATCCAATGTATGATCACGCCTCATTTCTTCTTGCGGAGCCGAGTAGGAGCGTCGCTTTCTATGGTCCGACCGGCACGCAGGGCTTGACCGCACCGCAGGCGCGCGATGCTTCGCCGTTCGAGGCGAACGGCCCGACCAGCAAGCGGGTGAGCGCGCCGCTCTTCACATAATAGGGCTGGCGGCCGGCAAAGCGGCCGGCGACCTGGCCCCATAGCTTGCGGGCATTGTTGGGGTCGCCGAACGCACCGAGCTGCACGCGCCATTTGCCGGTTGCGGCCGGACGGGGCGGTGGTGCCTGTGTTGCAACCGGCGCCGGACGGGGTTTCGCCCGCACCGGCGGTTGCGCCGGGGCCTCGGCAACGGGGCGGGGGGCGGCGTTGTCGTCATAGGAGGACGGCGGCACGTCGGTTCCTCGTATCGCGGTCTGCGCCCCCGAGCCGGACATTTCCGGCGGCAGTTGCGGCCGCGCATATTCGGTTTCGTACTGGCGTGCCAGGACCAGGCCCTTCTGGCGCTGATCCTGCGGAATATATTGGTCCATCTGCGCCTGCACGGTTGATGCCTGTGGCAGGCCGGAGGCGGCGGAGCGGACCATCAGCGCATAGGCGCGCGGCCAGTCGCGCGGCACGCCGTCGCCATTGTAGAGCATGGTGCCGAGCACGAGCTGCGCGCGCGGTTCGCCGCGCATTGCCGATTTTTCCAGCCAGGGCAGTGCTTCGGTGCGCTTGCCGCCCTGAAACAGGATCAGGCCGTAATTGGTCTCACCCTGAACATGGCCCTGCAGCGCGGCCTTGCGGTACCAGCTTTCGGCCATGACGATATCCGCCGGCACGCCGCGGCCGAGCTTATAGGCCTGGCCGAGATTGAACTGAGCATCGGCATCGCCGGCGATCGCCGCTGGACGCCATTCATCGACCGCCTTCTTATACTCGCCGCGACCCCAGGCATCGACGCCTGCTTTCACGTCGGCTGCCGCGGGCACGGCCAGCGCGATGAAGATACCGGCAAGTCCCAAAGCCACCGGACGAAGCGTGCTGCGCATAATCTCTTCCATCTCCGCCACACCACTTGAGGGCGATAATGCGCCCTAACGCAAAATTGGCAAAGATTTCGTTAACCATATCGTACCGAAACGGGGCGCGCGCGTTCCGGAATGCCCTTCATCCGCCTCATCCGCGCCGCTCCCCAGCCCGTTAACCGGTTCTTGACGGGTCACATGCCATTTCAGCCTCTGGATTTTAGCGGGAGTTCAGGGGACACATGCGCGTTCTCGCGATGGCATCACAGAAAGGCGGGTCGGGCAAGACCACGCTGTCCGGGCATCTGGCCGTTCAGGCACAGCTGGCCGGCGCCGGCCCGGTCGTGCTGATCGATATCGACCCGCAGGGGTCGCTGTCCGATTGGTGGAATGAGCGAAGTGCCGAATATCCGGCCTTTGCGCAAACAACGGTGGCGCGGCTTGCCGCCGATCTGGAAGTCCTGCGCCAGCAGGGATTCCGATTGGCGATGATCGACACGCCGCCCGCCATCACCATGGCGATCCAGAGCGTGATCCAGGTCGCGGAGCTGATCGTTATTCCGACACGGCCGTCGCCGCATGACCTGCGCGCCGTCGGTGCCACGGTCGATTTGTGCGAACGTGCCGGCAAGCCGTTGCTGTTCGTGGTCAACGGCGCGACGCCCAAGGCCAAGATCACGTCGGAAGCCGCGGTCGCGCTGTCGCAGCACGGCACGGTGGCCCCGGTCACGATCCATCACCGCACCGATTTCGCAGCATCGATGATCGATGGCCGCACGGTGATGGAGGTCGATCCCAATGGTCGCTCCAGCCAGGAAGTCGAGGCGCTCTGGACCTATATCTCCGATCGGCTCGAGAAGAATTTCCGCCGTACCGTCTTTGCCGCCCCCCAGGCGGTCAATGGTTATGGCCAGCAGCGTCCGGCCGCCGGTGGCTTCGGCCGCCGCGTGATGAGCTGAGGGAGGGCCTGGCATGATTGGACAGCCCAAGCCCTTCGCATCGCTTTCCTCGACCCTGCTCGCCCGCAAGGGTACGGCGCGCCCCGCCATGCGCCCGCAGGGCTTTGGCGGCTTCGGGGCGCTGCAGACACAGGACGATCTCGGCTGGAACGATATGGGCGACCCGCATGACGGGCATGGTCATCATGACGTGCCGCCCGCCGTGCCGCCGGTGCTGATGCAGCGCGAAGCACTGCAGCGCGAGATGATCGGCGACGAATTCGATGCGCCGCCGGTCGCGGCAGCGCCGTTCTTCGACTCGTTCGAGAACGAGTTCGAGGAACCCGAGCAAGACTATGTGCCGGCGATAGAATCTGTCCTGGCTGTAAAGCCGGTGCGCACCGTCGAAGCATCGGCGGAGGCGGCTCCGCTTGCGATACAGCCTCCGGTCGCGGTGACGCCGCTTGTCGCAGCGGTACCGGCCCCGGTTGCGGCGGCGACAGATATCGCGGAGGCCGTTCCGGTCGCCGCCACGCTGCCTCCGGCCCGCGCGGCCCAGATCGTTCGCGAGACCAGTGCCAAAAAGGGCAAGGCGGCGTTCACGCTGCGGCTCGATCACGACCGTCATTTGCAGCTGCGCCTGGCAAGCGCGCTCAGGAACCGTTCCGCCCAGCAACTCGTCACCGAGGCGCTGGACGCATTTTTCGAAACCTTGCCCGAGGTGACCGAGCTGGCGAACCAGCTGTCACCACCGGCCGCACGTTGATCGATTTGGGGGATATCCGATGAAGACCCGGGCCTTGTTCACCGCTGGAATGTCCGCTCTCGTGCTTGGCGGTACGGCGTTCGTCGGCGCCGCTGGGCCGGGGGGCATCGCCACCGCCAGCACGCGCGAGGACAGCAACGTCGAACGGGCCGCCGCCCGGGAAATGGCGACGGCGCGTAAGGCCTATGGCAAGGGCAAGTACAACCAGGCGGTCGCCCATGCCGAAGCAGCGGTCGGTTTCGGCCCGCAGGTTGCAAGCTATCGTATGCTGCTCGCGCAAAGCTATCTGCGCGCCGGCCGGTTCAGCTCCGCGCGTCAGTCCTTTGCCGATGTCCTGGCGCTCGAGCCGTCGAACGGCGGGGCCGCGCTGCAGCTTGCGCTGACCGAGATCGCCGAGGGCAATTGGGACGGCGCCCGCCGCACGCTTGATGCCAATGCCTCGATCATTCCGGCAAGCGACCGCGGCCTGGCCATTGCGCTGGCCGGTGATCCCGGCACTGCCGTCGACGTGCTGGTCGCCGTGGTCCGGACGCCCGGTTCCGACGCCAAGGCCCGGCAGAATCTGGCGCTGGCGCTGGCGCTGGCCGGGCGCTGGCAGGATGCCAAGACGCTTATTGCAGTCGATGTCGCGCCCGCAGAGGTCGACAAGAGGATCATGGAATGGGCGAGCTTCGCGCGCCCAACCTCGGCTTACGACCAGGTCGCGACCCTGCTCGGCGTGACGCCGGTCCAGGACGCTGGCCAGCCGGTTGCGCTGGCGCTCAACATGCCCAGCGGTACCGCGATGGCGAGCAGCGCTCCGGCCGAGACGGTCGCGCCGAGCCAGCCCGTCAATTCAGTCGCGGTCGCGGCCGAGACCGCCATGCCTGCCACGACGCCGGAAACATCGGTTGCCGCAGTGGCTGCGCCGGCCTCCTATGTCAGCTTCGGTCCACGTCAGGAAATGGTGCAGTCGATCCCGGCACGCGTTGCCCGCATAAAGGCAGAAGCACGCGATGTGCCCGGTGCCGCGGTCAGCCCGATAGCAGCCCCGAAAATGGCCCCGAAAGTGGCCAAGGCCGTCACCGCCAAGCCCAAGCCGGTCGTCGGTGCGGCAGTGGCGCCGCGCGTCGTGGCCAAGGGTGATTTCTTCGTCCAGCTCGGCGCGTTCGAAAACGCCGCCGTTGCCAGGGACGCCTGGAGCCGCGCTGCCCGGCGCGAGGCCGGTTTCGGCGGCCAGAAGCCGTCCGGCATGCCGATCAAATCGGCCGCCGGCAGCTTCTACCGCCTGTCGGTCGGCGGCTTTGCCCGCAATGACGCCGATGCGCTGTGCAAAAGCTACAAGGCGAAGGGCGGCACCTGTTTCGTGCGCGCCGGTGCCGGCGATCAGCTGGCCAGCTGGGTCAAATAACCGCCGGTGCGTGCCGGATAACAGCAGCCCGGATTATAGTAGTTCTGCGCCGCCCTTGAACAGGCGGCGCACCTTGCCCTGAACCGGCAACCCGTCGAACGGCGTGTTGCCGGCGATCGCAACCATATGGTCGGCATCGATCAGCCATGGCGCGTCGGCATCGAACACCATCAGGTCGGCCGGCATACCCGCCGCCAGCGTGCCGGTTTCAAGCCCGAGTATGGCGGCGGGATTGGCCGAGAGCAGAGCGATCAGCCGCTTGATCGTGATCACGTCGTCGCGCACCATGCCGAGCGCAAGCGCGAGCAAGGTTTCCGCACCGGCCATGCCCGGCGCCGAATCCGCGAAGGGCAGGCGCTTTTCTTCCGGCCCGCGCGGGTCATGTCCCGAACACAGCACGTCGATCGTCCCGTCGGCCAGTGCCTGGAGGCAGGCCTGGCGGTCGCTTTCGTCGCGCAAGGGGGGTGAGAGATGCGTGAAGGTGCGGAAGTCGCTCATTGCGATGTCGGACAGCAGAAGATGGGCAGGGGTGATGCCGCAGGTGACCGCGACCCCGCGGCGTTTCGCCGCGCGGACAAGGTCGAAACCGGCGGCCGTCGTCACCTGGCGCAGATGCAGCCTGGCGCCGGTCTCCTCGGCCAGCATCACGTCGCGCGCGATCGCCAGAGCCTCGGCAATCGCCGGCGCCGAGGGCAGGCCCATCCGCGTCGCGGTTTCGCTCGAGGTCGCGACCGCTTCACCGACCACACCGCCATCCTCCGGATGCGCGATGACGGTCAGCCCGAGATCGCCGGCATAGGCGAGGACTTTATGCATCACGCCCGAATCCGCGATCCAGCGTTCGCCCGTGCCGACCGCCCGGGCGCCCGCGTCGCGGTTGATTGCCATTTCGGCGAGGTCCTGGCCGGCGAGGCCCCGGGTCGCGGCGGCGATCGGGTGGATCCACAGGCCAGGACGACCGATCAGCGCGGCGCGCTGCACAACGCCGGGTTCATCAAGGACCGGGGTCTGGTCCGGCATCAGGCCGACCCGAACGATGCCGCCGGCATGGCAGGCGGGAATATCGATCGTGAAGACGCCGAGATCGACAATCGCCGGCGCGAGCGTCGCGCCCTTGCAGTCGATGATGTCTGCGTCCTTGGGAACCTTGATGTCGCCGCTCGCCGCGATGGTTTCGCCACGGACCAGCACCGCGCCCTTGCTGGTGCCGGCAACGGGGCAGATCAGTGTGGCGTTGGTCAGGGCAAAAGTACGGCTCATGACCAGCCTTTCACGCGACGCGCGCGGCGCGTCAGCACATCGAGACAGGCCATGCGCACGGCGACGCCCATTTCGACCTGTTCGGTGATCGCCGAATGCACCACATGGTCGGCGACCGCCGAGTCGATTTCGACCCCGCGGTTCATCGGGCCGGGATGCATCACCAGCACATCGGGCTTGGCCCGGGCGAGGCGGGCGAGAGTCAGGCCGTAGCGCAAGTGAAATTCGCGGTTGGAGGGGATGAAGCCGCCGCTCATCCGCTCATTCTGCAGCCGGAGCATCATCACCACATCGGCGCTCTCAAGCGCCTGGTCGAAATCGGTGAAGGGCGTGACGCCCATCCGCTCCATTCCCGCCGGCATCAGTGTGGAGGGCGCACACACGCGGACCTCGGCGGCGAGCGCGGTCAGCGCGAGGATATTCGAGCGCGCGACGCGGCTGTGCAATATGTCGCCGCAGATCACGACGCGCTGTCCGGCCACCGATCCGCGCCGGCGGCGGATGGTCAACGCATCGAGCAAAGCTTGCGTCGGATGTTCATGCCGTCCGTCGCCGGCGTTGAGCACCGGGCAATCGACCTTGTCGGCGATCAGCCGCACCGCGCCCGAACTCTGATGACGAATGACGATCACATCGGCGCGCATTGCGTTGAGCGTCATCGCCGTGTCGATCAGCGTCTCGCCCTTTTTCACCGAGGACTGGGCGGCGTGCATGTTGACGACGTCGGCACGCAGTCTTTTGCCCGCGATCTCGAACGAGAGGAGAGTGCGGGTGGAGTTTTCGAAAAAGGCGTTGATCTGAGTCAGGCCGCGTAGCTGCTTGTGGCTCTTGTCGCGGCTGCGATTGCTGTCGATCCATTGTTCCGATTCGTCGAGCAGGAACATGATCTCATGCGGCTGCAATCCGTCGATCCCGGTGAGGTGCCGGTGCGGGAAAACGGCGCTTCCGGCGAATTGGGAAGCGGGGCGATGATCTGAGGCTGACATTAAAGGGATCGGGTAGCGGGGGTCGGGCCGCGGCGCAAGGCTCGGTTTGGATTGTCGGACAGGGTGATCGCGTCATGAGAAATCGCCCCGCTTCCCTGTTTGCCGAAAGCGTTGATATCAGCCCGGCAAGAGTGAGATGGCCGATCCTGCACCATGGTTGAATCGCCGCCAGCGACCAGGCCGGGGGAACTGAGCGGGGGGAGATATGGGACACCGGTTGTTGCATATCTTGTCCCGCCGCTACCTCGACGGAAAAATCATATAATTCGTTCTATATCAGATATTTAAACTATATCGTTAGCTTGGCCCGCTGCACGACGTGGGGAGAGACGCACGGTGCCCTAGGCGCTCACCAGCGCGTCGATCGCGCCCTGCAGGATATAGGCGGCGGCCATCTTGTCGACCAGTTCGGCGCGTTTGGCGCGGCTTGCGTCCTGTTCGATCAGGGTGCGGGTGACAGCCTGGGTCGACCAGCGTTCGTCTTGCAGGAAGATCGGCAGGCCGAGATCCTCCATGTTGCGGGCAAAGGCGCGGCTCGACTGGCTGCGCGGGCTTTCACTGCCGTCGGTCAGGTTGAGCGGCAGGCCAATGACGATGCCCTTGACCTGCTGCTCGGCGATCAGCGCGGCGAGGGCAAGCTTGTCCTTCTGGAACTTGGTGCGACGGATGAGCGAGGCGGGCGAGGCGAAGCTCCAGCCAGCGTCGCACAAGGCGGTGCCGATCGTCTTGGTGCCGACATCGAGACCGATCAGCCTGCCGCCGGTCGGGAGGGCCTCAATAAACGCCAGGCGGTCGGTGGTGATCATTGCGCCCGGAACGCCGCCAGCCGCCGCACGGCGTCGGCGCGGATATTGGCCCAGAACAGGCCATAGTCGTAGACATGGTAATTATTGCCGGGCAGCACATAGCTGCCCATGTTCGGCCCCGCACCGATCAGCAACAGGCCGCGGCCGGCACAGCGTGCCGGCACCTGGCCCGCGACGATCGTCGCGCTGCCGAGGTCGGCCGAAGGAAGCAAGGTCCCGAGATTCGCGGTTGCCGGTGCCGTGGCATCGGCGGTGCCGGTCAGCGGATTGGTGCAGACCATCGGCGTGCCCTTGCGCGGCTGGCCGTTGAAGCCGGTCGTGGTGTCGAAGGTATCGATGATCAGCGCGGGCTCGGCCGGCTCGGCGAAACTCTGCCACGACAACAGGCACCCGGCCTGGTCGGCGCGTGTGCATTCGGGAAGACCCATCAGAGGCAAGTCAGTGGTGCGCGACACTGGCCAGCCGACGACATAGGCCGCGACGATACGCCGCGCGAGCGGGGTGCCGGCGATGCGGTCACGCAACAAGCGGGTGAGGTGAAGCGCCCCCTGGCTGTGCCCGGCAAGAATGATCGGGCGGTCGCCGGCTTCCTTCAGAAACCGGTCGAAGGCGGCGATGATGTCGCGATAGGCGAGATCGAGCGCCTTTTGCGCTTCGGCCTGGCTGGTCAGGAAAGCGCCAAAGGTTGCCTGACGATAGCGCGGCGCCCAGATCGCGCCGCTTTCGTTGAAGGCCGTCACCTGGCCGCGCAGGAACAGAACGGCACGATCATTTGCCTCGGCATCGTCGAGTGGCGCGTTCCAGTGAGATTTGCCGAGATAGGAAGTGGGGTGAATATAGAAGATCGCGGCAGCGGGCGCGGCGGCGGCCTTGTAGCCCGCCGGTGTCCAGAGCGCCGGATTGCCGCGCTTATCGGGTCGCGCGATCCATAGCTTCGGGTCGGCATAGGCATTGGCGGGTTGCGCTGGCAATGGCTCGAACTTCGCGCTTGGCACCGTTGTGAGGCGGATCAGCTGCGGTCCCCAGAGCCGGAAGGCGAAGAGCGACGCTATCGCCAGCACGATAAGGATCGCGATGACGTAGAGGAACTTCCGGGCCAAGCGCCAAACTCCATTGTGCCAGGTGAGCATTGCCGCCTGGCGGGATAATCGCATGCGCCGTGCCTGATGAAGGCAGGGCTTGCAATCGCGAAGGCCGAGCGGGTCTCGATCAAGCAAGACCAAGGGCACAATCAACATACGCGCCGTACCACGCCATCCGGCCTTTATCGGCGAGGTTCCGGCAGGAGAACCGTTCGAATAGGTTGCGTCGGCGCGGGGCGCTCTGCTAGCCGCACCGGCATGTCAGTCGATATCGCAACCGTCAAAAAGATCGCGAGCCTTGCCCGCATCGCGATCACCGAGGAAGAGGCTGCGCGTATCGCGCCCGAACTCGACAATATCATGGGCTGGATCGAGCAGCTGGGCGAGGTCGATTGCACCGGCGTCGAGCCGATGACCGCAGTCATCCCCAACCATCTGCGCCTGCGCGACGACGTCGTTACCGACGGCGGCGTGCGCGACGAGGTGCTGTCCAATGCGCCCCAGGCCGAACACGGTTTCTTCACCGTGCCCAAGGTGATCGAATAATGACCGACCTGACTGATCTGGGCGTCGCGGCGATCCGCGACGGGGTGCGTACCGGTGCCTTCTCGGCGCGCGAAGTCGCCGATGCGTTCATCGTCAAGGTGAGCCAGGCAAAGGCGCTCAACGCATTCCTGGTGGAAACCCCCGACCATGCCATCGCCGCCGCCAGGGAAGCGGATGCTGCGCGGGCCTCGGGCGATGCGCTGAAGCCATTGGCAGGCGTGCCGATCGGCATGAAGGATTTGTTCTGTACCAAGGGCGTCGCCTCAACCGCGGCCAGCCATATCCTTGAAGGCTTCACCCCGCCGTACGAATCGACCGTGTCGGGCAAGCTATGGGAGGCCGGCGCCGGCATGCTCGGCAAGCTCAATATGGACCAGTTCGCGATGGGGTCGTCGAACGAGACCAGCGCGTTTGGCAATGTCATCTCGCCGTGGCGGCGCTCGGATGGCGGTAATGCGCCGCTGGCGCCCGGCGGATCCTCGGGCGGCAGCTCGGCGGCGATCGCGGCGCGGCTGTGCCCGGCGGCGACCGGCACCGATACCGGCGGCTCGATCCGCCAGCCCGCGGCCTTTACCGGCATTGCCGGGATCAAGCCGACCTATGGGCGCTGCTCGCGCTGGGGGGTGGTGGCGTTCGCCTCGTCGCTCGACCAGGCCGGGCCGATGGCGCGGGACGTGCGCGACTGTGCGATCATGCTTGAGGCGATGTCGGGCTTCGACCCGAAGGATTCTACTTCGCTCGAGCTTGAGGTGCCGAAATGGGAGCAGGGCCTGTCGGGCAATCTGCGCGGCAAGCGCGTCGGTATCCCGAAGGAATATCGCGTCGACAATATGCCGGCCGAGATCGACGCCTTGTGGCAGCAGGGCATCGACTGGCTGAAGGATGCGGGCGCGGAGATCGTCGAGGTTTCGCTGCCGCACACCAAATACGCGCTGCCGGCCTATTACATCATTGCGCCGGCCGAGGCGTCGTCGAACCTCGCGCGCTATGATGGTGTGCGCTACGGGCTGCGTGACCTGCCAGAAGGCGCGAACTTGCAGGATATGTATGCAGCGACCCGCGCGGCCGGCTTCGGGCCGGAGGTCAAGCGCCGCATCCTGATCGGCACTTATGTGCTCTCGGCTGGATTCTACGACGCCTATTACACTCAGGCGCAGAAGGTGCGGACGCTGATCTCGCGCGATTTCGACCGGGCCTGGGAAAGTTGCGACCTGCTGCTTACGCCGACCGCGCCGTCTGCGGCGTTTGCGCTGGGCGAAAAGCTCGCCGATCCGCTGGCGATGTATCTGAACGATGTGTTCACCGTGCCGTCGTCGCTTGCCGGCTTGCCGGCAATGTCGGTACCGGGCGGTCTCGACATGGGCGGCCTGCCGCTCGGACTGCAGATCATCGGCAAGGCGCTTGACGAGCAGAGCGTGCTCAATGCCGGCCTGGCGCTTGAGGAACGCGCCGGGTTCGTGGCGCGGCCGGAGGCGTGGTGGTAACGCCGGAGGGGTTTTACGCCCGCAACCTCGAGGTGTTGCGCGAGGCTCAGACGGCGCTGAATGTGGCGTTCGGCGCGATCCTCAGCGCCTATATCGGCAATTCGCTGGCCGAGATCGATAATGGCCCGTTCGACCATACGGCACTGGCGAAGTTCTTCGTGTTCATCGCCATCTTCATCATCGGGCTGTGCGTCGGCAATAGTGTGATCCTGCGTGGCGAGTTCCGCCTTGGCGTGCTATTCCTGATCATCGCGGCGGGCGCTGCGGTCGCCGCGCACAGCCAGGGGCGCTCGCTTGGTTTCGAAGTTGCCATCCTGCGCATCCTGGCCGGATGCTGGGTCGGTGCGCTTCTCGGCAGCAATGCGGTTTTGACCGCAATCCATTATATTCATCATCGGAATCGGAAATGAGCGACTATCGCATTCAGGGCGCAACCGGCGAGTGGGAGGTCGTGATCGGCCTTGAAGTCCATGCCCAGGTCACCTCGAACGCCAAGCTCTTCTCGGGCGCTGCGACGACATTCGGTGCGGAACCGAACACACAGGTGTCGCTGGTCGACGCAGCGATGCCCGGCATGCTGCCGGTGCCGAACCGTGAGTGCATCCGCCAGGCGGTGCGCACCGGCATGGCGATCGATGCGCAGATCAACAAATGGTCGCGCTTCGACCGCAAGAATTACTTCTATGCCGATCTGCCGCAGGGCTATCAGATCAGCCAGCTCTATCATCCGCTGGTCGGCGAGGGCGCGATCGACATCAGCCTCGACGAGAAGAACCCCGATGCCAGCGGCAAGCGGATCGGCGTCGAGCGGATTCATGTCGAACAGGATGCCGGCAAGCTGATGCATGATCAGCATCCGACGCGTTCCTATGTCGACCTCAACCGTTCAGGCGTCGCGCTGATGGAGATCGTGTCCAAGCCGGACATGGCTTCTCCTGCAGAAGCAGGAGCTTACGTCCGTAAGCTTAGATCGATTCTACGCTATGTCGGGTCGTGCGACGGCAATATGGAAGAGGGATCGATGCGCGCCGACGTCAATGTCAGCGTGCGCAAGCCGGGCGATCCGCTGGGCACGCGGACCGAGACCAAGAATGTCAATTCGGTCCGCTTCGTCATGGCGGTGGTCGAGCAGGAAGCGCGCCGTCAGGTCGATGTCCTGGAAGAGGGCGGCCGTATTGTCCAGGAAACGCGCCTGTACGATCCCGACCGCAACGAGACGCGGTCGATGCGCTCGAAGGAAGATGCGCATGATTACCGCTACTTCCCCGATCCCGATCTGTTGCCGCTTGAACTCGACGACGCGTTTCTCGCCGAATGCCGTGCGAGCCTGCCCGAGCTGCCCGACGCCAAGCGCTCGCGCTATCAGGCGCTTGGCATCACGCCTTACGGCGCAGCGGTGCTGACCGCGGAGGTGGAGAATGCCCGCTGGTTCGATACGCTGCTCGACGCCGGCGCCAAGCCGGTCGCGGCGGCCAATTGGGTGACGTCTGAACTGTTCGGCGCACTTAACCGGCTCGGCAAGGGACTCGACGAAAGCCCGGTCAGCCCGACCCAGGCGGCCGAACTGCTCGGCCTGGTTGCGGATGGCACCTTGTCGGGCACGCTTGCCAAGCAGGTGTTCGAGGTCATGCTCGAAACCGGGCAGGGGGCAGGAGCGATCGTCGAAGAGCGCGGCCTGAAGCAGACCAGCGATACCGGTGCGATCGAAAAGGTCATTGCCGATGTCATGGCCGCCAACCCGAACCAGCTGGAGCAGTATCGCGGCGGCAAAGAGGCGTTGTTCGGCTTCTTCGTGGGACAGACGATGAAGGCGATGGGTGGCAAGGCCAATCCGGCGGTGGTCAATGAATTGCTGAAAAAGGCCCTGGGCTGAACCAATCCATGCCCTGACGCGGTTCTTGCCGTGTCCCGCGCCAGTGTTAATCTCCTCTCATACGTGATCGAGTCGCGTCGTTCTTGAGGGGGGACACAATGAAGGTTGGGGGATGCGCCACCGCGCTTGCGGTAACGGCGTTGATGCTGGGCGAAAGCGCCGCACTATCGCAGGAAATTGCCGCCTCGGCCCAGCCGGTGCGCTATCTCACAGATAGCGGATCGCCCTTCGGTGCGCCGTCGACGACGATGGGTGACGCGGCGGACGTGAAGATGCCGGAACTGGCGTTCAAGGGAGACGGGACTGAGGCCGCCGACTTCGACAAATATTATGCTTTCCGCCGTGCGGACACGGATTTCGCCACCGCCTATGCCGATATCGCCGAGTGCGACGGTTATGCTCGCGGGCTGCAAAGCGGGATCGGATATCAGCAAGTGCCCTATCCCTATGCCGGTACCATGGCGGGCGCGGTCGGCGGGGCGATCGGCAGCGCGATGGCGATGGCAATCTTCGGATCGGCCGAGAAGCGCCGGCTGCGTCGCGTGAACATGCGCACCTGCATGAATTTCAAGGGTTATGACCGCTACGGCTTGCCCAAGGATTTGTGGGAGAAATTCAACTTCGAAGAGGGGTTGTCCGGCGTTAGCGAGGAAAAGCGGCAGGCCTATCTCAAGCAACAGGCGCTGGTCGCCTCATCGGCCTCGCTGCAGGGTAAGGTATTGGGACGATGAAGCGGATCATGCTGAGCACTGCGCTCGCCATGGCCATCGCCATGCCTGCCGCCGCCAAGGATAAGCCGCCGGTTTTCGTCGAGACCGCGTCGATTCCGGACAAGCCGGTCTTCGCGTTCAATCCGGCCAAGGCCTATGTCCTGTTGCGCACCGAAGTGGCGACGCCGCTTCTGCTCATGAAAGTGCCAACGGCCGAGGATCAGAGTGTTTACGACAAGCTGCGCGCTGGGGCACTGGATGAAGCGCGGCGCAAATATGCGAAGAAGCTCGCCAGCTATAACCAGAGCGTAGCCTTGGCGACCAAGACCTCCGGGATGCGCGTTCCGGAAAAGCCGGTCGAGCCGACCGAAGCGAATTTCGAATTCACGCCCTTCGGGATGATGGCCAGCGTCTCGGTCGGGCCGATGTACCGATTCGCCAAGAGCAAGGCGAGCTCGACCTATCTCCAGGAGCTGACGCCGGGGACTTACCGGGTCTACGGCACGCTGGTCGCGGTACCGGGGGCAGCGGCTGCGGGCAGTTGTTATTGCATGGGAAGCGTGGCGTTCGACGTCAAAGCGGGAGAAATCACCGACCTGGGCGTGATCATGGCTGGTGAACCTTTCGTACGCGTATCCGGCGATTCGTCCGCGCCGGTCGATCTGAGCGGGCAGAAATTGTTTCAGGCCGCACCAGCAGGGATGGCGATCGATCCGCGTATCGCCGGCCAGACGATCACCGCCGCACGTTATAAACCGGTCGGGAAGCTACCGAACTATTTCGGGGTCACGATTACGCGGATGCCCGAAATGCCCGGGATATTTCGATATGATCGCGACAAGATCGTCGATCTGACCGGGCAGTGACGATAAAAGCCGGTGCCGCTGTCGCCAAGTCAAATGGCGGCGCGGCATGTTTCGCAAACAAATGTCCATGAGCTGACGCCGGCGTTTTTGCCGCGATCGATCGTGCAACCCTGGATTCGATCGGCCGACTCGATTCTCTTCGCGCAGCTACTGCGCATCATCCTCCTGATTCTTCGTCACGCCGCCGGTGCCACCGACACCATCGGGCGATCCGGCGGAGGTGAAAGTGTCGGGCTCTCGCCCGCCTTCGCCGCGCTTGACCGCGTCCTTGCGCGCTTCGACCGCCTGTTCGAGGTCGCTGCGCTTATCATTGTCGTTGCCGGGGACGCCGTCGCGAGGCGGACCCTGAGTAGGATCGCTCATGCGAAATCTCCCAGATCGGCGGGTTGTTGCGGTGTATCGCCGGGGCTGGTGTCCGGTTGTGGGGCAGGGATGTCGATATCCGGTGCGGTCGGACTGACTTCGGGTGGAGCCGGTACAGGTTGGGCGGGCTGACTCGGCTGGGGCGGCACTTCGGTCGGGGGTATGGTGGCCATAATCGATCTCCTCGGGTTCCAAACGCCCCGGAATCGCGTCGGTTGCTTCCGCTCTTGCCAGCGATCATGATATTGCTATGGCCCTATATCGTAATGGGCCGCTTGCTCCGTGACGCGGGGCTGGTATAGACGCCGCGCAATCGGCGGTGTCCCATGCGGGCGTGGCGGAACTGGTAGACGCGCCTGGTTTAGGTCCAGGTATCGCAAGATGTGGGGGTTCGAGTCCCTTCGCCCGCACCAGTCTCGCTGCTCTTGGCGGGGACTGGCTTCCTAGAATTTCGGATAAGGCTTGAGTAGTTACCATGCAGACTGTCGAGACGTTGAACGAGGGCCTGAAGCGCGCCTACACGCTGAAGATCACCGCGAAGGACATCGATTCCAAGGTCGATGCCGAACTGAAGCGCGTTGCACCGCAAGTGCGCATGCCCGGCTTCCGTCCCGGCAAGGTGCCGGCGAATCTGGTGCGCAAGATGCACGGCCCCGCGCTGGCGCAGGACGCGCTCAACAGCTCAATTCAGGAAGGCGTGCAGCAACTGCTCGTCGAGCAGAAACTGCGTCCCGCGATGCAGCCTTCGGTCAGCCTTGAAAATGACTATGAGCCCGGCAAGGACGCTGAGCTGAAGGTCGAGCTCGAAGTTTTGCCCGATGTGCCGACCCCGTCGATCGACGGCCTGACGCTTGAGCGCCTGACGGTCGCCACCAACGAGACGGCACTGAACGAGCAGCTGCAGAAGTTCGCCGACCAGCAGAAGCGCTGGGAAGACGCGAAAGCGACTTACAAGGCGAAGACCGGCGATCTGGTCGTGATGGATTTCGTCGGCAAGGTCGACGGCGTCGCATTTGATGGCGGCACCGGCGGGGATATGTCGGTCGAGCTCGGCTCGGGCCGCCTGATCCCCGGTTTCGAGGACCAGGTCGTCGGCGTGAAGACCGGCGACGAGCGTCAGATCAACGTGACCTTCCCCGATGACTACAATGTCGACACACTGAAGGGTAAGCCCGCAACGTTCGACCTTACGATCAAAGCGGTGAAGACCGCCGGCGAAACCAAGATCGACGATGAACTCGCGACGTCACTCGGTCTGGAAAGCCTTGAGCAGCTCAAGGGCCTGCTCAAGGGGCAGATCGATCAGGAACTGAACGGCCTGACGCGCACCCACATGAAGCGCAAGCTACTCGACCAGCTCGCCGAGGGGCATGATTTCCCGGTTCCGCCGTCGATGGTCGAAGCCGAGTTCGGCCAGATCTGGTCGCAGCTCGAACATGAAGCAAGCCATGAGGAAGATCCGGCGGCGGCACTCGCCGAGATGGAATCCGAGCGCGACGATTACCACAAGATCGCCGAGCGCCGCGTACGGCTTGGTCTGCTCCTGTCGGAGATCGGCCAGGCGAACGGCGTCGAGGTCAGCCAGCAGGAAATGAACCGCCTGATCGCGCAGGCCGCACAGCAATATGGTCCCGAGGATCGCCAGCGCTTCATGCAATATGTCCAGCAGGAACCGATGGCGGCCGCTCAGCTGCGCGCCCCGCTGTATGAGGATAAGGTGGTCGATTTCCTGTTCGACAAGGCGTCGATCAGCGACCGCGAGGTAACGCGCGAAGAGCTGGAAGCGGCAATCGAGTCCGAGGATGGCCACGTCCATGGTCCAGGGTGCGGCCACGATCATGACCATGATCATGACGCGAAGCCCAAGGCGAAGAAGGCGGCAGCCAAGAAGGTTACACCTGCCGAGGAGAGTGCCGTCGAAGAGAAGCCGGCCGAAGCCAAGCCTGCGAAGAAGGCAGCCGCGAAGAAGGCAGAGGCTCCTGCCGAAGTCGTCGAAGAGGTGAAGCCCGCTGCGAAGAAGGCAGCCAAGCCGAAGGCGGAAGCGGCGCCAGCTGAAGAAGTCGCGCCGGCCAAGAAGCCCGCAGCCAAGAAGCCTGCGGCGAAGAAGGCCTAAAGCAGATTTAGCTGTCATCCCCGCGAAAGCGGGGATCCCGCTTCTTCTTCCTAAGGCAAAATGTGACGCAAGCGGCGAAGGGCAGCGGGATTTCCGCTTTCGCGGGGATGACGGGCAGGGGGGAATGTGACGCAAATCGCTGACAGCCCCCAACCCAGCATCGCTGTCCTGCTGCCATGCTATAACGAGGAAGCGGCGATCGCGCAGACGATTGCCGGTTTTCGTGCCGTGCTCCCCCAAGCGGCGATCTACGTCTATGACAATAACAGCCGGGACCGCACGGTGGAGGTCGCGAAGGCGGCCGGTGCGATTGTCCGCTGCGAGCGCATCCAGGGCAAGGGCAATGTCGTACGCCGCATGTTCGCGGATATCGATGCCGACATCTATGTGATGGCCGACGGCGACGCGACCTATGACGCCGCGTCCGCGCCCGCATTGATCGCCCGCGTCCTGAACGAGCAGCTCGACATGGTGGTCGGATCGCGCGTCACTCAGGAAACCGCCGCCTATCGCCGCGGCCACCAGTTCGGCAATCGCGCGATGACCGGAATTCTTGCGCGGCTGTTCGGTCGCAGCTTCACCGATATCTTTTCCGGCTATCGCGTCTTTTCACGCCGCTTCGTGAAGAGCTTTCCGGTTCTATCGTCCGGCTTCGAGATTGAAACCGAGATCAGCGTCCATGCGCTTGAATTGAAGATGCCGGTCGGTGAAGTCGAGACGCCCTATTATGCGCGGCCCGAAGGGTCGGTGTCGAAGCTCAATACCTATCGCGACGGCTTCCGCATCGCGCGTACCATTGCGACGCTGTACCGGATCGAGCGGCCGATGCTGTTCTTCGGCATCATCGCGGCGCTGCTCGCGGTGCTGGCGGTGATACTCGCGGTGCCGCTGATCATGACCTATATGCAGACGCATCTGGTGCCGCGCTTTCCAACTGCGATCCTGGTGACCGGCCTGATGATCCTCGCCTCGCTCAATATCTTTGCGGGATTGATCCTCGATACGGTGGTGCATGGGCGGCGCGAGGTGCGGCGTCTCGCCTATCTGGCTCACAAGGCTCCCGGCAACGGGGGTTGAACTCGCTTTCGCCAAGGCCGATGTAGGCTGTCGCAAGGGCATAAAGGATTCAAGACTTCCATGCATAATCCGTTCGACACCGGCGATTTCATGCGTCCGCTCACCAACGCCGGCTTCGCTGCGCAAGATCCTCAGTCGGGCCTGGTCCCGATCGTGATCGAGCAATCCAATCGCGGCGAGCGTAGCTTCGACATTTATTCGCGCCTGCTGCGCGAGCGCATCATCTTCGTCACCGGTGGGGTCGAGGACCATATGGCCTCGGTCATCAGCGCACAGTTGCTCTTCCTGGAGTCGGAAAACCCCAAGAAGGACATCTTCATGTACATCAACTCGCCGGGCGGCGTCGTCACGGCGGGCATGGCGATTCATGACACGATGCAGTATATCCGTCCACGCGTCGGCACGGTGTGCATGGGCCAGGCCGCATCGATGGGCAGTTTCCTGCTTGCAGCAGGTGAGCCGGGCATGCGTGTCGCGCTGACCAATTCGCGCATCATGATCCACCAGCCGTCGGGCGGGGCACAAGGCATGGCGTCGGACATTGAGATTCAGGCGCGCGAGATTCTGCGCATCCGGGCTCGGATGAACGAACTCTATGCGCAGTACACCGGCAAGCCGGTCGAGGAGATCGAGCGCGCCATGGACCGCGACAAATTCATGTCGTCGGATGAGGCCAAGGAATTCGGCCTGATCGATGAGGTGTTCGACAAGCGTCCGGCGATTGCGGACGAATCGGGCACCCCGGTCCTGCCGGCATCGTAAGGCGATTTTGACACCATTCATCGTAAGATGATTTTGATTCCAGTCGTCGTGAGACGATTTTGATTGTTGTAGGATTGAAGGCGGGCGGTCTACCATGGCCGCCCGCACTAGCGCGCCCGAGGGGCTGCGAAGGATGTATTGAATGACGAAGCTCAGCGGTGGCGATTCGAAGAGCACGCTCTATTGCTCGTTCTGCGGCAAGTCGCAGCATGAGGTGCGCAAGCTCATTGCCGGGCCCACCGTGTTCATCTGCGATGAGTGCGTCGAGCTCTGCAACGACATCATTCGCGAGGAAACCAAGTCCGCGCTCGTCTCGAAAAAGGACGGGGGCGTGCCGACGCCGCAGGAAATCTGCGACGTTCTGGACGATTATGTGATTGGTCAGAAGCGCGCCAAGCGCGTCCTGTCGGTCGCGGTGCACAATCATTACAAGCGCCTCAACCACGGCCAGAAGGGCGCGGATGTCGAACTTGCCAAGTCGAACATCCTGCTCGTCGGGCCAACCGGCTGCGGCAAGACCTTGCTCGCCCAGACCCTGGCGCGAATCCTCGACGTGCCCTTCACCATGGCCGATGCGACGACGCTGACCGAAGCGGGTTATGTCGGCGAGGATGTCGAGAACATCATCCTCAAGCTGCTTCAGGCGTCGGATTACAATGTCGAACGCGCGCAGCGCGGCATCGTCTACATCGACGAGATCGACAAGATCAGCCGCAAGGCGGAAAACCCCTCGATCACGCGCGACGTGTCGGGTGAGGGCGTTCAGCAGGCGCTGCTCAAGCTGATGGAGGGCACCACCGCATCGGTGCCGCCACAGGGCGGTCGCAAGCATCCGCAGCAGGAGTTCCTGCAGGTGGATACGACCAACATCCTGTTCATCTGCGGCGGCGCGTTCAGCGGCCTCGAAAAGATCATCGGCGATCGCCTGCAGGGCAAGTCGATCGGCTTTGGCGCCTATGTCGCCAGCCCTGAGGAACGCCGTACCGGCGAGACGCTGAAGGCGGTCGAGCCCGAGGATCTGCTCAAGTTCGGACTAATCCCCGAATTCGTCGGCCGCCTGCCGGTCATCGCGACGCTCGAGGATCTCGACGTGCCCGCGCTGGTGACGATCCTGACCGAGCCGAAGAACGCTTTGGTGAAGCAGTATCAGAAGCTGTTCGACATGGAGCAGGTCAAGCTTGGCTTCACCGACGATGCGTTGGTCACGGTCGCCAAGAAGGCGATCGATCGCAAGACCGGCGCGCGGGGGCTGCGGTCGATCCTCGAGGGTATATTGCTCGACACGATGTTCGACCTGCCCGGCATGGACGGCGTCGACGAAGTGATGATCGACGGCGACGTGATCGAAGGCCGCAAGGAGCCGATCCGCGTCTATGCCAAGAAGGACAAGGCGGGCGCCGGCGCTGCGTGATCGCAGTGCCGGGCCTGACTTTCCCGGGCCGGGTTTTCCGGTCGCGGCATAATTCGGGCGATTATTGAACCTTCCCATCGGGCCGGTGTTTCGTCGCCATGTCCGATGCTGCCATGCTCGCTGCACCAGCTGTGGCTTTTCCATCTGGTGGCGCATCGCCTTTGTTGACTGATGCCGGGCTGCGGCGGCCGCTTATCGCGTTGGCTGCGCTCAATTTCTTTCTCGCCGACGCACGTGACGGGTTGGGGCCGTTCCTCGACGCCTATCTCGCGACCCATGGCTGGTCTTCTATGGCATTGGGTGCAATCGCGACAGGTGGCGGTTTGCTCGGCATGATTGCAACGCCGCTGTTCGGCGCGCTGGTCGATGGCACGCGTTACAAGCGAACCCTGGTCATCGTGCCGGTAATCCTGGTAACGGTCGCTGCGCTGCTGACGCTGCGCATTCCCTCGGTCTCGATGGTCATCGGCGGGCAGGGCATGACCGCGGTGGTCGGCGCCGTGATCGGCCCTGTACTGATCGGCCTGACGTTGGGCGTGGTCGGTGAGGAGCGCTTTCCCGATCAGGTGTCGCGCAACGAATTCTGGAATCACGCGGGCAATGTCCTCTCGCTCGCCGCGATCTACGTCGCGACGGCCTTGTATGGCGAATCCGGCATCGTCTGGCTGATGATTGCTACGGCGTTTGGCGCGGTGATTGCGGCCGCGGCGATCGACCCAAAGCGAATCGATCACCAAGTGGCGCGGGGACTGGCGCATGACGATGGCGAACCGGGACCGTCGGGTTTCACCGTGCTGCTCCGTTCGCGTGGCCTGATCATGCTCGCGGTCGTGCTGCTGATCTTCCATTTCGCCAACGCACCGATCAGCCGGCTGATCGCACAGCAATATTCGATCGAACTCGGCACACCTTTCCGGACCACCGCGCTGATCACCGGCGTCGCGCAGCTGACCATGATCGGTGCCGCGGTGCTTGCGCCGCTGCTAATCAGGCGCTTCGGGCTGGGAGCGGTATTCGTCATCGGGCTGGCCGCCTTGCCGTTGCGCGGAGCGATTGCCGGTGGCCTGACAGGGTTCTGGACGGTTTATCCGGTCCAGTTCCTCGATGGCTTCGGTGCGGGATTGCTCGGAATCGTCACTCCGGTCGCAGCAGAGCGAATCCTGTCGGGCAGCGGACGGTTCAATGTCGGCCTGGCCGCAGTGATGACCGTACAGGGCATCGGTGCATCGTTGAGCAATATTGTCGCCGGCTGGCTGGTCGCGCAAGGCGGCTATGGTCTGGCCTATTGGATTCATGGCATGGTCGCAGTGCCCGCGCTGGTGCTGTTCGTCATTTGCCGCCACAGTATCGCGCCGCCGCGTGCGACCATCTAAGATCAAGGAATCCAGCCGACACATGACCCGTAACCCCAGTCTGCCGCTCTGGTCGCTCACCCTGCCGCCGCTCGGCCTTGTCGCCGTCCTGGCCTCTATCTCCAAGATGGGTGGCGTTGGTGCTGGTATCGGAGCGCTGATCCTGATCGGTTGCGTACTCGCGGCGGTCCATCATGCCGAAGTCGTTGCCCACCGTATCGGCGAGCCATTCGGAACTCTGGTTCTGGCGATTTCTGTCACGGTGATCGAGGTATCGCTGATCGTCTCGCTGATGTTTGCCGAAGGCGGGGATGGTGCCACCCTGGCTCGTGACACGGTGTTCGCCGCGGTGATGATCATCCTCAACGGCATTGTCGGCCTGTGCCTGCTCGCGGGCGGCGCGCGGCATCATGAGCAGCGCTTCGTTCAGCGCGGAGTGAGCGCGACGCTTGCCGTGCTCGCCGCGATGGTCGTGCTGACGCTGGTTTTACCCAATTTCACCTCGACCGTCGCTGGGCCGGTCTACTCGAACAGCCAATTGATCTTCGTCGCGATCATGTCGCTGATTCTCTATGCGACCTTCGTGCTGGTGCAGACGGTACGGCACCGCGATTATTTCCTGCCTGCGACCACCGGCGCGCTGCCCGCTGACGCGCACGCCGAGCCGCCATCGGTGCGTACGACATGGACGGCGTTCGGTTTGCTGCTTGTCGCGCTGGTCGCGGTGGTCTTGCTCGCCAAGGGCCTCGCACCCACACTGGAACGGGCGGTGGTCGGGGCAGGCCTGCCTCTGGCATTGGTCGGCGTGGCGATCGCCGCGCTGGTGCTCGCGCCCGAGAGCCTGGCGGCCTATCGTGCGGCGAAGCGAAATCGCCTGCAGACCAGCTTGAACCTTGCGCTTGGTTCGGCGCTGGCAACGATCGGTCTGACCATTCCGAGCGTTGCGGTGGTGTCGCTCATGCTTGACCTGCCACTCAGCCTCGGCATCGATGCGAAGGGCATCACCTTGCTCGGTCTGTCGCTGATGGTGTCGATCCTGTCGCTCGGTACCGGGCGCACGACGGTATTGCAGGGGGCGGTGCACCTCGTCATCTTTGCCGCCTATCTGTTCACGACGATCGTGCCATGACGACTGAAAGCCCAACGACATTGCTGGCCGGGCAGAGGGATCGGGCACCGGTGGCGGCGATGCTGGCGCGGGCCTTTGCCGAAGACCCGGCAACTTGCTTCATCTTTCCCGATCCGGTGGTTCGCGCCCGGCGCTTGCCGAAACTGTTCGCCTTGCTGTTTGATGGGGACGAGGCGGCGGGTATGCGGCTGGTAACAGCGGGCGGTGCAGCGGCTACGTTGTGGCGCGGGCCCGGGCGATCGCGGACCAGCCGTCTCGAGCTGATCCGCAGCGCCTGGCCGGTGCTCCGCGCTATGGGGTTGAGTGGTGCTCTTGTGCGGGCGCTGGCGGTGTCCGAGGCGATCGACGCGCATCACCCGACCGGGGATTACTGGTATCTCCATATCGCCGGCTGTGATCCGGCGATGCAGGGACGCGGGCTGGGCCGGGCGGCAGTGCAGGCCGGACTCGATCGCGTCGCGGGCGGGGGGCTCCCGGTCTATCTGGAAACGCCGCTGGAAAAGAATATCGGTTTCTATCTTGGTCTTGGCTTCGAGCTGACCGGCGAATGGCAGGTGCCCAAGGGCGGACCACGCTTCTGGTCGATGATGCGCAGCGCCTAAGCGGTTTCTACAGCGAGTTTCGCCAGCCAGGCCTTGGCCTGCTTTGGTTCGCCGACAGCACTGGGATCGACCGGGCCACGCGAAGCCATGAACTCGGCATGTAGGTCGAACGATGACAGCCCGAGACGCTTGCGAATCTCGTCTACGTCATCGGCGAGTTCGGTCAATTCTTCGATCGCGAGCGCCCAGAGCGCGGTCAATTGCCGATCCCTGTTATGGGCGAATAATCCCCATTTGCCGGCGGCGCACCGCTCAAGTGCAGCTATCAGCAGCAGACGATAGTCGCGCTCCATTGTCGTCCGGCGTTCGTCGAGCTGAGCCAGCCTATCGGCCTTCGCCATTGGTTGTTGATTCCTTTTTCGTGCGCTGGTGCCGGACAGCGCCATTGGCAAAATGGCGGTGGCATCAACCGGACATGTCCCGCGCGTGCCTGACTATCGCACCCTATAGGGTCTGGCGGCAACCGACAGCTTCGCGCGCCGTCCCTTGTCATCAATCTTGTCATCAATATGGACGGAAAAGGGGCGGTCGAGATACGGAAAATGCGTGTCTGCGGAATTCTTCGCTCGATGAGCTGTGCTGCGATGCACAATAAAATCATTGCCTTGCGGCCGAAATTTAAACGCAATTGGATAGATGCAAATATTGCAGTTGCAAGACGTAAAATATGAATATCTATTACAGCTTCTAACGGAGAGGCAGATTCGGCGAGCAGTCGAAGTAGATGCAAAGACAGGTAAATCCTGCTTTGCTATCAGCATATCTATGTTTTAAATAATACATTGCACCAATATTGGTTGGGCGATGGTATGTAGTCTTTTTCCTAAAGAAGCAGGGATGAAATCAATTTAACAATTAAGCAAAACATCGGGGGATGGTGCGGTGGGAGGCTCCTGGAGATATCCATAAACGGGGGCGCCACGATGAAATCTACCACTCGTATCTCAATGATCGCGTTGGCGATCGCGACTCTTGCCGCGAACGGCACCGCCTGGGCGGAAGACAAGCCGGCGAGCATCGTGCCGGCGGACGGCGCGCTCCCCGACGAAAGCGGGCCGGTGCCAATCGATGACGACATCATCGTTACCGGGACGCGTGCGACCGGCATTACCGCTGGGGAAAGCGCAACCCCGATCAAGCTGATCGACGCCAATGCCATCACTCACGTTGGCCAGCCGAATCTCAATCAGGTTCTGACGCAACTGGTGCCGTCATTCACCGCTCAGGCGTTTGGTGGCGACACTGCCAACCTGACCTTGTCCGCCCGATTGCGCGGCCTCAGCCCGAACCATACGCTGGTGCTGGTCAACGGAAAACGACGCCATGGTACGGCCAATCTCGCGGTCCTTGGCGGCCCCTATCAAGGCTCGGCCACCGCCGATCTCGACCTGATCTCGCCCGGTTCGATCAAGCGCATCGAAGTGCTCGAAGATGGCGCGGCGGCGCAATATGGCTCGGACGCGATCGCCGGGGTCATCAATATCATCCTGAAGGATGACAGCGAGGGCGGCGATGCTTCGGCGACCGCTGGCAAGAATTACGATGTCGGCGGAACCACCTATTCCGGCACGCTCCATCTTGCCGCCGCGATCGGCCAGGATGGGTTCATCAACGTGACCTTGTTCCATCGCTACCACGATTTCACTCAGATCGGCGGGCTCGACCGGAGGGTCACCGACATCAATGGCGTACTGCTGACGCCGACCACCACTCCGGCGCTCAGTTCTGAGCAACAGGCGCTTTACCGCAACATTCCGGGGTTTCCTTACGTCAACCGGATCAATGGCGATGCCAAATCTCACCTGACGAATGTGCAGTTCAACGCGGCTTATGATTTCGGATCGGTCGAGGCCTATTCCTTCGGGTCGTACAGCAAACGCATCGCCAGTGCTTATGAGAATCTGCGCGTCCCCGACCGAGTGATCGCATCACCGGTGCTGGGCGTCGCGGGAAGCCTGACCACCCCTGGCGAGCTGGTGCCGTTTCCACTCGGATTCAGTCCGCGAGAGGGCATTCGCGAAGATGATTTTGCCTTTACCGGCGGTGTGCGCGGCACGTTGGGCGATTTCCACTATGACGTGAGTACGACCTATGGCGAGGACAAGAACCTCATCTACACGCTCGATTCGGCCAACCGTTCGCTGTTTATCGATACCCATTTCACGCCGCGCGATTTTTACAACGGCATGTTCAAATCGACGGAGTTCACCGCGAACGCCGATTTCACCAATGAATTCGATCTCGGCATGGCCGGCCCGATGACCGTCGCGTTCGGCGGTGAATATCGCAAGAACACCTATTCGATCGGCTCGGGCGACCCGGCATCGATTTACAAGGAGGGCGGACAATCCTATCCAGGCTTCCGTCCGTCGGATGCCGGCAATCACGACCGCGAGAATCAGTCGCTCTATCTCGATATCGCGGCGACGCCGATCGAGGCGCTGAAGCTCGACGGCGCCGTGCGGTACGAACATTATTCCGATTTCGGCAGCAAGGTGATCTTCAAAGGTACAGGTCGCTACGACTTCTCGCCCGCATTCGCCTTGCGCGGCACGGTTTCGACCGGGTTCCGTGCGCCAACGTTGGCGGAATCTTTCTATTCGGCGACCAACGTGTCGCCATCCTCGGCGTTCGTGCAGCTTCCAGCCAATTCGGCCGCAGCCAAGCTGATCGGCTTCCAGAATCTGCAGCCGGAAAAATCGACCAATTTCAGCGCCGGTGTCGTAGTTCGTCCATCGCGTGGCGTGACGGTCACGCTCGATGCCTATCAGGTGAAGATCAAGGATCGCATCCTCGGTACCGGATCGATCTTCGGTAGCGGCGGCGCGACCAATTTCTTGGTGGTAAAGGAGGCCATTATCGCCAACGGCAATATCCTCGATCCGACGGTCGGCCAGACCGGTATCAACATCTTCACCAACGGAGCGGATACAAGGACGCGCGGTATCGAGTTGACGTTCAGCGCAGCGAGCGACTTCGGCGATGCCGGCAAGGTCGCCTGGACCCTGTCGGGCAACTACAACGAGACGAAGATCACCCGGCTTGGCGCAGCCCCGTCGACGCTGATCGATCCGAAGACGAACAAGCCAATCCCGCTGTTCGACCTGAGCGCGCAGAGCAACCTCGAAACCGCTTCACCAAAGGTCAAGGTGATCGGGTCAGCTTATTATACGGTCGGGAAATTCTCCGCCACGTTACGGGGAACCTTATTCGGCAAGAGCTCTGCCTATGCCAGCCCGGATGGCGGGCAATTCTATCTGCAGAAGATCGGCACCGCGGCGATTGCCGACCTGGAGCTCGGCTATGAATTGATCGACGGCGTGGATCTGTCGATCGGCGCGAACAATCTGTTCAACAAACGTCCGCCAACCGTCGGGCTAGTTCCAGGCACGACCAATTCGACGCTTCAGAACGGCGGCAATGTGCTCGACGCACCGCTTACCTTCAGCCCCTACGGCATCAACGGCGGATATTATTACGCCAGGATCGGCGTGAAATTCTGACCATCGCCGCTCGCGATACCGATGCGGCATCGTGAGCGGCATCACGTTGGACGACGCTTGTCGGCCGGTGCGCACTGGCCAGCCGACAGCGGCATTTTCCCAGAACGGATATACCGACATGCCTGTCCTCACATGGTTGATACCGTTGGCGGCCCTTTTGGCCGCCGGATTGATGGCCGGCTTTGCCGCCGGCATTTTCGGCATCGGCGGCGGCTTCGTTGTCGTGCCAGCGCTCTTCGTCGTGCTGCCGCTGCTCGGCGGCGTGCACAGTCAATACGCCCATGTCGCGATCGGAACATCGGCCGCGACGATCATCGTCACTTCGATCCGCTCGCTCAGATCGCATCACAAGCGCGGTGCGGTCGATTTCGAAATCCTGAAAAGCTGGGCCCCGTGGGTGGTGCTCGGCTGCAGCGCGGGCGTGCTGTTGGCCGACCATGTTGATGGCAAGGTCCTGACCGTGATCTTTGCGACCGGCGTCCTGTTGATGTCAGTGAATTTCCTGGTGCCGCGGCTGAGCGGCAGGGTGGTCAGTCAGGACATGCCAATTGGCGTGACGCGGATCGGCATCGCCGGTGGACTTGGAACATTTTCATCTCTCCTGGGGATCGGAGGCGGGACGATCGCCATCATGGTGATGACTTTGTGCGGACGGTCGATTCACCGTGCCATTGCAACCGCATCGGGCATCGGGACGCTGATCGCCGTGCCCAGCGCGCTTGGATTTGCGATCATCGGTTTTCGCGAACCAGGCTTACCTTGGGGGTCGCTCGGCTATGTTAATATTCCGGCCGCGGTGGCAATCTCTTCCATGTCGATCCTCACCGCGCCGCTTGGCGTTGCCGCGGCGCACAGCCTGGAATCCTCGCTGCTGAAGCGCCTGTTCGGCGTCTATCTGATCTTCATTGCCGCCATCATGTTTCGGAACGCGTTGAAAATCTAACCATAAAAATATGATTCAACAGGGAGCATCTACATGTCGAACATTGATATGATTACAGAAGAAGCGGCTGACGACCTGCTCGGTCGAGGCTATTCGCGGCGCCAGCTGGCACGGGTTGCGGCGGTCTTGAGTGCTGGCGCGGTCACTGCGAGCGTCGGGCGCCCGGCCTGGGCATCGGGCGGCGTGCCTGATCCCGCACCGACGGCCAAGATTCGCATCGGCGCCAATGAATGCTGGACGGGGCCGCTCTTGCCCGGGCAGCTGGCGGCATCGAAGGCCATCGCATCGGGCAATCGCTATTCCCCGCATGACGAGCGCGGCGATTTCATCAAGGCTGTGATGTCGGTCGAGGGCGTACCCTATGACCATGTTGCGCCCTGGCCCGGGTCGAGTGACCCCTTGTCCCGTGCGGTCGTCAGCTTCTGTTCTCCAACGCGCGGATTGGTGACGGCCGATCCGACCTTCGAACTGGCAGGGCGCACCGCAGATTGGCTTGGCGCACCAGTCAAGCGGGTGCCGCTCACGGCCGACCACACGCACGACGTGAAGGGGATGCTGGCCGCTGACCCTAACGCCGGACTCTATTATGTGTGCACCCCGAACAATCCGACAGGGACGATCACGCCGATCGCGGACATCGAATGGCTGATTGCCAACAAACCAGCGGGCTCGGTGGTGCTCGTCGATGAGGCCTATACGCATTTTGCCGGGGTGCCGACCGCGTCGCATCTATCCGTCGCGCACAAGGACGTGATCGTCATGCGCACTTTCTCCAAGCTCTTCGGCATGGCCGGAATGCGGATGGGCTATATCATGGCGGACCCGGGGATCATCGCGAAGATGATGCGCTATGACGGCGGCATGCAATCGGGCGCCTTGCCGCTCCCCTCGCTGGCCTGCGCTACGGCGAGCCTGACAGCGGCGCGGCTGATCGCAGCACGGCGTACAGAAATGCAAGCAGCGCGCGGACTTGCGCTCGATCATCTCAAGACGCGCGGGCTGACCGTCGTTCCCACCAATGCGAACATGTTCATGATCGATTGGAAGACGAAGCAGGCCAAGGACATGCAGGTCGCCTTCCGCACGCAGAGCGTGGAGATAGGTCGATCATGGCCGATCTGGCCCACTGTCTCGCGCGTCACCGTCGGATCGACAGCGGAAATGAAGGCATTCTGCATGGCGCTCGACAAGGTCTGGACATGATGTCCTGCGCTTGAGACATCGGGCTTGGCCACACATCGGGGCAGGGCCGAGCCCGAAAGCCTTTACTGGCTCAGAATATCCCTGGCACGAACCGACATACCCGCATCGCATATCTATCGTAAGCGCTTCCAAACCTCTCGCGCAGCAACCGTTCTTCCTCGACGATCCGCAACCATGTGCCGATGAAATAGAGCGGTACCGAGAGCAACAGGTGCAGCGGATGCCCGAACGCGACCGCCAGTGCGATCATGAACAGGAACAGTGCCACATAGATGGGATGGCGGACATGAGCGAAGGGCCCGGCTATCACCAGGCTGTGATCTGACCGGGTGCGCGCAACCAGGCTCCAATTCTGCCCGAGCGCCCGCGTCGAGGTGACGAACAGGCCGATGACTGCCGCCATCAGGAGGCTGATCAGGATCGCCTGGCCGTTTGCAAAGGCGGATAGGGGGGCGAGCCCGACATTGATCGGGCCGAAGCCGGCAACGCCGATAGCCAATCCCTGGATCAGGATTCCCGCCAGCGAACGCCGTGATTTCTTCTGCTGGCCGGCGTCTTTCGCCACACCGCTGCGCGCCACCAGCAATGACAGCAGGAAAAGCACGAAGCCGGTCGCCATGGCCGCCAATCCCGGCACGCCGACCGGGCTGGCGTGCACGAAACTCATTTGGCTGTTGCTTTGGCAGCCATCGCTGCGCGCCACGCTTGCAGGTCTTCGACGGCGATCGATCGTTTGAGAATGCGGCTGTCGGGATCCACCACAACATGTGCATCAGGCGATATATCGATCGTATTGCTGCCGCCCGTCATCGCCAATCGGGTATCCCGGCCGTCGATCTGGATATCTACCGGCATCGGGAAGGGCAGGTTGCCCGGCACTTTCCAGCTCAAGGTCAGTTTCCCGCCCGCGCGTGTTTCCACCAGTTCGGGAAGAGCCGCCTGGCGCAGATAGACATCGAAGAACCAGCGATAGTCCACACCGGTGACCTGTTCGACGATCTTCTGATATTCGGCCGTACTGCAGTAGCGCGGCGCGAAATTGCCCGGCTTCGGATCGATCCGTCCATAGACGGCTAGCCGGGTGACGTCACCGAAAGCCTGATCGCCGATCAGATAGCGCAGCGTGTGGAGCATCCACAACGCCTTGTAATAGATGTCGAGGCCCGGGCCGCCTCTGTCACCCTGGTAAACATCCTCTTCGGCGCGCGGCTTACCCGAGACGATCGGTGCGTTGTTGATAATGTCGGCGCGGCTGGCCAGCATCATTGCGGCATAACGCGCTTCACCCTCACGCCAGCGACCGTAAAGCGGCTGCATATAAGTGGCATAGCCTTCGTGCAGCCACATATCGTCCCAGTCGGCGACGGTCAGTTGATTTGCGAACCATTCATGGGCGAATTCATGCTGGAACAGCCAGTCAAACCCTTCGGGCGCCTTGGCGTATTCATTGCCGTAGCCGTTGATCGTCTGGTGCTCCATGCCCTTGTGCGGGGTTTCCACCACGCCGACCTTTTCGTCGCCAAACGGGTAGGGGCCAATGGTACGTTCGAAGAAATCCACGGTCGGCGCGAATTCGGCGAACAACGCCCTGGCCTGTTTGTCTTCGCCCGGCAGGTACCAATAGGTCATCGGGAAGCTGTTGCCGAAGCGGCTCTGATAGGTCGCCGTGATGTCTTCGTACGGCGCGATGTTGAGCGCGATCGCATACATGTTCGGATGTCTGGCGCGCCAGTTCCACCTCGTGCGCCCGTCGGCCAATTTGTCGACACCAAGCAGCACGCCGTTCGATGGTGCCTTCAGCCCCTTGGGTACCGTGATGTGTAAGTCGACCGAACGCGGTTCAGCAGTCGGGAAATCGAGGCAGGGCCAGAACAGGTCGCAGCCTTCGCCCTGCACAGCGGTTGCGATCCAGGGCAGTCCCGCCGGCGTCTTGGACCAGACGAAGCCGCCATCCCAGGGCGCGCGCACCGCAACATGCGGAGTGCCGCCATAGCTGATCTTCGCTGTAACCTTGCCGTCCACCGGCACCGGTGCGGGCAAGGTGATGGTCAGCCTGCCTTCGGGATTGACCCAGGCCGATCGCTGTAATGGCTTGCCATCGATCGCGATGGCGCTGACGGGCAAGTTGCGGTCGAGATCGATCACCAGACTGGTCAGCTGTGCCTTGGCGGTGAAATCGAGCGTCGCGACACCGGCGATCGACTGGCTGGCCGGCATCACCTCGATCGCCAGGTCGACCGTGTCGAGTTGCAGCTTTGCCTGTTCCGGATCGATCGGCCCGCCCGACCGCTGCGTCTGGGCCGTCAGTGGCGGCAATCCTTTTGGTGGAGGTGCCGCAGCAATCAGCGCGACGAGCGAGGCGGCAAGCAACGGGCGAACGATCATGCGGGGCTTTCTTCGCGAGGTCAGCGCAGCTCGACCATGAACTGGTCGATGACGAGTGTGAAGAAGGGGATGCCGTTCTGCGCGATGCGCAGACGTTTGGGCCAGTTCAGCCCCTTCGCCGAGACAGTACCGTCGAAGGCGAAGCGTTCCTGGATAACCTCACCGCCATCCGGTGCGAAGACGGTATAATTGGCGGCGCTCAGGCGACCGGTCGGATCCGTTTCGAAGCTGACCGGCGGCAGGCCTGGATGCGCGGCGAGGAGCTTGGCCCCAGCCGCCGCGGTCGGCGCACGCAGCAGCATATAGCCGTACAGACCATATTGCTCGCGTTCGTGCAGGACCTGATGGGCGGGCAGGGCGACCCGCTTGCCGTCGCGTTCGGTCCAGCCGCCATCGGGTTCGATGATCAGCGAGCGAGTCGCGGCGGTTCCTTCCTTGATGATCCAGCTATCCGACCGCGCACGCACGAACGGTTCGACACG
>NZ_JBOHHW010000047.1:0-38748 GCF_050725575.1 Sphingomonas sp. | reverse complement strand
TGGCAAACAGTTCCTGCGGGTCACGACCAGCCAGAAGCTGGTCCAAAACGTCCTTGTCGATTGCCATATCGATGGTCCTTTCTCTTCCATCTATATGACCTCACGCACAAAATTCCTGACAGTCCCCTGCTATTGGCGATCGTTGTTAATGCAGTGGTCGGCGATACGGGAGACGCGGGATACGCAGGCGTTTTCTTCGCCATGTTGGCGTTCGCTCTGCTCAGCTACGTCGCTACTCTTTTGATCGGAGTTCCCATCCACCTAGTGTTGCAGCGTTTCCAGAAAACAGGTTTGATCTATTACCTGAGCCTCGCCGTCCTGCCCTTCCTTCTTCTCGCTGTAGCGATTGCTATTTGGCTCCAGTTGGCCCCGGCTCCGGTTCCACCCGTCAACCCGTTCAGCTTATACATGAATGGCGGCGTCGCCATAAAATGGACGCTGGTCTTTGCAGCGATTGCATCGCTGTTGGCCACCACTTTCTGGTACGCCGGAGTAAGGCAGCCGAAACCCTGAACGTTGGTTCTTGGGTTGGAGGCGGAACCATCGCTTTATGAGTCTACGACCTGGGTCAGGATCACTGCACTCGTTCAATTTAATCCAGATGATGTCAGACGCCGCCGGAGATTTGCCCAAGCCTAAGCGCCCGACCGCGCGGTTATGCGCAACAGGATATCGTCCAACCCCTCGCCGAGCGTGGCGAACACTCCGTGATCCGAGACATGCTTCAACAGTTGCTCGTTGAGCCCGCCCAAGGTCGCGTGGTCCGCCGCAAGGGCCGCGAAACTCTGGTCCGGCGCTTCGATCGCGGTGCGCGAGAGTCCGTCGAAAATGCTCGCGACATAATGGCGGGCTTGCGGCTCGGTCACGCCATTGCGCACCAGCCAGGAGGAAATGGCGCCCGCGAACGCCAGATAGGATGCCATCGTCCCGGTGGCGGCGCTCAGCGCGTCGAACACCTCCGGCCGGTCCACCTGGATCGATGTGCCGGTACGACCGAACAATGCGGCGGCGATCGCGTCGGGCGGGAAGATCGCGGTCGGGCCCCGACCCAGCGCAACTGACGGGAGCGGCACGGCTTTCGAGACCGTCGATGCCGGAGCCACCAGGCCGGTCAGTGTTTCGAGCGACAGCGTCGCGATCAGGCTGATGACATGATGGTCCGTCCGAAACCGCAGGTCGGGGATGACGTCCCGCGCGATCTGAGGTCGCACCGCCAGGATGATGACATCGCTCTCGTCCAGCACCGCCTGGTTGGAGGCGGCGACGCGCACATGCGGGAATGCTTGCGCGAGCGCGGTGGCGATCGCCACGCTGCGCGGCGAGACATGGATCACCCCGTGATCGGCGAAGCTTGTACCCAGACCGTGGATGATCGCCGAAGTGATGGCGCCGGTGCCGATAAAGCCAAGTCTCATCTCATGCTCCAGGCCGGGGATCTGTCGGTGTTCACAACGCGAAGATCGCGACCGGGTCAAGCCGACCCGTCTCTTCCGCGGAATGATGATTTGCGCATGGGGAAGCGCCGCCGCTATCTCGTCGACCCCGGATGAAAGAGCATAAATGGCCGTGACCGACAGCAGTGACATCCTTGCCTTTGCCGATGCCGCGGCATGGGAAGCATGGCTGGCCGATCATCATGCGGGGTCGAATGGCGTCTGGCTGCTGATCGGCAAGAAGGGTTCAAAAAAGGAAGCGATCGCGATCAGCGACGCGCTCGATGTGGCGCTTTGCTATGGATGGATCGACAGCCAGCGCAAAGGCCATGACGCGGATCATTATCTCCAGCGCTATTCGCCGCGCCGGGCGAAAAGCCCGTGGTCCAAGCTGAATGTCGAGCGAGTCGAGGCGCTGAATGAGGCAGGGCGTATGCGGCCGGCAGGACTGGCCGAAGTGGAGCTCGCCCGCGCGGATGGCCGCTGGGCGGTGGCCTATGAATCGCAACGTATCGCGACGCTTCCCGATGATCTTTCCGCGGCATTGAAGCTCGACGAGCGTGCCCGCGCGGCGTTTGAGCGGCTTGACCGGACGAGCCAATATTCCGCCACCTTGCCGATCCTGAAAGCCACCACGCCCGAGGCGCGAGCGACGCGGATGCAAAAATTGATCGCCAGATTGGCGGCCGGTGATTTGGCCAGTGGCGACGCGTCGAGCTGAGCCCTTGCAATCCAGGTCGGCGTTGCATATAAACGAGTAAGCACTCACTCATTGGATTTGGAATGGCCCGCCCGTTAAGCGAAGAAAAGCGCGATGCAATCCTGGCCGCGGCGACCGAAGCGGTGGCCGCGCTGGGTACCGGTGCGCCGACCGCGAAAATCGCCAAAGCGGCGGGCGTCGCGGAAGGGACATTGTTCACTTATTTCCCGACCAAGGATGATCTGCTCAATGCGCTCTATCTGCAGCTCAAGAGCGATCTGCATGGCGCAATGATGGCGGCCTATCCCGCATCCGGCGAGCTGCGCGCGCGCTGCCGCCATGTGTGGGACCGGTTCGTCGACTGGGGTGTGGATCATGCGGCGACGAGCAAGGCGATGCGCCAGCTGACCGTGTCGGATCGCATATGCGAGGCAAGCCGGCAGTCGGGAAACGCCGCGTTCGGCGATGTGGAGGCCTTGCTGAGGGA
Organism: Sphingomonas sp.; assembly: GCF_050725575.1. Lineage (GTDB taxonomy): Bacteria > Pseudomonadota > Alphaproteobacteria > Sphingomonadales > Sphingomonadaceae > Sphingomonas. The sequence goes on along the minus strand of NZ_JBOHHW010000047.1, from coordinate 36,128 downwards.
CGTGATGGCGATGGGCGCGCTCAAGGACCAGTCAATCGCCTTTGTCGGCGCGGTCATGCAGTCGATCGCCGAAACCACCGTGCAGTTTATCGAGCAGGATCCGACAGCGCGCGACCAGTATAATCAGGCAGGGTTCGACGCATTCTGGAGCGCGCTCACCAAGCCGTGATGTTTTGATGTTAAAATGAGTGAGTAATCGCTCTTCTTTGAAGGAAGTATCATGAAAGACTTTGGTATCGACGATATCCCGTCCCAGGCGGGGCGGCTTGCATTGATCACCGGCGCGACCGGTGGCCTGGGTTATGAAACCGCGCTGGCGCTGGCCGGCGCCGGGGCGGATGTGGTGCTGACCGGCCGTAATCCGGCCAAGGGCGAAGCGGCGCTGAAGCAGATCCGGGCGATCCATCCGCAGGCGACGATCCGCTATATGGATCTGGACTTGTCCAGCCTGCAGAAAGTGGCGGCGTTCGCGGAGCGTTTTTCGGGCGAGCATCAATCGCTCGACCTGCTGATCAATAACGCCGGCGTGATGACGCCGCCGACCCGCCACACCACGGCTGACGGGTTCGAACTGCAATTCGGCACCAATTATCTCGGGCATTTCGCGCTGACCGGGCGGTTGCTGCCGCTGCTGTGCCGAGGGCGTGAGACCCGGGTGGTCAATCTCAGCAGTGGCGCGCACCGGCTGCTGGCGGCGATCCATTTCGACGATCTGCAATGGGAAAGAAGCTACAAGCCGTGGCGGGCTTATGCTCAGTCCAAGCTGGCGATGATCCTGTTCGCATTCGAACTTCAGCGCCGCAGTGACCGCCATGGCTGCGACCTGATGAGCAACGCCGCGCATCCCGGCTATGCCCGCACCGGGCTGCAGAGCGGGGGTCCCGCTCTGGGCCGGACCGGGCCGTCGCCGATGCAGTGGCTGAGCAAAGTGGCGGAACCGTTTATCTCACAATCGGCAGCGGCAGGGGCTTTGCCCACTTTGTTTGCCGCGACATCGCCCGATGCGGTGCCCAAGGGCTATTATGGGCCGACGGGGCGGTTCGAACTGATCGGGCGCGTCGGTGACGCCGTGATCGGCAAGGAAGCGCAAGACGAGGCCGTGGCCGCCCGATTGTGGCAGGTGTCGGAAGAACTCACCGGGGTTCGCTTTCCCTGAGCGTGAACGCCGGGGTGTCGATTCAACCAGTCGATCGATCGTGAAACAAGGGCGATGGACGGGAAGCCATCCGGCTTTCCGTCCCGCTCTTTGACATGACTGGAAAAATACTCGCCATTGGCCCTTGGCTGTTCCGGCCGGAACAGCCAGCCCGTTCGCTGTTCCTGGCTGATATGCTGGCTGATATGCTGGCTGTTATGCTGGCTGTTCCATGGCTGTTCGCTGGCTGTTATGCTGGCTGTTATCGGGCGAGCCGGTCTCAGCCAATCCATTGAAATAGATATATAATTCACTGGATGCGACAGCCGGAAAAATAATTATCAGCGATTAACAGCCAGCATCCATGCGCGGTAGCGCTTCGCCAGGCGGCGCGTGCGGAGCTGATCGCCGATAAAGGTCAGCATCGGGGAGGGCGCCCGCTTGATGATCTTGCCGGCTGCGATGCGACGCAGGCGCAGCTTGGCGATCGCCATCGTCGCACCCGCCGCGAGGGAGCGGTTCTTCCAGCCAAGGCCGGGCAGGTCGATCTCCAGGCTTTCGCCGGCCCGCCAGCGCGCGGGCAAGGCTGGCTCCACCGTCATGGCGGTGGCGATGCCGAGCATCGCGACGCCGATCCGGTCGCCTTGGGGCGACAAGGCGGCCTCCGCCACGGCACGGCGGCGGATACCACCGGTAACCATCACCGGCATGGTCGCCACGCCGGCAATGTCGCGGGCGAAATCGACGAAATAAGCTTCCCGCGCCGCCGTGCTGCTGCCGTCCGCCGGCGAACCCTGCATGGCCGGGCTTTCATAACTGCCGCCCGACAATTCGAGCAGGTCGATATCGAGGTCGTTGAGCCACCGCACCACTTGCGTGGCGTCCGCGCCATTGAAGCCGCCGCGCTGGAAATCGGCCGAATTGAGCTTCACCGACACGACGAAGTCCGATGAGACCGCCGCCCGTACCGCGCGGACGGTCTCCAGCAACGCGCGCGCGCGATTCTCCAGGCTGCCGCCCCATTGGTCGGTGCGCTGGTTGACCAGCGGCGAGAGGAATTGATTGAGCAGATAGCCATGCGCCGAATGGACCTGCACGCCGTCGAAGCCGGCCTGCTCGGCAAGCGCCGCGGTACGGGCAAAGCGGGCGATGATCTCCTCGACCTCGGCCTGGGTCATGGCGCGCGGTTGGGCGAACATCTTCGAGAGGCTGCCCAGGTCGAGCGGCACGGCGGACGGTGCGACCGCTTGCTGGCCCATCGCTGCCGCCATTTGTCGGCCCGGATGGTTGATCTGCATCCACGCCTGGCCGCCGCCCGATTTCATCACCGTCGCCCAGCGCGCGAACAGGGGCAGGTCGCGATCATCCTCAAGCACCAGCCCGCCCGGGCCGGTCAGCGCACGGGCATCGATCATGACATTGCCGGTCAGCAACAGGCCCGCGCCGCCCTGCGCCCAGCGTTGGTAAAGGGCGAGCAGCGCCTGACCGGGCACCTGTCCCTCGTCCGCCATATTCTCTTCCATCGCCGCCTTGGCGATCCGGTTGGGAATGACGGCGCCGCGGCGCAGCGATAGCGGCTCGAACAGCACCGACCGGTTCGGCGCGGGCGCGGCGTCACCGATCTCACGGAGAGGGGCATTGGCGGCAGTTTCGTTGAACATGGCATTGACTTTCGGGGGTGATTCGGTCGACCTTACACCTTCAATCAAAGTTGAAGGTCAAGCATGAAGATCGGCGAACTGGCGCGCGCGGCGGGCATATCGACATCGCGCATCCGCTTTTACGAGGAGAAGGGCGTGATCCGGCCGGCCGATCGCGGCGGCAATGGCTATCGCGACTATCCGGATACGACGCTGGAAGCCCTGCGTATGATCCTGCTGGCGCAGTCGCTTGGCCTGTCGCTGGCCGAGATCAAGGCGAGCGCGCCCGGGGACGGCACCTTGCCGAGCTGCGACGACGCGCGGCAGATCCTGAGCACCAGGCTGGCCGATATCGACGCCCATCTCGCCCGCCTGACTGCGATGCGGGCGCGGATCGTCGCGATGATGGATCATGAGCTGACGCCCGGCGCGATTGTCACTGCTCTTCGGAGTTGAGATTGCTTGCGGGAAGGGCGGCATGATAGCGACCATAGGATGAACCCGCTTTATACCTCGCTCGGCACCACCATCTTCGAAACCATGTCGGCGCGGGCTCGCGCGACCGATGCGATCAATCTCGGTCAGGGTTTCCCCGATGGCCGCGGGCCGGAGGATGTGCTGGCCGCGGCGGCACGCGCGCTGCTCGAGGACTCGAACCAGTATCCGCCGATGCTCGGCATCCCGGCGCTGCGTGACGCGGTGGCGGCGCATTATGCCGTGCATCAGGGGCTCGACCTGACGCCGGCCGAAGTGGTCGTCACCTCGGGCGCGACCGAGGCGCTGGCGGCGGCGATTCTCGCTTTGGTTTCGCCCGGCGATGAAGTGGTGATGTTCCAGCCGCTCTACGACGCCTATTGGCCGCTGATCGTGCGTGCCGGCGGCGTGCCGAAGCTGGTGCGGCTCGAGCCGCCCGAATGGCGCATTACCGCCGAAGCGCTCTCGGCCGTGGCGAGCGCACGCACCAAATTGGTGATCGTCAATTCGCCGCTCAACCCTACCGCGACGATGGCGTCAGATGCCGAACTGGCCCTGCTCGCCGACTTCTGCGTCGCGCATGATGCGATCGCGATCTGTGATGAAGTGTGGGAGCACGTCGTGTTCGATGGTCGGACGCATCGCTCGCTGATCGGCTTGCCCGGCATGCGCGAGCGCACGGTCAAGATCGGGTCGGCGGGCAAGATCTTCTCGCTGACCGGCTGGAAAGTTGGCTGGATGTGCGCCGCGCCGCGCATCGCCGCGGTGCTGGCCAAGGCGCATCAGTTCCTGACCTTCACCACCCCGCCCAATCTGCAGGCCGCCGCCGCTTACGGCCTGGGAAAGGATGTCGCTTATTTCGAAGGGATGCGCGCGGCGTTCCAGCGTTCGCGCGACCGGCTGGCGGCTGGGTTGACTGGCCTTGGCTATGCCGTGCTGCCAAGTGCGGCGACCTATTTCCTGTCGATCGATCTCAGCCGTTCGGGCGTCGAGATGGGCGATGTCGCGTTCTGCGAATGGCTGGTCGAGGAGGCCGGCGTCGCGTCGATCCCGGTATCGGCCTTCTATGTCGAGGCACCGGTGACCAATGTCGTACGGCTCTGCTTCGCCAAGGCAGATGCAACGCTCGACGCTGCGCTGGAGCGGATGCGGGTGCGGCCTTAACGCTGCCCGCTCAGCCGGCCATGCGCGGCAGCCACATGCCCATGAACGCGCCGATAATGCCGACCCCGACCCCGGCGGTCAGTACGAACAACAGGCCCGCCATGGCGACCTTGCCCGCTGGTCCTGCTCGCCCCTGCGCGAGCAGATAGAGCTCCAGCACCGCAAGCGGCACCAGATAGCAGCCATAGGCCCAGAAGCGCACGAACGGACCGTCGAAGCCTTTCCCGCCAATCCCGACCGGGCCGCTATTGACGATGATCCACAGCATCAGCCCAACGCGGAAGAACCACACCCCGCTGATCAGGATGAAGGCACGCAGTGCCCAGCGGCGGTGCGCGGCGATCTTGCGCACCAGCGCATAGCGCCAGGCCATCGCGATGCAGATCAGGATCAGGACGGCGTTGATGCTGATTCCGAAGCGCATCGAGAACCCGCCGGCGGTACCGCGCGTCCACACCGCGTAGAGGCCGGTCAGGCTCGCTACGGCCGCGGTCAGCAAGAACAGCCGCCCGTTCCAGCGATGGAAGGGTAGGGCACGGGCGCGCAGATAGGGGATCAGCTGCAACGGCCCGCCAGCAGTGATGATGAGCGCGAGCAGCAAGTGCGCGGCGAGCGCGATATTGCCAATCGTGCCGCCTTTGACATAGCCGCCGACCAGCACGTCGTTCCAGCGCTCGAAATTCCCGGCCATCGCAGCGCCGCCGTAGAAACTGGCGATATAGGCGACGAACAGCCACTGCCCGATGACCGTCGTCACAAACCAGAAGATCGCCGACGCTTTGAGTGCCGCGTTGGCCACCGATCGCATTGCCGGGGATCCGGCTGCAACAGTCTCGTTCATTCTTGTCCCTTCGGGCGCCCCTTCTGGTTCTCGTCCGGCGATAGATTGGCTATGACTCGCAGCACATGACCGTAACGATCAAAAACCTGGCTTTCGGCTCGCAGGCGCATCGCGGTGGCTGAGCCAACGGTGTCGGCCGGCTATGCGGACAATCTGCTGCAATTCGCGACGGCGAAAGGCGCCGACCGGCGGCAGCTTTGCGACCTGTCCGGGATCGATCCCGGCAATCTGTCCGACCCGGACAATCGCGTGCCGCTGGCGCGCTATGTCGCGCTGATGCGGGCCGCCAAGCAGCTATGCGATGCGCCGGCATTGGCGCTCGATCTCGGAGCGGAGAAGGACTTCAAGGAAATCTCCGTCGTCGGCCTGATCTGCTACGCCGCGCCGACCATGGGCGAAGCCTTTGCCGAACTGAGCCGCTTTGCGCGCCTTGCGGCAGAGGTCGACCTGCCCGGGATCGGCGGACGATTCGAGTTGAGCTGGATCGATGGCGAACTTTGGATGGTCGACCGGCGCAGCGACCCGAACAGCTTTCCGGAAATGACCGAATCGACTTGGTCCCGATTCATCTGCGAAACCGCGCGCCACTTTCCCGATGCACCCTTCGCCAAAGCAGTGCATGTCACCCATCCCGCGCCGGCGTATCGCATGGATTATGATCGCGTGCTGAAAGCGCCGGTGACCTTCGACAGCGACCGGAACGCGATCATGATCGATCCGTCCTGGCTGTCGATCGAACTGCATCAGCCCAATCGCTACGTCTTCGGGGTGCTCAGCGACCATGCCGACAAGTTGCTCAAGAGCCTGGAAAGTGCACAGACGATGCGCGGGCGGGTCGAAAGCCTGCTGATCCCGACACTGCACCGCGGCGATGTCGGCATGGACGATATTGCGAAGCAAATGGGGCTCAGCCGCCAGTCGCTCTACCGCCGGCTGAAGGAGGAAGAGGTCAGCTATGAAGCGCTGGTCGATGATTTGCGCCACCGCATGGCGCTGCACTATCTGCGCGGCCGAAAGACCTCGGTGAACGAGACAGCCTATCTGGTCGGCTTTTCCGATCCGAGTTCCTTCTCACGCGCGTTCAAGCGCTGGACGGGATCGAGTCCGCGCGGATGGCAAGCGACCTGAGCTATTCGCCGACTGTCGTCACCAGTCCGCGCTCGGTCAGATAGGCCGTCACCAGCCGCGCGGGCGTGACGTCGAATGCCGGATTGGCGGCGTTCGAGGCCGTCACCCGGATGCTCCCGCCTTCGCCCGAGACATGCGTCACTTCGTCGCTCGAACGCTCCTCGATCGGCACGTCTGCGCCGGTCGCGGTGTCGGCGTCGAAGGTGGTGTAGGGCAAAGCGACATAGAAGGGCACGCCATTGTCCTTCGCCGCCAGCGCCTTCAGATAGGTGCCGATCTTGTTGCAGACATCGCCGTTCGCGGTCACCCGGTCGGTGCCGACGATCACGGCGTCGACCTGGCCGGTCATCATCAGATGCCCGCCGGCATTGTCGGCGATCACGGTGTGCGGCACGCCATGCCCGGACAGCTCGAATGCAGTGAGCAATGCGCCCTGATTGCGCGGACGCGTCTCGTCGACCCACACGTGCACCGGAATACCGGCATCGTGCGCGAGATAGATCGGAGCGGTCGCGGTGCCGTAATCGACCGTGGCGAGCCAGCCGGCATTGCAATGCGTCAGGATGTTGAGCGGACGATCGGGGTACCGGGCGTGAAGCTCGCGGAACAGCTCGAGGCCATGTGCGCCGATCGCCCGGTTCAGCTCGACGTCCTCGTCGCAGATCGCATCGGCGCGGGCAAAGGCGGCGGCGGCGCGCTCAGCGGTGGGCAAGGGGCACACCGTCTCGACCAGCTTGTCCAATGCCCAGCGCAGATTGACTGCGGTCGGGCGCGAAGCGAGCAGGAAGCGATAGGCGCGGTCGAGCGTATCGTCCGATCCATCCTCGGCCAGCGCCATCGCCAGCCCATAGGCGGCGGTCGCACCGATCAGCGGCGCGCCGCGCGTCCACATCTCGCGGATCGCGCGCTCGGCATCCTGGGCGCTGCGCAATTCGACCCAATTGATCGTCCAGGGCAGGTCACGCTGATCCATGATCCGCGCGCCGCGTCCATCGGCGGTGCGCGTGATCGAGCGCTGGTGCGTACCCTGCAGCTTCATGCGCTCACCTCATCGAATGTCGCGATATCGCCCGCGCCGCCAGCGCGATCGATCAGCAGCGCCTCCATCCCGGCGCGGCGCGCCGCGGCGATCTCCTCGGGCGTGTCGGACAGGAACAGGATATCACCCGGTGCTTCGCCGATCACCGCGGCAATCGCGGCATAGGACTGCGCCTCGCGCTTGGGGCCGGTCGTGGTATCGAAATAGCCCGAGAAGAGCGGTGTCAGGTCACCGGCATCGCTATGGCCGAAGAGCAGTTTCTGCGCGGCGATCGAGCCCGAGGAAAAGACGAACAGCTTCACGCCGGCCCCGTGCCAGCGACGGAGCGCCGCGGCCGCCTCGGGATAGATATGGCCGGTGAAGCTGCCCGACCGATAGCCATCGGCCCAGATCATCCCCTGCAACGCCTTGAGCGGCGTTGCCTTGCGGTCCTCGTCGATCCAGCGGATCAGCGTCGCGACCGGATCGCCCGGCTCGGTCGCCTCGACCTCGGCAAGGATCGGCGCGACCGCGGCCGGATGCGCCGCGACCCAGTCGGCCAGCCGCGCCCGGGCATAGGGGAACAGGACATCGGCGACGAAAGCGATGCTCGACGTCGTGCCCTCGATATCGGTGAGGATTGCCTTCATCTCAGGCGGTGACGGGCTCATGGCGCGGGAAACGCTCGGCAATGTCGCTGCCGGTGAAGCGCGCGACCCAGCCGTCTGGGTTCACGAACAGCCGGATCGCGGTGAAACGTGGCGCCGGCCCCATGTCGAACCAGTGGCGCATGCCGGCGGGCACCGAGATCAGATCGCCTTTGGTGCACAGCATGTTGAACACCCGGCTGCCCTCATGCAGCGTGAACAGCCCTTCGCCATCGACGAAAAAGCGCACCTCATCCTCGCCATGGGTATGTTCGGCCAGGAATTTACCGCGCAGCGCCGCGCGGTCGGGATGATCGGGCGCAAGTGCCACCACATCGACCGACTGATATCCCGCTTCCGCCTTCAGCGCTTCGATCTCCGGCGCATAGACCTGCAGGATGTTCTCGATGGTCACATCGTCGCGGGTCGGCCAGCGTTCGAAGCGCACGCCGATCGTCTCCAGCGTCGCGGCGATCGTCGCCAGGTCGCTGGTATCGATCAGCGCGGCCGTACCGTCGCCCTCATGGAAGATCTGCAACCGGCTCATGCTGCACTCCCGTTCCTGAATCCGATCTCGGCCAGCTCGGCCGCGATCATCCATTCGACCGCCTCGATCACGCGCTCGGCCTCGGCCAGATCCTTGCCCCACCCATATAGACCATGGGCACGAATCAGATAGGCCGGCGCGCTGCCGGGCTTAACCAGCAAGGATGACATCTTTGCGTCGATCACTGCCATGTCCTGGCTATTGTCGACGATCGGCAGAATGACCCGCGTTTCATGGGTTGTGTTGCCCGGCAACGCCTTGAGCATTTCATGGCCCTGCAGGATCCAGCCGGTCAGCTCGGGAAAGGCCCGGGTCAGGCCGACTGCAGTGGCCGAATGGCTGTGCAGGACCGCGCCGACATCGGGAAAGTCGCGGTACAAAGCGAGATGCAGCGCGGTTTCGGCTGACGGCTTCTTGCCGTCAAGCGACGCGCCCGACGCATCGACGCGCATCACATCGTCCTCGCTGAGCCGCCCCTTGTGCCGCCCCGACACCGTGACCGCGAAGCTGCTATCGTCGAGCCGGACCGAGTAATTGCCCGACGTCGCCGGAGCCCAGCCCTTGCTGTCGAGCCATCGTCCGACCGCGACGATGCCGCTGCGGGCCTCGGCAAAGCTGCTGGCGGCCATCGCGTCGGTCCTCAGATAAGGGAGAGTGGAGCGGGTAGCGGGAATCGAACCCGCGTATTCAGCTTGGAAGGCTGCTGCACTACCATTGTGCTATACCCGCATGTGCCGGAGTCCGCCCGGTTCGGAGCGATCCACCGACATGGTTCCGCCGTGCGGATAGCGTGGGGCGAATGCCGGCGCAAGTCGCGCCGCGCAGGCACGCGTCATGCTGACGCTTGGCAAGCGCGCGCGATGGTGCTTTGGACGCAGGCGATGGCGGAACCTCAACCGAGCGGCCTTGCCCAGGTCTTCATGGAAAGCCGCGAGCGGTTGCTGCGGTTTCTTGCCGCGCGTGGTGCGGGGGAGGCGGCGGAAGACCTGCTGCAGGAATTATGGGAACGGGTGTCCGCAGCGCCGACCCAGCCGGTCGCCGCACCCCTGGGCTATCTCTACCGCGCCGCGGAAAATCTCATGCGCGACCGGTACCGCGCCGATAGCAGCCGGGCGCGGCGCGAACAGGATTATGTCGACGCGACTGACGCCGTGATCGCCGATCCCGGAATCGAACGCGCGCTGCTGGCACGGGAAAGGTTGCGTGCCGTGGAAGCGGCGCTTTCCGCGCTTGGGCCCCGTACGGAGCAGGTGTTTCGCCTGTACCGTCTGGACGGCGTGGGCCAGGCGACGATCGCGCGCGATCTCGGGGTCAGCCTCAGTACTGTGGAGAAGGATCTGCAACGGGCGTATCGTGCGCTTGGCGCGCTTCGGGAGAGCGACGATGCGGAATAGCCCGATCGGTTTCGTCTTCTCAGAGACATGCACATGAATTCGCCCTTCACCGACTCGATTCGCGATCAGGCGCGGCAATGGGTCATCCGCCTGGGCGATGCCGCGTTCGACGATTGGGACGGCTTCACCGCATGGCTGGAAGAAAATCCCATCCATAATGCCGCCTATGAACAGGCCGCGGCGCGTGATGCGGCGATCGTCGAGACATTAAGAACGGCGCCGCGCCCGATTATGCCTGTGGTACAGCCGGCGATGCCGGCGCGAGTGTCGCGACGCATGTGGGTTGGTGGCGCCATGGCTGCCGCCGTCGCCGGGATTGTCGGCTTTGCGACGCTGCGCGATACCGCCTCGCCCTATATTGTCGAAACCGGCCCCGGCGTGCACCGCACGGTGACGCTGGCTGATGGCAGCAGCATCGCGCTCAACGGTGGAACGCGGCTGGTGCTGGACCATGCCGCGCCGCGCCGCGCCACGCTGGAACGCGGCGAGGCCCTGTTCACCGTGCGGCATGACGATCGCGACCCGTTCGAACTCAAGGTTGGCGGTACGAAGCTGGTCGATGTCGGAACGGTCTTCAATGTCGTTCGCGACGCCGCGGCAACACGGCTTGCGGTCAGCGAAGGGGCCGTGGTTTACGCGCCCGATACCGATGCAATGAGGCTCGATGCGGGACAGGCGCTGGTTGCCACAGACGGCAGCCGCCCGGTCAGGACGCAGATTGAGACGACCAGTGTCGGCGCCTGGCGGAATGGGCAGCTGGTCTATAGCAACGCCTCGCTCGCGACCGTTGCCGCGGATTTGTCGCGCAACCTTGGCAAGCCGGTCGGCACGATCGCCGGTGTCGGGGAGCTGCGTTTCACCGGGATCATCAACCTCGACACCAAGGCGGCCGATCCGATCGCGCCTATCGCGCCATTGCTTGGCGTCCGGGCCGAGCGTAATGCGCTGGGCTGGACTCTGACCCGGCAGGACCGTGCACCCCGCTAAACCTCTTCTCGCCATCACCTGCATGATCGCCGCGACCTCGGCCGAGGCGCGACCGCGGCCCAGCGTCAATATTGCCGTCATGCAACTCGATCAGGCGATTGTCCTGCTCGGCCGCCAGACCGGCGCGAGCATCGGCCTGCGCGACCGGCGCATCGCCACGCTCAAGGTGCGCGCGGTCAACGGGAAGATCGACGCCGCCCAGGCGCTTGCAAAGATGTTGCGTGATTCGGGTGCGGCGGCGCGGCAGGTCGCGCCGGGCGTGTTCATCATCGAAGCGGCGGCAGCGCCGATGCCGGCATCCCGCCCAAGGATGGCACCCCGGCCGGCACCGCCGCCTGAACCGCCCGAAGCGACGCAGGACATCATCGTCACGGCCGCCAAATATGACCGGCGGCTGCGGGACCTGCCCGGCATGGCGGTGGTGATTCAGGGGCGCACGCTGTCGCTCGCCGAAAGCGCGCTTGGGTCGGACGCGATCGAGGGGCGCGTTGCCAGCGTTGCGTCAACGCATCTTGGCGCCGGCCGCAACAAACTGTTCATTCGCGGCGTCGCGGATTCGAGCTTCACTGGCCCCACTCAGTCCACCGTAGGACAATATTGGGGCGATACCCGGATCAACTATAGTGCGCCTGATCCGAGCCTCAGACTCTATGACGTCCGCTCGGTCGAGGTGCTGGAGGGGCCGCAGGGCACGCTCTACGGCGCTGGCTCGCTCGGCGGAATCATTCGTATCGTGCCCGAGGCGCCGAACATGGACCTCGCCTCCGCCCGGGCGTGGAGCGGCCTTTCGCTCACCCAGCACGGCAAAGCCGGCGGTGATCTGGGCGGGATCGTCAATCTGCCACTCAAGGGTGATACGCTGGCCATTCGCGGGCTCGCTTATGGCGGTATCGATGGCGGCTATATCGACGATCGCCAGCGCGGTCTCAAGGATGTCAATCGGGTCGAAACGATCGGCGGGCGGGCGACGGTGCGCTTCTCGCCCAGCCAGGACTGGACGATCGATCTGTCGGGCAATTATCAGCGCATCGCCGGCGATGACGCGCAATATGCCGATCGTCATGATCTCACCCGGTCGAGCGCGCTCGCTCAGCCCTACCGCAATGAATATCTGCTCGGCGAACTGGTGATCGCCAAGGATCTGGGCGCGGCGCGCCTGGTGTCGTCGACCGGTGTCGTCGATCAATATGTCGCCGAACGGTTCGATGCGACGCCGCCGGGCGAACTGGCCAGGGCCTATGATCAGGTCAGCCGGATCAGAATGGTCAGCTCCGAAACGCGCCTGTCGCACAGCGGCGCCAATGGCGATGGCTGGGTGGTCGGGGTGAGCGCGCTCAGCACCATCACGCGCCAGGACCGGACCTTCGACCAGCAATTCGTGCCGAGGGGCGAGGTGGGTGAGGCAGTGATCATCGATCGCCTGCCATTCTATCCCGTGGCAAGCTCCGCGGGCCTGGTCACCGTACCCTTTCTGACATCGGGTGTGACCGGGGTGCGCAATCGTGTCGATGAGGCAACGCTGTACGGCGAGGCGACGGTGGTGCCGTTGCCTTGGCTGTCGTTGACCGGCGGCGGACGCCTGACTCATTCGCGGCTGTCGGGGCGGGCGCTTGACCGGCCCGAAGATCTGGCGTTCCGCCTCGATCAGGAGGCGCAGGGGCAGCGCACCGAAACGCGCTTCCTGCCGTCGCTCGCCGTCTCGCTGCGCCCGGTTGACCGGATCACTGCCTTTATACGGTATCAGCAAGGCTATCGCCCGGGCGGCCTGTCGGTCGGCACCAACATCGTGCAATATTACAAGGGCGATGAAGTCGAGACTGCGGAGCTCGGGCTGCGCTATATCGGTGTCGGCCGCTTTGATATCTCGCTTACCCTTGCCCACACGCGGTGGCGCGATATCCAGGCCGACTTGATCGATGAGTCGGGATTTCCCATCACCGCCAATATCGGCGACGGCCGGATCACATCGGCCGGGATCAGCGCGCATTGGCAACCCGTGCCGCGCCTCGATCTGCAGGCCGCGCTCTATCTCAACAGCTCGGAGGTCACGACGCCGACCGCGGCACTGGTTGCGGCTTATGCCGCCGATCGCACCGAATCGGCTCATCCTCACTCCACCGCCAAACGCGCCGGGCCATCACTGCCCAATGTCGCCGATGCGAGCGGGCTGGTTCGGGCGCGCTATTCGGCGCCGTTCGGGCGCGTCGGCTATTTTACGCTCGATGCCTATGCCCGCTATGTCGGGCAGTCGCGGCTCGGCATCGGGCCGGTGCTGGGGCGTCCGCAGGGCGATACGCTCGATACCGGCATCGACCTCAGGATCGGCGATGAGCGGCGAGGACTGACTCTGTCGCTCACCAATCTGCTCGACGAGGAGGGCAATCGCTTCGCCCTTGGCAGCCCGTTCCTGATGAACGGCGCGAACCAGATCACGCCGCTTCGCCCGCGCAGCATCCGCATCGGGTTCGACGCCAGCTTTTAGAAAAATTCCGCTGCGGGTTTCCTCGACCGGCTCCGTCTGGATGTCGGGGAGGGGGTGCGCCCGATCAGCTCATATCAAGAGCGCTTCTTTCCCGAGCACATCAGCTTGCCCGAGGAACGTATGCGTCATTTGCTTGCCACCACCTGCCTCACGCCGATCCTGTTCGTCGCGCTGCCCGCCGCCGCTCAAACCACCATCACCACCAAGGTGACGACGCCGGTACTGACCGCGACCGCGGCGAATGGCCAGCCTTCGGATGTCACCATCACCTCGACCGGTTCGGTCGAGCCGACCGGCGGCAATGCGGTGACGCTCAACAGCGCGAATAATATCAAGAATGAGGGCAAGATCCTCATCAGCAACGCCAACAATGCGAACGGCATTTTCGTCGCAGCGGGCGGTTCGGGCACGATCACCAACAGCGGGTCGATCGTGATCGATGAAACCTATGCCCCGACCGATACCGACAATGACGGAGACCTGGACGGGCCGTTTGCGCAAGGCACCAATCGCTTCGGTATTCGCACCGCCGACGGCGTGGGATTCACCGGCAGCATCGTCAATACCGGCACGATCACCGTCGAAGGCAATGATTCGGGCGGCATCCGGCTCGGCGGCCCGTTGACCGGGTCGGTCACCAGCAGCGGCACGATCACCGTCACGGGTGATCGCGCGGTCGGTGTCCGCACCGATGCCGTGTCGGGCAATGTGGCGCTGAGCGGCACGATCGCCGTGCAGGGCAAGGACGCGGTCGGCGTTGCCGCGGACGGTGATATCGGTGGACGATTCTCCGTCCAGGGCAGTGTTACCTCAACCGGGTATCGCACCCTCACTAGCGACCAGACCAAACTCGATGCCGATGATCTGCTGCAGGGCGGACCGGCAGTCCGGGTTTCCGGTAATGTCGGCGGCGGCATCCTGTTCGACGCGCCGCCGCCGGATCTGGTCAGCACCGACCCAGATGAAGACAAGGACGGCATCCCCGACGCGCAGGAAGGCACCGCAAAGATCACCTCCAACGGTGCCGCGCCCGCGGTGCTGATCGGCTCCGCGACGCGCGACATGACAATCGGTGCGGTTGCTGGCGATACCGGCAGCCATTCGGTCGTGAACAAGGGGTCCATTACCGGCAACGGCGTTTACAACGGGATTGACGGGACCGGCATGTCGATCGGCGGCCTGGGCCATGCAGTTAATCTCGGCAACGGCATTTCGAATGCCGGCACGATCGCCGCCACCAGCAAGGCGAATGCCACCGCGCTGAAAATCGGTGCCGGCACGACGATGCTGGAAACGGTCAACAGCGGCTCCATCACAGCCGCGGGCGGAGCGGATTCCGCCTATCAGACCCGCGCGGTTTCGGTCGAGGCGGGGGCGTCGATGCCGACCCTGCGCAACAGCGGGACGATCACTGCCACGGCGACAGGGCTGGGCACCGCGACTGCGATCTACGACGCGTCGGGGACGGTGAAGCTGATCGAAAATAGCGGTACGATTGGTGCGAGCGGATCGACCGATGCGAACCGCAACATCGCCATCGACCTTCGTTCGGTGACCAGCGGTGCGACCATCAAGCAGCTGGTGGCGGCAAGCGGCAAAGCGGCGCCGTCGATCACTGGTGTAATCCTGCTCGGCAGCGGCGACGACCTGTTCGACCTGGCGGACGGGAGCTATGGCGGCAATGCCGATTTCGGTGCGGGCAATAACAAGTTCGCGCTGAGCGGCGATGCAGTCCAGAGCGGGACGATCCGCTTCGGTACTGGTGCCGACACATTGTCGCTCGCCGGTACCGCAAAGACCAGTGGCGACGCCTTTTTTGGCACCGGCGCCAACACCATGACGCTCGCCGACAGCACATCGCATACCGGTCGCATCCAGTTCGAAGACGGCGCCGATACCCTCACCTTGTCGGGCACTTCGAAGATTACCGGCGATGTCGATCTCGGCTTTGGTGCCGACACGCTGACGCTGGGCGCCGGCACGACGCTGCGCGGCAATCTTTTCCGGGCAAGCGGCGCCGCGGCGAACATTTCCGGTCTGCTTGATCTTGCCAATACCGGCACGGTCGCCCTGTCCTCGCTCAACGTCACGGCGACTGGCATGATCGGGGTCAATATCAGCACTGCGCTGGGCAGTTCGACGATCTACGACGTTTCCGGCAATGCGACCTTTGCCGCCGGATCGAAAGTGCTGGTGCGCCTTGACAGCGTCACGCGCGCGCCGGGCGTCTACACCATTGTGCGTGCGGGCAGCATCACCGGCGGCAGCAATCTCGTCGCGAGCGACATGTTGCTGCCTTTCCTGTTTACCGGCAACCTGACGACCGACCCGGCCAACACATCGATCAAGCTGACGATCGGGCGCAAGAGCGCCACGCAGCTCGGCGTCACGAGCGGTTCGGCCGGGGCGCTCGATGCGGTGTTCGCCGTGATCGACAAGGATGCCAAGATTTCGTCGACGATCCTCTCGATCGGCGATGGCGAGACATTCCGTCAGCGTTACTCGAGTTTCCTGCCCGATTATGCCGGCGGCGTGTTCGAATCGGTCACTCAGGCATCGCGCGCCACCGCCCGGTTCCTGCAGGATCCCAATCCGAACATCACCGATATGGGCCGTTGGGGCTTCTGGCTGCAGCAGGTCGCCTGGGGTACGTCGAAGAATCTCGGCAAAAGCTCGGCCTATGACGTCACCGGCTACGGCATCAACGGCGGGCTGGAGATCGATCTGGGTGCGGCCGGACGATTCGGCGCCGGTGTGGCCTATCTGAGCGGTACCGACGGGGACGGCTCGAACGACAATGAAATCCAGTCGAGCCAGTATGAAGCAGCGGTGCATTGGCGGATCCGCTGGGGTGGCCTGGCCGCCAGCGCCCGGGCTTCGGCCGCGACCATCAACTTCGACAGCGTGCGGCGCTTCGACGGCACCGCCAACAATCAGGAGTTCAACCGCACCGCCGACGGCAAATGGAGTGGCAAGCTCTATTCTGCCGCTGGTGCTCTGTCCTATGACGTCCGCGTCGGCAAGCGGCTGCACCTCCGCCCGATCGCTGCGATCGATTATTACCGGCTGACCGAGCAGGCGCATACCGAGACGGGCGGCGGCGACGCGTTCAACCTGATCGTCAACAAGCGCAAGAGCGACGAACTGGCCGCGACCGGGTCGGTTCAGCTTGGCTATGACTTCGGCAGCCTCGACCCCGAGGGCACCTGGATGCGGTTCAATCTGGAAGGCGGCCGGCGCGAGCTCGTCGGCGGATCGCTCGGCCCGACGGTCGCGCGCTTCTCGACCGGCAACAGCTTCACCCTGACGCCCGAAGATCGCGAGAGCGGCTTTATCGGACGGCTCGGCATCTCCGGCGGTCGCGGGCCGTTCGCCCTCACCGCCGAGGGCAGCGCGGAACAGCAGCAGGGCCATGCCGCCATTGCGTTTCGGCTTGGGTTGAAGATCGGTATGTGACGGTTCCGGACCGTCCCTTGCGCAGGCGGGGACGGTCCGAATATCGGGCGATTTCTGCAGCTCAGCGGCCGGAATCGATTGATCCTTCACGGCTTGCTTACCATTCGGGCGTATCGCGGACGCCATGTTTCACGACACCGCTCTCGCGCGCGCCGCCAAGGCCGATCCGCGGCCGATATCAGCCGTCAGCACCGGGTGCGGCATGGCCGGGCTCGCCGGCTTGCTGATCTGGATTGGCGTTGCGCGCTATTACAGCATGGACGGCCCGTTTGCCGCACTGGTCAATGTCGCGGCCTGCGGCGTGCCGATGGTGTTGTGGGCGGTGCTGGTCGACAAGGTGTATCTCAACCCGACCACCGGCATCGACTGGTCCGCGCCCAGGCCGTGGCGCGAGACGATCGATATCAGCCTCACCAAGCTGGCCGGGCTATGGGCCACCTGGGCCGCGATCGCCCTTATCTATGCCACCGAGCGTTTCTACTGGCAGGGCAATTTCCAGTTCTCGATGTGGTGTTTCCAGGTGGCGGCGCCTGGCTTGTTCGCTCTGTCGATCCCCTATGTGCTGTGGATGGATCGCCGCGCGGTCGAGCCGAAGGATGGAGCCTGGGCGCTCGGTGCCTGGCTGATGGGCCTGAAGGAGCCGATCGACAAGGAAGCGATCTACGCTCATCTGCGCAGCTGGGGGGTGAAGGCATTTTTCCTCGCCTTCATGCTCGCGATCGTGCCCGGCGGATTCGGCGAATTCATCCGCGGCGACGCCTCGCAGGTGCTGCGCGATCCGGTCGCGCTCGCCAACTGGCTGATCACCTTCATGTTCCTGATCGACGTCGCCTTTGCGACGGTCGGCTATATCCTCACCTTCCGTCCGCTCGATTCGCATATCCGCACTGCGACGCCCTATGCTGCTGGCTGGATGAGCGCGCTGATCTGCTACCCGCCGTTCATCCTGATGGGTGAAAACGGACCGCTCGATTATCATCCCGGCACCTCGGAATGGTCGGTCTGGTTCGCCGGGCATCCAATCATCCTGAGCGTGGTCGGCGCAGTGCTGGTCGGGCTGACCGCAATCTATGCCTGGGC
Organism: Sphingomonas sp.; assembly: GCF_050725575.1. Taxonomy (GTDB): domain Bacteria; phylum Pseudomonadota; class Alphaproteobacteria; order Sphingomonadales; family Sphingomonadaceae; genus Sphingomonas. The sequence goes on along the minus strand of NZ_JBOHHW010000047.1, from coordinate 18,135 downwards.
GACGATCGCGTTCGGTTTCCGCTTCTCCAACCTGACGCACCGCGGCATCCTGACACACGGGCCCTATGCCTTTTCACGTCACCCGGCGTACCTGTCCAAGAACCTGTTCTGGTGGATCTCGACCATCCCGTTCCTGACCACCGGCAGCCTGACCGACGCGGTGCGCGCGACGATCCTGATGGGCGCGGTCAGCGGCGTCTATTACTGGCGCGCGCGGACCGAGGAACGGCATCTCGGTCTTGACCCGGCCTATCAGGACTATTCCGCCTGGATGGCGCGCAACGGCCTGATTCCGCGCTTCTTCGCCTGGGTGACGGGAAAGCCGCTGCCCCAGAAATAACGTCGCGAAATCAGAAGCGCATCTCGTCATAGACCTTCGAGACATCGCCGCCCCAGGCGCCGTGATAGCGCTCGAGCAGCAATTCGGCCGGCACCTTGCCCGACCGCACAATGTCGCGCAGCGGGTCGAGGAACCCTGTCTCGTTGCTGCCCGATGCATCGACCCGCGCTCGTGCGGTCAGCCCGGCATTGGCGATGTCGAGCACCTCGCCGGCGATATCGCGCAAGATGCCGCCACCCGGGATCGGCGCATTCAGCGCCAGCTTCGGCACTGCGTCGCGCAGCGCCTGGCGCTCCTCGATCGTCCAGTTCTTGACCACGTCCCAGGCCGCGTCGAGCGCGCCATTGTCGTAGAGCAGGCCGACCCACAAAGCGGGCAGGGCGCAGATCTTGTTCCACGGCCCGCCATCGGCGCCACGCATTTCGAGGAAGGTCTTGAGTCGCACTTCGGGGAACGCGGTCGAGAGATGGTCGGCCCAGTCATCGACCGTCGGCTTCTCGCCCGGCAGGACGGAAAGTTCGCCCCTCAGGAAATCGCGGAAGCTGAGGCCGGCGGCGTCGATATATTTGCCGTCGCGGTAGACGAAGTACATCGGCACATCGAGCGCATAGTCGGTGTAGCGGTCATAGCCGAAGCCGTCCTCGAACACGAAGGGCAGCATGCCGGTCCGCGCCGGGTCGGTGTCCGACCAGATATGGCTGCGGTACGACAGCATGCCGTTCGGCTTGCCCTCAGTGAACGGCGAATTGGCGAACAGCGCGGTGGCGAGCGGCTGCAGCGCCAGGCCGACGCGGAACTTCTTCGCCATATCGGCTTCGGTTTCGTAATCGAGATTGACCTGGATCGTGCAGGTGCGGAGCATCATGTCGAGCCCCATCGACCCGACGCGCGGCATGTGCCGCAGCATGATCGCATAGCGCCCCTTGGGCATGATCGGCAGTTCGGCGCGGCTCTTGTCGGGCCACATGCCGAGACCGAGAAAGCCGATGCCGAACTTGTCGCCGATCGCCTTGATCTGTTCGAGGTGACGGCCGGTCTCGGCGCAGGTCTCGTGCAGATTGTCGAGCGGTGCGCCCGACAGCTCGAACTGGCCGGCCGGCTCCAGGCTGATGCTGCCATCGGCGCCGCTCAGCGCGATGACCTTCCCGCCCTCCAGCACCGGGCGCCAGCCATAATCGGTCAGCGCGTCGAGCAGGTCCTTGATCCCGCCGGGCTCGTCATAGCTCGGTGCGTGATGATCGGTCAGCGAGTAGACGAACTTCTCATGCTCAGTGCCGATGCGCCAATCCTTGATCGGCTTCTCGCCCTTGGCGAAGCTCGCGACGAGTTGATCGCGGCTCTCGATGACCGCTGCGTTGTTCTTTGAAACGGTCTTTGTGCTCATGGCGCGCATGTAGCGCCGGCAAGGACGGGGCGCTAGTGGGGCGGAATATTACCAGTCGCCCTTAGCCGCCATCCACACCGATATGGCGGCCGCCGCGGCCGTGTCCGCGCGAAGGATGCGGGGGCCCAGGCCGATCCCGATCGCGTCCGGCACGGCGCGAATCGCGTCGCGCTCTTCGCTATCGAATCCACCCTCCGGCCCGATCAGGATCGCTGCTCCGCCAGTCGCGCCGCGCATCGCGTCGAACGCCGGCACGCCGCCGGTTTCGTCGGCGAAGAACAGAGTCCGCCCCGCCGGCCAGTCGCGCAGCAAGGCGGCGAGTTTCACCGGTTCGGCCAGCTCGGGAATCGCGGTGCGCCCGCATTGCTCGGCCGCCTCGATCATATGCGCGCGCAGCCGGTCGAGGTTGAGCCGGTCGACCACCGTGCGCCGCGTCAGCACCGGCACGACCCGTCCCACCCCCAGCTCGCACGCCTTCTCCATCGCCCAGTCGATCCGGCCCTTCTTCAGCGGCGCCATGCACAGCCAGAGATCGGGCACCGCCTCGCGTTCGCGCAGCCGTTCGGTCACGTCGAGCATCAGGTCGCGCTTGCCGACCGCGCTCGCCACGCCGAGCCATTCGCCGGTCCGGTCGTCGAACAGCTTGACCGGATCGCCCACCTTCATGCGCATGACCGAGACGAGATAATGCGCCTGCGGCCCGTCGATCCGGATCGACCCGGGCGCAAGTTCGATGTCGACGAACAGCCGCGGCGTCGATTGCGGCGGCCAGGCGGGGGTAGCGGGCATGCTGTCGTCCTACGGCCCAAACCCAATCACCGCAACGAGCGCAAAAGGCCAAGCAGGGCTTGCATGGCCGAAAGCGAAGGTCGATCGCAGCCGCACTGGACCGGCGCTAGAAGCATCGGCACATCAAGGAGCCGCTCATGCCGACCACCGCCAGCCTGATTGCCTTTGGTCTTCTCGCATTGGGCATGGCGCTGACGCCGGGGCCGAACATGATCTACCTGATCTCGCGCTCGATCGGACAGGGCCCCAAAGCAGGCTTCATCTCGCTTGGCGGCGTCGCGCTTGGCTTTCTGTTCTACATGTTGTGCGCGGCGTTCGGCATCACCGCTTTCATGATGGCGGTGCCCTTCGCCTATGACGCATTGCGGATCGGCGGTGCGCTTTATCTCCTCTATCTTGCCTGGCAGACGATCAAGCCGGGCGGCCGATCGCCCTTTCAGCTGCGCGACCTGCCGGTCGATGGTCCGCGGCGCCTGTTCGCCATGGGCTTCGTCACCAATTTGTTGAATCCGAAGATTGCGGTGATGTACCTCTCACTGCTGCCGCAATTCATCGATCCGCACCGCGGCAGCGTGCTGGCTCAGTCGCTGGTGCTGGGTTCGGTGCAGATCGTGGCGAGCGTCAGCGTCAATGCGATGGTCGCATTGATGGCCGGATCGATCGCCACCTTCCTCGCCGGCCGGCCGCGCTGGGCGACCGTGCAGCGCTGGATCATGGCGACCATGCTTGGCGGTCTGGCGGTGCGCATGGCGACCGAAGCGCGGCGGTAAGGACTCCTTTCAAATCTGCACTGTTTCGATATGATAACGAGGAGTCGATCAAAGGGGGCAACATTGAAAGCGTCATGTCTCGCAGTCCCGCTGATGCTGGCGCTTGCCGGCTGTCAGGCACAGCCGGAGCAAACCGGGTATGCGGCCGGCCAGCCGAATCGTGGCCGCTATGTCGGAATCGGCATCTACAATGCCGGCCCGCTCTGGCCGAAGTTGAAGCTTGCCGATCCATCGAAGGACAAGCCGATCGATGCGGCTGCCCCGACCCTTGCCGACGACTCGACCATCATCGTGGTGGTCGACAGTCAAACAGGGGAAATCCGTCAGTGCGGCGATATGTCCGGCTACTGCACGCGCTCCAACCCGTGGTCGAAGTCCGCGCTCGGCGCGCCTGTAAGCCTGACCAAGCACGCGGCCGATCTGCAACGCGACGAGGCAGCGGAGGAAACCACAACGGTCACCAATGCCGTGGAACCGAGGCCCAAGGCGCGCTGATCGGAAGCCTGTTGCCGATCGCGGCGCATGGTCTAGACACGCCATATGTCGCCCGCCGAGATCACGCCTGACACCGAACATCGCGGCCTGGTTGGTGCGCTGCCCGCCGCGCTCCGGCCCTTTGCGCTGCTGGCGCGCTTCGACCGGCCGATCGGATGGTGGCTGTTGTTCTGGCCCGGCGCCTGGGCGGTCGCGCTCGCTGGCGGGGCGATCGAGCGCTGGGATCTGATCCTCTGGCTGCTGCTCGGCGCGATCGCGATGCGCGGGGCGGGGTGTGTCTATAACGACATCGTCGACCGCGATCTCGACAAGCAGGTCGCGCGCACGCGCAGCCGGCCGCTGGCGAGCGGCGCGGTGTCGCTCAAGGCGGCCTGGGCCTGGCTCGTGCTGCTGTGCCTGATCGGGCTCGCGGTGCTGGTGCAGCTTCGTCCCCATGCCGCCATCGTCGCGCTGCTCAGCCTCGCGCCGGTCGCGGCCTATCCGTTCATGAAACGCATCACCTGGTGGCCCCAGGCCTGGCTTGGCATCGTTTTCTCCTGGGCGGCTTTGGTCGGGTGGAGCCAGATCGCCGGGACGCTCGCCGTGCCCGGCCTGCTGCTCTATGCCGGCTCGATCGCCTGGGTGATCGGGTATGACACGATCTATGCGCTGCAGGACCGCGAGGACGATGCGCTGATCGGCGTGCGATCCTCGGCCTTGCGCATGGGCACCAAGGTGCGCCCCGGCGTCGCCGGCTTTTATGCGGTGGCGCTGGCGCTGTGGGGTGGAGCGATCTGGCTGATCCGGCCCGACCCGATCGCGCTGGCCGCGCTGCTGCCGGTTGCGCTGCACTTCAGCTGGCAGATCGCGACGCTCGACCCGGCCGATGGCGCAGGCGCGCTGGATCGGTTCCGGAGCAACCGGTTTGCCGGGTTGCTGATGTTCGGTGCCTGCTTCGTGGTCGGGACGGCATCGACGCTTTAGCGGATGTTAGAGCGTCATCGGCTTAGGTGGAATCACCTTCCCCGTTCGGGCTGAGCCTGTCGAAGCACCGTTCTTCTTCTTCTGCTGCGTTAGAAAGAGAAGAACGGCCCTTCGACAAGCTCAGGGCGAACGGAAGGGAGAGGATCAACTCAACTCAACTCAACTCAACTCAGCTCGAAACCGGCGCTAGAAGCTCGCGCCGTCGACCTTTTTCAGCGTGAGGCCGTCGAGATCGACCGTGGGCACGCAGCGCAGGTTGATCGCCGCCATGCGCGCGCCGCCCGGGCCGACACCCGTGGCGAAGGGCTGGCACCCGCAGGTCTCGCAGAAGCGGTGTTCGATGTTGTGCTTGTTGAACAGCCATTCGGTCGTCGCTTCTTCACCGGCGGTGACGCGGAACTGGTCGATCGGGACGAAGTCGAGCAACAGGCCCTTGCGGCGGCAATGCGAGCAGTTGCAGCTCATCGCGGCGGTCGGCGCGTCGCCTTCGACTTCGAATTTTACTGCGCCGCAATGGCAGCTGCCGGTGTAGCTCATGTCCTGCTCCTGTCGTTCTTATTATGTTCGGCTGGCTAGCGGGTCCGTCATGATAGGTCAACGGCAGATCCAGACCATGTTGAACGCGCTCAACGGTTGATAAACGCAGCTCAGGCGCTGCCGGGTTCGATTGATCGTAAATCGGCGTGTGATGGCTCTCATGTGCGTCATGGTTGCGCCGGGGCTTCCCTCAACCTAAGTCCGCTCGATGCTGACCACCGACCAGGCGCGCGACCGCGCCGCTGATATCGTCACCCGCGCCAAAGCCGCCGGAGCCGACGCCGCCGACGCCGTCTATGCCGCCGATACCGCGCTCGACGTCTCCGTTCGCCTCGGCGCGCTGGAGGATGTCGGGCGGTCGGAAAGCGCCGAACTCGGTTTGCGCGTCTTTGTCGGCAGCCGCTCGGCCAGCGTCTCGACCTCCGATCTGTCGGCCGATGCCCTGACGGCATTGGTCGATCGCGCCGTCGCCATGGCGCGCGAGGCGCCGGAAGACGCCTGGGCTGGTCTCGCGCCGGCGGACCGGCTGATGCGCGGCAATGCGCCGCAGCTCGATCTCGACGATGGCGGTGAGGTTGCGCCGGCCGATCTGAAGACCGCTGCGCTGGCCGCCGAAGATGCGGCACGCGCCGTGTCCGGCGTCACCAACAGCGAAGGCGGCGGGGCCAGCGCCTCGCGTTCGATCTGGGCGCTCGCCACCAGCCACGGCTTTGCCGCATCCTATGCCGCGACCGGCTATGGCATCTCGGCCAGCGTGCTGGCGGGCGAGGGCGGGGCGATGGTCCGCGATTATGCCCATCACGGTGCGCGCCACCGTACCGGCCTTGAGGATGCGACCACCGTCGGCACCCGCGCCGGCGAACGCACCGTCGCCCGCGCCAATCCGGCGACGGTGAAGAGCGGCGCGATGCCGGTGGTGTTCGATCCGCGCGTCGGTTCCTCGATGCTCGGCCATCTGATCGGCGCGATCTCCGGCCAGGCGATCACGCGCAAGACCAGCTTCCTGCTCGACTCGCTCGGCACGCGCATCTTTGCCGAAGGCGTGACGGTCGCCGACGACCCGCATCGCCCGCACGGCCTGCGCTCGCGCCCGTTCGACGGCGAAGGCCTGCCGGTGTCGCCGACCGAGTTCGTCTCCAACGGCATGCTTGAAACCTGGCTGCTCGACAGCGCCTCGGCGCGCCAGCTCGGGCTTGAGCCGACCGGCCATGCCGCGCGCGGTGTCGGCGGCAACCCTGGGGTCGCGACCAGCAACCTGTTCATGGCCGCGGGCAAGATCCCGCCCGAAACGCTGATCGCCGATGTCGCGCACGGCATCTATGTCACCGAGCTGATCGGCATGGGCGTCAATGGCGTGACCGGCGATTACAGCCGCGGCGCGGCGGGTTTCCTGATCGAAGACGGTGAGATTGCCGGGCCGGTTGCGGAATTCACCATTGCTGGCAATCTGAAGGACATGTTCCTCAACTTGACGCCGGCCAACGATCTCGAATTCCGCTATGGCAGCAACGTGCCGACCCTGCGCATCGACGGCATGACGGTGGCCGGTGCCTGAAGGGCCCGATTTCGATATTCTGGCGGACCAGATCGCGACGATCGCAGCCGAGGCGGGCGCCTTCGCCTTTGCCAAATGGCGCACCGACTTCAAGCAATGGGAAAAGGCGCCGGGCAATCCGGTGTGCGAGGTCGATCTCGAGGTCAATGTGCTGGTGCGCCAGCGGCTTGAGGCATTGCTGCCCGAGGCCGGCTGGCTGTCGGAGGAGACGGTCGACAACCAGGATCGCCTGGCCTGCAAGCGGCTGTGGGTGGTGGATCCGATTGACGGCACGCGCGACTATGTCCGCGGCCGCGCCGGCTGGGCGGTGTCGATCGCGCTGGTCGAGAATGGCCAGCCAGTGATCGGCGTGCTTGATGCGCCCGCGCGCGGCGAAGTGTGGCGTGCCGAGGCGGGCAAGGGCGCGACGCTCAACGGCGCGCCGATCCATGCCGGAACCCGCGCCGATTTTCCCGGATCGCGCGTGCCGACCGACACGCTGCCCAGGGTCGACAGCGATCTGGTCGCGGTCGACAAGCCCAATTCGATCGCGCTGCGCATCGCGATGGTCGCCGCCGACCAGGCCGATCTCGTCGCGACGCTGCGCTGGGGCAATGAATGGGACGTGGCGGCGGCGGTGCTGATCGCGGCCGAGGCGGGTGCGGCGGTCAGCGACGCGCTGGGCCAGAAGCTCCAGTTCAACACGCCGAGCGCGCAGGCCTTTGGCGTGCTCGCGACCACGCCGGGCATCCATGCGGCCGCGGTCGAGCGGCTGAGCGAGCGGGCCAGGGCGTTGTCGAAATAGCACACCCCCTCATCCGGGGAGGATGAAAGGCGGATAGCGCAGCGCGGACACACAGCTGGTATCCAGTCCTTTGGCAATGCCGGCGGCATAAAGCCTCGTCGAGAGCGAGACCGTGCAGTCATTATAAGGCGTATGCCCTGCAGGCAGGATGACCTGAATACCGTTGGGGAAAGAACGTAGCATCATCTTGCCCCAGGCGGGCGGCGTGACCGGATCCACCTCGCCCGAGATGATCAGTACCGGGACGTTCGATTTGACCGGCGCGTAATAGTCCTTCGGAACATGTGTCCGAGGCCAGATCGCACAGGCGGCCATCTGACTTCTGACACGCTGATCCCCGATAAAGCTACCCTTCGTCGCGCGCGCGACCTCGTCCGGCCGGATGCGCCTGACATCCTCGCTGCAGGTGAAGGACAGGAGCAGGCCGGTGCGAATGCTGTTGGCGAGGCGGCGGCTGCTGAGCATCGCGGCCTCGGCGAACGGCGCGAGGTTCCCCATTTTGGCATCCTGAAGCAGGCGCGGCACCCGTCGGCCAGCGTCCGCGGAGTAGAGCATGACGCGAAGCGCATCGGCGAAGCCGGAGGCGGACAGAATCACCTGCAAGGGGGCATGGGTGATCGGGTGAGCGATCGTGACATGTTCCGGCTTTGCCCGGAGCCGGTTCAGCACGGTCCACAGGTCGGCGCTGATATAAGGATAAGCGGCATGACAAGAGGCATCGGCCGCGCATTGTTCGACAAGCAGATCGAAGGCCCGCTGTGCGGCTGCCGCGTGATAAAGCGGCGCACGATTTTCCACCGGCACCGAGCTGTTCAACACGGCGGCACGAACATGGTCGCCAAACATATGAATGTAGATCAGTGCCGCGCGCGTGCCATAGGATCCGCTGTCGATATTGATTGTCTCAAAGCCCATCGCCCGCCGGAGATCGTCCAGGTCGCGCATTGCGGCCATGGTCGTATATTGCGTGAGGTCCGCGTGCCGCTGGAGTTCGTCGCGACATGCGGCGAAACCGGCCCCCGCCGCCAGAAAGGGCTCGAGATAGGCTTCCGGCGTCTCGTCCGAACCGCCAGGACAGTCGAGTGCATGACCCTCGCCGGTGCCGCGTACATCCATGAAAACCAGATCATGGTCGGCGAATTCTCCCTCCTTGTAATCGGACGCGAGCTCGGTCGCGGCCTGGCCGGGTCCACCGCCCAGCACGAAGACCGGTTCCCGGGCCTTGCCCGAGCTGGCCGGCAGCACGATCACGCGCAGTGGCAGCGTTCGTCCGCCCCTTTGCCGGTTTTCCGGCACGGTGAAGGTGCCGCATTTCGCGTTCCGCCCCGGACCGCCGGTTGCTTCCGTGTCGCCGGGCCGCAGGATGCGGCACGGCGCGAATGACAGTCCCGCCGCCTGATCGGCTTTTGCCGGCGGCGGGGAGAGTTGGGCGGGGGCCGGCGACGCCATCGCGGCGCAACTCATTAGTAGCGCCAGCAAACTCGAACAGGATCGCTGCATGTCCCGCCTCCCGTTTTGCACCACCCGGCACAGCGCGGGATTCTCCCTGTTATTGCCAATTAACAGGGAGAATAACAGGGAGCGGCACTTTTTTTTGCCCGTTTCGCGCCGAATTGTTGGAGATAATCTCTTTATCTCTCAATGCCATGATGGCCATTCTCCCTGTTATTGCGGAACAGGGAGAATTCCCGCCGGAACAGGGAGCGGATTTGCCCGGAACAGGGAGTGACCCTGCGAAGAACAGGGAGCGGCGTTTCAAGCGTTGCGTGAAACCGGCTGTGAGAGGATGGCCTTTCATTGGTGCGGTTCTGACAGCTTTCGCCATTCCGTTGAATCGCGCGCGGCACCACGGATTCAAATAACGACGATCGCCGATAGTCACCCTGTTGACCCTCACGCGACGTGAGGGACTATGGCCCGATCCCGCGGAGACGAAGGGTCGACAATGAAGAATTATACCGTCAGCCAATTGGCGCGACTGTCCGGCATATCGGTCCGGGCATTGCACCATTATGACGAGATCGGTCTTCTGAGGCCCGCGTTCATCGGCAATAACCGCTACCGCTATTATGGCGAGGAGGAGCTGTTGCGCCTGCAGCAGATCCTCATCCACCGCGAACTCGATATCCCGCTGGTGCAGATCCGCGCGATCCTCGACGCGCGGGATTTCGACCGCCTCGCGGTGCTGCAGAGGCAGCGCGAGCGGCTTGAGGAGCAGGCAGCGCGCTATGCCGATATGGTCAGGACGATCGACCGCACGATCGCCCGATTGAAGGGAGAATGCGCCATGACGGACGCAGAACTATATTCGGGCATCGTTTCACCCGAAAAGCAGGCCGGGTATGAAAGCTGGCTGGTCGAACGTTTTGGACCCGGGATGGAGCGCCAACTCGAGACGAGCCGGACGGCGATGGCGAACCAGACCGAGGCGGAGCGCGCCGCGTCGATGAAGGCGCTCGAAACCATCGAGACTGCCCTGGCCGATGCATTGCGGCAGGGCGTTTCGCCGCAAGCGACGGCGCTTGACCCGCTGATCGATCGTCATCGTGCCTGGGTGGCATCGAGCTGGGGCAGGGACGCGACGCCCCAGGCCTATGCCGGGCTTGCCGATGTTTATGAGCATCCCGATTTTCGCCGTCGCTATGAGTCGATCGAGCCAGGATTCGCCGACTATCTGATGACGGCGATGCGCAGCTGGGCGACGCGGCAGGCATGAACGGGGGCGGGGTGTTGGGCCTTATCTGGCCCGGCCCCGCCATTGGTTGAACTACGGTGACACCGCACTTAACCCCTAAATTTTGGCACCCCCGCCTTGTTGGCTCGCTATCGGGGGTTAAGTAAACTGTCACCGAAATCCCTGTAAACTGTCACCGAAATCCCTATAACGATGCGGCCAAGCGGATACTCGATAAATGAGCGTGATCCATCCTGTTAAACTGATACTGACCATGCTCGTTGTGCTTTTCGCCGCGTCTTGTGGTGGGAAGAAGAATTCGGCATCGGAATCTGCGTTGCTGCAACGCTCGTCACCGTTCGGTGAAACTAAGGGCTGGGATATGTCACCTCCCTTGTCGTTAAAAGAGGTTCAGGGCATGCGAGATCGCGCATACCAATTTTGTTCAGATAGGAAGAGTAAAGATAATAAATGTTTGAAAGAACAGGATGCATCTCTTAATTTCTATGTTAAGTCATTTAGTATAAGGCGTATACTACTGGAAAATACTTCTGACTCAGCGCCTTTTGCCACCGCAATCCGTAGAAATCCTGCCGCGCTCGATCAAGTGCATCGCTATTGCCGGAGCGTCTATGTTGATCATGGGGCCGGAGATGCTCGCGAGCTTGGCCCTTGTATGGCGGCGGGGCTCGGCGCCGATTTCTTCGGGGTGTTACCAGTCGATTAAACCCTAGCGAAACATCAAGGCTGGCGCCGTCGCGGTGGGACGAAATGCTGCGGACTGTCAGATCGTGGAGTATCGACGGCCTCTCGTGACCGGCAATCCCTTGTCATAGAGCACCCAGATCATCGGGCGTCAGCTTCCCAGCCCATCCTCGCGATACTTGATCTCCAGGAACCGTCCGCGCGTCGCGAGCAGGTTGAGATCGCCCTCGGCCAATTGCGCCGACATGCCGGCAATCTGCTCGTCGATCACTTTCAGCCCGTCGGCGAGCTGCTGATCGGGCGTCTTGCCGTTGCGGGGTACGGTGCGCAGCGCCTGCGGCACGCGGCCATAGCCCTTGAGCAATTCGGGCAATTGCTCACCGATCAGCTTGCGCACTTCCGCTGCCGCCGGTTCCTGTTCGTTCAGATCGACCATCTGCGGCGCCAGCGCTTCCAGCCGCACGCCGATCCCGTCGACCAGAGTCTGTGCCGGCGCGGGCAAAGCGGGGCGCTGTGACTCCAGCCATTGCTCGGTCTTCATCGGCAACAGCTTGAGCGGTGTCTGGTTGAACGTCTCCGGTTTCACCTCGGGTACGGTGGGGAAGATCGCGAACAGCAGGGTCGCCGCGACCAAGGCCGCCATCACCAGCATCGCGCCGCCAATGCCGAGCGGCACGATCCAGCCGACCACCACCGCGCCGATCAGGATCGCGACGTCGGCCGCCACGATCCGGCCGAGCCGGGTCATGATCTCGGTGCCCTGGCGCTTGCGCCGCCGCGCCGCCAGCGCGGCCGCGCGCTCCCGCGTGCGGTCGAGATATTCGGTGCTGCGCGCGATCTGGCGATCGACGTCGGTCATCTTGTTTCACTCACTCTTATCGGGCCTCCGGTTATAGGGCCTCCAGCTTGAACGTCTCGCCGCCCGACCCCTTGTTCTGCGACTGGCCTTCGGCGCGGGCGATATAGCCCTTCGACTTTTCGACCTCGTTGCCAAGCGCGGTGACGGTGGTCTTCATCGAGTCGAGCGCCTTCAGCTTGAAGGTGTCGATCGCGTCCATCGTATCATAGATGTTCTGGAACGCGCGCTGCAGCGTTTCGAGCGGGATGGTCGAGGCCGCGGCCTGTTCGTGAATCTGCGCGGTCTGGCTCTTGAGCAGCTTGCCGGTCGAATCGATGATTCCGGCGGTGGTCGTGTTGAGCGCGGTGATCTGGTCGAGCACCAGCTTCTGGTTGGTCAGCGCCTGCGCCACGGTCACCGCGGTGCGCAGCGCCGACACGGTGGTGGTCGAGGCGCGGTCGACGCCTTTCACCAGCTCGACATTGTTCTTCTTGACCAGGTCGAGCGCGAGATACCCCTGCACCGTCACCGCCATCTGAGTCAGCAGGTCCTGGGTACGCTGGCGGACATAGAAGAGCGCAGTCTCGCGGATCGCCTTGGCCTTGGCCGGGTCGGTATGGTCGAGGTCGTTGGCCTTTTCCTCGAGCTTCGTGTCCATCGTCTGGGACAGCAGGATCATCTGTTCGAGCCGCCCCATCGCGGTCCACAGATTGGCGCGCTCGACGTCGATCGCGGCATTGTCCATCAGCAGCTCGTCCTTGCCGCTGCCGAGCGACTTGAGGATCGAGGAGATGTGCGTCTGCGACGATTTATAGCCGTCGAAATAGTTGCGCATCTTGTTGCCGAACGGCAGGATTCCGAAAATCTTGCGCGGCGCGGTCAGGTTGCCGCGCCGGCCCGGATCGAGATCCTCGACGGTGCGGCGCAGTTCGGCGAGATCCTTGCCGACGCCGGTTTCCTGATCCATCGCCTTGGTCGGCCGGTCGAGGAAGCGGTTCGACTGTCCCGCGGCATCGCGGATTTCCTTCTGGCCCATCGCGCTGATCGCATCGACGCGCTTGCCGAATTCGGGCGAATTGACGTCCTGTGCGACCAGATCGTCAATGAAGGTGTCGACCCGGGTCTGCAATTGCGTGCGGGTGCTGTCGTCGACCGGCACCAGTCCGACCGCCTTTTCGGGCGCCACCACGGGCACGGGATCGGGCGGGGTCAGCACCAGATCGGGCGTCTGGGTCTCAGTTGCGGTCGCCATGCTCTTCTCCAGCGTCGTGTGTCGTGCCCTAGATGCCGCTGAACGCCGTTACGTTCAACTGTATTAATGATGTAATACGCTAGTCTCTTTTGGCAAGCCGGGCGGAAATCACGGCTGACAGCATCAATTGCATCTGGTGATACAGCATCAGCGGCAGGATGACTGCCCCCGCGATTGCCGCGGGAAACAGGATGCGCGCCATCGGCGCGCCGGTGGCGAGACTCTTGTGTGCGCCGGAGAAGAGCAGGGTGATGCGGTCTTCGCGGCTGAACCCCAATGCCCCGCCGATCGCCCAGGCAGCGGCGAACGCCGCGAGCAGCAACAGCAGGACGATGAGCGCCAGCCAGCCAAGCTCGGCCGCACTGATCCGGTTCCATAACCCTTCCGCCGCGGCATCGGAAAAGGCGACGAACACGGCGATCACGATGGTCAGCTTATCCATCATGCCCGCCAGCCTGGCATGACGCTGAAGGGCTGGCTGGATCGGCGCGCGCAGCACCTGCCCGAGCGCGAAGGGCAGGAGGAGGAGCAGGGCGATCCTGCCCACACCACCGAACGACACCGCGCCGAACGCGCTGCTCGCGACGGCCGCGAACAGCAACGGGGTCAGCACCACGCCGAGCAGGTTCGCCGCCGCCGCCGCGATCACCGACGCCGCGATATTGCCGCGCGCGATCGACGCATAGGCGATCGACGATTGCACCGTGGTCGGCAGGACGGTGAGGAAGATGATGCCGAGCAGCAATTCGGGCGCGATCCATCCGCCCAGCGCGTGGCTGAGACCGAGCCCGACCATGGGGAACAGCAGATAGCCGAACCCGAGCACCGCGAGCAGCAGCCGCCACCGCGTCAGCCCGTCGATCACTGCGTCGCGGCTCAGCCGCGCGCCATGCAGGAAAAAAAGCAGGAAGATCGCCGCATTGGAGATCCAGCCGATCATATCGAGCGCCCGCCCGCGCAACGGCAATAGGGTCGCCACGGTTACCGTTGCGACCAGGATCAGGATGAAATGGTCGGGAATCAGGCGGCGGAGCAACGGCATGGTGTCGCACTAGGCGTCGCTGGTCAGTGCCTCAATCCAAACCCGGACTCTAAACGCCGGCCTCGATCCGCTCGCGTCGCCACACCGTGAAGCGTGCGTTGCGGGTCGATTTCATCGCCCGGCGCAGGGCGTTGCGGTCGAAGCCCGGCCGGTTGCCGATCCGGGCGAGCAGCGATTTGCCCTCCGGCGTGGCGGTCGGCAGCACGAACAGGATGCGGTCCTCGGCATCGGCGAGCAGCCAGCTGATATCGGACGGGATCGTGTCACGGGTTTCGATCATCACCTTGGCGACGCGGCCCAACGTGCGATAGCGTGTCGTGTCGCGAAACCGCGCCGGCCGTCCTCCACAACGAATGACCTCGGCCTGGCCCTGGCCCATGCCCTCCTGCCATTGTTGCAGCCAATCGAACAGCTTCACCGCGACTCCCCCGAACCACGCCAATGATATTGCCCGATCCGGCGCGATCCGGAAGGTGAAATCGTCATCGACACTGTCCCGAATCCGGGCTGGCGCCATTGGGCGCCGGGCGGGAATGCTGCAGTCCCGTTCCGCGACCCCTTTCCGCGACGCAGCATTTGCGCTAGGGGCGCGCGCTACATCTTCAAGCAAAGCACCGGATACCCTTATGAGCCTCCGCAATGTGGCGATCATCGCGCACGTCGATCACGGCAAGACGACTTTGGTCGATCAGCTGTTCCGTCAGTCGGGCACGTTCCGCGACAACCAGCGCGTCGAAGAGCGTGCGATGGATTCGAACGATCTCGAAAAAGAACGCGGCATCACGATTCTCGCCAAGTGCACCAGCGTCGAGTGGGACGATCATCACGGCCACAAGACGCGCATCAACATCGTCGACACGCCCGGCCACGCCGATTTCGGCGGCGAGGTGGAGCGCATCCTGTCGATGGTCGACGGCGTGATCCTGCTGGTCGATTCGGCCGAGGGCGCCATGCCGCAGACCAAGTTCGTGACGGGCAAGGCGCTGGCGCTCGGCCTGCGTCCGATCGTCGTGGTCAACAAGGTCGACCGCAGCGACGCACGCATCCAGGAAGTGCTCGACGAAGTGTTCGACCTGTTCGTCAGCCTCGAGGCGAGCGACGAGCAGCTCGACTTCCCGGTGCTCTACGCATCGGGCCGCAACGGCTATGCCAGCACTGACGAAAATGCGCGCGAAGGCACGCTGACCCCGATGTTCGAGACGATCGTCAAGCATGTGCCCGCGCCGAGCGCCGATCCGAACGGCCCGTTCAAATTCCTCGTCACCCTGCTCGACCGCGACAATTTCCTCGGCCGCATCCTGACCGGCCTGATCTTCTCGGGTTCGGTCAAGACCAACATGCAGATCCACGCGCTCGACAATGACGGCAAGATCGTCGAGACCGGCCGCGCGTCGAAGATCATGGCGTTCCGCGGCCTGGAGCGCGTGCCGGTCGATGAAGCGCAGGCGGGCGACATCATCAGCCTTGCCGGCCTGACCACCGCGACCGTGTCCGACACGATCTGCGACCCGAGCGTCAGCGAGCCGCTGCATGCCCAGCCGATCGATCCGCCGACGCTGTCGATGCGCTTTGCGGTCAATGACAGCCCGATGGCCGGCCGCGAAGGCAGCAAGGTCACCAGCCGCATGATCCGCGACCGCCTGTTCCGCGAAGCCGAATCCAATGTCGCGATCAAGGTCACCGAGGCGGCCGACCGCGACAGCTACGAAGTCGCCGGCCGCGGCGAGCTTCAGCTCGGCGTGCTGATCGAGACGATGCGCCGCGAAGGCTTCGAACTCGGCATCAGCCGCCCGCGCGTGCTGTTCAGCGAGGATGAGGACGGCAACAAGACCGAGCCGTACGAAACCGTCATCATCGACGTGGACGAGGAATATTCCGGCACGGTGGTCGAGAAGATGAACATCCGCAAGGCCGAAATGACCGACATGCGTCCCTCCGGCGGCGGCAAGACCCGCATCACCTTCTCGGCGCCCTCGCGCGGCATGATCGGCTATCACGGCGAATTCCTGTCCGACACGCGCGGCACCGGGATCATGAACCGGCTGTTCGAGAAATATGGCCCGCACAAGGGCAAGATCGAAGGCCGCAAAAATGGCGTGCTGATCTCCAACGGCGCCGGCGAAGCCAATGCCTATGCGCTTGGCCCGCTGGAAGAACGCGGCATCCTGATGGTTGCGCCGCAGGAAGCGCTCTATGAAGGCATGATTGTCGGCGAGAATGCCAAGACGGACGACCTTGAGGTCAATCCGATGAAGGCCAAGCAGCTGACCAACTTCCGCGCGTCGGGCGGCAAGGACGATGCGATCCGCCTGACTCCGCCGTGGCGCCTGACGCTCGAACAGGCGATCGCCTATATCGACGATGACGAGCTGGTCGAAGTGACGCCCAAGTCGATCCGGTTGCGCAAGCGCTACCTCGATCCGCACGAGCGTAAAAAGGCGAGCCGCGCCAAGGCGGCGTAACCGCCGTCCCCATCCGGCTCCCGGCGGGAGCTCGGACGGGCGGGACTTATGAGGGAAATCCGTGGGGGCGCTCGATCATGGGCGTCCCTTCCTTGCCTGATAATCAGTTTTCAGCAGCTAAAGCTCCGACCCCGTATCCGGATCATGATAGACCGGCTGGCGTTTGCAGTTTTCCGCCCGTGAGGCGGCCAATCCGTCAAGCTTGGCCTCGATTTGGCCTATGGCGGCAGCCGCTTCCCGGAGCGGCTCGAGTGGCAATTTACCCGAAGCGAGCGGCCGCTGTAAGCCATAGACATCGTTGGCAATCCTGAGCATCGACCAGTCGATCTCGCGGCTCGATCCGGAATAGGCCAAAAGTGCCGAGAGTGGAAATACCGCTCGTCCCGCATGTTTGTCAGCGCCGCGATAGACAAGGGCGCTGAGCGCCTGCGGTGGGCCGTGCCGCTCATTTTGCAGGCGCAGTTCACTGACATCCGGCAGGTGATGGTCCCGCCGAACGAAGATATTCAACGAACCTTGTAAACTGCTTAATCGAAATCTTTGGTGGGAACGAAAAACCGACCAGTTCACTGAGTACCGCAGTCCCCCGGCTATGGTCGATTTCGACGACCAGCTGGCGCTGTCGCTATCTTCAAGGACGCTTCCATCGTCGCCGATGACTCTGGTGGCGGTCATTGTGCCGCCAACCAGTTCGACACGAGCGTCGCACTGCCAGATATACCGTTCGATGCGTTGTTCGTCGGGCTGGCCCCATGAAGGCAACGTCGATGCTGCCAGCAAAAATTGCTTCATCATCCACTGAGGGTGACATTGGGGCCGATGGTTTACAATGGGTCGGACCAGGGGGGTGGATCCGTGTGGGGCGGGCACGCTGAGCAGAGATTGCGATGACGGGGGCCGATCGCGATGATGGGGCTGGCGCCTGTCGGAATCGCGTCTAATCTCCCGCACATCTCAACCGGGGGGTGACGATGAAACTGCTGATGCGGCCCTGGCGCCATTATTTCGATTTCAGAGGGCGTTCGCGGCGCCTGGAGTGCCTGTTGTTCTGGGGGACCTTTTATGGCGGCCTGATCGTGCTCGCGATCGGTGGGACGATCATCACGGCATTGCTGCAAGGCGACTCGGCACCATCGACCGGCGGAAATGTCGAGCCGACCGTGGTGGGACTCCTGATCTTCCTTGCTGCGTCGATCATCCCCGCGGCGTCACTCAGCGTCCGGCGTCTACATGACCTCGGTATTTCGGGATGGTGGCTGATGATCTGGTTCGTGCCGGTGCTGGGTCAGATGCTTGGCTGGGTGTTGTCGTTCATCATCATCTTCATTCCCTCGCCGGGTGGAGGGAACCAATATGGCCATGATCCGCGCGACCCGATGGAATCAGGCGATACCGAGGCACTCGACCGGATCTTTGCCTAGCCGGCATTCGATCCGAACGGAGAAGGGCAGGGTTTACTGACGTGCCGCAACATCCGCCGCGATGATTGGAAACGCGGAACTCTCATGATCGGCGGCGCGGGCGACGACCGCAAGCGGTGTCGCC
>NZ_JBOHHW010000046.1:0-40279 GCF_050725575.1 Sphingomonas sp. | reverse complement strand
TGCGATGCGAGTCGCGGTCATCATCCGGTTCGATTTTCCGCTGTTGTCCGGAATAAAAAAAGCCACCCCTGTTATGTTGGATTTCGAGTGTCGATTTCCGGCCTGTTCCCAATGCGTTGGGAGCCCCCACCCCTGTTAACAATAACAGGGGTGGGAAAGCGCATTAACAGGGGTGAGCGACCGCTGTTCATGCCGGAACAGCGGTCGCGCAGGACGCGTAAATTATCCAGTCATGTCAAAGAGCGCGGCGGCGCCGACAGGCGTTCCGTCCACCACGACACTGGCATGTCCAGCAGCAAGGTTGAATCGGCGCGAGCCGTCGTGCCGCCTGCGCTGGATATCGATCTGCCCAAATCGAAATATTCGCTTGGCATGACGCCATGTAACCGGTTACAGAATTCTCGTGGAACCGGTTACACGCGTCGTCAGAACGTGAACCGCCACCCGGATCGGCCCAGGCCCGATTCGCCATGGAGAAGGATTGAAGGGGCAATGGCCACGGCTACCATCAGGGATGTCGCACGCACTGCGGCCGTATCGGTCGCCTCAGCCTCGCGCGCCCTTAACGGCCATCCGAGCGTCACACCGGCGACGCGCGCGCGCGTGCTCGAGGCGGCCGACGCGCTCAACTATGTCCCGCATCTCGGCGCGCGCAGCCTGTCGACCCGGCGATCGAACACGATCGGCGTGGTCCTGCCCGATCTGTTCGGCGAGTTCTTTTCCGAGATCATCCGCGGCATCGATTATGCGGCGCATCGCCGCGGACTGCAGCTGCTATTGTCCAACATGCATGGCAGCGCGCAGGAGACCGCAGCGGCGCTGCGCGCGATGCGCGGACGGGTCGACGGGCTGCTGGTCATGTCGCCGCAGCTCGACGCCGATTTCCTGGCGCATAATCTGCCCAAGGGCCTCCCCGCCGTGGTGCTGAACGGACGGATCGAGGGCGCGCGCCATGCCTCGATCGCAATCGACAACCAGGCCGGAGCGCATGCCGCCGTTGCACACCTCGTCGCGCAGGGGTGCAAGCGGATCGCGCATCTCTCCGGCCCCCAAGGTAATGCCGATGCCGATGAACGCGCGCGCGGCTTTCGCGAGGCGGTGGCGAGCATGCTCGGCGATCATGACCCGGTCGTGCTGGCCGGCGATTTCAGCGAAGAGGCGGGGATTGCCGCCGGAACCGAGCTGGCAGGCAGGGATGTAGACGGCGTGTTCTCCGCCAACGACATCATGGCGATCGGTTGCATGGCCGCCCTGAGTGAGGCGGGGCGGACGATCCCGGGCGATATCGCCATGGTCGGTTTCGATGACGTGCCGATCGCCCGCTATGTCACGCCCGCGCTCAGCACGATGCGAGTGCACATCGCACAACTCGGCGAAAGCGCGCTGGAGCGGCTGGTCGCAACGATCGAGGCGGACCAGCCGCCCGAAGCGACCGCCGAATTTCTCATGCCGGAGCTCGTCGTACGCGCCTCCAGCGCGCGCACCGGCATCATCACGTCAACAAAGGGTCCGCACGATCGGACGCAGGGGAGAGTGGTATGAACAGGTTCATGAAAGCAGGGCTGCGCGCAGCTTTAGTCTCTACGACCGTGCTGGGCGGCACGGTGATGATGGTCGCTCCGGCGGCGGCGCAGACAACCACCGCGTCGGTGCGCGGCCAGGTGACGGGTGCCGATGGTGCGCCGGTCAGCGGAGCGAGCGTGACCGCGGTCAACACAGGCACCAATCAGACATTCCGCGCGACGACCGACGCGAACGGCAGCTATTCACTCAACGGCCTTCGTCCGGCATCCTATGACGTGACCGTGACCGGCGCCGATGGGATAGAAGCCAAGCAACGGGTGAGCGTTGGCATCGGCCAGAGCGCGAGCCTGAACGTGACGCTGGGGGCGGCCGTCGCGGATTCCGGTACGGCAGCATCGGGTGACGACATCATCGTCACCGCGGCATC
Source organism: Sphingomonas sp. (assembly GCF_050725575.1). Taxonomy (GTDB): domain Bacteria; phylum Pseudomonadota; class Alphaproteobacteria; order Sphingomonadales; family Sphingomonadaceae; genus Sphingomonas. The sequence goes on along the minus strand of NZ_JBOHHW010000046.1, from coordinate 38,328 downwards.
GCTGGTCGAAACAAAGACAAGCGAAGTCGCGACCAATGTCAGTCTGCAGCAGATCCGCTCGCTGCCGCAAACCGACCGCAACTTTCTGTCCTTCGCGGCGCTTGCACCGGGCGTGAAATATAATGACAGCGAGACCGATAAGGGCTTTTCGTCCGGCGCATCGACCGCGAGCCAGGTCAATGTCTTCATCGACGGCGTGTCGTTGAAGAACAAGCTGCGCGAAGGGGGCGTCGCCGGCCAGCAGAACAGCCGCGGCAATCCGTTCGGTCAGATCGCCGTGCAGGAATTCCGCGTCCTGACGCAGAATTACAAGGCGGAATATGAGCAGGCCGGCGCCGCGATCATCACCGCGGTGACCAAGTCGGGCACCAACGATTTCCATGGCGAGGTGTTCGGTCAGTACACCGACAAGGGACTGAGCCAGAAAGGCTATATCGATACCAGGCGCGGCAACGTCGAACCGGCGTTCAAGCGCCAGCAATATGGCGTGGCGCTGGGCGGCCCGATCATCAAGGACAAACTATTTTTCTTCTTCGCGTATGAGGGCAATGATCAGGATCGCGCCAAGAATGTGTTCGGCGGCACCAACACCGCCGCCCGTGCCGAATTCGAGGCAGCGACCGGCCGCCGCCTGAGCGAATTCGAAGGGCCATATGTCAGCCCATTCCGGGGCGATTTCTACTTCGGGAAATTGACCCTGACGCCGGACGAACACCAGGTTTTCGATCTGTCCTATAGCCGCCGTCAGGAGAGCGATATCCAGGGCTTTGGCGATAGCATCGCCTACAGTGCTGCCGAGAACAAGATCAACCTCGTCGAAACCTATTTGTTCAAATGGACTTACACCGGGGAGAGCTTCATCAACGAATTCAACGCCAATTACCTGAATTACAATTTCAACCCTACGTCGCTGAATCCTGATTTGCCGCAATTCGAATATGTCGGCGTTCTTTCCTTCGGCGGCAAGGATTCAACTCGAGACGAGCGGCAACAGGGCTATACGATCCGGGACGATTTTACCTACTCAGGGCTCGACGGGCACACCTTCAAGGTCGGCGCACGCGTCGAGGTTACCGATATCGAATACGACAACCAGGCCTATATACAGCCACATTACACCTTTACCCGCGATATTGGTTACTCATTCCCGTCGGAAGCGCGGCTCGGCCTGGGCAATTCGCTGATCCAGTCATCGAACACGCAGGTCGGCCTGTACCTACAGGACGATTGGGACGTGACCGACCGGCTGCAGCTCAACCTCGGCCTGCGTTGGGATTATGAAACCAACGGCTTCAACAATGATTATGTCACGCCATCAGGTGCCGCGGCGGCCCTGCGCGCGCTGCCGTCGACCTATTATTTCAACCCCGAAAACTATATCACAGACGGTAAGGACCGGTCACCGTTCAAAGGTGCTTTCGCACCACGCTTCGGCTTTTCCTGGGACATCAAGGACGATCAGAGCACGGTGATCTTCGGCGGCATCGGCCGCTATTATGACCGCAACAATTTCAACAACACCGTTGACGAGATCAGCCGCCGCGTGAACCCGATCGGCGTGTTTCGCTTCTCGGCCGACGGCCTGCCGCGCAATAACCTGCCGACCGTGATGTGGAATCCGAGCTATCTGACTCGCCAAGGGCTGATCGACCTGCGCAACACGTCGACCTCCGGCTTGCCCGAATTGTTTGCGGTGAAGAACGACGCGAAGCCCCCGGTCAACGATCAGGTCAGCCTCGGCGTACGCCAGAAATTCGGCCAGTGGCAGGCGTCACTTACCGCATCCTATATCCGCGGCCGCAACGGCTATACCAACCTGTTCGCGACCCGTAACAACAATGGATACGGCACCTGCTGCAATACCGCACCGGTCATCCCGTTCGGTTACTCGAACGTATTGATCGGCTATGACGGCCTCGATACGCGCTACAAGGCGCTCTATTTCACGCTCGACAAGAATTACACCAAATCGTCGGGCTGGGGCTTTAACCTCGCCTATACGCTGTCCAAGGGCGAGCAGAACGGCAACGATTTGTTCAGCCTCGATGGCCTGACGCCGGACAATTATGGCTGGCGCCCGAAAAAGGACGATGAACGCCATCGTCTCGTACTGTCGAGCATCGTCGATCTGCCGTTGGGTTTCCAATTTTCGACGCTGAGCACCTTTGGCAGCGGCAGTGCCTATCTGGCGACCGACGCGACGAATGGCTTCGGCCCGGGCCAGCTCCGGCAGACCTCAGCCTATCCGGAGAAGAACTGCATCAAGGGCGTGTTCGCCTTCTGCGAAGTCAATCTCACCCTGGAGAACCGGCAGAAGCTTTTCGGCAATCACGAAGTGAGCTTCGCGGTCGATCTGCTCAACGCGTTCAACAACAAGAACTTCAAGGACTTTGACGGCTTTTTCAGCAACAACCCATTGTCCTTCGATCCGCTCGATCCGGCCGACGCCCAACATGCCGGCAACACACTCACCCTGCCGCGGCGCATCCAGTTCCGCGCCGGATATCGCTTCTAGACCCCTCCCCCTGCCGGCGGCGTCCCCCATCCCCTTGTCGGGCGCCGCCGGGATTTTTATTTCGCGTTATCGACGGAGTTTCCCATGACCACGCGCCGCGACCTGCTGCACGGATCGGCGTTGGCGCTGGTCGCATTCGGCGCCGGCTGTGCGCCCGCTGTCGGGATCGCCCGGGCGCCGGCCGAGCCGGCCCTGATCGGCGATTTGCAGGAACGCACCTTCCGCTTCTTCTGGGATACGACCGACCCGAAAACCGGCCTTGCGCATGATCGCTGGCCGACCCAGAGCTTCTCGAGCATCGCCGCAGTCGGCTTCGCGCTGACCGCCTATCCGATCGGGGTGGTCAATGGCTGGATCACACGCGCCGAAGCGCGCGCACGGACGCTGACCACATTGGAGTATTTCGCTGCCCTGCCCCAGGGCCCCGCGGCGACGGGCATGGGCGGGTATAAGGGTTTCTTCTATCATTTCCTCGAGCGCGACACCGGGCACCGCTTCCGCGACACCGAGTTGTCGACGATCGACACCACTTTGTTGTTCGGCGGCATGTTGTTCGTGCAGAGCTGGTTCGATAGCGACCATGAAGATGAGCGCCGGATCCGCACGCTGGCCGACGATCTTTATGCGCGGGCCGACTGGACCTGGATCCGCCCGCGCGCGCCGTTGATCGGCATGGGCTGGCGGCCGGAGAATGGCTTCATCCCGAGCGACTGGGACATCTATAACGAGGGCCTGCTGACCTATCTGCTCGCGCTTGCTTCCCCCACCCATGCGGTCGAACCGGAGACGTGGGATGCGTGGACCGCCCGCTTCGAGCCGCAATGGACCGATAAATGGGGCGGCAAGCCCTATCTCCATTATCCGCCGCTGTTCGTGCACCAGTACAGCCATTTATGGGTCGATTTCCGCGGCATCGCGGACCGCTATATGAGCGCCAAAGGGATCGACTATTTCGAGAATAGCCGCCGTGCGACCTATGCGCACAAGGCCTATGCCGCCGCCAATCCCGGCCAGTTCGCCGGCTATGGCGGCGACATCTGGGGCCTGACCGCATGCGACGGGCCAGCGGATTTTCGCGACCGCATCGACGGCCGGGAGCGCGCATTCTTCAGCTATTCCGCGCGCGGCCCCGGCGACCGCGACGACGGCACGATCGCACCGACCGCGGCCGCCGCCTCGATCGCCTTCGCACCGGAGATCGCGATCCCGGCGATCGAGGCGCTGCACCGGCAATACGGCAAGGGCATCTATGGCAAATACGGGTTCATCGATTCCTTCAATCCGACGCTGACTGACGCGAAGGCACCGCTCGATCATGGCAAGATTCTGCCCGGCATCGGCTGGGTCGGGCCCGATTATCTCGGCATCGACCAGGGACCGATCGTGCTGGGAATCGAGAATTGGCGCACCGGCATGATCTGGGCGACGATGCGCAAGAACCCGCATATTCGCCGCGGGCTTAAGCTTGCCGGGTTCAAGGGCGGATGGCTGGGTTGAACCTGCCCTTCTCCCTGCGGGCGAGCGTGCTGGCTCTTGCTGGGTTGCTTCTCGCAAGCTGCGCACCGGCGTCGACGAAAACCACGCTCGACATCTGGGCGATGGGGCGCGAGGGTGAAGTCATCGGGCAGCTGATCCCTGCGTTCGAGAAGGAAAATCCGGGTATCGTGGTGCGGGTGCAGCAATTGCCCTTCACCGCCGCGCATGAAAAACTGCTCACTGCCTTTGCCGGTGATGCGCTGCCCGACATGGCGCAGCTCGGGAATAGCTGGGTGCCGGAATTCGTCGCGCTGGGTGCGCTGGCGCCACTCGACGCGCGCATCGCGGCAACGCCGGCGATCGACCGCACGGATTATTTTCCTGGCGTATGGGACTCGAATGTCTTCGCCGGCGCGCTGTACGGCGTGCCCTGGTATGTCGACACGCGGCTGCTCTTCTATCGCCGCGACCTGCTCAAACAGGCCGGTTATGATCACCCACCGCGCGACTGGACGGAATGGCGCGCGCAGATGCAGGCGATCAAGGCTTTGGTCGGGCCGCGGCGATACGCGACCTATTTTCCGCTGAACGAATATGAAGTGCTGGTCGTGCTTGGGCTCAACCAGCCGCAGGAAATGTTGCGCGATGGCGGCCGCTACGGCAATTTCCGGAGCCCGGGCTTCAAGGCTGCGCTGGCCTTTTACACCGAAATGACCCGCGACAAGCTCGCGCCGATCGCGACGAGCACCGAGATCGCCAATGTCTGGGACGAATTCGATCGCGGACTGTTCAGCTTCTACATCAGCGGCCCGTGGCAGATCGGCGAGTTCAAGCGCCGCCTGCCGGCCAGTCGCCAGGGGATCTGGATGACAGCCCCAGTGCCCGGTCCCGATGGCCCCGGCATATCGAATGCCGGCGGGTCGAGCCTGGTGCTGTTCAAGACATCCGACAAGCAGGCGGCGGGCTGGAAGCTGATCGAATATCTCTCCCGTCCGGCGACGCAGGTCCGTTTCCATGCCCTGACCGGCGATCTGCCGCCGCGCCGCAGCGCCTGGACCGCGCCGTCGCTGCGGGAGGACCGCTATGCGCGCGCCTTTGCCGATCAATTGCTGCGGGCGAAGCCGACACCCAAGGTGCCCGAATGGGAGCGGATCGCAACTGAGGTGCGCCTGGTGGCGGAGGCCGCCGTGCATGGGCGGCTGACGGTCGATCAGGCGGCCACGCAGATGGATGCGCGAGCCGATGCGATCCTGGCGAAACGACGCTGGATGCTCGATCAGGGGACAGCGAAGTGACGGCACCCTGCCTCCTCCCCGTTCGTGCTGAGCGTGTCGAAGCACTGCTCTTCTTTTCCGACATTGAGAAGAAGAGCGGCCCTTCGACAAGCTCAGGGCGAACGGCCCCGGGAACGCACCGTCCATGAGGCGCGAGGGCGCCGCCTGGATCTTTGTGGCACCCGCGCTGGTCGCGCTCGGGTTGTTCTTCTTCCTGCCGGTGCTTGCCGCGCTGGTGCTGAGCTTCACCGATTTCGACATTTATTCGCTCGCCGATATCCGCAATCTGCGCTTCGTCGGGCTCGACAATTACCTGACGCTGCTCAGGACGCCGTTGTTCTGGAAGGCGCTGGGTAACACGCTCTATTTCGTCATCCTTGGCGTGCCGCTGTCGATCGCCGTGTCGCTCGGCGCGGCGCTGCTGATCAATTCAAAACTGGCGCGCTTCAAGGGCCTGTTTCGCACGCTCTATTTCGCACCGGTCGTGACCACGCTCGTCGCGGTCGCGGTGATCTGGCGTTATCTGCTGCACACCGATTATGGCCTGATCAACTGGGCACTGGGCGGGCTGAGCATTGGGCCGATCGACTGGCTTGGCGATCCGCATTGGGCGATGCCGGCGATCGTCATCTTCGCGGTGTGGAAGAATTTCGGCTATAACATGATCATCCTGCTCGCCGGGCTGCAAACCATTCCCGACGAGCTGTACGAAGCGGCGAAGATCGACGGCGCCGGACGCTGGGCGCAGTTCCGCCACGTTACCCTGCCGGCACTCGCGCCGGTTATGCTGGTGGTGTCGATCCTGACCATGGCAGGCTATTTCCAGCTGTTCGCCGAGCCCTATGTCATGACCCAGGGCGGACCGGTCGAGAGCACTGTCTCGGTGCTCTACTTCATGTTCGAACAGGGCTTCAAATGGTGGAATCTGGGCTTCGCGACATCAGTCGCGTTCGTCCTGTTCGTCATCCTGTTCGCGATCACATTGCTGCAGCTGAAGCTCTCGCAGCGCTGGAGCGACCAGTGAAGCGGGGGCATATCGCCACCAATGCGCTGATGGTGATGCTCGGCCTGTTCGCGGTCGCACCATTGCTTTGGATGCTGTCGGTATCAATCATGCAGCCGGGCGAGGCGGCGCATTTCCCGCCGCCGCTGCTCCCGGCCAAACCGACCATAGCCAATTATGTCACGCTGTTCGCCTCGACCGATATGGCGCGCTATTTCGCCAATTCGCTGCTGCTTGCCTGCCTCGCCACCGCATTGTCGCTGACCTTCAACGTGATGGCCGGCTATGCGTTTGCCAAGCTCAATTTCCGCGGCCGCGACCGGATCTTCCGTTTCCTGCTCACCGCTTTGGTCATCCCGGCACAGGTGGCGATGATCCCGCTGTTCCTGATCTGCAAGGAGCTGGGGCTGGTCAACAGTTTCGGCGGCGTGCTGGTGCCGTCGATCGCGACGGTGTTCGGCATCTTCCTGGTGCGGCAATATGCGCTGGCCATTCCCGACGAGATGCTCGAGGCAGCGCGGATCGACGGGGCAAGCGAGTTCCGCATCTTTCGCGTCATCGTGCTGCCCTCGCTCGGGCCGATCCTGGTGACATTGGCCACGTTCAGTTTCCTTGGGTCGTGGAGCGATTTCCTCTGGCCGCTGATCATCCTCAACGATGGCGACAAGGCGACGCTGCCGGTCGCGCTGGCCAATCTCAGCCGCGAGCATGTGCAGGATTTCGAGCTGATGATGGCGGGCAGCGTAGTGACCTTGCTGCCGGTGCTGATCCTGTTCGTGGCGCTGCAGCGCTATTATATCTCCGGGCTGCTCGCCGGGAGCGTCAAGGGATGAGCGCGCTGGTCAGCCGCAGCAAGGATGGCGGCAAGGGCGCGATCCCCCCGCGCCTGACCATTTATCCCGGCACCGGACATGCTTTCTGGGTGCCGGCCTATGACGACCCGGCGCTGTACCGCTGGCTGTTCGAACAGCGGCGTGCAGTACCGGCCCCCGATATGAAGAAGGACAAGAAATGACGAAGACGGTTTTCCCCGATGATTTCCTGTGGGGATGCGCCACCGCCGCCTATCAGATCGAGGGGTCACCGCTCGCCGACGGCGCCGGCGCGAGCATCTGGCAGCGTTTCAGCCATGACCCGCGGCTGATGGCGACCAAGGGCGATACCGGCGACGTCGCGTGCGACCATTATAACCGCATGGAGGACGATGTCGCGCTGATGAAGGAATTGGGGCTGCAGGCTTACCGCTTCTCGGTCGCCTGGGGCCGGGTGCTGCCCGAGGGCACGGGGCGCGTGAACGAGGCCGGCCTCGGTTTCTACGAAAGGCTGGTCGACAAGCTGCTGGCGAATGGCATCGAGCCACTCTGCACGCTCTATCACTGGGATATGCCGGTCGCGCTCGACGATCGCGGCGGCTGGCTCAACCGCGACAGCGCCGACTGGTTCGCCGATTACGGCCGGGTGCTGTTCGACCGGCTCGATGGGCGGGTGAGGAAATGGGTCACGCTCAACGAACCCTGGGTGGTGACCGATGGCGGCTATCTGCACGGCGCGCTGGCGCCGGGACACCGCAACATGTTCGAGGCACCGATCGCCAGCCATAACCTGATGCGCGCGCACGGCGCGGCGGTGAAGGCTTACCGCGAGACCGGCAAGCACGAGATCGGCCTGGTGGTGAATCTGGAGCCGAAATATGCCGCATCGGACTCGCCCGAGGACCAGGCCGCGCAGCGCCGCGCCGAGGCCTATATGAACCGCCAATATCTCGAACCCGCGATCCATGGCCGTTACCCGCCCGAGCTGAAAGAGATTTTCGGCGAGGCCTGGCCTGACTGGCCGGCGGAGGATTTTGCGCTGATAAAGCAGCCGATCGATTTCATCGGGGTCAATTACTACACCCGCAACGTGACGCGCGCCGATGACAGCTGGCCGCTCAACGCCGGCCCGGTCACCCAGACCCAGGCGACCCATACCACCACCGGTTGGGAAGTGTTCCCGCAAGGGCTGACTGACGTACTGCTCTGGGTGAAGCAGAATTACGGCGATCTGCCGCTCTACATTACGGAGAATGGCGCGGCATTCTACGATCCGCCCAATGCCGAGAACGGCAGCGTCGACGATCCGCTGCGCGTCGATTATCTGCGCAAGCATATTACTGCGATCGGCAACGCGATCAAACAGGGCGCGGATGTGCGCGGCTATATGCTGTGGTCGTTGCTCGACAATCTCGAATGGTCGCTGGGCTATTCGAAGCGCTTCGGCATCGTCCACGTCAATTTCGAGACGCAGATACGTACACTGAAGAATTCGGCCCGGCTCTATTCGCAGGTGATCGCGACCAACGGCGCCACACTCTATTGATTTGTGAAGACGGCACTTGCCCGCCCTCCCACCTGGCCACCCATCCAGTATGATCCTGTGGGAGGGCGGGCTGGTGCCGTCTTTAATCACGCAATACCAATCGATCTTTCCAAATCGGGCCGACGGCCTTAAGCCGCCGCCATACCCGAGTCTCGAAAGGTCATTGCCATGCGCGAAGCCGCGATCGTCGCCACCGCCCGTACCCCGATCGGCAAGGCCTATCGCGGCGCATTCAACATCACCGAGGCGCCAGTGCTTGCCGGGCATGTGATGAATGCTGCAGTGGAGCGCGCCGGGATCGATCCGGCGCGGATCGACGATGTGTTCTGGGGCGTTGGCGGGCAATGGGGCACGCAAGGCGGGAATGCCGGGCGCATGGCGATCTTCGCCGGCGGCCTGCCACAAAGTGTCCCGGCCTTCACGCTCGATCGGAAATGCGGCTCCGGCCTGACCGCGATCGCGCTCGCCGCGCGCTCGATCATGGCCGACGATGTCGATGTCGCGCTGGCCGGGGGCATGGAATCGATCAGCTTCACCGTGACCAAGGACGCGCCGCGCTACATCAACCAGTCGGTCGTGGCGAAGCAGCCCGCCGCCTATATCCCGATGATCGAAACCGCCGAGATCGTCGCCGAGCGTTACGGCATCACCCGCGCGGCGCAGGACGCTTATGGCGCACAAAGCCAGCAGCGCGCCGCCGCAGGCCTCGCTGCCGGCGCGTTCAGGGAGGAGATTGCGCCGATCACGGTCGAGAAGGCGCTGTTCGACACGGAAGGCAATCGCACCGGAACCGAAACGGTGACGCTGGAACATGACGAAGGCATTCGCGCCGGCACGACGCTGGAAGGATTGAGCGCGCTGAAGACGGTCTGGCCCGGCGGCGAATTCACTGGCCCGGGCAGCAACATCACCGCCGGCAATGCCAGCCAATTGTCCGACGGCGCGGCGGCGCAGATCCTGATGGATCGCCGCACCGCACTGGCCGAGGGCAAGGAAATCCTCGGCATCTATCGTGGCTTCCAGGCAGCGGGCTGCGGCCCGGAGGAAATGGGCATCGGCCCGGTCTTCGCGATCCCCAAATTGCTCGACCGCGCCGGGCTGTCGATTGCCGATATCGGGCTGTGGGAGCTGAACGAAGCGTTCGCGTCGCAATGCCTATATTGCCGCGACCATCTCGGCATCGATCCGGAAAAGTACAACGTCAATGGCGGCGCGATCGCGGTCGGGCATCCATTCGGCATGACCGGCAGCCGGCTGGTCGGCCATGCGCTGATCGAAGGCCGCAAGCGCGGCGTGCGCTATGTCGTGGTGTCGATGTGCACCGCCGGCGGCATGGGCGCGGCCGGGCTGTTCGAGATCGTGTAATCCGGCGCCGCCCGGCCCTTCGTGAGGACCGGGCGGCCGCAGGGTTCAGGCCAGCGCTTTCTTGACCGCCGCTTCCGACTGCGCGTGCAGCGCCCAGAAGTCGCGCACCGATCCCCCCGCCAGCTTCGTCTGGAGCACCGCAAGATGCGAATACCAGCCGCCGCCGAAATCGGCGAGCCCGGCCGGGCCGCTGATGCCGTTATGCGTCAGCACCAGCCTGGTACGCTCGCCATCGGATGAGAGATCGAAGGTCGCGACCCCTTCCTTCCCGCTGTCCCAGGTAAAGGCGAGGCGGTGCGGCGGATCATAGGCAACCACCGTTTCACGCCCGATATGGCCTTTTCCGGCCTTGTATTTCTCGGGATAGGGGACGTCGTCGGTCGATAGATTGTCATGGTCGAAGACCAGCTCGACCACCCCGCCCTCGTGCGGTTCAATCGCACCGCCGGCGAACCACTGGCTGCGCAATTCCGGCTCGACCAGCCAGCGCCATACCGTCTCGATCGGCGCGTCGAGCGTGCGTTCCATGCGGATTGTGTCAGGTGCCGGGTGCTGCAGATCAATCATCATTCTTCTCCATTACGGTCGCGAGGGTGTTCAGGATCATGGTCCAGCCCTCACGGGTCCGGTCCTCATAAGCGGCCCATTGCGGATCCATTTCGTGAGTCAGCGTCAGGGTCGATCCCTGGGCGGTGGCGGCGATCGCGATCGATACGCGAGTCCATTCGCCTTCTTCCGCGGGATCGGCGGCAAACAGGAACACCAGCCGGGTCGGGCGATCGATCACCTCATATCTGAGTCGGTGCCCCGCATCGCCCGCCGGTCGCCGCTCGACGATCAGCGCGCCACCGCCGACCCGGGCGTCGATCTCGACCGTGCGCATTTCGCCGCCCGGTGTCGCGAACAGGAACCTGCCGGCCTGCGCCGGGTCGAGCCAAGCGTCGAACACCCGTTCCGGCGACGCGGCGAAGTCGCGCGTCACCGTCAATATGATCGGGCCGCTCATTTCGCGTCCTCGTAGATCATGATCCAGTTGCCGCAGCGATCGTCGAACATCGCGGTCGTGGGCGTGGTTCCCTCGCCCTTGCGCGGCGGCGATTTGAAGGCGACGCCGGCCGCGGTCAGCCGGTCATGCTCGGCTTCCACATCGGCGACAGCAAAGGCGGTGAGCGGGACGCCATTGTCCTTCAGCGCGCGCTGATACTCCTTCACGAAGGGGAAGCCGGCCGGCTCCAGCGAGATTTGCGCGCCGTCGGGTTGTTCCGGCGATGCCAGGGTGATCCAGCTGACCGGCCCCATCGGGATATTGACCTTTTCGACGAAACCCAGCGTGCCGGTGTAAAAGGCAAGCGCCTTGGGCTGATCGTCGACAATAATCGTCGACAAGGTGATTTTCATCCTATCTCTCCTCGGGGGTCTTCGGGCTCGTCTGAGAGTCGGTCGCGATCAACGCCTCGAGCGCATCGAGGCGGATGGTCCAGAACTGCTCCCATTGGCGCAGCCAGGCCTGAGCTTCGCGTAGCGGCTCGGCGCGCAACCGGCACAGCTGAGTCCGACCCGCCTTGCGCCGCTCGACCAGTCCGGCGCGTTCCAGCGCTTTCACATGTTTGGCCGCACCGGCGAAGCTCATCGCATGCGGCGCGGCGAGTTCGCCGATGCTGCGCTCCCCACCCGCCATGCTGGCGAGCATGGCGCGGCGCGTCGGGTCCGAAAGGGCAGCGAAAGTGGCGTCGAGTCGTTCAACCATATGGTTGTATATCGACGCGCCGCACCAATTGTCAACCAGATGGTTTAATATCTTTGCATGGAGCTGATCGATATTGCCGTCGCCGCGCATATCCCCAAGCGCAGAAGGGGTTCACGCGGAGCCGCGGAGCCGCGGAGACGCAGAGAGGCAGAGATGCTAGCGGCGCGATCAGCCCACTCCATCGTGTCCAGTACATGTGACCAAGTTCATGGTGCTCACGCCGATGCCGCGGGTAGGCCGACTCTGCGTCTCCGCGGCTCCGCGTGAGCCATCGTCCTGAGCCGCTGCCGAGCCGCCTTCCCGATTATCCTAGCCGGGCTGCGCCATCATCAGTGCCGCGCGCAACGTGCGCACGACAATCTCGTCGCGCTGGTTGAGGCCGATATGCTCGAAGGTGACGATCCCCTGTCCCGGCCGCGAATTGGATGCGCGCAGTGCCTTCACTTCGGTTTCGACATGAATCGTATCCCCAGCAAAGACCGGTTTGGGAAAGCTCGTCTCGCTCATGCCGAGATTGGCGATGGTCGTGCCGAAGGTCGTGTCCTGTACGCTCAACCCGATCACCAGCCCAAGCGTGAACAGCGAATTCATCAGCGGTTTGCCAAACTCGGTGGTCGCGGCATAGGCATGGTCGATATGGATCGCCGCCGGATTATGCGTCAGCGCGGAGAACAGTATATTGTCCATATCGGTCACGGTGCGCCGGATCTCATGGACGAATTTCCGCCCAACCTCGAACTGCTCGAAATATAGTCCCGCCATTGGTCCTCCGGTCGGCTCGATCTCTGATTCCGTCGCTATACGCCGAGCATGCCGACACTGCGCAACTATTCCGCGCTTCAGTCCTGACGAAAACTCGCGCGATATTGTGCCGGCGAAATGCCCAGCCGTTGCACGAACACCGCCCGCATCCGGTCCGCCGTGCCGAAGCCGCAATCGAACGCGACCGCCTTTAGCGCGAGGCCACCACCCTCCAGCAGGTTGCGCGCGGCATCGACACGTGCGCGCTCGACGAATTCGTGCGGGGTGATGCCCGTCTCCTGCACGAACAAGCGCGCCAGCGTGCGCGTGCTCATGCCGACGCCGTCCGCCAATGTCTGCAGGGTATGCCGGTCGCGGATATGCTCCATCACCAGCGCCTGGATTCGCGCGATCGGTGAACTCTCGTCGGCCGGCGCGGTCAGAAACGGGCTGAACTGCGATTGCCCGCCCTGGCGCTGCGCTGTCACCACCAGCCGCTTCGCCACCAGCAGCGCGATGGCCGGGCCGTGGCGTTCGCTGACTAATGCGAGCACCAGGTCGATCCCCGCCGTGACGCCGGCCGAAGTGACCAGCCGGCCGTCGCGCAGATGGATGCGGTCATGCTCGACCTGCGCGCGAGGGAACAAGGCGGCGAGCCGCTGCGCATTCTGCCAGTGTGTCGTCACCCGGTGCCCGTCGAGCAGCCCGGCATGGCCAAGCGCGAACGCACCGGTGCAGATCGATCCATGCAGCGCGGCACGCTGCGCCGCCGCCCTCAACCAGTCCGACATCGCGGCATCGGGCGGCGCGTCGGGCAAGGCCGGCCCGCCGGCCACCAGCACGATCGCCGCCTCGGGCAAGGCGTCGGCAAAGCTCAGGTCGGGCAGCATGCGCATCCCGTTTGAGGCACGCACCGGATCGCGACCGGCGGCGATCAGCAAAGTCTCGTAGCGATCCTCCGGCGCAATGAACGCATTGGTTTCGGCAAAGACATCGACCGGCCCGGCCACGTCCAGCGCCTGCACGCCGTTATGGATCACCACCGCGACCGTCTGCACCGCCATCGCTCAATTCCCGCGCGCCGCGAGAATGGCGCGAAATCATGTGCCATTGTCCCGATCCGATGGGCAAGCGGCATTGCCGCGCCGGGCCGCACACCGCAGATAAAGCGCCACGCCCCGTCGAGCGGGGTGTCACCGTAACAACCACCGGTTGGGCCACAGCGTGCGCGAGTCACGCCACGACCCGTCATGCCCGTCACAGGAGATTTTCATGACCGCCACCATCGCAGGGATCACCATTCCCGACAGCGCCATGGCACGCGCCGCGACTGAGCTTGTGCGCGATACCGAGGATGATCTGCTCTACAATCACAGCCGCCGTGTGTTCCTGTGGGGGGCATTGACCGCCACACGGCGCGGCATCGGTTACGATCCCGAGCTGCTCTATATCGGCGCGATGTTCCACGACATGGGCCTGACCCCGGCCTATGCCAGCAAGGACCTGCGCTTCGAAGTCGACGGCGCCAATGCGGCGCGCGATTTCCTGAACGGCTATGGCCTGCCGGAACGCGATATCGACGATGTCTGGGCCTCGATCGCGCTTCACACCACGCCGGGCATTCCGGAACATATGCGGCCGACGGTCGCCCTGGTCACCGCCGGAGTCGAGATGGATGTGCTCGGCATCGCCTATCATGATTTCACCACCGACCAGCGTGACCATGTCTGCGCGCACCACCCGCGCGAGCATGATTTCAAGCACGGCATCATCGACCATTTCGCACAGGGTACGATCGCCAAGCCGCTAACCACCTTCGGCAATGTAAAGGCCGATGTGCTCGCGCTTAAGGACCCCAATTACCAGCGGCTGAACTTCTGCAGCATCATCCTTGGGTCGGCCTGGCCGAACTGACCGACAACTTCCAACCACCTAGTTTTTTTGCTTCCCAGGCGCCGGCTCTATCAATTGTGCACCGGGTCGATCAGGATCGGTTCTCCGATATCGATTGGAGCGATTCTCCAATCCGCTTGGGGGGCCGGGCATGAAGGATCTGAACGGGGAGGATTGGACCAGGGTCCAGGCGCTTTTTGACGCGCTGATCGACCTCAAGCCGGAGGAGCGGGACAAGCGCCTGCGCCGGTCGAAGCTCCCGCCCGAGCTTCTCGCCCATGTGACGGCCCTGCTTGATGCCGCGTCCAACGAGGGCATCTTCGAAATGGCGCCTCCGGACCTCTCCTCGCCCGATCCTGCGACCGGCTATAGCTCGCTTGCCGCGGGCGAGGAGATCGGCGCCTTCACGATCGACCGGCTGATCGGGCGCGGCGGCATGGGCGAAGTCTATCTCGCGCACCGCACCAGCACCGATTTCGAGCAGCGCGTCGCACTCAAGATGCTGCGTGCCGAGGCGGCCGAGCGGGGCGGCTTGTTCGACCGCGAACGCCGCGTGCTCGCGCGGCTCGAACATCGCGGCATTGCCCGGCTGATCGATGGCGGCATTGGCCCCGATGGCCGTCCCTATATGGCGATGGAGTATGTCGAGGGCGAACCGATCGATGCGTGGTGCCGGCGGAATGCGGCCGATCTCGACACTCGGCTCAGGCTGTTCCGCGAGATTTGTGATGCGGTCGGCTATGCCCATGCCAATCTGGTTGTACACCGCGACCTGAAACCGTCGAACATCCTGATCGACACCGCCGGGCGCGTCCGCCTGCTCGATTTCGGCATTGCCCGGTTGCTCGACGACAGCGGGGCGGCACCGATGACTACTCAGGCGATCCTGACCCCGGACTATGCCGCGCCGGAACAGCTTGGCGGAGACACCGCCACGGTCGCCGCGGATGTCTACGCGCTCGGCGTGATCCTGTTCGAACTGGTGACCGGGACCGGCCCTTGGCACCGCGAAGGCGCATCGGTGCCCTCGATCATCCGCCGCGTGCTGCATGAGGATCCACCTGTACCGAGCAAGGCGGCGGCACACGCCGGCGCGCCGATTCCGAGCCATCGGATCGCCGGCGACCTCGACGCGATCATCCTGAAAGCGATGCGACGTTCGCCGCAGGAGCGTTATCGCGGCGCGGTCGATCTGGCGGATGACGTCCGGCGTCATCAGGAACTGCGCCCAGTCCAGGCGCGCGCGGGGTCGACCCGCTACATGCTTGGGCGGTTCGTGCGCCGCTATCGCTGGGCGGTCACGGCAAGCGCCGCTGCGATCGTGGCGATCCTGGTCGGCGCGGGCGGCATCGCCTGGCAGGCTCGGCAAACCGCCATCGAGCGCGATATCGCGCTGGGCGAGGCACGCCGCTCCGAGGCAATCAACCGGATGCTCGTCGTCATGTTCCGCGATACTGCGGAAACCGATGCCGGGGCGGGTGTGACGGTGAAGCAGATGCTTGACCAGACCGCCGAACGGCTGGTCGGCTCACTCGACAACAGCGCGCGTTCGGCGACGCTGATCACCACCCTGTCGGACCTGTACGTCAACCTCGAGGACGCCGCGGGGGCCTATGCATTGCTGCGCCGTGCGCTGGCACGAGGGATCGGCGGCAACGACGCCGTTGCGACCGCGGAGATCAAGCTGCGCCTCGCCTCTTCGGCTGCGGCGACAAACAAGTCGGACGATATGGTAGCGCTGCTCGATGCCGCCGATGCCGTGTTCCGCACCGACCCCGCCCGCTTCCCGACCGAACGGATGGAGGTGATCAGCGGCCGCGCGCAGCTCGCTCGCCGTCAGGGCGATTATGATCGCGCGATCCGTCTGCTCGCGGACGCAATGCCCGAAGCGGACCGGGTCTATGCGGAAAACCATCGCGACCTGCTGACGCTCTACAATAACCTGCTGGTCTATATGATCGAGGCGAACCAGCCCGATGCGATGCCCGCAGTTTTCGCGCAGGCCGATGCCGCACTGAAACGTACCGGGCAGGAAGAAACCGCACAGGGGTTGGCAATCACCCAGCTCAAGGGGCTCAGGCTTCTAAAGCTGGGCGATGTCGCTCAGGCGGAAACGATCTTCGAGCGGGTCGCGGCTCAGCGCAAGGCCGTATTCGGCGAATCCGCGGGTCTTGCGGCTGACCTGTTTCAGGTCGGTAAAGCCAAGCTTGCCCTTGGCAAGTTCGACGAAGCGCGGCGGGTTCTGGCCGAGGCGCGCGCCATCGCCGTGGAAAATCTCGGGCCGAGCGCCATGCCCACGCTCGTGATCGGATTAGGGCTGGCAGAGGCGATGGCGGAGGCCGGAGATATCGCGGGCGCGGAGAAAGTGATCGGTGAAGTCGAGCCTCTGATAACGGCGACAACCAAGCCCGGGCTCCTCCACGGCAGTCTGGCGCGCACTCAGGCGATCATGCGACTGCGGCAGGGGCGTCCGGACGACGCGACCGCGGCGCTCGATCGTTCCGCGGCCATCCTCACCGGACTGGGTCCAGCCGGTGCCGCCTATCTGAAGGGCTTTCCGGCGATCCGCGCGCGCATCGCCAGTGCGCGTCAGTCGGTGACCATCTCGCGGTAGATCAGTGCACGCGCCTGAGTCCACCAGCGCCGTACCGTGCGGTCGCTGACGCCCAGCACGGCGGCGGTCTCGCGTTCGTCCAGTCCGGCGAAGAAGCGGCAATCGACCACTTGCGCAAGATTGGGGTCAAGCTCGGAAAGCTGCTTCAATGCATCGCCGAGCCGGACGACTTGCGCATCCTCCGGAATGGCGGCGGCAAGCGAATCCAGGCTCTGGGTGAAGGAATAGGTCGGGGCATCGCGCTTCGACGCCAACCGCGCCCGCGCCGCGTCAATCAGGATGTGGCGGATCGCTGTCGCCGCGCAGCCCAGGAAATGCGTCCGGCTTTGCCAGCCGTCACGCTTGTGCAGTTTGAGATAGGCCTCGTTGATCAGCGCAGTGGTCTGCAGCGTCTGGCGCCCGCCGGCACGGAAATGTTCGCGCCGCGCGATGCTGTGCAGTTCGTCATACAACGACGCGACCAGGTCGCCCGACGTGACACCCAACGTGCCCCCCAACGTGACCGCCTTGTCGCCTGAAGGTGCGTCCGGTTTGATCGGTCTTTCCCGCCGTGCCTGAAGCCTGAATTCCAGTGCGCGTTTTATGGGCGCGGCATGGGGTGGATGGCAAGCGCGATCGGCCGCGATCGCAGGTGAGGCTCCGCCGTTCTACTTCCGAACGGCGGTGGGCCCCGACGCAGCCGCGACCTTCTCCGCCGCCGCCATCACGCGCAGGATATTGCCGCCCGCAAGCTTGGCGATATCCGCATCGCTCCAGCCGCGCCGCATCAGCTCGGCCATCAACTGCGGGTAGGTCGCGACATCGGTCAGCCCATCGGGCAGTTCATTGCCGGTGCCGTCGAAATCCGATCCGATGCCGACATGATCCGGCCCGGCGATCTTGGCGATATGCTCGATATGATCGGCCACCTGCGCCAGCGTCACGCGTGGTGCGGGATGGTCCTTTTCCCACTGAGCAAATGCCGCCTTCGCCTTGTCCGGCTGGCCGATATAAAGACCGCCAAAGGGCGGCGCGTTGAGCCGCGTCCGTTCCGCCCCGCGATCCGCAGACCAGCGCCGATAGGCATCGGAGACATAGCCCGGCGCATAGTTGACCATCACCACGCCGCCATTCGCCGCGACCAGCTTGAGCACATCGTCGGACACGTTGCGCGGATGATCGTCAAGCGCGCGCGCACCCGAATGCGAATAGATCACCGGCGCCTTCGACACGCGCAGCGCGTCGCGCATCGTCGCTTCGCTGACATGGCTGAGATCGACCAGCATGCCGAGCCGGTTGAGCTCGCGCACCACCTCTTCGCCGAACGCGGTCAGGCCGTCATGCTTGGGATCGTCGGTCGCCGAATCCGCCCAGTCGATGGTCAGCGAATGAGTCAGCGTCAGATAGCCCGCACCGAGGTCATGATAGGCGCGCAGCACCGACAGGCTGCCGTCGATCTGACCACCGCCCTCGACCCCGATCATCGAGGCGATGCGGCCGCTGCGCTGGATACGCCGCACATCGTCGGCGGTGCGCGCCAACGCGAAGGTGTCCGGATAGCGCGCGGCAAGCTGGTGGACGAAGTCGATCTGCTCAAGCGTCTCCTTGACCTGCTCCGGCCCGGGCAGATTGGCCGAGACATAGACCGACCAGAACTGGCCGCCGACCATGCCCTTGCGCAGCCGCTCGATATCGGTGTTGTACGGCTGCGGCTTGCGGTCGAGGCCGCTGCGCAGGTCGATCGTCCAGCGCCCCTCGCCTTCGCGCTCGCGCAGCGTCTCCGGCCAGTCATTATGGCCATCGATGATCGGCGTCGCCTTGAGTACGCGGGCGACGCGCGCTTCCTCATCCTGCGCCTGGGCGGGGACGGCGAACGCAACCAGTGCGACCGATGCGAATAGGCTCGCGGCCTTCAGCGTCCGGCTCATTTGACGGCCGCGACCGGCGCGAACAACAGGTCCTGATAATCGTAACTGAAATCCGCAATCGGAGAGACCGGCTTCATCGTGACACGCTCCACTTTACCTTCGGCATCGAGACTGAATGTGACATAGGCCGGTTCGATCGTCTTGTCGTCAAACCGCGTGACGAACGTATCATATTGCCAATGATCGAGCCGCCCGCCCATGCGCGGGGTTGATTTGAAATCGATCGTCAGCCCCGCCTTCCCTTCTGCGACCTCGATATTGCCATACCAGGGGTCAGCGAAAGTACCCGTATAGCGCGCCAGCGCGAGCGACGGACCGACCTTGGCCGGCGTGGCCGCGCTGGCCTTGAACATCTCAAGACCCTTGGCGACGCGGCTCTTCTTGTAGGCGGAATATTTCGCCGGCCAGTCCGCCGCCGGCGCGCCGAGATAATGATCGAGCAGCTCGTACATCAGGCCCTGGAGCAGTTCGCCATCCTCGCTGTTGATCTCGATCGCGAAGCCGACATTCTTCTCGGGCAGCAGCACGACCATGGTCTGGAACCCGAACACCGCGCCGCCATGCGAGATGATCTTCGCGCCGCGATAATCCTGCACGTCCCAGCCCAGCGCATAGCTGTGAAACTTGGCTTCGGTCGGTTTCAGATAATCGGGCCGCACCGCGATCGGCTGCAGTGTGACCGGGTTCCACATCTCCTTCGCCTGCGCTTCGCTGTACAACTGCCCGCCGCCCGGCAGCTTGCCGTGCGCGAGCTGGATCGCCAGCCATTTCGCCATGTCGGTCGGGCTGACCGCGAGCCCGCCCGCCGGGGCGGCATTGCGCGCCAGCCCGTCGCGTTCGTTGAGTACTTCCTGCTCACCGGCGCCGCGCAACCCGCTGCTCATCCGCGCATGCGGCTGGGCGCGGTCGGCGGTGGCGAAGAAGCTGTCATCATCGCTGGTCGACACGGTCATGCCCGCCGGCCGCAGCACATGCTCGACGACATAGGTCTCCCAGGTCTGGCCCGACACGGATTCGATCAGCTGGCCGGCAACCATGTAAAGGACATTGTCATAGGCAAAGCCGTCGCGGAAACTGGTCGCCGGCTTGATATGGCGCAGCCGCTTGACCGCCTCGGCGCGCGACAAATTGCTGCGTGGCACGAACAGCAGATCGCCTGCGCCCAACCCGAGCCCGCTGCGATGAACCAGCAGGTCGCGGATCGTCATCTCACGCGTGACCCAGGCATCATACATCTGGAAGCCGGGCAAGCGGTCGATCACCTTGTCGTCCCAGCCAATCTTGCCGGCATCGACCAGGGTGGCGAGCGCCGCGACCGTGAAGGCCTTGCCGGTCGATCCGGTCGGAAAGATCGTATTGGGGGTCACCGGATCGTTCGACCCAAGCTTCTTCTCGCCCCAGCCGCGCGCAAGCACGGTCTTGCCATTCTCGACAATGGCGATCGCCATGCCGGGGACGCCGACCGTCTTGCGCAATGTCTCGACGCGCGTTTCGAAACCCTTGGGCGGTGCTGCCCAGAGCGGCGTGGCGAGCTGAGTCGAGGCCCCAAGACTGACCAAAGTGAGGGCGAGTGCAAAGCGATTCATCGGGCCTCCGGGGATTGGCTGCCGCCGCGCCACAGCCGGAAGACGCCAAGCGTCATCAGCGGCAGGACATAGACGGCGAGGAAGACATAGGCGAGCGCGCGGTAACCCTTGGCGATCAGGGTCACGAGCCCGAAACGGTCAGCGACCAGCATGCACAGCACAAGCAGTGCGATCGCGATCGCGAGCCGCCCGCCATTGCCGAGCGGCGTGCCGCGCCGGACCTGCCAGGCCTTGGCGATGCGCTCGTTTACCGCATGCACCGCGCCGGTCCCGCTTTCGAGCAGCGCCGAAAAGATCATCAGCTGGAATAGCAGATGAAACACCGGATTGCCGAGCTGAGTCAGCAGATAATCCGACGGCAGCACTTCGACGCCGATCTGCGGGTAGAAGGCGATCATGCAGACGAAGAAGACGATCGCCGGGATCATCGCCAGGGGTCCGGCAACGAGTCCCGCGACCACCGCGTCGCGGTCGCTGGTCATGTGCCGCAGCACCGGCAGGATCACCACCGCCCCGATGATGTTGTAACCGGCATAGGTCAGCCCGCCGAGCGCCCAGCCATCGGACACTGCCGGGATGGCGAAGCCGGTGGCGATGCGGTCGCCAAAACCGGCCAGCGCCAGCACCAGGAACAATGCGTAGACGCCGTAGAGCAGGAACGAGACATATTTGAACAGCTGCTCGACCGCCGTGTTGCCGTATCCGGCGAAGATCGCGATGCCCGCCATCAATGCCAGCGTGCCGGCGATCGGCGGCAATCCCAATGCGGCATGGCCGATCGCGCCCGCCGCTGCGCCGAACACGGCGAGGATCAGCACCAGGAACAGGAAATAGCCGATCTCGAACACCACCCAGCCCTTGCCGAGCAGGGCTTCGAAGAAGCTGCTATAATCGCGCGCGCCGGTTCGTCGCGCGAACAGGAAAGTGGTAGCGGCTACTAGGCTCCACACCAGCATTGCCAGCACCATGCCGGCAAGTCCGCCCCATGGCCCGCTGGGCAGGAAGAATTCGGCAAGCTCGCGCCCCGTCGCATAACCGCCGCCGATGATCACCGCCTTGAAGGCGAAACCGGGCAGCAGAAAACGCTGGAACCAGCTTGATCCCGTTTTGACCTGGCTCATGCGAGACACGCATCGATGAGACCCTCGAACGCGGCGCCGCCACGGATCGGGTCGGCAACAGGGAGGCCAAGCCGTGCGGCCTCGGCGGCGATCAGCGCCTCGGCAGTGTCGGCACCGAGCGCACCGGTGTTGAGACTGACCCCAACGCAGCGGATCGCCGGGTTGGTCAACCGGCCGAGCGCCACCGTCTCGGCGATCACTGTCTCAATCGACGGCAAGGTAAAGCCGGGATGGCCAAGCATCGCGGTGCGGCCTGGTTCATGGCAGACCACGAACAGATCGGGCTGACTGCCATTCAACAGGCCGAGCGTCACCGCGGCATAGGCGGGGTGGAACAGCGATCCCTGTCCCTCGATCACATCCCAGTGATCGGCCGGAGCCTCGGGGCTGAGCATCTCGGCCGCGCCGGCGAGGAAATCCGACACCACCGCATCCATCGGGATGCCGCCGCCGGCGATCATGATCCCGGTCTGGCCGGTGGCACGGAAATCCGTATCGACGCCGCGTGCACGGAAGGCGCGGGCAATGGCCAGCGCGGTGTATTTCTTGCCCAGCGCGCAATCGGTGCCGACGGTCAGCAGCCTTTTGCCGCTCCGCTTCGCACCGGTGCCGACGCGGATGCCCGGCGGCGGCGTGCGCACGTCGATCAGCTCGCGCCCGAGGCGCTCGGCGGCGTTGCGCAGGACAGGCATATCGCCAAGCTTCATATGCATCCCGCTGACCAGATCCAGCCCGGCCTCAAGCGCTTCGACCAGGCCGGCGATCCAGCTGTCCGGGATCACCCCGCCCGCATTGGCGACGCCAATGATCATCGCCCGCGCGCCGCGCAACCGCGCCTCGGCTGGCGAGAGGCGTGGCAACCCGGTCGAGACGGTCGCGCCGGCGAGCGCATATTCGCCGACACAGGCATCGCCCGCCCAGTCACGCAAGCCAAACGCGGTCTTGGCATAGCCGATGACGGTCGTGTCCCCGAGGAACAGGAGATAGGATTTGGGCAAGCCCCCCGACGCACGCTCGC
Organism: Sphingomonas sp.; assembly: GCF_050725575.1. Lineage (GTDB taxonomy): Bacteria > Pseudomonadota > Alphaproteobacteria > Sphingomonadales > Sphingomonadaceae > Sphingomonas. Next base: position 15,710 of record NZ_JBOHHW010000046.1, on the reverse strand, counting down.
GGGGTTCGCGCAGTGCGCTTGAATATGACATGATACCGCCGATCAGAAAGAGAAGCCAAGAGTAAGGCCGATGCCGTAGGACCGGCGCGGCGCGGCTGTCGTAGCCGCGGCGATCATTTCCACACCGTGCCGAGCAGCCGGTGGAAATTGCCCCCCAGCAGCAGCCCGATATTGGCGTCGGACCAGCCGCGCCGGATCAGTTCTTCGGTCAGGTCGAACATCTTCATCGGATGGTCAAACCCTTCGATGTCGATCTTCTCGCGAAACGCGTAGCTCGCTTTGTAGCTTGCCTTGAGCGCGGTATATTGGTCGGGCGGCATGTCGTCATAGCCATTGAGATCGGCGTCGGACCCGATGCCGACATGATCGATGCCGATCAGCTTCACGACGTGGTCGATATGGTCGACCATGTCGGACAGCGTCGTCGGGTCGGTCGTCTTGACGAACATGCGCACGCCGCTGATCCCCATCACACCCTCTGTCTTGCCGAGTGCGAGGATCGCCTCATCAGTCTTGGCGCGCGGATGGTTGCACAGGGCGCGGCAATTCGAATGGGTGATCGCGATCGGCTGTTTCGACAATTTGATCGCATCGAGCGTGGTGCGGTCGCCGCTGTGCGACACATCGACCAGCATGCCGGCCGAATTCATCGCGGTGATGATCGCTTCGCCGAAATCGCTCACCCCGCCATCGACCCGGTCAGTGCTGCCCGACCCGATCAAATTCTGCGTGTTGTAGGTCAGCTGGGCACAGCGCAGTCCGAGCCGGTAGAACAGCAACACATCTTCGGGTTTGGAGAATTGCTCGGCATTCTGCAGGCCCATGATCATGCCGATCTTGCGTTCCTTTTTGGCGCGATCGAGATCCTTGATACTGCCGACCAGCGAGAAGAGATCACTGTTGCGACCGGCAAAACCCTGCCACGATGCAAGGAAGGTCAGCGCCTCCTCGCGCGCTTCCGGCCCGCCGATCCCGACCGAATTGTGGAAGCCAGTGATGCCGCAGGCGCGGAAATCGGCGACCTGCTGCGCGGTTAGCGGACGGGAAAAGACGTCGGGCGCGAAATCGATCTTGGGCACCGCGAGCATGTCGACGACCAGGGTCTTGTCGAGAATGTCGAGCGTGCGCTTCGAATAGCGTTTCGCGGAGCCCGGCGCCGCAGCAAAGCTGCCCGAATTGATCATCGGAAAGCCAAGCGCCGTACCCGCGATCGCACCTGAAATCGCGCCATGCAAAACCATGCGGCGGCTTGGACTGGGCAGTTTGCTCATCCGGATCCCCTCTTCCTAATATTTATCCGTTTCAGAACACTATTGTCCTGATCAGAAAATTGTCAACGTTATTTGCCAATCCATGTCGGATCGACGCTGCGCACCGCACGATCGAGCGACCGCAGCAGGATGGCCGCGGCAACGGCGATCGCCGCGAGCAGCACGAAGAAGGCCGCGTGCCCGGTCCGGCTCCACAACATGCCGACCAGACCAGCCGACAGGCTGCCGCTGAAGATTGCGAGATACCAGGCGGCGACAGTGGTCGCGCCAAGCCGTGGCGGAGCGAGCCGGGCGAACAGGCCAAGCCCGGTCGGCAGCACGAACAATTCGCCCAGCGTGAAGATCGCGAAGAACAGCACGAACCACAGCCAGTCGGCACGTGCCCCGCCGCCGCTCCATTCGACCAGCGCCAGCAGCAGATACGCGCTCGCGACGATCATCGCGCCGAGGGCCATGCGCCGCGCCGGCGCGGTGTCGCGCCCGGCATCGGCGCGACGGCGCCAGTATGCGAGCAAAGGCGGCGTCATCAGCATCACCATCAGCGGGTTGAGCGACTGGAACCAGGTCATCGGGATCGAGACATTGCCCAGCGATCGATCGACCCCGGTGTCGGCCCAGAGCGAAACGGTATTGCCGACCTGTTCATAAGCGCCGCGGAACACCGTTACCGACAAGGCGATCGCGAGCAGCACGAGGAAAGTGCGCCTGTGATCGGCCCAGCGGGTCGCAGGCAGATCGATGGTCGGCCCGCGCGGCGCCTCGGGCGGCAGATAGCGCTGCCCCTTCACATAGATGATCAGGCCGAGCAGCATGCCGATCCCCGCGGCACCGAAACCATAATGCCAGCCATAGACTTCGCCGAGCGTGCCGCAGATCAGCGGCGCGAGGAATCCGCCGATGTTCACGCCGACATAGTAGACATTATAGGCCCAGCTGCGGCGCGGATCGCCCGCCTTGTACAAATCGTTGATCTGGCTCGGTAGACTCGGCAGGATCAGGCCATTGCCCAGCGCGATCGTCGCCAGCGCAAGATAGAAAAGCGGCTCGAACGCCATCATGAAATGGCCCGCCGCCATGATGCTGGCGCCGATCACCACGGCGCGGCGCTTGCCCAGCAGGCGGTCGGCGATCACCCCGCCGATGATCGGCGTGAAATAGGCGCATGCCGTATAGGCGCCATAGACGAGCGAGGAATGCCCCTGCCCCAGCAGCAGCTGCTTGGTCATGTAATAGACCAGCAGCGCGCGCATGCCGTAATAGGAGAATTGCTCCCACATATTGGTCAGGAACAGCACGGTCAGCCCGCGCGGTTGGCCGAACCAGGTCGGCTCAGCACCTGCCCCCACCCTTATATCGGTCACGCGATAACGACCGCTTCGGTTCCCCAGACCGCTTCAGGACACCATGCGGTGCCGTCACGATAGACGATACCCGGCGCGCAATCCTGTTTGAGGAAGATCGGCCCGTCGAGATCATTGAGGTCGCAGACCTGGCCAAGCACGAAGCCGGGCGCCATGCCCAGGCTGGAGCAGACCATGTTGCCGACCATCACGCCGAGCCCCGCCTCACGCGCGGCGGCGGCGATCAGCAGCCCCTCGGTCAGGCCGCCACACTTGTCGAGCTTGATGTTGAACACGTCGAAGCGGCCGGCCAGCCCCGCGACATCGGCGAGCGTCAGCGCGCTTTCATCGGCCGCGATCGGGATCGGCGAGCGATAGCCGTCGAGATCGGCTTCACGGCCGCGCGCCAGCGGCTGTTCGATCAGCGACACATTGGCGGCAACCATCGCCGTGACCAGCGCGTCGAGATCGCCGACCTTGAAACCCTGGTTGCCGTCGACGCCGAGCCAGACGTCAGGCCGCGCCGCGCGGATCGCCGTGACCCGCGCAATGTCGAGATCAAGCTCGCCGGTCAGCTTGATCTTGATCGAGCGGGCATGATCGAACGCCTTGGCGCCCGCGGCCATCGTTGCCGGATCATCGGCGCCGAGGGTGAAGGTAGTAACCAATGGCCGCGGTGCGTCGAGCCCGGCCAGTGCCCAGACCGGCTTGCCCGTTTGTTTCGATTCCAGTTCCCACAGCGCCGCATCGAGCGCGTTGCGCGCGCCGCCGGCGGGGAGGATGCCGCGCAACTCGTCGCGCGACCCCCCCTCTTCGATCGCCTCTCGCACGCCTTCGATCGCGGCGCGCATCGCCGGCACGTCGTCGCCGAGATAATAGACCCCCGACGCTTCACCCCGCCCTTGGTGATCGCCGTCATTCAGGGTGACGACGATCACATCCGCCGTGTCGAACACATAGCCCGAGATGCGGAAAGGAGCGGCAAGGCGAAGCGTTTCATTGACAACCGAAAGTCGCAGCCTAGCCATCAGAAGTTCACCGTCATCGCGATCAGGCCGAAGGTCCAGGCGACATAGAACACGGTCAGCGTCGCGATCAGCAACAGCACTGACCAGAGCTTGCTGAACCAGCCGCGCTTGCCTTGCCAGGTGAGCCACAGGTTCCAGCCCGCCAGCAGCACGCCACCGACAAAGGCGATCGCACCGACAATCTGGAGCAGCCACAACATGCCGTCGGACCCGGAGGTGAGGTTGGAGATGTCCCCCATCAGCTTGGTGAAGCCAATCGCCCAGGCGACCAGCGCGGCAAGAACCAGCCCGGCACCGATACGGACACCGCGATAGGCCTGGCGCGCACCCCCTTCAAGTGCGAGCGGCGCCTTGTAGCGGCGGCGGATCAGCGCAGCGATCGGCCATTGCAGCAAGGTCAGAGCAAGGACGCCGAGGCTGGCATAGAGCAAGGGCAGGATCCAGGTGGCGGATTGCGACGCCGGCGCACGATCGAAGACCATGAAGGGCGATATGCCGTCAAAGCTCCAGCGCACCACCTTGCCATCGACGACCTTGGCCGCGAGCCGCTCATGCCCGCCGACCTGGCGCCACACGAACGGTGCGATCTCGACCCATTTCGACGGTACGCCGTTCAGACCATGCACCATCGGCACGGCCAGATTGCCCTTGCCGTCGACGCTGATCGTGGCCTGGCCGATCAGGTTGGTGATCGCCATGAAACTGGTTTCCTGGCGCCGGCTGTTGAGCCAGTTGCCGACCATCAGTTTCGCGTGTTCGGCTGACGTCTTCGCATCGACCGTGCCATCGGCCGGGGCAATCGAGGGGAGGTAGCGGTCAGCGAAATCCTGGAACATCGCACCGCGCAGCCCGCCGACCGCGCCATTCTTTCCCGCGCTGTTGAACGAGACGTAGAAACCGACATTCTCTTTCATGAACAGGTGCAGCGAGGTGTGGAAGACCGTGGTGTCGCCGAGATGGGCGATGACCTGGCGCCCGTTGATGTTGGTCTCGAAGAAGCCGAGCTCCATGCGATTGAGCGGCGGCACGACGCTCAGTGCCGACTCGTGCATGATCCGCGCGGTCTCCGGCTTCATCAGCCCGGCGCCCTGGTTGAGATGCGCGACCATGAAGCGCGCCATGTCGGTGCCCGGCGACGCCAGGCTGCCGGCGGGGGCCGGCCCGACGATCTCATATTTGACCGGATCGGCCGAAGCCTGCGGATATCCCGTCGCCATCAATGGCACGAGTTGCGCCGGCAAAGGCTGGCGGAAGGATGAGTGCGCCATGCCGAGCGGCTTGAAGATATGCTGGTCGATATAATCGTCGAACGACTGGCCGCTGACGCGCGCGACGATGTATCCGGCAAGCGCGGTCGCATAGTTGGAATAAGAGGGGGTGGTGCCCGGCGTGTAGATGCGGTTGGGCAGCCCGTGCTTCAGATAATCGCCGAGTGAGGTCAGGTTTTTCGGATCGAAGAACATGATCTCCTTGCCATGCTCTTCGAACCCGCTGGTATGCTGCATGATCTCACGCATCGTGACGGGCTTGCCGTCCTTCAGCGGTATCTTGAAGTCGATATATTTGTTCACATCGGCATCGAGATCGATCTTGCCCGCCTCGACCAGCTGCATGACGGCGGTCCAGGTGAACAGCTTCGATACCGAGCCGGGGCGGAACAGGGTCAGGTCGGGATCGACCGGCGTGCGCTTGGCGACATCGGCATAGCCGAAGCCGCGTTTGGTCACGATCTGGCCGTCCTTGACCACCACGACCACTGCGCCGGCAATATCGCCGGTCTTCAGTGCGTAGGGCATATAGCCGTCGAGCCAGCTATCCAGATCCTGCTTGGTCAGCGGCACCTGCCCCTCGATCAGCGGCTGGGGCTGCGTCGCAGTGGCAAGTGGCTTGGCGGCTGGGGCCGGCGCGAGCGTCGGCGCCAGCGTTGCGGATTGCTGCGCGGCGGTGACGCCGCCGATCAGCGCCAATGCGGCGGCAGCGAGCAATTTGATCGATCGCATTTTCGAAGATCCCCTCTTTATCGGCCTTGTCCGCAGTCGGGATTGCCTCGCTGCGGTGGAACCATTAACCTGACACAAATGTTCTGATTAAGACATGATGATCCTAATCAGAGAATTGTCAATGGCCCCGGGAGAGATTTGACAGCATATGACATCGACCAATCCAACGCTCGGCGCGCTGCTCCGGGGCTTGCGCAACCGCGAAGGCTGGACGCTAAAAGAGATGAGCGCACGAAGCGGAATCCCTGTGTCGACGCTGTCGAAGATCGAGCATGACCGGCTGACCCTTAGCTATGACAAATTGCTTCAGCTCAGCCAGCGGCTCGGCCTGCGCATGTCGGAACTGTTTGCGGAATCAACCAGTGCGGCGGAGCAGCTGGTCACCGCGCGCCGCAGTATCGGCGACCTGTCGCGCGCCGTGCGGGTCGAGACGCCGAATTACGATTATTACTATGTCTGCACCGAATTGCGCCGCAAGCGCATGATTCCGGTCATCACCACGATCCGCGCCAGGAGCGTCGAGGAATTCGGCGAGCTCGTCCATCATTCGGGCGAGGAATATATCTATGTGCTGGAGGGCGGGATCGAGGTCCGCACCGAGTTCTACGATCCGGTCACGCTCCTGAAGGGCGAATCCATCTATATCGATTCCAATATGGGCCATGCCTATCTGACCGCGGAGGGGTATGATGAAGCGCTGGTGCTGGGGGTCTGTTCGAGCGCCGATGAAGGCCTGATGGAATCGCTGCTGACGCTGCACGAAGGCGAGATATCCTCCCCCGCAGGCGCGGTCGGCTAAGCCCAAACTCGGTCACCGCACTGAATCGCGCCAGGATCATCCGCGCACAGCAGGCGACAGGCTCCGGAAGGTCACCGACCAGCGGCGTCGATCCATCGCGACGATGCTGTGCTCCCACTCATGCCGCGCGGCGCCGCGGAGATGATAGATCGAGCGCGGGGCGAGCGGCAGTGCCGCCCGTGCGAACTTCGTGCCGGCGCGCCGGCGCAGCCGCAGCGTCGCGGGCGCCTCGAGCGAGACGCCGACGACATGCTCGAACACTGGCCGGTCACGGTGCCAGCCGATCCCCGCCCCCGGATCGTAGCACGTGACAAGTGCCTGGACGAGATCGCCCGCCGCGAGGCCGGCAAAGCGTGCTGCCCGTTCCCGTAGCGGCGTAAGGAAGGCCGGGATCGGTTCGGTCGGTGCAAAGCTCGCATCCTCGAAATCATAGCGCCAGCCGAACGAAGCGGTCTGCCGCTTGCCGAGCCAGCCCTGGAAGCGGAACGGCGTGACTGCCACCCCCTCCAGCTGCGCAATCAGCGCCGCTTCCTCCGCAGCAGTCAGAACGTCATCGGCATAGGTCAGGCCGGGCGGCAGTATGGCCCGTGACGGCACGCCGAAAAGATCGGTTTGCATGTCCGCTATATAGGGACGGCCGAGCACGACCCCCGGCCCGCCACGGCTTTCTCGCCGCGCGAATAGGTGCCGGTCAGCAGGCCCGTGCCCAACACCCGGTCCTTCATCGCCGACAGGATCGCCGACCGGCCGGGGTTCGCATCCAGTACCGGCGCTGCGGACAAAGCGAATAGCTGAAAGATATAATCATGCGGGCCATGCCCGGTCGGCGGATCGGGCGGCAGCCAGCCTTCGACCAGCGCACTGTTGCGCCCGACATCGCGGCCAGCTTGGTCGCCTGCCCCATCGGCCGCGATCTCGCCCTCGGCCAGACCGCGTTCGTCCGCGCCGATGCCCCAGACGATCGCATGAACCGCCGGACTCAGCGCCGGCGCGTCGGGATCCTCGACGATCAACGCGAAACAGACGGTCCCCGGCGGTGCCGCGCCCCAGACCAGCGGCGGCGATATGCCCGCCCCGTCAGCCGTGAAGCGCTCAGGGAGGCGGCCACCACTGGCAAAGGCAGGGCTCGACAGGTCGATCTCCACCCCGGGGTTGCCGATTTCGGGCGAGACGCAGATCAGCTTGGCGTGACCGGCGCGGACATTGTGCAACAGGCTTCCCAGCCATCCGGGTACATGTTCGAGCATCATTCCACCTTCATTGCCTGGCATTTCGACAACCCCCGAACACCACGGGAGTTGCGGCGATGATCTGCTCTTCGGCAATTGCCCGCAAGCCGCTGCCGGTTACAGCGGCTTGCGGGCGCGGTTCAGGCGGCGCGCAAAAGGCCGAGCTGCTGCAAGGCGGTGACGCCGTCGTCCAGGCCGATTTCCTCGGCGATCCTGCCATTCTCGATCCGCAGGACGGTGGTGCCGGAGAAGCGCATCGTGCGGCCGGACCCGGCCGGAAGCGATCCGGCCAGGAAGTCGCTAAAGGCCGGGCCGGTATGTGTGCCGCCGCCGATCCAGCGGCCGACGACATGATCGCCCTCCGCAATCAGATCCGCTGCGCCTCCGAATGCGAGATCGGGAAAGGCCGCGCGGAAGTCAGTCATGAACGCCTTGATATCATCATGGCCGCGGCGGGGTTCATGCAGTGAATATTGCAACAGCATGTCCGGCGCGGCGAGTTCATCGACGATGCCCAGGTCGCAGCTTTCTCCCCAGAATGAGGTGAACCAGCGGCCGACAATGGCCTTGTTATCTTCTTCCTTCGACATGTCATGGGGTCCTTGGTTTGCCAGATCGACGGGACGGATCTGCACGCTCCGATTAGGCCGGGCGGCCGAGACCCAAACCCCGGCGCTTGCGGTCAAATCATGACCGGGAGTCCCGGCACATCGGGCTTGTGCGGCTGATAAATTTTCTTCGCATCAATTCCTATGAAAACAGTGGAGATTATTACTCTCCCAACGCCGAGGTGATCCATGTCACTCAATCTGTTCGATATCGTTCCCGACTTCACGCAGGACTCCACCATTGGGCCGCTGTCCTTCTATGCCTGGGCGGGTAGCGACTGGGTGGTGCTGTTTTCGCATCCGCGCGATTTCACGCCGGTATGCACCACTGAACTCGGCGCCGTCGCACGGTTGAAGCCGGAGTTTGACCGCCGCGGAGTCAAGGTCGTCGGCCTGTCGGTCGATCCGGTCGATCGCCATCATGAATGGGCGATCGATATCGCCGCCACGCAAGGGACCGAGGTCAATTTCCCGCTGATCGCCGACAGCGATCACCGCATCTCAACCCTGCTTGGCCTGATCCATCCCAATGCGTCGGACACAGCGACGGTACGCAGCGTGTTCGTCATCGACGGCGCCAAACGCGTGCGCCTGACCCTGACCTATCCGGCGTCGACCGGGCGCAACTTCAACGAAATCCTGCGCACGATCGACAGCCTGCAGCTGACCGACCGGCACAAGGTCGCGACGCCGGCCGATTGGCAACAAGGCGACGATGTCATCATCCTCCCCTCAGTCTCCGACGGCGAGGCTAGCGCCCTGTTCCCCGACGGCTGGACCACGCACCGATCCTATCTGCGCACCGTCGCGCAACCGGCGACCACCGACCAGCCGTGAGACCGGACGCCGGCTGACCACAGCTCTCCCGACACAAGCACCAGCGCCGGCTCTGGAGCGCCGGCGCGCGTACCGTTTCATCAAGCAAAACTCAAAATCGAACAAAGGGACTATCATCGTGACGACTCTCCGGCCGCTATTCGCCATTGCCGCATCGACGCTGGCACTCACCTATGCCGGCGCCGCCAGCGCCCAGGCCGCGCCTGCGGACACACAGGACGCCGTCGCGCCCGAGGCACCCGAAGATCAGGGCGACATCGTCGTCACCGGCACCCGCACCGCCGGCCGCTCGCGGCTCGACAGCACATCCCCGGTCGATGTGCTGAGCGCCGCCACGCTGCAGCGCCAGGGCACCACCGAGCTTGGCGCGTCGCTCGCGGCGGTCGTGCCGTCGATCGATTTCCCGCGCTCTTCCGCAGTGGACGGCACGGATTCGATCCGCCCCGCCACGTTGCGCGGCCTGTCGCCGGACCAGACGCTGGTCCTGATCAATGGCGTTCGCGCTCACACCTCGGCTTTGCTCAATACCAATGGCTCGGTCGGGCGCGGTTCGGCGGCGGTCGATCTCAACACCATTCCGTCAGTGGCCCTCGACCGGATCGAAGTGCTGCGCGATGGCGCGGCGGCGCAATATGGGTCGGACGCGATTGCCGGCGTGGTCAATCTGCGCCTGCGCGAGGCACGCAGCGGCGGCGGCGCGACCGTCACCTATGGCCAGTATATCACTGACGTCGACACGGCGCGGGGGTCGCGTAACGAGCATGACGGCGAGACCGTCACCGCATCGGGCTGGCAGGGGATTGCACTTGGCCAGGACGGCTTCCTCACGCTGTCCGGCGAGTATCTCAACCGCAACCCGACCAGCCGCGGCGATTTCGATCCGCGCAAGACGCCGATCCGCGTGCGTTCGCGCTTCGGTGACCCGGACGTGGAGCAGTACAGCTTCTACGCCAATGCCGGCGCGCCGGTCGGCGACAATGGCTGGGAACTGTACGGGTTCGGCGGCTATCAGCACCGCGACAGCACCAGCGCGGCCACACCGCGCGTCGTCGGCGGCAACCCCGTCAATGCCAGCGCCGACGCCCTGGCCAGCCTCTATCCCGACGGATTCACGCCGCTGATCAACGTCAAGTCCGAGGATTGGACCGTCGCGAGCGGTCTGCGCGGCGAATTGTCCGGCTGGAAGGTCGACCTCAACCTTTCCTACGGGCGCAACCAGCTGACCATCAACACGCTCAATTCCGGCAACGCCACCTATGGTACGAACTCGCAGCGGAATTTCTACGCCGGCAAGCTGACCTATGACCAGATCGTCGGCGGCATCGACGTGTCGCGCGAACAGCCGCTGGGCGAGGGTACGATCAACATCGCCTGGGGCGCGGAGTATCGCCGCGAAGGCTTCAAGATCGGCGCCGGTGAACCGACATCCTGGAACCGTGCCCCGAACGCCGATCCGGCACTCGGCTCGGGCGCGCAGGGCTTTCCCGGATTCCTGCCGTCGAACCGGGTCAATGTGCACCGCGACAATGTATCCGGCTATCTCGATATCGAGGCAAAACCCAATGACAAACTGACCCTGGGCGTAGCAGTGCGCGGCGAAAGCTATTCCGACTTCGGCGAGACCGCGACCGGCAAATTGTCCGCCCGTTACGAGTTCGCGCCGTGGATCGCGGTGCGCGGCACTGCCTCCACCGGCTTCCGCGCGCCGTCATTGCAGCAGCAATATTTCACCTCGACCGCATCGGTCCTGACCAGCGGCGCGATCGTCGAGACCGGCCTGTTCCCATCGGTCAGCCCGGTCGGCATCGCACTGGGCGGCAAACCGTTGCGCGCGGAAAAGGCGCGCAACCTGTCGGCCGGCATCGTGCTCAAGGCGGGCGGGTTCGACCTGTCGGTCGACGCCTATCACATCAAGATCCGCGACCAGATCGCATTGTCGGAAAATCTCGGCGGCCCGGTGGTCGCGGCATTGCTCGCGGCCAACCCCGAGACCAATAATGTAACGGCGGGGCGTTTCTTCCTCAACGGCATCCGCTCGACCACCAAGGGCATCGACGTGGTCGCGCATTATCGCACCAAGACCGACACTATCGGCATTTTCGACCTGACCGTGGCGGGCAATGTCAACGACATCAAGGTGACCCGCGCGCCGGCCCCTGCCACGATCACGGCAACCGTCAACGGCACGCCGACCAGTGTCGTCCTGCCGATCTTCAGCCGGCAACGGATCATCTCGTTCGAACAGGGCACCCCGCGCACCAAGCTGGTCGGCACGATCGACTGGTCGCTGGGCGATCTCGGCGTGACGGGGCGGGCGTCCTATTATGGCGACGTCACTCAGCCGAGCAGCAATGGATTTGCCGAGGACGATATCCATACCGGCCGTCACACCATCTTCGATCTCGAGGCGCGCTATCAGGTGATCCGGAACGTGAACCTGGCGGTGGGGGCGAACAATCTGTTCGATACCTATCCCGATTATGTGAAGGTCCTGTCGTCGCGCGGCACGCAGCTCAACAGCACGGGCCTGGTCGGCTTTCCCTATTATTCGCCGTTCGGGTTCAATGGCCGCTATCTGTACGCCCGGGTCGGCGTCACGTGGTAATCCGAGGCCGCCTGGCCGAAAGCCGGGCGGCTGCCGGATGGCGAGTCGCGGTCGTCATCCGACCCGATTTTCCGCTGTTCAATTCGGATAAAAAACCTCACCCCTGTTAAGTTGGATCGAAAACGTCGATTTTCGCTCTGTTACCAGTGTCTTGCGCCTTGTTCGGCTATTTCGATAACAGGGGTGGAACCGCGCAATAACAGGGGTCGAGCCACGCATTAACAGGGGTGAGCGACCGCTGTTCCTGCGGGAGCAGCGGTCCCCAACCGCGCAATAGTCTCCAGTCATGTCAAAGAGCGGGGCGGCATACCGGCTGGCATCCCTTCCGCCGCCACCCTGTCATGCGCCGCGCCCGGTTTGAATCGGCATCGCCCGTGTCGCCCGGCTTTCATCCGGAATACCGTCCTCGATCCGCGCACGAAGCAAATCTTCACCGCATCAAACTCACTCCACATTGAATATCCCATCAAATTGATAGAGATTTGATTTTCATTCAATCGGGAGTGCCGAATCTCCATGGCCATGTTGCACCGGTCACCACAGCGCAGCCCGATCGATCGGGCGACCCTGATCGTCGCCGTCCTGATCTATGGCGGCTGGCTTGCCGCGACCGCATGGCATGCCGTGATCCCCACGCCATTGCTGGTTCTGATCGGCGCCTGGCTCATCGCGTGGCACGGATCGCTGCAGCACGAGACGATCCACGGCCACCCAACCCATATCGCTGCAATCGATCGCGCGATCGGTTTCGTGCCGCTGTCGCTCTGGCTGCCCTATTCGCTCTATTACCGCAGCCATATTGCGCATCACGGCAGCGCCGAGATCACCAATCCCGATGAAGATCCCGAATCCCGCTATGTCGCGCGCCGCGGCGGCGCCGCATGGCTCGCCGCACGGATCCAGTCGACGCTACCCGGGCATATGCTCGCGGGTCCGCCGATCATATTCGTCCGGTTCCTCTATAGCGAAATCCGTCGTGCATTTTCCGAGCCGGTGCAGGTCATCCGCGACTGGCTCCCTCATCTGGCCGCGGTCGCCCTGCTGCTGGTCTGGCTCGATCATGTCGGGCTGAGCCTGGCCCGCTATATCCTGACCTTCGTCTATCCCGGCATGGCGCTCACCATGCCCCGGTCCTTTGCCGAGCATCGCGCCGGGATCGACACGCCGGGTCGCGCGGCATCGGTCGAGCGCGGCGGATTGCTCGGGCTGCTGTTCCTCAACAACAACCTCCATGCCGCGCATCATGAGCGGCCGGGCCTGTCGTGGCACAAGCTGCCCGCCTATCACCGCCATCACCGCGCGCGGCTGATCCGCGAAGGCGCGGTCCTCTATGCTGGCTATGGCGAGATCATCCGGCGCTTCGCGCTTCGCGCGCATGATTCGCCGCTGCATCCCGCCTTTGAACGGCCAGTTGAATGACCGCCGGACTCGCCTCGCTCGGCATGTACGACCATGGGCCGCAACAGGCAGCGAACGACCGGCTCTGGGCCGAGCTTGCCCGCATCCTGCGTGCGCGCGGCGTTGCCGGCGTGCCCGACCGGCTTGAGCGCCGCCGGTCGGTGCAGGATCTGTGGCACGCCCCGGATCTGCTGTTCGGCCAGATCTGCGGCTATCCGCTGGTGAGCGACCCATCGCTGTCGCTGCGGGTGCTGGGCGTGCCGGTCTACGACGCGCCCGGGTGCAGCGAGGGCCAGCATCGCAGCTTCCTCATCACCCGGCAGGAAGAGGCGAGCACGATCGCCGATTATCGCGGCCGGGTCGCCGCGATCAATGACCGGCATTCCAATACCGGCACCAATTTGTTCCGTGCGCTGATCGCCGATCTGGCGGGCGGCGAGCCATTTTTCAGCGAGGTGCGCGAGACCGGTGCGCATCGCCAGAGCATCAGCGCTATCGTGATGGGTGAGGCCGACATCGCCGCGATCGATGCGGTCACCTATGCCGCCGTGCTGCGCGCCGAACCCGAGCTGGCGACGACGCTGCGCATCCTCGGCACGACCACGGATTCAGCGACGCCGCCGTTCGTGACCTCACGCAACACCAGCATCGAAACGGTCGCGGCATTGCGCATGGCGCTGGCCGATATTGTCGCCGATCCCGGGCTGGCCGAAACCCGCACAACCCTTTTCCTGCGCGACATCGTGCCCGGCAGCCCTGAGCGATACGCGCCGCTGCGCACGCTCGAGCGCAATGCCGCCGCTGCCGGCTACCCCGATTTACGCTGATCCACCCGAAAGGACCTGCCCATGCGATCCATCACCCTGGTCCTGAGCGCATTGCTCACAACGACGCCGCTTGCCGCGCAGACGATCACCTTCGACCCGCATCTCGACCTGCCCAAATCGGCCACAGAAGCCGGCTGGACCGGCCTTGCCGATCCTTGGTCGCAATTCGACCTCGACCGCGCAAAGGCTGGCGGGCTGACCACCGCCGCCATCGCGCTGTTCGTGCCGCAGGGCACGCGCGATCCCGCATCGCTTGCCGGCGCGCAGCGCGATGCGGTCGCGCGTGACGCAGCGATCCATGCCATCGCCGACCGCAACCCGACGCGCGCGGCCTTTGCCCGGTCGCCCGCCGAGGTGCGGCGGATCGTCGCGAGCGGCAAGTTCGCCGTGGTCGAAAGCCTGCTCAACGCCTGGCCACTGGGCGACGATCTCGATGCGATCGACCGCTGGCAGGCGCGCGGCGTGAGCATCTTCGGCTTTGTCCATGCCGGGCATAATCAATTCGCGGATTCGTCCCGCCCGGCGCTGCAGTTCGGCGACCGTGTCGCGGAGCATGGCGGGCTGTCGCCGCTCGGGCGCCAGGCGGTCAAACGCCTCAATGATCTCGGCGTGCTGATCGACGTCTCGCAATTGTCGGACGCAGCGTTCGATCAGGTGCTCACGCTGAGCCGTGCGCCGGTCATTGCCAGCCATTCCGACGTCCGCGCCCTGATCGACAATCCGCGCAACCTGAGCGATGCGCAGCTCGACGCGCTGAAAGCCAAGGGCGGTGTCATCGCGATCAATGCGTTCAGCGCCTATCTGCGCGCGCGTAGCCCGGAAACCCTGAAAGCCGTCGCGGCATTGCAGGCCGAATATGGCCTGTCGCCGACCAGCGGCGTGACGCTCTCCGCCGACAAGCAGGTGGAGTATGACCATCGTTATCACGACATTGTCGGCAAGGAGCCCAAGGCCGGCATAGACAATCTGATCGATACGGTCGACTATGCCGTGAAGCGGATCGGCATCGACCATGTCGCGCTGTCGTCGGACTTTAATCATGGCGGCGGCGTCACCGGCTGGTCCGATGTCGGCGAGACCGCCAATGTCACGGCAGCACTGAAGCGCCGTGGCTATACACCCGCGCAGATCGACAAGCTGTGGAGCGGCAATGTCCTCAGAGTCTGGCAAGCCGCAATCGATGCCCGCGATCCGGCCTATCGACGCAAGCGGGGCTGATCGCCGGCGCTGAGCATACCTACCTGACTGCGCTCCGACACTAGCCCAGACTGGGTTCCCGCCTTCGCGGGGACACAAGCTTCCTTTATCCCAGGGGGATAGCACCGGTCACATTGGATGTCGGCTAGGCCCTCCCATCGCCCACAGGGCCTGACCAATCCGCCGCATCCAGCCTAAAACCCTCTTTCGATCTCACCTCAAAAACGTTTCACCGCAAAATAACCGGTTCCTGACGATTTCGTACAATCGTCGAATCATTGAAGATGCAAACCAGCATCAACGAGTCGAGATACCCAAGACATTGCGAGTCGTGGGTTAATTCGTCAAAAACCATTGGGTCCTTCATTTAGATTCATCATCAGAAATTCGTTTCTGGTGACGAGTCTTATTGTCATTTCGTAACGACGAACGTCGTTTCGGAAGGTGATACCCTATGCCCAATACAGATCAGATAATCTTGTCTTAGGAGAACTACCATGGCCCTGCTCGAACCCAGCGTCCTTGCCAACACGATCATGAGCAAGCTCTACAATGTCCTGACCAATGGCGA
>NZ_JBOHHW010000045.1:0-40872 GCF_050725575.1 Sphingomonas sp. | reverse complement strand
GGGCCGCTGATCATCAAGGGGCTGCTCGATGTCGAGGATGCGCGCGAGGCGGCCGCGCTCGGCGCGGACGGGATCGTCGTGTCGAACCATGGCGGACGGCAGCTCGACGGCGTGCCGTCGACCGCGCGCGCCCTGCCAGCAATTGCTGCAGCGGTCGGCGACCGGCTCACCGTGCTGGCCGATGGCGGTATCCGCTCGGGGCTCGATGTGGTGCGCATGCTGGCGCTCGGCGCGCGCGGCGTGCTGCTCGGCCGGGCCTGGGCCTATGCGCTGGCCGGTGGAGGCGAGCGCGGCGTCGCGCACATCCTCGACCTGGTCGCTGCCGAGATGCGCGTGGCGATGGCGCTGACCGGCGTCACCAGCATCGCGGCGATCACGCCCGATATTCTCGTCAAAGACTGAACGGAGGGGATGATGGACGGTAACCCGTTGCTGGGCGTGTTCTTTCACTGGATCGGGGGATTGTCCTCGGCCAGCTTCTACGTTCCCTATAAGCGCATCAAATCCTGGTCGTGGGAGATTTTCTGGCTGACCGGCGGCGTGTTCAGCTGGCTGATCATGCCCTGGCTGTTCGCCAGCCTGCAGACGCATGACCTGTTGGGCGTGATCGGCGCGGTGCCGCCTGAAACCCTGTTCTGGTGCTGGTTCTGGGGCGCGGGCTGGGGGCTTGGCGGGCTGACCTTCGGTCTCACCATGCGCTATCTCGGCTTGTCGCTGGGCATGGCGGTGGCGCTGGGGCTGACCACGGTGATTGGTACGCTTGGGCCGCCGATCTATAATAACACGCTGGGGGCACTGGCTGCGACGAACAGCGGGCAAGTGACCTTGCTCGGCATTGCCGTGGCGGTGATTGGCATCCTGGTCGTCGCGCGTGCCGGCCAGGCCAAGGAACGCGAGACGAGCGGCGGAGACGCGACGGTCGGCGTCGTCGAGTTCAATCTCAAGCGTGGCCTGGCCATCGCCTTGTTCTCCGGCGTGATGTCGAGCTGCTTTGCCTTTGGGCTCAAGGCGGGTGACCCGATCCGCGCGCTGACGCTGGCGGCGGGCACCGATCCGCTGTGGCAAGGCCTGCCGGTGCTGTGCATCGTGCTGCTTGGTGGTCTGACCACCAATCTGGTGTGGTGCCTGATCCTGATCCTGCGCAATGGCAGCGCCGGGGAATTTGTCGGCCGTGCCGCGAAGGGAGCGCCGGCCACAGCCGTGCCGTTGCGCGCCAATTATCTGCTCGCGGCGCTGGGCGGGACTTTGTGGTACTTCCAGTTCTTCTTCTACACGATGGGCGAGAGCCAGATGGGGCGCTTCGGCTTCTCGTCCTGGACGCTGCACATGGCGAGCATCATCCTGTTCTCGACCCTGTGGGGCTTTGCGCTCCGCGAATGGGCGTCGGCGAGTGCGGGCACGCGCAATCTCGTGCGGCTCGGCATCGCGATCCTGATCGCGTCGACGGTGATCATCGGGGTGGGTAACGCGCTGGCGACGTGAGGGCGTCGGGGCCCCGATTCGCTGCTGCTCATGCTGTAAATCGGCTGATATTTTTTTCGATGCTGTTAAGTTGGATTTTTGGCCGAAATTACTGACCGATTTTCAACAGCTTGAACCCGACCGATGCTGTTATTCAATAACAGCATCGGAACAGCGCATAACAGCATCGACGATTGCTGTTATGCGCCGGGAAAGCAGGCGAGGAACCAGTCCCCATTTTTCCAACAATGAGAAAGAGCGGGACGGGACGTCGTGAAGTCCTATCCGGCTCCACGCTGCCATGATCGGCAGGGAGGTTGAATCGATGTTGCGGCCGCCTCGAACGTTGAGCCACCCTGTTCGTCACCCGGCCTTGTTCCAGGGGCCACCGCGCCACGGCAATTTTCGCTCGGCGATTTCGCGACCCTGTAGACCACGGAAACAGGCCCCGGGGGTGACGATTCTGGTTCGTGAACTGACCTATCGCGGACGTTGGGGTGTAGGTGATTCTATTGGCCGACCAGCGCGTGGATCACGCCAGGCGAAACCTCGCTCCAGCCGCGCGGGGCGGCCTTGCTGATCGCCTCGTGCTGGATCGCGGCCGGATCGGCGACCCGGGCGCGGACACGGCCGGCACTGATCGACAATTCCAGGACATTCGCCGTGCCGCCGAATGCCGCGACCCATGCCGCATCCGGCGCGGCTGGCAGCGGCTCGGGCGCCGCTGACGCCGCGACCGGCGCCGCCGCCTGCGACAGTGCGCGCATCTCGCCCGCGACGCGATCGGCGATCGGGCCGAGCACGACCTGCAGCGCCGTGCCGCCGGGCCGCACCACGCCGCGCGCACCCAGTGCCTTGAGTGCCACCTCATCGACCCGCGCGGGATCGACCAGCTTTAGCCGCAGCCTGGTGGTGCAGGCATCGATCGACACCAGATTGGCCGACCCGCCCAGCGCACGGACGATCCCCACCGCCTGATCGTCCGACGATGACGCTGCGGTGCTGGCACCGGCAGGTTCGGTCTCGCGGCCCGGGGTCTTCAGGTTGAAGCGCCGGATGCAGTAGCGGAACGTGAAATAATAGATTGCGAAATAGACCGCCCCGATCGGGAACAGCATCAGCGGCCGGGTCGCCAGGCCATAGTTGAGCACATAGTCGAACAGTCCGGCGGAAAAGCCGAAGCCGAGCCGGACGCCAAGCGCATCCATCACCACCATCGCGACGCCGGTCAGCACGGCGTGCAGGACGTAGAGCATCGGCGCGAGGAACATGAAGGTGAATTCGATCGGCTCGGTCACGCCGGTCAGCAGCGAGGTGAGCGCGAGGCTGAGCAGCATGCCGCCGACTGCCTTGCGCCGGTCGGGCAGGGCCGAGCGGTACATGGCGAGGCAGGCGGCGGGCAGGCCGAACATCATCACTGGGAAATAGCCGCTCATGAACGCGCCCGCGCTCGGGTCGCGGGCGAAGAAGCGATTCAGGTCGCCGGTCGCGCCGTGATAATCGCCAATGATGAACCAGGCGATATTGTTGAGGATATGGTGCAGCCCGGTGATGATCAGCAGCCGGTTGAGCGCGCCATAGACGAACAGGCCGATCGGCCCGGCGCTGACCACCCAGCGGCTGAGCGTGTCGATCGCGCCTTCGAGGATCGGAAAGCCCAGCCCGAAGACTGCCGCGCCAATCAGCCCGGCGACCCCGGCGGCGATCGGCACGAAGCGGCGGCCGCCGAAAAAGGCGAGATAATCGGGCAGCTTGATCCCGGAATAGCGATTATAGAGCCAGCCCGAGACCAGCCCGGACAGGACACCGGCGGGGACGCTGAGCTTGGCCAGTTCCTTGGTCTTCCACGCCGCGGTGGCGAGATCGCGCGTCGCCCGGTCGGCGAATGCCGCGGTCACTTCGGGCGGGACGGCGAGCAGCACCTTGCCGCCCTCGACCGTGACGAGGAAGGCGACCGCACCGGCGAGGCCCGCCGCGCCGTTATTCTCGCGCGCCAGCCCGACCGCGATGCCGATCGCGAAAAGCAGGCCGAGATTGGAGAAGATCGCCTGGCCTGCCGCGGCGATGAAGGCGATGTTGAGCATGTCGGACTGGCCGAGGCGGAGCAGCAGCCCCGCCACCGGCAGCACGGCGACCGGCAGCATCAGCGCGCGGCCGAGCGGCTGGAGACGGTCGAGACCGAGGCGCATCAGGCGGCTCCTTCCAGCAGGGTTCGGACTTCAGCAGCAGTCGCTGCGGCGAGCGCGCGTTCGGCGAGCGCCTTGCAATCGGGCAAGGTCAGCTGCCGTACCACCGCCTTGAGCGCGGGGATGGCGGCGGGCGTCGCCGACAATTCGGTTACGCCGAGGCCGATCAGGATCGGTGCGGCAAGCGGGTCGGACGCAATGCCGCCGCACACGCCGAGCCAGCGGCCATGCGTCCTTGCGCCCTCGGCGGCACGCGCGATCAGGTGCAGCACCGCGGGGTGGAGCGCATCGACTTTCGCAGCGACCGCCGGATTGCCGCGATCGGCGGCGAGCGCATATTGCGTCAGGTCATTGCTGCCGATCGACAGGAAATCCGCGTCGCGCGCCAGGCTCGCGGCGAGCATCGCGGCGGCGGGGGTTTCGACCATCACGCCAAGCGGGACCGGCGTATCGATGCCGAGCGCGGCACGCGCGTCGTCGAGAATGGTGCGCGCGGCGGCAAGTTCGCCGGCATCGATCACCATCGGCAGCATGATCCGGCACTGCGCCGCCGGCACGCCGGCAAGAATCGCGCGAAACTGCTGCGCAAGCAGGTCGGGCCGCGCGAGCGAGAAGCGGATGCCGCGTGCGCCAAGCGCGGGATTGTCCTCATGCGGAAAGGGCAGATAGGCGACCGGCTTGTCGCCGCCGATATCGAGCGTGCGCACGATCAGCGGGCGGCCGCCGAGGCCGGCGGCGACCGCGGCATAGGCGGCGCGCTGTTCTTCTTCGTCGGGTGCGGACTCTCGATCGAGGAACAGGAATTCGGTGCGCAGCAGGCCGCAACCCTCGGCGCCGAGCGCGATGGCGCGCGCCGCCTCGGCGGCATTGGCGAGATTGGCGACGATTTCGATCCGCGTGCCATCGGCCATCACGCACAGGTCGAGTGCGGCGGCGGCCTCGGCGGCGACACGCGCAGTGCGCTGCGCAAGGCGGGCCGTCACGGCGTCGATCGTGGCGGTGTCGGGCGCGGGGTTGAGCGCGCCGCGATCGGCATCAAGCACGACCTGCTGCCCGTCGCTCAGCTCGAGGACCGCCGCGCCGGCGGCGACCAGCATCGGCAGGCCGGCCGACGCGGCGAGGATCGAGGCATGCGCGGTCGGGCCGCCGAACGCAGTGCAGATGCCGGCGATTCCCGCCTCGGCCAGCGGCGCGAAGTGCGACGGCAGTAATTCGTCGGCGACCAGGATCGCGCCCTTTGGCGGGATCGGCAGCGCCGCTTCGGTACCGGTGAGCAATGCGATCACCTGGCGCTCGATATCCTTCAGATCGGCAATGCGCTCGATCAGCAACCGGTCGCCGGTGGCGCGGATTGCCTCGGCATGACCACGGATCGCACCGCGCCAGGCAAAGCCAGCACTCTTGCCCTGCGCGATCAGGCCCTGGGCCGCGCCAAGCAGTTCCGGATCCTCGATCAGCGCGCGGTGCGCGGCGGCAATATCCGCGCCCGCCCCGGCTTTTCCATCGGCGGCGGCGAGCAGCGTGTTACGTGCAGCATCCAGCGCGGCGGTTTCGGCGGGGATTCCGCTGCCTCGCTCAGTGACCGCGACATCGCCGGGGCGGAACTGGAAGATCGGGCCGATCGCAAGACCCGGCGCGGCGCGGACGCCGTGGATCAGGCCATCGTCTGAAATAGCGGCAGTGGGCGCCGCCTGAGCCGCGGCGTGCGCCTCCTCGCCCATGCCCTGTTCGATCAGCGTGACGATGGCGGCGATCGCGGCGCGGGCGTCGGGGCCGCGTGCGCCGATCGCGATTTCATCGTCATGCCGGATGCCGGCCGACAGCAAGGCGACGATGCTGCGCGCATTGGCCGGGCGGCTGTGCGCGACGATCGTCACTTCAGCCGTGAACGGCTTCAGCGCGGCGACGATCCGCGCGGCGGGGCGGGCATGAATGCCATTGGCGAGCGGTACGCGGATCGTGCAATGCGCGGTGTCCTCGCCGAGATCGGTGGCCGCCGCGTCGCTTGCGACTGGCGCGATCTCGGCGATCGCGTCGCCGGCCGTCACGCTCGTATCGATCGCCAGCAAGGTCACCGCATAGCCGTCGCTGGTCACGGTGACCGGCGTGATCAGGCTCTTCGCCTGCGCTGCGACGGGATCGAGATCGACCAGCAGCAAGGGCTGGCCGAGGGTCACCGCCTCGCCGTCGCGCACCTGTGCGGTGAAGCCGTTCCCGGCCAGCGCGACGGTGTCCAGGCCGACATGGATCAGCAGCTCGGCATCATTGGCCAGCCGCAAAGTCACTGAATGCCGGGTCGGCGCGACCGCGATGACGGTCGCATCGCACGGCGCGCGGACCATGGCGTCAAGCGGGTCGATCGCGAAGCCGTCACCCATCATGCGGTCGGCAAAGACCGGGTCGGGTACCTGGTCGAGCGGCAATACCCAGCCGGTCATGGGCGCGTGCAGGCGGACGATCACGGGGCGGTCACAAGCTGCACCGCACTGATCGCCCAGAGCGGGTTCACGCCCTTTGCGGTATAGGTGATGCACAGGTCATGCGCGCCGCTCATCGGCTTGAGCGAGGCGGTCAGCCGCGTCACGCCAGGCCGCCGCGCGGCGGGCGCCAGCGGAAGCACGGCAAGCTTCGGCCCTTCGCAGCCATCGCGAATCTCGACTTCGCCGGCGGGCGTGGCGGGAGGACGGAAGCGGATCTTGTCCGCGTCATGGCCGATCTGGAAATTGAACGGAATCTGGCCGACATCAATTGCGATCGATCGCACCCCGTCCATCGGTGCGGCCTGATAGATCCAGCAGGGATTGCCGATATCGGTGAGGAACGCCGCGCGCGGGCCCTTTGCCGGCGCGTCATCGGCCAGGCGCAGCGCGATACCCGTAGTGCAGAGCTTGAGCTCGGTATCGTCGCGGCGGCGGACCGCCCTGGCATCGACATTGAGGTCGATTGCGCCGGGCTGCGCGGTGCCGTCGAGGACGCTGGCGACGCGCAGGCGGGTCGGCATCGCCAGGCTGAGCGGGGCGCCATAGAGCGGAGACGTGCCGCTGGGGGGCGTGCCGTCGATCGTATAGCGCAGCGGCAAGCCCGACTGGCCGGACAGGGTCACTCTGGCCTTCCTGCCATCAGGCGACAGCGTCGCGACCGGACGGAATACGGCCGCGCCCGGTTCAATGCCTAGCGCCGACAGCCGCGTCATTTGCGGGGCGAGGCGGCGGATGAAGTCGCCGAAATCGCTTGGCGCCTTCGACCAGCCGAGTTCGGCGATCGCCGCGCCGCGCGGGAAGATCGCCGCAGCGGCGGCGGCTTCAGTACGGGCATGCTCTGTCCATAAATTGCCCTGCACGCCCAGGATATGGCGTTGCTGCTCGGCCGGGATCGAGGCGGGTGCGGGGTCGAACGCATAGACCTGGGCCAGCGTGATCAGCTCGCCGCGCCCGGTTCCTTCGGCGGCGGTCACGCCCTGGCGGTGATTGAGATAGAGGATCGGCGCGGGTGACAGTACGGCGTCATGCCCGGCCTTGGCGGCGGCGACGGCGCCATCGATGCCGCGCCACGACATCACCGTTGCGTCCGGCGTGATGCCGCCGTCGAGGATCTCGTCCCAGCCGATCAGCCGCCGGTCATGCGCCGCGAGATAGCGGCCGATGCGCTGGACGAACCAGCTCTGCAACTTGTCCTCGCTGGTGATGCCGAGCGATTTCATCTGTACCTGGATTTTGGGCGAAGCCTTCCACTGGTCTTTCACCGCTTCGTCGCCGCCGACATGGATGTAACGCGACGGAAACAGCGTCATGACCTCGTCGAGCACGTTCTCGAGGAACGTGAAGGTCGGCTCGTCGGTATTGTAGAGCCAGGGAAAGACGCCCCAGTCGCTCTCCACGCCCTTGGGCAGCGGCACGCCCATGCCGAGGCCGGGATAAGCACGGATTGCGCTCAGCGCATGGCCGGGCATTTCGATCTCGGGCACCACAGTGATGCCGCGCTTGCCGGCATAGGCGACGATCTCGCGAATCTGTTCTTGCGTGTAGAAGCCGCCGATGCGCGGCAGCGGCGGTGCGCCGGGCGCGGTTGCGGGAAGGCGCCAGGCGCTGACCCCGGTCAGCCGGGGATATTTCTTGATCTCGATGCGCCAACCCTGATCGTCGACCAGGTGCCAGTGGAATGTGTTGAGCTTGTTCGCCGCCATCGTGTCGAGCAGGCGCTTGACGAATTCGGGCGACTGGAAATGCCGCGCGCTGTCGAGCATCAGCCCGCGCCAGCGGAAGCGCGGTGCATCGGTGATGACGACGGCGGGAATGAAGGTGCCGGCCGTGCCGGGGCGGGCGAGCTGCCACAATGTCACCGCGCCGTAGAGCAGGCCGGCATCGTCGCTCGCGCTGATCGTCGCGCCGCTGGATGAGGTGATGAGGCGATAGCCTTCGGCGGCGATGCCGGGCACCCGCTCGAAGCGGATCGTGCCGCCGGGCTTGATGCTGAGATTTGGCCCGCCGGTGCGCGGCAGAAGTTCGGCCAGGCGATCGGCGGCGTTGCGCGCGCCGGCATCGCCGGACGGGATGGCGATGCCGCTGGTCGCGGTCAGCGTGAAGCCGCCCTCAGCGGTGGTCAGCGATTGCGGTGCGGGGAGCAGGGCGACCGGCTGCGCGATGGCGCCGGGGATGAAGGTCAAGGCCCCGGCCAACAGCGCGGGCAACAAGCAGCTGGTATGTCTCAAGCGTCTGCTCCCGGAATCGATGAAGGCCAAGCTTAGGCGGTTTCGTCCGCCGCTCAATCGCCGCTGCACGGCCATATCACGCAGGCAAAAGAAAGGGCGGCGGGGAAACCAGGTTTCCGAATCCGCCGCCCGGTCTTCCTATATGGATCAGTAGTTGACGTTGACCGTGGCCAGGAACTTGCGCCCGCTCTTGTACACACCGCGTGGCAGGCTCGGCGTATTGGCATAGGCATAATATTGGCTGTCGGTCAGGTTCATCCCTGACAGGGTCAGCCCGACATTCTTCGTGAAATTATATGTCGCCGACGCATCGACATTGTCGGTGGCGCGGACATACATCTGATCGCCGCGATCGATCGCAGTGAAATATTTCGACCGCCAGGTATAGGTTGCCCGCAGCGCGACCGGACCACGCTCGAAAAATGGGCTGAGGCTAACCTGATGCCGTGAATTGTAAGGCAAATCGGCACCGTTCCTCCCCTTGGCGTCGGAATAGGTGTAATTCGCCAGGATGCCGAGGCCGAGTGCCAGACTCTGCTGATAAGCGACGGCGAAGCCTTTCACATTGGCCGAGCCGGCATTGTACGGACGGCTGATCTGATAGGTTGTGACCCGGTTTTGCGACAGGTTGAAATATTGCTCAGGCGCGGTCTGCTTCAGGATATAGTCGCTGATATGCTTGAAGAATATCTCACCCGACACGATTGCCCGCGGCGCGAAATAATATTCGAGCGAGGCGTTGAAATTGTCCGATCGATACGGTTTGAGATTGGGATTGCCGCCCTCGCCGGTCAGGATCTGATCCGATAGCCAGAAGAAATTGGTCATGTCGGCATAATTCGGCCGTGCGATGACTTGCGCCCCGGCAACGCGGAATATCAGGTCCTTCTGCAGATCGGCAATGAGATTGAAGCTCGGCAGCACATTTTCATAGCTGCGGCTCGTCTTCTGCCAGACCCAGTTGGACGGTGCGTTGCACGGCGTGCCGGATGTGCAGACAAACCCGGCGCTGTCAGTGCCGGTCTTGGCATAACGCACGCCGAAATTGCCACGGAGCCAACCGGCGTCGAAGTCGACCTGGCCATAGGCCGCGTTGATCGTCTCATCGATCTGCCAGTTGCCGGCGGCGAACTCCGGCGCCGCGAAGGGCGACGGCGTCGGGAAGGGCGCGCCGGACGGCAGCCATTTGCCGCTGTTGATATAATTGACCATTGTCGGGCCATCGATGTGAAAGCGGCCAGTCATCTGATCATTCACGCCGTTAAAGCCGGACAGATAATTGTCGCGCACCTGGCGCGGATCAAACAGGGATGCGGATGCCGCCACACCGGCAATGGTGACGCCGGCATAATTCTGAGCCGCGGTATGTTTGCGATATTTATAGCCGAACGCGAGGCGCTTGATTGCGCCGTCGAAGTTAAAGCCGAGATCGGCCTGGCCGTAGCGCTCCTTGTCGCTGGTCGGCTTGTCGACCATGTTGCCGCCCCAGCCCGGATCGGTGGTGAACGCGGCCGGATTGCCCTGCACATTGCCGGTATAGCTGAGGACGCCGGGTGATTTGGGCGCACCGCTGAGATCCACGCTATAGTCGGCCCAGTTGAGGAATTCGAGGAAGACCTGGCGCTTGGTGCCGCCATCGGCTTTGGAATAACCGCCCTCGACATTCAGATCCCAGCTGCCGCCATCCCATTTGGCGCTGCCGTGATAGGTGTTCGAATGCATCTCCGCGGTGCGATATTGTGCGTCGAGCACGCTCAGCGCGTTTTTCATCGTCACCTTGGTGACGATGCCGTCCCTCACCTCGATCCCGCTCAGCGCGCCCGCGCTGTTCCAGGTATTGCCCTGGAAGGCGTACATCGACTGATTGAGGTTGTTATAGGTGGCGTCGATCTTGAGCCAGTCGAACCCGAGGGTCAGCTGGTCGACCGGCTTGAACTGTATTCCGGCCGAATAGGTCAGGCGCTCGCGGTCCTGTTCGAAATAGGAGGTGCCGAACGCATTCGGGCTCTTGGCGCCGGGATTGGCGGTCAGAGTGGTGGCGCAAGCGCCGGTGCAGTTGTTGTTGCGCGAATCCGCCCCGGCATCGTTCTTGCCGGCCCAGAAGTCGGCGGTGATCGTGCCATAGGTTTCCAGGCCGTCGCGGCGCAGCCGATCCTTGGCGCGCTGGAACGAGGCGATGATGCCGATGGTGCCGGCCTCATTGTGCCAGCTGACCAGCGCCGACCCCTGGACATCGCCCTTTTTGGAACGGTCGTTGAACAGATAGCCGAGCGAGCCGGCGATGGTGAACGGCTTCAAGTCCAGCGGCTTGCGGGTGGTGACGTTGACGGTGCCGCCGATCGACCCCTCGTCGATGCGCGGTTCGGGTGATTTATAGATATCGACGCGTCCGACAAGTTGCGGCGCGAGCAACGCATAGTTGAATGTACGGCCCGGCGAATCGAGGATGAACCAGTCAGCGGAGGCGACCGTCTGGCCGTTGAGCAACGTGCGGTTGAGCGCGGGGTCGGTGCCGAGGATCGAGACCTTCTCGCCCTGGCCGAATTGACGATCGACGGTGACACCGGGAACCAGCGTCAGCGCCTCGGCGACATTGTTGTTGGGAAACTTGCCGACATCCTCGGCCGAAACCGAATCGATGATCGCGCTGGCGTCGCGCTTGGCGTTGATCGATGCTTCCAGCGAAGCGCGAAAACCGGTGACAACAATGTCGTCACTGTTTTCCGTCTCGCTCTGGGATGCCGCGGCACTTGACGCGTCGACGGTCTGTGCCTGCTGTGTCTGAATATCCTGCGCCTGGGCAGTCGCGGCCAATGCGAACGAACTCACCGATGCTGCCAGAAGTCGTATAACGGTCATTGCCGATCTCCCCATGCCCTTGCCCTGATTCGATCTGACGGTGCCAATTGACTACCAATCACAGACCAATTCACAGAACATGTTTCATACCAATGACAGCGTCAAGCATCTTTTTTGCAGGATGGCATCCAAAATGGTCATTTTGTTGTGGAAACTGGTATTTAATTGGTCTTATAAGGATCCGTGCCGGCGAGACATGGCGTCGGGATATGGGCCAGAGAGTGGGGATGCTTAGCTTATGAATCTGGCCGAAAAGATCGGCGTGCTGGACGACAGCGTCCGGGCCCCGCTCTACCAGCAGATGCAGGATGCGTTGCGCCGCGGGATCGAGGGAGGCGCGCTCAAGCCGCAGGAAGCATTGCCGCCGGAACGCGATATCGCGACCGAATTCGGCATTTCGCGAATCACCGTGCGCAAGGCGATCGACGGGCTGGTCGCCGATGGCATGCTGACCCGGCGCCAGGGTGCGGGCACTTTTGTCGGCGGGCGGGTGGAGAAGCAATTCTCCAAGCTCACTTCCTTCTCCGAGGACATGGCGGCGCGCGGCCGCACCTCGCGCAGCGAATGGATCACGCAGGCCGAGGGAGCGGTGAATTCGGACGAATCGCTGACGCTCGGGCTGAGCCCCGGATCGCGGGTGTTCCGCTTCCACCGCATCCGCTACGCCGACGAACAGCCGATGGCGCTGGAATATTCGACCATACCGGGCTTCGGCCTGCCCGGGCTCGATATGGTCGGCGTGTCGCTCTATGCTGCGCTTGAAGCCGCCGGGCATCGTCCGGTGCGCGCGCTGCAGCGGTTGCGTGCGGTGCTGTTCAACGCCGAGCAGGCGAAACTGCTCGAAATCCAGGCCGGCGCGCCGGGGCTGTTCATCGAACGGCGCAGCTTCCTCGAGGACGGGCGCGCGATCGAGACGACGCACAGCTGGTATCGTGGCGACGCGTATGATTTTGTTGCAGAGTTGAACGCGCTGGCATGACGATCCTCCCCGACTCGACATTGATGTTCGCCGAAGCCGCCGAGGCGAGCGCGGTGGTCGCGCGGCAGCGGGCTGCGAATGTGGCGGTGATCGCTGCGCTGGCGACTCGGCTCCGCGCCAAACCCCCGCGTGCGGTCTCGACCTGCGCGCGCGGCAGTTCCGACCATGCGGCGACCTTTGCCAAATATCTCATCGAAACGGTGGTCGGCGTGCCGGTGACTTCGGCGGCGCCGTCGATCAGCTCGGTCTATCATGCACAGCAGCAGCTCGACGACACGCTGCTGCTCGCCATTTCGCAGTCGGGGCGTAGCCCGGATCTGCTCAGCGTGGTCGAGGCCGGGCGTGCGGGCGGCGCCTATCTGGCGGCGATGGTCAATGATGCGACTTCGCCGCTCGCCGAACTGGCCGATGCGCCCCTGCCGCTTCGGGCCGGACCCGAGCGCAGCGTGGCGGCGACCAAAAGCTATATCGCCGCGCTGGCCGCGATCCTCGATCTCGTCTCGGCCTGGGCCGAAGATGCCGAACTCTCGGCCGCGCTCGATGCCGCACCGGCTTTGCTCGCGCAGTCCTGGCAAGCGGACTGGACGCCGCTGGTCGACGGGCTGGCCGAGTCGCGCGGCCTTTATGTGATCGGGCGCGGGCTCGGGCTCGGCATCGCGCAGGAAGCGGCGCTGAAGTTCAAGGAAACCTGCGGCCTGCATGCCGAGGCGTTCAGCGCGGCCGAGGTGCGGCATGGGCCGATGGCGCTGGTCGGCCCGGATTTCCCGTTGCTCGTGTTCCGCCAGGACGACGAGACCGGTAAGGGCGTCGATGCGCTGGTCGCCGAAGCGGTGTCGCGCGGTGGTACGGTATTCTGCGCCGGGATCGAGATTGCCGGTGCGGTCACCCTGCCCTCGGTCAATGCACCGTCGGCGATCCAGCCGATGCTGCAGATCCAGTCCTTCTACCGTGCGGTCAATGCGCTCTCCGTGCGGCGCGGCCATGATCCGGATCGCCCGCCCAATCTTCGCAAAGTGACCGAAACCGTCTGATGCCGATCGCATTCTTCAACTGCCGCACCCTGATCGACGAGGCGCTGGTGGCCGGCCTGGCGGTGATCGTCGAGGGCGCGCATATCGTCGCCATCGTTCCCGAGGCCGAGATACCGGCATCGGCCGAGCGCCATGATCTGGGCGGCGCCATCCTCGCGCCGGGCTTTATCGATACGCAAGTCAATGGCGGCGGCGGCGTGCTGTTCAACGATGCGCCGACGGTCGAGACGATCGCGACGATCGGCGCAGCGCATCGCCGCTTCGGCACCACAGGGTTCCTGCCGACATTGATCAGCGACGATCTCGCCACGGTGCGCGACGGCGTGCGCGCGGTCGATGCGGCGATCGAAGCAGGCGTGCCCGGCGTGCTCGGCATCCATATCGAGGGCCCGTTCCTCAATATCGATCGCAAGGGCATTCATGACCCCGACAAGATCATCGTCCTGGATGAGGACGGATTTGCGACCGTCACCGGGCTGACGCGCGGCCGCACCCTGGTCACGCTGGCGCCCGAAAAGACCTCGCCGGCGATGATCGCGCGGCTCGTCGCGGCGGGCGTGATCGTCGCGGCGGGGCATACCGATGGCAGCTATGACGATATCCGCGCCGCGCTCGACCATGGGCTGACCGGCTTCACCCACCTGTTCAACGCGATGTCGCCGCTGACCTCGCGCGAGCCCGGCGCGGTCGGCGCTGCGCTTGACGACCGGGGTTCGTGGTGCGGGCTGATCGTCGACGGGCGGCATGTCCATCCCGCGACGATGCGCGTCGCGCTGCGTGCCAAGCAGGACCGGATCATGCTGGTGACCGATGCGATGCCGAGCGTCGGGCAGGTCGACAAGAGCTTCATCCTGCAGGGCCACCGTGTCGAGGTGATTGACGGGGTGTGCGTCAATGATGATGGCACGCTCGCCGGATCGGACCTCGATATGGCGCAAACGGTGCGCAACACGCGCGACATGATCGGCACGACCCTCGCCGAGGCGCTGATCATGGCGAGCCGCAATCCCGCCGATTTCCTGGGACTCGCGGCAAGCCATGGGCGGATCGCGGTCGGCGCGCGCGCCGATCTGGTTGCGCTGAGCGAAGAGGGTCAGCCACTCGCAACCTGGATCGGCGGACGGTAGAGCTCAGGCCGCCAGTGTGTCGAAGGCGTTCATCGATTTCGTGCGCGGCAGCGCCTGACCAACCAGTAGAGCCCACCGCCCAGGCTCGCCAGGATCAGCAGCAGCCATGGCACGGCCCGCCTGATCTTCGGCAACGCGGTGTGGCGGAAGGCATTGTCGTTGATTTGCTGATCGGCGGTATAGCCGGCGGGCATCGGCAGCACCTGGTCGCGCGCGGCAAAGGCGCGGTAATCGGCCTGCATCGCCTGGAATCGCGCCGGGTCGGCCCGGGCGAGGTCGCGCGTTTCGCCCGGGTCATGCGCGATGTCGAATAATTGCCAACGCCCGTCGCCGCCTGGCGGCAGGTTGCGGACGAGTTTGTAGTCGCCGCGGAACAGCGCGGCATTGCCTGACAGTTCATAGCCGAGCGGCTGGTCGCGCAGTGGCGCGGCCTGCCCCGCGAGGATCGGCATCAGGTTGGTGCCGGTCATCGGCTCGACCGCCCGGCCGCGATAGCGCGGTCCCTGGGGTCCGAGTCCGGCCAGCGCGAGCAGGGTCGGCGGCAGATCGGTGACATAGGTGAAGCTGCCGGCGATCCGGCCCGGCCTGATCGCCGGATTGCCGGGCCAGGCAATGATCAGCGGCACGCGCAGCCCGCCCTCGTAAGCGGTAAACTTATACCCGTTGAGTGGCGCCGCCGCGGCGCTGGCCCAGCTCGCGCCGAGATAGGTCATCGTGCCGCGCTGCCCGGCATGCGCGGGGTCGAAGTCGTAATAGGTGCCAAGCACCAGCCGGTTGAGCAGCCGGTTGCGCGGATCGGTCGGTTCGGGCCCATTGTCCGACAGGAAGACGAAGACGGTATTGTCATACTCGCCAGTCGCTTTGAGGTGTGCGACCAACCGCCCGATCTCATGATCCGCCGCCTCGGCCATCGCGCCATAGGCGGCCATGGCGCGGGCCTGGGCGGTGCGATCGGCCAGCGTCAGCGCGGCCCAGTCCTTCGTGTCGGCCATCGTCGCCATCGGCGTGGCTGGCATGATGCCGAGATCGATCGCGCGCTGGCGCCGCGCCGCGCGCACCGCGCTCCACCCGCCGCGATAGGCCTGGGCATAACGCGCGATATAGGCGTCGGGCGCCTGGACCGGGATATGATTGGCGAGGAAGTTGATCGAAGCGAAGAACGGCTTGCCCGTGTCGCGGCCGCCATCGATATACTCGATCGCCTTGTCGACCACGAAGGTCGATGAATAATAGCCCTTGGGCAAGGCGGCGGGCATGCCATTCTCGGTCCAGTCGGCCTTGTCGTACAGGCCGTGGATCGGCTTATCCTCGAAATTGTCCGCGCCGGCATCGGCCAGCGCAAAGGCGCGGTCATAGCCGCGCGCGTGCGGCAATTTGGCCGGGGTCCGGCCGAGATGCCATTTGCCGGTGAAATAGGTGCGGTACTTCGCGTTATGGAGCAGCTGTGCGATCGTCACCACGCGGTCGTTCAACACCGTGTCATAGCCGGGCTTGCCGATATGGGCGGGCGGGATCGTCTCGGGCATATTGCCCAGCCCCGCGCGGTGATTGCCGACCCCGGTCTGCAGCATTGCGCGCGTGGGCGAACAGGATCCGGCGACATGAAAATTGCTGAACCGCACGCCTTTGGCGGCGAGGTCGTCGATATTGGGGGTGCGGATCTCGCTGCCGAAGCTGCCGACATCGCTAAAGCCCCAGTCGTCGGCGAGCAGCAGGACGATATTGGGCGGCTTTGGCGGGGCTGGCGGTGTGCGCGGCGCCGGTGCGGCCGCTGTCAGGCCTATGCCGGCAATGAACTGGAGGGCGACGGATGCGATCAACGCCCTGGTGCGCTTTTTCATCCCGCTCCCCGCTATTTTGTCCTAGACTTAGCATGAGGCAATAAATCGGCACTAGCAATGCCATAATATCGCACAAGCCTTATGGAGATGACGGGATGAAGCAGGCAATTCGCGCGGCCGTGATGCTGGTCGGGCTGTTCAACCTCGTGCTGGGCTTCGCTTTCCTGATCAGGCCGGCCGACATGGCGGGAAAATTCTTCGTTGCCGCGCACGGAGTCCAGGGGCTCGCGACGATCCGCGCCGATTTCACCGCCCTGTTCGTAACGGGCGGGCTGTTCGCGCTGTACGGTGCCTGGAATCGCCGCGCCGCGCCGCTGGCGGTGCCGATCATCATGTTCGCGATCGGGCTGACCGGGCGCTGCGTCACCATTATCGCGGACGGGGCCGTCCCGACCAGCGTCACGCCGATGATTGTCGAGGCAGTGATGATCGCCGTGCTGATCCTGGGCACGCGCGCCTTCGCCACACGGCAATGGGGCCGATAGGAGAGGCCAGATAGGAGAAGGAAGTGGGGGGCTTCTGTTGCCCGGTGCCCCCCGTACCGCTGGTTTCCGCTTCTGTTGCCCGGTGCGGTCCGAACCGCGCTTTCGTCCTTAGTAAACTAGTCCGTGAGGACCGGTTTACGCGGCAATCGCGAGTGCTTCGTTATCGTTAGCACTTGTGGTTTTGAGCCTTGAACGGGTTACTCAGCCCGGGCAAAAACAGCGCCTTTGAACACACGTCGATCCTGCTTCGGCCCCGTCATGACCGGTCCTGAAAGGGCCGGTTGTGGTGGAGCCGCCGGGTACTGCCCCCGGGTCCGTTGCGTCTATTATACGCCGCCATTTATCACCATAGTCTCCGGCGAACCTTCGACTCCGCCAATATAGGGCGTTAGAATCCAAAGAAAAGCCCGGCTGGGCCTTTCGCTCGCCACAAATCGGGTGCATGGACTATAGTATCATGTTGACTCAGCGTTCCCGTTACGCGCTTCGCGCCATGCTCTTTCTCGCTGAAGCCCCTGCCGGGGGGCCGCCGATCCCGATGAACCGGATCGCGGCCGCAGCCAATGTCCCACGCAAGTTCCTCGAACTGATCCTCGCCGACTTGCGCGAGGCGGGTTTCCTGCACAGCCATCGCGGCAAGATGGGCGGCTATTGCCTGTCGCGCCCGACGCACCTGATTTCGCTCGGCGAGATCATCCGTGTGATCGAAGGGCCGCTTGCGCTGGTGCCATGCGTCAGCCGCACCGCGTATCGCCCGTGCAAGGATTGCAAGGACGAGACGAGCTGCGCGATCCGCATCGCGATGGCGCGGGTCCGCGACGAAACCGCGCGGATCCTCGACGGTACGAGCCTCGCCGATGCGGTCGCCGAGGATCTCGCGGCGGCTTGAGGCTGCATTAGATCAAATGTCAGCTTCTCCTTCTCCCCTCCCATAAAAGGAGGGGCAAGAAGGAGATTTGGCAGACAGGGTTAAACCGACTTCTTCTTCAACTCGTCCCTGATTTCACGCAGCAGTGCGATATCGGCCGGCTCGGCCGCAGGCGCTTCGTCGGGCCTGGGCATCAGCCGGTTCACCGCACGGATCAGCATGAAGATGATGAAGGCGAGGATCAGGAAATTGACCGCCGCGGTGATGAACGCGCCATAGCCGAACACCGAAACGCCGGCCTTTTTCAGCGCGGCATAATCGGATGATCCCACCAGCGCGTCGGGCACTTTGCCCAGCACGACGAAATAGCTGGAGAAATCGAGACCGCCGAAGATCTTGCCGATCACCGGCATGATCAGATCGTCGGTCAACGAGGTGACGATCTTGCCGAACGCCGCGCCGATGATGACCGCGACGGCGAGGTCGAGCACGTTGCCGCGGGCGATGAATGCCTTGAACTCCTTGAACACGGTGCACCTCCATCCGATTTAGCTTCCGCCCGGCAAGGCTAGTCGAGTATGATGGCGGCGCAAGGGCTGGAGAGATTTATCATGACGTTTCGTGTCCCTATCACTTTCGGCGCCACCATTGGTCTGGCCGTGATGTTGGCCGGCTGCGGGATCAATAGCGTTCCGACGGCGGAGGAGAATGTGAAGGCGAAGTGGGCCGATGTGCAGGCCGACTATCAGCGCCGCAGCGATACCATCCCCAATATCGTCGCAACGGTCAAAGGCGGCTCGGCCTCCGAGGGCAAGATCCTGACCGATGTGATCGAGGCGCGATCCAAAGCGACGTCAGTCCAGGTGACCGCGGATCAGCTGACGGATCCGGCCAAGGTTGCGCAGTTTCAGGCAGCCCAGGGTGCGGTGACGGGCTCGCTCAGCCGTTTGCTGGCAACTGTCGAGGCGTATCCCGATCTCAAGAGCCAGGAGAATTACCGCACCCTGATTCGTGAGATCGAGGGCAGCAACAGCCGCATCAAGAACAGCGTGCGCGATTACAACGTCGCGGTGCAGGCTTATAACACCCGCATCCGTACCTTCCCCGACGCGATCGGCGCGAAGATTTTCTATGGTGCCAAGCCGATCGTTCCGTTCCAGGCGGCACCCGGCGCGGAAGCCAACCCGACGGTCGATTTCGGGAACACCAACTGACGCCCGCACGACAAGGGAATCGCGGCATGCGCATCCTTCGTCATCTGCTTGTCCTGATCGGCATCATGCTGGTCGGGGCGAGCCCGGCGGCCGCGCAGACTTTCCCGAAATTCACGGGATTTGTCGTCGATGCAGCGAATGTGCTGCCGCCCGAGACCGAGGCGGCCCTCACGGCAAAGCTCGCGGCGCTGCAAAAGGACACCAAGCGCCAGCTGATCGTGGCGACGATAGCCGATACGCAAGATTATCCGCTCGACGACTATGGCACGCGGCTCGGGCGTGCCTGGGGTGTCGGGCTGAACGACGTCAACAATGGCGCCATCCTGTTCATCGCGCCCAATAATCCGCCGGGCCGGCGCGGGCCCCGGCTTGAAGTCGGTTATGGCCTGGAGCCGATCCTGACGGATGCGCTGTCGGGCTACATCATCGACGATCAAATGCTGCCCCGGCTGAAATCCGGCGACATCCCCGGTGCGATGACGGCGGGGACCGATGCGATCATTGCGCAACTTCGCGCGTCGCCCGAGGAAGCCAAGGCGCGCACCGATGCGGCGATCGCCGCGTTCGACAAGGCCCATCGCGCGCCTAAGAACGACAATGGCGGCATTCCGTTCATGCTGATCTTCTGGATTTTCGTGATCGGCTTCATTGCCCTGTCGGCGATGCGTGGCGGCAAGCGCGGGCGCCGCTATCAGGGCGGTCATGCCCCGGTGATCCTTTGGGGCCCGGATCTGGGCGGGGGATCCTCCGGCGGCGGCTGGGGCAGCAGCGGCGGCAGCTGGGGGGGCGGATCGTCCAGCGACAGCGGCGGCTGGGGCGGCGGCGGTTTCTCGGGCGGCGGCGGCGGCTCATTCGGTGGCGGCGGCGCGTCGGGGGATTGGTGATGGTGCGTGCGAAACTGACCGAGGCCGATCATGCCATGGTGACGGCGGCCGTCGCCAGGGCGGAGGCCGGCACCGATGGCGAGATCGTGACGATCGTCGCCAATCAGTCCGATTCCTATCACGATGTCGCGCTCCACTATGCCCTGGCCGGCATGCTCCTCGTCATCGCCCTGGTCGGCCTCAATCCGGGGGGTGTGGAAGAACGGCTGGGCTGGTTCTCCAATGGCTGGGAGCGCCAGCCCAATCCGGCGAATCTCGTCTTCGCGATCCTGATTGTCGAAACGGTCACGTTCCTGGTCATACGCTATGCCCTGGCCTGGACGCCGCTACGGCTGGCGCTCACCCCAAAGGCGACGCGCGCGCGCCGCGTCCGCCGGCGCGCGGTGCAGTATTTCAAGGTCGGGGCGGAACGCCGCACCCAGGCGCGGGTCGGCATCATGCTGTTTCTCTCGCTCGACGAACATATCGCCGAGATCGTCGCGGATGAGGCGATCCATAAGGTCGTGCCGCCGGAGCGCTGGGGCGATGCGATGGCGGCGCTGGTCGATAAGGTGCGGGTCGGCCAGCCCGGCGAGGGCATGGCCGCGGCGGTCGCGGCGATCGGCGCGATTGTCGCCGAGCATTTCCCCAAGACCGAAGGCGACCGCAACGAACTTCCCGACAGGCTGATCGAATTATGAGCGACGAACCCGTCGAAACGGCCTGGGAGGGCCGTTTCATCGCCGTGAAGAAACGCGGCAAATGGGAATATGTCTCGCGCACGCGCGATATCCAGGCGGCGGTGATCCTGGCGATCGACGATGGCCATGTCATCCTGGTCGAACAGTTTCGCGTGCCGCTGGGCCGGCTGTGCCTGGAGCTGCCGGCGGGGCTGGTCGGTGACGAGGATGAAGGCGAGAGCATCGAGACCTCGGCCGCGCGCGAGCTGGAGGAAGAAACGGGCTATCGTCCCGCTCATGTCGAATCGCTTGGCCAGTTCCAGTCATCGCCCGGGCTGGTCAGCGAAGGTTTCACCCTGGTGCGTGCAACCGGGCTCGAGCGTGTCAGCGCCGGTGGCGGCACGCCGGACGAGAATATCGTCGTTCACCGTGTCGCGCTGAACGATCTGCCGGCGTTCGTCACCGCCAGACGCGCCGAGGGCATGGCGATCGATGTGAAGATGCTGTTGCTGCTCAGTCCCTCGCTGCTCGGCTGAGCGCGCGGCTTGTGGCCGCCCACTATCGCTATTGCGTCAGCAGGTTCAGATCGATCGCCGCTGCCATTGCCCGATAGCCATCGTCATTGGGATGCAGATGATCGCCGCTGTCGTAAGCCGGTAACAGGCGATCCGGCTGAGCGGGGTCGCGCATCACCCGCTCGAAATCGACCACGGCGTCGAACCCGCCGCCACCGCGAATCCAGGCATTGACCGCCTGGCGCTTGGCTTCGGCCGCTGGCGAGGGCGCTTTTGGAAATGTCGTGCCGCCCTTGGGCAGCAGGGTGGCGCCGATCACCCTGACGCCCTTGGCATGCGCGCGCTCGATCAGCACTTTCATGCCGCCGATGATTTGCTCTGCCGACACTTTCGCCTTGCTTGAGGTCAGCACCTCGCCGGCGGAAATGTCATTGCCGCCTTGCAGCAATATGATCCAGCGCACGCCGGGCTTGTCGAGCGCGTCGCGGTCGAAACGGTTGAGCGAACTCGGGCCGCGATAGGGTTTGTCGGCGTCGTTGAGAATGCGATTGCCGGCGACGCCGGCGTTGACGACGGCAATCGCGGCGAGTTTCGGGTCGGCCTGCAACCGCGCGGCGAGCGCATCGGGCCAGCGCGCGTTGCGCTCTTCGGTCGAACCGACCCCGTCGGTGATCGAATCGCCCAGCGCCACGATGACGCGTGCGCCGGCACCGGCGGCGACCTCGACATCGCTGAGGAAATAGCGGCTGTCGTCGGTTTCGCCCGCGGGAAAAGTCGCCGCCGCGGTCATATCGTGCGCCGGCACGATATAGACGGTCTGGTTGCCGACGCTGTGGATGGTCGATGTCGCCGCGCCGTTCGGCAGATACAGGCTGACCGCGAGTTCCTCGAATGCGGCCACCGGCAAGGCTACGGGATCGCTGAGCACGGCGTCGCCTTTGGCAATGGTCACTATCGGCTTGCCGCTGAAGGTGACCGCGCGGTCGCTTGCCGGCTGGATCGCCGATCCGTCGGCGCGCCGGGCCACGCGCACCGCGCCGACGGTCAGGGGCGCAGCGCCGAACAGATTGGACAGGCGGATGCGCACGCTGCCGCCGGCGATGCTGGGGCGGACGATCTGGCGCAGCGTCTGCGCCCGCAGTGCCGGGCCGGGCGAGTCCATCGCCGCGGCCCAGGCGGCGACCCAGTGCGCGTCCTTCGGCCTGTCCGGTGTGGATTGGGCCGGCGCCATCGCGGCGGCAAGAAAGAGCAGCAAGCCGGCAGCGGCATATTTCAATGGAGAAGCATGCATCGACAGATCCCTTGGGGAGGATGGGGTGAAGGTCAGGCCGGGCAGGCTTTGCGTCACTGGTTTCTGTGCGGTTTCAGCGACAGGTGCAATAACCCCGGTCTCTCTCAGTGCGGCGTCTTGCTTGCGGGGGCGCAAGGCAGTCAGCGCATCTCGGGAAAGGGGTGGTATCTCAGCCTCGGATCCCGGCAACGGGGGTCGTTCCGCCACGCGGTTTCGGCGAGCCAGCCGCCGGTGATGGTCACGAACATCGGGGAAAGGCCGGGGTTGCCGCGCGCCCGGCCTGACGATCTCCAGCGTACACAGACAGCATGCATTTTTCGCGCGCCGGGAAGGGCGATTTCATCGGAAATTTCCGAGCCTTTGACCACGGGCAGGTCGCGAAGATAGTCATTGGCGGCTGCAGCCAGGTTGCGCCGCAAATCCTGTGACGGCGGCCCGATGATCTTGCCGTCGACCATTGTCCCATGCCCTTGCGCCGCGCTGCACGCGAACGTCGTCATGATGATGGCAAATATGGATTTCAACGGCATATACATATTAACTCATTGAAATAACTGTATATTCTATAATTTTATATACCGAAGATACGGCACAACCGGTGTCCCATATCTCTCCCCGCGCGCTTTATCGCGCCGCTGATTCAAACCCCATGCAAGTCCCGTTATCCCGGCAAGCATGGAAACACGTCCTTCAACTTTCAAATCCGATTATGTCCGCCAGGCGCAGGAGCTTTATGCCCATGGCCTGACCGATCGTGAGCTTGCCGAGGCGTTCGGCGTCTCGCGCAGCACCATCTTTCGCTGGCGCGCCGCATACCCTGAGTTCGCCGAGGCGACGAAGCTTGGGAAAGACGTTGCCGACGACCGTGTCGAGCGCGCGCTGTACGAGCGTGCGATCGGCTATGAGGAGGAAGCGGTCAGCGTCTATCGCCCCGCCGGGGGCGAACAGCCGGTGATTGTCCGCCACAAGCGCGAAGTGCGTCCTGATATCACCGCGGCGCTGCAATGGATGCGTGCTCGCCGCCCCGCGATCTGGGCCCGCCCCACGCCTCCGTCTGAGAAGGATAAGAATTGGGCCGAGGAACTCCGCAAGGCGGCGGCCCGGGTCGCCAACCGGAAAGCGTCGGAATCTCACGAGGCGCTACGCTATCATGCACGGGAATAGGCGAGCGCACGGCGTCGCCCCCATGCTCCGGCAGGCGTCAGGCCTTATGCAGCTTTTCGAAGCTGAGCCGGTCCCAATAGCCGCGTTGGTGCGCGATCTTGCCGTCGATCACATGGAAAAAGCCGCAGCCGCGAAACCCGATCGGATCGCGCCATTCCAGGATCGCCCATTCGCCATCCTCGAACAGATTCTCCGGCACGCATTCCATCTGCGCTGCGGCGAACTCGGCCTCGAACATGGCGCGAATCGCCTCGACGCCCTCGACCGGCTCATTGGCGACCTGATGATTGATCGCCGTGTCGGCATAAAGTGCGGCCAGCGCGGCCGCGTCGGCATGGTTGAACGCCGCGATCCATTTGCGGACGACCGATTTGGGCGTCATCGGAAATTGTCGGCGTAAGCCTGCAGCTTCAGCTTGCGCTCCGGTGCCGCGATCACCTGGAAACCAAGGCCTTCGCGTGTCGCATAGGCAGTGGCCGCCTCAAGCGACGGGAAGCTCAACCGGACCTGATCGCGCGTATCGCCCGAGCCGGCCCAGCCGGTCAGTGGATCGGGATGCTTGGCCTCGGCGGGCTCGAACTCGAGCACCCAGCCCTGGGTGCGGGCGCGGCCCGACTGCATGGCATTTTTGGGGCGCTGAAAGATGCGGGCGGTGGGCATGGTCATTCTCTCGGCAGATCTTTGGGCAAGTTCTCGCGAACCTCTATCGCGGTTGCGCCCGGCGCGCATCCGCATTTTTCGTCCGGGTGGTCGCAATCGCCCCGGCCGGGTCGTCCGGCCAGGGGTGACGCGGATAGCGGCCGCGCATTTCCTTGGCCACGGCGGCCCAGCTTCCCGCCCAGAAACCGGGCAGGTCGCGGGTGGTCTGGATCGGGCGTCCGGCCGGCGAGATCAGGCTCAGCACCAGCGGCACCCGGCCACCGCCGACCGTCGGATGGATGGCGAGCCCGAACAGCGCCTGGGGCCGCAGGTCGACGCGTGGTCCGCCCTCGGCGGCATAATCGATCGGGTGGCTGCTGCCGGCCGGGCTGTCGAAATGCGTCGGAGCGAGCCGGTCGATGGTGCGCATCGCGTCCCAGCCGATCAGATTGCGCAGTGCGTCGGTCAGCGCGCCCGGCTCGATCGCGTCGAGCCGGCGCTTCTTCTCCAGCAGCGGTATGAGCCATTCGTCGGCGCGGGCGAGCAACGCCGCATCGTCGAGCGCAAGCTCGGCTCCGCCATGCGCGGCGGCGAAATCGGCGCGGTGGCGCAGCGCCAGCGCGGCCTCGCTCCATGGCAGCCGCGCCAGCCCATGATCGCGCACGCCCTTGAGCAATGCCGCGCTGATCTCCGCCGGGTCGGCCGCGCCGTCCGGGCCGCCCGACAGCCGGATCGCGCCAAGCCGCCGCTCGCGGATCGCCTGCACCCCGCCGGTCGCCGCGTCGAACGTCACGCTGCGCCGCGTTTCGATCCGATCGCCGAACAGCGTCTCGACGGTCGCAAGGTCGATCGGCGCGGCGGACAGGATGCGCGCGCCCGCCGCCATGCCCTGCGTCTCGGCGACGGCGAGCCAGTCGTTGCGCGCCAGCGACGTGGCGCCGTCGAGCTTGAAGCCGCGCCCGCCCGCCGATGCCCAGGTCTCACCCGAGGCGTCACGGCGCCGCGCGATACGGTCGGGAAAGGCCAGCGCGATGCACAGGCCGATATCTTCCGTGGTGCCGGGCTGCGACGCGACCAGGCTCGCCCATCGCTTCGCCAGCTTGCGCCCGGCCTCGGCCCGCGGCCCGCGCTCGCCACGCCAGCGCCGCAGCCGCGACTCCAGATCGACATCGGTGCCGCCCAGCCCGCGTTCGCCAAGCAGCACCGCGATCTGCGCCGCCGTCTCGGCCAGCCCAAGCTCGCCCGCGCGCACCAGCATATGGCCCAGGCGCGGCGGCAGCGGCAGTCTGGCGATCGCCTTGCCATGCGCGGTCGGCCGGCCATCCATGTCGATCGCGGTCAGCGCGGCGAGTCGCGACCGCGCCTCTGCGACGGCCGCTTCGGGCGGCGGGTCGAGCCAGCACAGCGCGCGCGGATCGGCGACGCCCCACAAGGCGCAATCGAGCGTCAGTGCCGAGAGGTCGGCTTCCAGTATCTCCGGCGGATCGAAGCGCGGCAGGCCGGCAGTCGCGGCTTCCTCCCACAAGCGATAGGCGACGCCCGGCCCCTGCCGTGCGGCGCGGCCGGCGCGCTGCGTGACGGCCGCCTGGCTGGCGCGCTCGGTGACCAGCCGGGTCATGCCTGCCGCGCGGTCGTAGCGCGGGCGGCGGGCGAGCCCCGAATCGATCACCACGCGAATCCCGTCGAGCGTCAGGCTGGTCTCGGCGATCGATGTCGCCAGCACCACCTTGCGCAGTCCGTCGCGGTCAGGCGCGATCGCCGCACGCTGCGCTTGCGGATCGAGGCTGCCGTGCAGGCGGTGCAGGACGATCCCGCCTCCGAGCCCCTCGAGCCGGTCGGCAGTGCGCTCGATCTCGGCCACCCCGGGCAGGAAAGCCAGAATGCCGCCTTCTTCGTCGCGCAAGGCGGTGCGAATCGCGGCGGCGACGGAGTCCTCGATCCGCGCTTCGGCCGCGCGGCCGATATGGCGCAGGGTCAGCGGATAGCTGCGCCCCGCGCTTTCGATCACCGGGGCGTCGCCCATCAGGCTGGAGAAGCGCGCGCCATCGAGCGTTGCCGACATCGCCACCAGCCTGAGGTCGGGGCGCAGGCCGGTCTGCGCATCGAGCGCGAGCGCCAGGCCGAAATCGCTGTCGAGGCTACGCTCATGCACTTCGTCGAACAGCACTGCCGACACGCCGGCCAGTTCGGGGTCGGCCTGGACGCGATTGACGAAAATGCCTTCGGTCACGACCGTCACGCGTGTCGCGGCCGACCGCTTGCTGTCCATCCGCGTCGCATAGCCAAAGGTCTGGCCGACCGGTTCCCCGGCCAGGCTCGCCATGCGCTCGCCCGCCGCGCGCGCGGCAAGGCGGCGCGGGGAGAGGAGCAGGATCTCGCCACTGCACCAGGGCTGGTCGAGCAGGGCGGGTGCGACCGCCGTCGTCTTGCCTGCGCCGGGCGGCGCGACCAGCACGGCGTTCGACCGCTCGCGCAACGCGGCGATGAGGTCGGGCAGCACGGCATGGATCGGGAGCATGGTCATAAAGCGGGTGCCGGCCTGTTTCGCACAGGCGGATGGGTCGCGGATAGCGCCAATTCCGCCGCGCCGGGGCTAGAAGAAGACGCTGGCGTTGAGCGACAGATAGCGCGTGTCGCCGCCGGGCTGGGCATTGGGCGCGCGTTTCAGGAAGCGGCCCTTGTCGAGCCATGCGCCGCTCGCCTCCAGCTGCAGCCGTTTGGCGATTGCCCACCAGCGGATCCGTCCTTCGATCTGGCGCCCGGCATAGCGGCCCGATGCGCCGCTCGCATCGCGCACGCCCGAGGAGGAGAATGCGTCCTGGCCGGCGGCAAGCCACATTTCGCGATAGCTGATCATGGTTTCGAGGCGCTGGCTCGGTGCCGCCTCGAGCCGGATTGCGGGCGAGCTGATATTGCTGCGCGCCAGCGTGCTGTAGATGCCCGACGGCGCATAATCGGCGCGGCGCGAGCCGAACACCGGGTCGAATCGGGTGAAGCGTCCGCCGCGATCGTCGCCACTGGCATATTCATACTCGAACGCCAGGCGCGGCTTCCAGGCAGCGGTGAAGCTATAGCCGATCTCGGCATGCGCCGACCAGGCGGAGATCGGCAGCCGCGCGGCGGTCGCTGTCGCATCGGCGCTGATCGTGCCGCCCTGATGGAATATCTCGCCCTCGGCATCCCATTGCCCGGCCGCCGGCGCCTTGATCAGCCGCGCGCTGAGCGTGGTGAGATGCCGGTCGCGAGTCGGCAGGTCGGGGCGATCGCGTTCGTCGAGCCGGAACCAGGCGGCATCCACATCGAACGGGCCGATCGCGTGCCGACGCCTGACGGTCGCGCCCCAGAAGCGCAGGTCGAAGCTTTCGCGGTCGATCTCGACACGGTTGGCGCGCAGTGCGGCCCCACCCGATGGCAACCGCATTTGCGGCAAAGCGTAGAACAGCGTCGCGCTGAAATTTTTGGTCGGCGCGAGATCGATCCTCACCCCGGTATAGCCATTGGTGGTGTTGCGGTAATCGTCATTGGCGACGATGCGGCGCGACCCGAGGTCGAGCGTGAAGCGGCCGGCCTGGATTTGCGTGCCGAGCGCACCGCCCAAATCCGCCCTGACATAGGCCTGGACCAGTTCCAGCGCATTGACCTCGCTGGTGCTGACCGGGCTGCGCGGCGAGATCGAATAGGCGCGGCTGTCATAGAGTTCGCCGCCGATGCGGACCGGGCCGGGGCCATATTCGGCCGCAATGATGGTGCGGAACGTGACCAGAGCATCGTTACGTTCGAAGCCGGCCCGGGCCTGATTTTCGATCATCTCCACGCGGGCGCGGGTGGTGGCGGAAATCGTGAATGGCGGTTTCGGGGCAGTTTGCGCGAGGCAGGGCGGTGATGCCGTCACCACGACCGCAACCCCCATCATCCGGATCGGATGGCGGCAGCGCCGCGCGGTCAATATGCCCGTGCCACCGCGAATTCGACCGCTTCGACCATTGCGTCCTTGGCCGCCCCGCCGGCAAAGCCGCCCAGCGCATCGATCGCGCGCTGGCCATAATGGCGCGCGCGCG
This sequence comes from Sphingomonas sp., assembly GCF_050725575.1. Lineage (GTDB taxonomy): Bacteria > Pseudomonadota > Alphaproteobacteria > Sphingomonadales > Sphingomonadaceae > Sphingomonas. The sequence continues at coordinate 12,903 of NZ_JBOHHW010000045.1, read as the reverse complement.
CGAGCGTGTCGTCGACCGCATGGCTCGACCGGATCAGCGACACGGCGCGCGCGAAATCCTCGTCGCCCGAACGGTGGCCCTCGATCGCTGCTTTCCAGAAAATCCGGTCCTCGGCCGATCCGCGCGCATAAGCGAGGATCACCGGCAGGGTGGCCTTGCCCTCGCGGAAATCGTCGCCGGCATCCTTGCCCATCGTGCCCGCGTCGGAAACATAGTCGATCGCATCGTCGACCAGCTGGAACGCGATGCCGAGATTGCGGCCATAGGCGTCGAGCGCGGCTTCTTCCGCCTCGGGCCGTTCGGCGACGACGGCGGCGATGCGGCAGGCGGCGGCGAACAGCGCGGCGGTCTTCGCGCCGATGATGTCGAGATAGCGTTCCTCGCCAATGTCGATGCGGCGCGCGGCGGTCAGCTGATTGACTTCGCCCTCGGCGATCACGGCGCTGGCGTTGGACAGGATCTTGAGCACTTTCAGGCTGCCGTCCTCGACCATCAGCTCGAACGAGCGGCTGAACAGGAAGTCGCCGACCAGCACGCTCGCCGGGTTGCCCCAGATCAGATTGGCGGTGCGCTTGCCGCGGCGCAGATCCGACCCGTCGACGACATCGTCGTGCAGCAGGGTCGCGGTGTGGATGAATTCGACCGCGGCCGCGAGCCGGTGATGGCGATTGCCCGAATAGCCGAGCAGCCTTGCGCTCGCCAGCGTCAGCATCGGTCGCATGCGCTTCCCGCCGCCGGCGATCAGGTGACCGGCGAGTTCGGGGATCAACGGAATCTGCGACTGCATACGGTCGAGAATGACCGTATTGACCAGGTTGAGATCACCCGCGACCAGCTGAACCATGGGTTCAAGCGAGGGCGGGGCGGCGCGCGCGTCGAGGCGGTGGATGGTGGCGCTCATATTAAAGTGCGATGTGGCGGCGCGGGACACCAAAGGCAAGTCTTTCGGGGTTGCGCATCTGCGTTCGCATCCGCAAGAGAGGCTGGATCGCCAGGGAATTGTCATAGATGACGGACGATACGCTACGAGGATACCGCCAGAGCATCGACAATATCGATGCCGCCCTCGTCTTTCTGCTCGCCGAGCGCTTCAAGGTGACTCAGGCGGTTGGTCGCTACAAGGCGGGAACAGGACTGCCGGCGGCTGACCCGGGGCGCGAAGAAGCACAGATCGTGCGCCTTCGCGGACTGGCCAAGGATGCGAATCTCGATCCGGAATTCAGCGAGAAATTTCTACGGTTCATCATCGACGAGGTGATTCGTCACCATGAGCGATTGCAGGGCGGGGAGTTGGCGTGATGTTGAGCAGCGAGATGTTCCCCGAGTCGATGATGCCGGAATACTGGCTGAAGGGTGATCTGAGCGAAGCCGAAACGATCAGGCGATTGATCGCGGTCGGTGATTCGCTGGTGCGGGTCTGTGATGCCGTCGATCAGTCGGTCGCGGGAAACTATATTGCGATGGCGCTCGATATCCTGCGCGCCGATGCCGATCTGAAGGCGGAGATAGGCAGGGTCTCCTGACCTTTCTGCAGGCGCTGTGCGATTCGCACACGCCGATTCTTTTCGGGCATTCTCGGTAATTTGCCATCCGACGCTCTCATTTCGTACGGCCGCACGATTCGTTGCTCTGATCCAAAATGGAGCTACAATGACACCATGCCGTCTGGGGGGATCGACCAACTTACCGAAGCGCAGCGGGCGTGCCTCCGTCTCGTATTGACGCGTCGCAACTCCAAGGAGATTGCGCAGGTCCTCAACATCTCGCCGCACTCTGTCGACAAGCGGATTGAGCGCGCCGTTGCGGCCCTGGGTGCCGCCTCGCGCTTCGATGCGGCGCGCCGGCTCGCTGCTCATGAGGGTGGCCAGACATACGAACCAATCGCACATGAACCAATCGACGTTGCGCCGCCGGCCATTGATGCCCCACCCCGCTACTCGACCACACCGTCCGGGTTTGGTCGCCGCCTCTTCGGGTTTGCGCCCGTCGGGCGGATCAACGGGGATGCGCGAAATGAACTGACGAAGCTCCAGCGCGCTGGAATCATCCTGGCTCTGATGGTCGGGATAGCGGTCGCGACTGGCGCTTTGCTCAACATCGCGGCGACGCTCACGGACAAGCTTCGTGAGAATCGCATCGATCTATCGCGCTGACGAAATATGCCGCGACGCGCGGCTGGGGAGGCGCATATGTTGAAGCAACGCCGTCAGGCGAATGAAATTGTGACCCGGGATTTCCTGCAGGCCGAGGCCGCGGCCGACCATGCCGCAACCCAGGCCGCACAGTGCATGGTCACCATGTTGCAGGCACGTCAGAATGCCAATCTGCCCTTCGGTACCGGACTCGAGGCGTTCCGCCTGGTCTCCGAAGGAGCGAGCGCCTTGGTCAAGGCGCGCCAATCGTTCGTTGAGGCGCACCGTCTCCTGGCCGAGGTCCGTCACGAAATCGGCATTACCGGTTACGGCGATATCTCGGAATGTCCGCCGACCGATAATCCCAAGAGCATGGATGAGCCGCTCCGGCTTGTTGCCGCCGCTTAACGTCAAACCGGTCCTGGACCGGGTCATGAAAGGAATGGTCCGGTCGGGGCATGGATAGGGTCTATATCTTTCTCGGGCTTCAACTGCTGGTCTCGGGCTATGCGCTGCTTCGCGGTGGCGCGCCCGAGCGGGTCACTGCAATCGCGCTGACCCTGGCGGTCCTTCTGGGCATGGTGCTTCAGGTGAGCTTTCCCACACGCTTCTATCATGTGGACCTGGGCGTCATGGCGATTGATGTGGCCCTGTTCGGCGTGCTGGTGGCGCTGGCGCTCTATGCCGACCGCTGGTGGACACTCTGGGTAGCGGCGATGCAGGGGCTGGGGGCCGGCGCGCATCTCATCAAGGCGATCGATTCGGACACTATCCGGGTCGTCTATGCGATTCTCGCTGCCGCCTGGAGCTATCCGATCATTCTGTTGCTGCTCGTCGGTACGATCCGTCATCAGCGGCGGATGGCGCGTGGTGGAGATCTCGACTGGTCGGCGCAAGCCGTAACCAACCATCACCGCCAACATTCTGGCGATCACCAAATTTGAAGGGGACGGTCATGTCGTTGCAGCCGAAGGAAGTGAAAGGGTTCAGGTCCTATCCTCGCGCCCCGGCACGGATGGCGAAGAAGCCACCGATCGCCGCACTGATCGATGATGAGGACGATGAGGCGCCGATCGACGACGAATTGCTCCAGCGTGCCAAAGCTCTCTATACGGCTCGCCGTCGCCGCACCAAGGCGTTCGCCGCCCATGCGATCGTCTTTCACGAACCGCCCTGGGATATGCTGCTCGACCTGTACGTCGCGCGCCGGGAACGGCGGATGGTCTCGGCGACGAGCGCCTGTATCGCCGCCGATGTGCCGACCACCAGCGGGCTACGCTGGATCTCGACGCTCCGACAGCGTGGGCTGGTCGATCTTTCCGCCGATCCGACCGATGGCCGCCGCACCATCGTCTGCCTGTCGGACAGCGCCACTGAAACGATGGAACGGTATCTGGAGTCGATCTGACCCGGACGGGGGCGCCCGCCCCCCGGTTCATTGCGAAGCCCATGGAAAAGGGGCCCGGATCGCTCCGGGCCCCTTTCCATTTTCCGCCTTGCTGGCCGATGATGCTTAGTCGCGGTCACCGGTCAAAAAGGCCGGCGCGAACTCAGGCGCAGGGCCGTCATCATTGCCGCCCGAACGCTCGGGGCGCGGGCCACGGTCACTGCCGCCGTCACGGCGCGGACCACGGTCACCGCCATCGCGGCGCGGACCACGATCGCCGCGGTCACCACGACCGCCGCCATCACCACGACCACCATCGCCACGACCACCATCGCCACGGGGGCCACGGCCGCCATCGCCGTCGCGGCGCGGGCCGCGCGGACCACGATCGCCGCCTTCACGCGGTTCGCGTGCCGGACGGGTATCTTCCAGCTCGGCGCCGGTTTCCTGGTCGACGACGCGCATCGACAGGCGAACCTTGCCGCGCGGGTCAATCTCGAGGACCTTGACCTTGACTTCCTGGCCTTCGCTCAGGACGTCGGCGACCTTCTCGACCCGCTCGTTGCGGATTTCGGAGACATGGACGAGACCGTCCTTGCCGCCCATGAAGTTCACGAACGCACCGAAATCGACCAGGTTGACGACCTTGCCGTCATAGATCTTGCCGACTTCGGCTTCCTCGACCAGGCCCTTGATCCACTTGATCGCGGCTTCGATCTGCGCGGTGTCGGACGACGACACCTTGATCACGCCCTCATCGTCGATATCGACCTTGGCGCCGGTGGTGGCGACGATCTCGCGGATCACCTTGCCGCCGGTGCCGATCACGTCACGGATCTTCGATTTGTCGATCGTGATCGTCTCGATGCGCGGTGCGTGGGCCGACAGTTCTTCACGCGTGTGATCGAGCGCTTTGGCCATCTCGCCGAGGATGTGCGCGCGGCCTTCCTTGGCCTGGGCCAAGGCCTTGCGCATGATCTCTTCGGTGATGCCGGCGATCTTGATGTCCATCTGCATCGTGGTGATGCCCTCGGACGTGCCCGCGACCTTGAAGTCCATGTCGCCGAGATGATCCTCGTCGCCCAGGATGTCGCTGATCACCGCGAAGTCCTTGCCCTCCAGGATCAGGCCCATTGCGATGCCCGAGACCGGCCGCTTCAGCGGCACACCCGCATCCATCATGCTCAGCGAACCGCCGCACACCGTCGCCATCGACGAGGAGCCGTTCGACTCGGTGATGTCGGAGAGGACGCGGATCGTGTAGGGGAATTCTTCCTTGGTCGGCAGCACCGGGTGCAGCGCGCGCCAGGCGAGCTTGCCATGGCCGACTTCACGACGACCGGGGGCGCCGAAGCGGCCCACTTCACCGACCGAATAGGGCGGGAAGTTATAGTGCAGCATGAAGTTTTCGTAGGACAGGCCGGTCAGCCCGTCGATCATCTGCTCGCTTTCCTTGGTGCCCAGGGTGGTGGTGCAGATCGCCTGCGTCTCACCGCGGGTGAACAGCGCCGAACCATGGGTACGCGGTAGGAAGTGCACCATCGCCTCGATCGGGCGGATCTGCGTGGTGGTGCGGCCGTCGATACGCTTGCCGTCCTTGAGGATGGCGCCGCGCACGATTTCCGCTTCCAGCTTCTTCATCAGCTTGCCGGCGGCCATCTGGTCCTGCGGGGCTGCGTCGGCAAAGGCGGTCTTGCCCTTGGCGCGTGCCTCGTTGAGCAGGTTCGAGCGCTTGGACTTGTCGGTCACCTTGTAAGCGGCGGCGATGTCCTTGCCGATCAGCTTCTTCAGCTTGTCCTTGGCGGCCGAGAGATCAGCCTGAGCGGCCATTTCCCACGGATCCTTGGCGGCCTGCTCGGCCAGATCGATGATCAGATTGGCGGCCTCGCGGCATGCCTTGTGCGCGAACTGCACCGCGCCGAGCATGACTTCTTCCGACAGCTCCTTGGCTTCGGATTCAACCATCATCACGGCATCGCCGGTGGCGGCCACGACGAGATCGAGATCGCCCGACTTGGTCTGCTCGGTGGTCGGGTTGAGGATGTATTCGCCATCGACATAACCGACGCGTGCCGCGCCGATCGGGCCCATGAACGGCACGCCCGAAATGGTCAGCGCCGCCGATGCCGCGACCATCGCGAGGATGTCGGGCTCGTTCTCGCCGTCATAGCTGAGAACCTGGCAGATCACGTTGATCTCGTTGTAGAAGCCTTCCGGGAACAGCGGGCGGATCGGGCGATCGATCAGGCGGCTGGTCAGCGTCTCCTTTTCGGTCGCGCCACGCTCACGCTTGAAGAAGCCGCCGGGGATGCGACCGGAGGCCGAGAATTTTTCCTGGTAATGAACGGTGAGCGGGAAGAAATCCTGCCCTTCCTTGACCGATTTAGCGGCGGTGACGGCGCACAGCACGACGGTTTCGCCGAGCGTCGCGATGACCGCGCCATCGGCCTGACGGGCAACGCGGCCCGTTTCCAGCGTGAGGGTCTTGCCGCCCCACTGGGTGCTTACAGTTTTCGTATCGAACATTTTATTTCCTTCACTCCGCACGCCCAATGCATGCGGGGCCTATCTGCGAGCCGATAATGGCCCGGCTTGTCCCTTCCACTGGCCGTTCATCCGGCGGGAAGGGGGTTCGGGAAAACCGGCCGAATTGCCGGTCGCCGAATAGCGAAACGGCCCCCTTCCGGGGGCCGTCCGTGTTACTTGCGGAGCCCGAGCTTCGCGATGAGATCGGTGTAGCGTTGACCGTCCTTGTGGCGGAGATAGTCGAGCAAGCTGCGGCGCTTGTTGACCATCATCAGCAGACCACGACGCGAATGATTGTCCTTCTTGTGGCCCTTGAAGTGCTCGGTCAGGTTGCGGATGCGCTCGGTGAGGATCGCGACCTGGACTTCGGGGCTGCCGGTATCGCCTTCGATACGGCCATGTTCCTTGACGAGCGCGTCCTTGCGCTCTGCGGTGATCGTCATGCATTTTCCTTCGACATCGTCATAAGTTGAAGCCTCGCACGACCAGGACCGACTGGTCCCGAACCTCGACCAGAGCGACCGGAACATCGTCCAGCATCGCAAAGTGGAGGCCATCGTCTCTGGCAATCCCGGTCAGAACACGCCCCTGGCGGAGCGCCCCTGCCTGATCGGGGGTGAGGGGTAGAGCCGGGATGTCGTCCAGCCCCGCCCTCAACGGCAGGAGTATCTGTTCAAGCCCGCGCGCAATAGCGAGTTCGGCCAATTTGTCCAGCGATATCGAGTCAGCCAGCGTGAACGGGCCGGCCTTGATGCGGCGGAGCATGGTGACGTGGCCGACCGTGCCGAGCGCCAGCGCGATGTCGCGCGCAAGACTGCGGATATAGGTGCCCTTGGAGACATGCGCGGTGAGGGTGATCTCACTCAGTTCCTCCCCGGCACGGGGAGGTGGCGCGCGAAGCGCGACGGAGGGGGTGGGCCGGCAGCGTTCCGCTTGAGGAAGCCCCCCTCCACCATTCGCTGAAGAAGCGAATGGTCCCCCTCCCCGTGCCGGGGAGGAACGAAGGCTGTGGATCACCACCGCCCGGCTCGCCAGCACCACCTCCTCGCCGGCCCGTGCCAGATCATAGGCGCGCTCGCCATCGACCTTGAGCGCGGAATAGGCCGGCGGAACCTGGTCGATCGGTCCGGTAAAGCGCGGCAATATCGCTTCGACCTGCGCCAGGGTCGGGCGTATGTCGGAGGTGGCGATTTCGACACCTTCAGCATCCAGCGTGTCGGTCTGCGCACCGAATCCGATGGTGAAGTCATACACCTTGTCGCTGTCGAGCATCCGCCCTGCGAGCTTGGTCGCCTCCCCGACCGCGATTGGCAGCACCCCGGAGGCCAGCGGGTCGAGCGTGCCGCCATGTCCGACCTTGAACTTGCCGTAATCGCCCTGCCGCAGCGCGCGCTTGACCGCGGAGACGGCCTGGGTCGAGCCCAGCCCGACAGACTTGTCGAGAATGATCCAGCCATGCATTTCGTTCAAAAGCCGAGTTGGGCCAGGCCCAGAAAAAAGCCGACCACCGCCGATGCAATCGGCGCGATTAACAGGCCGATCACATCTGCGTTCGGGGAGATGGCTGGCAGCACGATCAGAAGCACGAGGAGGATCGGAAAGCCGAACCGCGCGAGCTTGCCATACTGGATCGCGGCGGGGCGGGGCAACAGGCCCTGCACGACGTGCCCGCCATCGAACGGTGGCAGCGGGATGAGATTGAAGACCCCGAGAAAGACGTTGATCCGGACGAAGTTGAACAGATTTGCGGCGATGAAACGGGTAATGTCGCCTGGAGGAGTATCGCCCAACCCCGCGACCAATGCGCCAAGCATCAGCGCGCTCAGCGCGGCGAGCACGAAATTGGTTATCGGCCCCGCCAGCGCGACAAGCATCATATGGACACGTGGATTGCGCAAGTTCGCCGAGACCACCGGCACGGGTTTGGCCCAGCCGAAGATCGGCGCATGCGCCACGGCGAGAACCAGCGGCAGCACGACCGTGCCGATCGGGTCGACATGGCGGATCGGATTGAGCGTCAGCCGCCCGCTCCGTTCCGCCGTGGTGTCGCCGAACAACCGCGCGACATAGCCATGCGCGACCTCATGAAAGACGATCGCGATCACCAATGGGATCAGCCAGATCGCAATCGTGTAGAGCAAATTGGGCTCGTTCATGGAATCCGTTCGATCAGGGGTGCGGCCAGCGCCTCGGTGAAATGGCGGCGGCACATCGCGACATAGCGATCATTGCCGCCGATCTCGGTCTGTGCGCCTTCGGCGATCGCACGGCCACCGGAATCGACGCGCAGGTTCATCGTCGCCTTGCGTCCGCAGGCACAGACCGATTTGATCTCGATCAGCGAATCGGCAATCGCGAGCAGCCGCGCCGAACCCTCGAACAGTCGCCCCTGGAAATCGGTGCGCAAGCCATAAGCGAGGACCGGAACGCCGTGCGTATCGGCCAGCACGGCAAGCTGATCGACCTGAGCAGCTGTCAGGAACTGCGCCTCATCGACCAGCACACAGGCTGGCAGTGCCTCACCCGCGCGGTGGACGATGGCGACCAGGTCAGTGTCGCGCTCGAATGCGATCGCGTCTGCGCCAAGGCCGATACGCGAAGTGACGGTCCCTGCTGCGAACCGGTCGTCGATCGCGGCGGTGAACAATATCGTGCGCATACCGCGCTCGCGATAATTGAAATCGGCCTGCAACAGGGTGGTCGATTTGCCGGCATTCATCGAGGCATAATAGAAATAGAGTTTGGCCATCAGATCAAGGTTTCCACGCGTACCGGCGACTTTGGGCCAGCATCCTTGTCGACCCGGCGATCGAAGGTAGCAAAACTGGTGGCGCCCTGAGCTGAGGCGATGTGCATCATATCCGCGAAATCGGCACCCTTGGAAAAGCGGTCGATCGCCCAGCGAATGTTGACCGAATCCACCGTAACGCTGGGTAAATCAATAATCTCTCTCAGTGATGCGGCGATCGCGTCGCGTGGCCAGCGATAGAGTGACCGCAACACCCACTCGGCCTCGATCAGGACAGTCGAGGAAATGATGCAATCCCGCGAAAGCGTGTCGCGCGCTATCTCTGCCTGAGCCTGGTCGTCTTCGACCAGCAAGCGGGCCAGCACATTGGTATCGATCGCGATGGTCAGATATCGTCTCGTGATTTCGCGGCGAACATCGCATCGACAGCGGCGTTCATCTCCTCAATCGTTGCCGGCGGGCCATGGTAAGGCGGTCTGATCTCACGCAGTCGCGCCAGTATCTCGACGGTAGAGCGCCCGCTCTTTTCAAGCACAGGCCGGAGAAAAACACCATTGCCGGAGCGGATAACGTCCAGCCGCTGTCCGGGCACAAGGCCCAGTGAATCGCGGACATCCTTGGGGATGACGACCTGACCTTTTTCCGACAATGTCGTCTGCGCGTTCATCGAGGTAAGATGTGTCTTACCAATAATGATGTCAATCGCTGTCTAAGTCGCGCGCCACATGCGGTGTGCGCAGCAGTTGATCGATATGGCTGCCTTCGTCGAAGCTCTCATCGGCGAGGAACTTCAGCTTGGCGGCATATTTCATTTTCACCCGCGCGGCGGCTTCGCGCTGCAGATAGGCGGTGTTAGTGCGCAGCGCCTTGAGCACTGCGTCCTCGTCCTTGCCGAGCAATGGCTTCACGAACACCGTCGCGTGACGCAGGTCGGGCGACATGCGCACTTCGGTCACGGTGACGAGATGCTTGGCCAGCGTCTCATCATGCACATCGCCGCGGGCGAGGATGTCCGACAGCGTGTGACGCATCTGCTCGCCGACGCGCAGGACGCGGACGGAGCGGGCTTCGGGTGTTTCGGCTGACTTCATATCATTCCTACCCCCTCTCCCCGCGAGGGGAGAGGATGATGGGTCACAGCGTCCGTTCGCGCAGTTCGACCTCGAAGGTTTCGAGGAAGTCGCCCGGCTTGATGTCGACGAAGTTCTGCGTGAACGTCACGCCGCACTCCAGGCCCGCGCGGACTTCCGCCACATCGTCCTTGAAGCGACGCAACGAGGCGATCTCGCCCTGATAGATGATGACGTCCTCGCGGGTGATGCGCGCCTTGAGCGCCTTGCGGATGATGCCTTCGGTGACGAGCAGACCCGCCGCCTTGCCATGCTTGCCGGCCGAGAAGACCTCGCGGATTTCGGCGCGGCCGACGACCGTTTCGAACGCCTCAGGGCCAAGCTCACCCGCCATGCCCGAGCGAATCTCGTCGATCAGGTCATAGATCACGTCATAATATTTGAGCGCAACCTTCTGGCGTTCGGCGATCTCGCGTGCCTTGGCATTGGCGCGGACATTGAAGCCGATGATCGGCGCGCCGCTGGCACCGGCCAGCGTCACGTCGCTCTCGGTGATGCCGCCAACACCTGAATGCAGCACGCGTGCCTTGATGTCGTCGGTGGAGATCTTGTTGATCGACGCGACGATCGCCTCGACCGACCCTTGCGTGTCGGCCTTGACCACCAGCGGATACTCGATCGCCTGCTTGTCCTTGAGCGCGGAGAACATGCTCTCCAGGCTCGCCGGAGCCGAAGTGGTGCGCTTGTTGGTGATCACGCTCTGGCGATACTCCGCGACCTCACGGGCGCGTGCCTCATTCTCGACCACCGACAGCGGATCACCGGCACGCGGCACGCCGGACAGGCCGAGCACCTCGACCGGCATCGACGGACCGGCTTCCTTGATCTGCTGACCCTTGTCGTTGGTCATCGCGCGGACCTTGCCGCTCTCGGCGCCGACGACGAAGATGTCGCCGACCTTGAGCGTGCCGCGATTGACCAGGATCGTCGCGACCGGGCCGCGACCCTTGTCGAGCTTGGCCTCGATCACGGTGCCTTCGGCGGCGCGATCGGGGTTGGCCTTCAGTTCGAGCAGTTCGGCCTGGAGCTGGATCTTCTCGACCAGTTCGTCGAGGCCGGTCTTCTGCAGTGCCGAAACCTCGACATCCTGCACGTCGCCCGACATTTCCTCGACGATCACTTCATACTGCAGCAACGCCTCGCGCACCTTTTGCGGATTGGCATCGGGCTTGTCGATCTTGTTGATCGCCACGATCATCGGCACGTTCGCCGCCTTGGTGTGGTTGATCGCCTCGATCGTCTGTGGCTTCAGCCCGTCATCGGCGGCAACCACCAGCACGACGATATCCGTCACATTGGCGCCGCGCGCGCGCATCTCGGTAAAGGCCTCATGGCCCGGCGTGTCGAGGAAAGTGACTTTCGACTTGTCCTTCAGCGTGACCTGATAGGCGCCGATATGCTGAGTGATGCCGCCGGCTTCGCCCTTCACGACATCGGTGCCGCGCAGCGCGTCGAGCAAGCTCGTCTTGCCGTGATCGACATGGCCCATGATCGTGACGACCGGAGGACGCGGCTGCAACGTATCCTCGGCATCGGCATCGGTTTCGATCGCGAGATCGATGTCCGAATCGCTGACGCGCGTGATGTTGTGGCCGAATTCGGTCACCAGCAGCTCGGCGGTGTCCTGGTCGATCGTCGCGTTGATCGTGACGGGCATGCCCATCTTGAACAATGCCTTGACCAGGTCGGCGCCCTTTTCCGCCATGCGGTTGGCGAGTTCCTGCACAGTGATCGCTTCCGGCACGACGACATCGCGGATCTGCTTGGCCTGCGCTTCGCGCGGGCCGCCCATGCGGCGATGTTCCTTCTCGCGGGCGCGCTTCAGCGCCGCGAGGCTGCGGGCACGCGCACCGTCACCATCGCCGAGCGCGCGGTTGACGGTCAGCTTGCCGGCGGTGCGGCGATCATCGCCCTTGCGGTCGCGCAAGGCGGCGCGCGGCACGGTTTCTCCGGCGCGCTTGATGCCGGTGCCGGCACCGGCGGGCGCCGGTGCGGCGTTGTTATTGTTGGTGCTGGCGGTCGCAGCCGGCGCCGGCGCTGCCGGAGCGGGCGGCGGCGGGGGTGGCGGACGCGGGCGTTCGGGTCGCGCGACCGGGGTAAAACGGCGCGGTGCGGGCATGCTCGGGTCGAGCGTGATCTCGATCGGCGCGGGCGGCGGCGGAGGAGGAGGTGGCGGTGGTGCCGCAACGGGTGCCGCCGGAGCAGCGGCCACTGGAGCGGGCGCAGGCGCGGGTGCAGCGGCTTCGACCGGAGTCGGTTCGGAGGCCGGCTCAGGGGCTGGAGCTGGCTCGGGCGCTGCGGGCGAGTCGGGGGCATCGCCGGCAAGGCGTGCTTCCTCGGCGCGACGCCGGGTTTCCTCAGCCGCCTCGATGCGCTCGCGCTCCTCGCGGCGACGCGATTCCTCCAGCGCGTTCATGCGCGATTCGTCAGCCTCGCGCAGCAGCTTCGCCTGAAGCTCCTGCCGCGACAGCAGCGAATTGGCAGGCGATGCCGGAGCGGGCGGCGGCGGGGCGGGCCGCGGCGGGGTCACTGGGGCAGGGGCGGCCGTTTCCTCGGCGACCGGTGCCGCCGGAGTTGCTGCCGGGCCGAGGACACGGCGGCGCTTCAATTCCACCTGGACGGTGTTCTGGCGGCCATGGCTGAAGCTCTGCTTCACCTGGCCGGTCTCAACCGTGCGCTTCACCCCCAGCGGTGCGCGCATGACCAGTTTCGGCTTCTCGTTGTCCGTATCGCTCACTCGGATTCCTCGTAATTCTCGTCGGCCGGATCGTTTTGTTGTTCGTCGCCGTCGTTTCCGCTTCCGGATTCAGACGGCGATGCGCCCTGCGAGGCCGTTTCGCAAGGCACGGAAGATGGGTCAGGGCCGATGAAATGCAGCCAGCGGTGAAGCGCTTCGCTCACCCTTTTGGCTGCATCGGGATCAGTCAGGCCGATATGTACCACATTTTGGCGGCCCAGTGCCACGGCCAATATGGTGCG